>NZ_FORU01000022.1 GCF_900114085.1 Myroides guanonis | reverse complement strand
AACGCGTTTTCTATTCCATTGGATCCCTTCACGTCGGATTTTGTAATAGTATTCATCAAAACCACGCGTGGGATATTCTTCCGCTAGCATGCTCAGTTTGGCGATAACCTCAGTATCATCTTTTTTGCTTTGATAATACCACATGGATCTGCTTAGTTTTACGAGTTTGCATGCACGTGTGATAGATATAATGTATCGTTCAATGAGATAGTTTGCCCTAATCTTTTTATCAGATGGGCCTAGAACTTTTTTGACAGTAAATCTTTTAGCATTTTATTATCTAAGCTCACATCAGCATACATTTATTTGAGTCTGTTGTTCTCTTCTTCAAGTTCTTTCAGACGCTTAAGTTCTTGTTGTTCCATACCTCCGTATTTTTTGCGCCAGTAGTAAAAGGTGCTTTTATCAATACCTAATTCTTGGGATACATCTCCTACAGATCGTCCTTCTTCGTTTTCTTTAAGGGCTTTAAGGATTTGACTCTCGCTAAAATTGCTCGTTTTCATAATGACAGTTTAAAATTTTAAATTTAATAAATTTGAATTAACAACTGTCCTATTTTTGGGGAAGCCTACATGGCTCATCAAGTTATTTTAAAATTAGCTCCTTGACGCTATTATTATTATTATTTATATCTTCTTTATTTTTAGATATCATTTGATCTTTAATTAAATGCAGCTAATGATTAAAATTTTAAAAGTAGCTGATTGATTGAAGCAATGGTCTTACTACAATTAAAGGTGAAAACTTTAAATTTTTCAACTGTTACATCATATGTGTCCGATTTGTTTTGTTGAGATTTGTTTAGAAAATCATTTAGTAATCTAGGGTTGCTAGCAAATTCTTCTTTTAAATCTGTTTGAGTTCTATTATCATCTATAATGATATCGTTCATAGTGTTTTTAAAATGTACTATAATAGCCCTAGGGTTTTCATCGTGAAGCATTTTAATACACATATTTATATCATATATAATATTAATACCAATTCCTTTCTTAGTGAAAATATCGACTAAATCTGTTTTATCAAATAGATTTAGTAAATCAATATCTATAGAGTTTGTTGGTGGGAATTTGAATTTAGTTGTTTCAATATCTACCACTGTACTCATATGTTCTGAATATTTTTTTAAACTAATAAGACAATCAAGGATACTAGTTGATAAAATTTGTTTAAATGCAAGTTCAATTTTTTTTAAACGTTTCTTTTTTTGATTATTATCATAAAAGTGTTTTAGTACTAATGCTATAAATGCTGAGAGAATAGCAATGAGAATTTTATTCCAAATATCTTCCATATATACAATGCCTAATAAATTAATAAACAAAGTGATCAATGTTATCCATACCAATCTGTCATTTATTGTGAAAATCATTATGTGTATGTGAAATTATTTTTCTTAATGTTTATTTCTTATCCTCATCCTCCTTCACGAACTTAATATAAACTCTAGTGCTAGGGTTTTTCGAAATATTGCTAACTTCCTTTTCTTTAAGCAAGTTGGACATTACGTTTGAAATAACATTTGATTTAGTACCCTTATCAATTAAGCCTTTGCCGACAAGTTCGTCTTTTATTTGAGCTACAACCTTTCCAGTGTCTAGAAATGTAGTATTGATTATATGCTTGCGTATAATAGCTGTAAGACCAGTCTCATTTAGCTCTTCTTCACTTAATGGTACTAGAGGTTCAAAAGATAGATTCATTGACTCTAAACTAGAAAATTCTACACCAACAGCTCTTGCATAATCAAGTAGATGTATTATATTTTTTGATTCTCCTTTCTCTATTTTAGAAAGCGTCTCTTTTACAACACCAATCATTTTGCAAATGTCAGCAATAGTATAACCACGCTCAATTCTTTTGGCTCTTAATTTAGTTGCTAGTTCTTTAATATATAGGTGTGAATCTTTTCTGCTCATGTATTAATTTCTTTAGTTTGGTATTTTAAAAGGCTAATATTTTAGTATATGTTTGTGCGTATAAATAATTTTACTATATTTGTAATATCATAATTGATAATTAAGTCTGTAAAGACATAATTGACGATGTTTTCTCAACTCAAAACGACTATTTTCCACCGAGAAGACCATGATATCGCTCCATGCTCAAAAGTTTTGTACTTTTGCAAACGGCATGTGGGCGGTTCTCATGTGAGCTTTAGGTGGAGCTTCAAAATTTAGTAGCAATACTAAGATTGGAGTGGCTAGTCACCGTGAGTCTAGAGTAAGTGTGAGTCCGTCCTATTGCTTTTGTGCAACTGTACTTCATCATACCTTATAAAAAACATCGTTCCATAATTTCAAATTGTGAGAACGATTTTTTGTTTCTAGCCAGTAGCTCCCCGCTACTTCTCCAAACCAAAAGGGTAGAGGAGGCTTTCAAAAAATCTGTCTCATGTCGGATGTTGTAGAACTAAGGTTCAAATCCTTCTTTCTACTTGTCCATTCCCTTTCTAAGCTTCCTTTT
Source organism: Myroides guanonis (assembly GCF_900114085.1). Taxonomy (GTDB): domain Bacteria; phylum Bacteroidota; class Bacteroidia; order Flavobacteriales; family Flavobacteriaceae; genus Flavobacterium; species Flavobacterium guanonis. Next base: position 18,678 of record NZ_FORU01000022.1, on the reverse strand, counting down.
TGGAGAAAGCGATAGTCTGTGCTCTATTTTTATTTTTGACAGCTTAAAAGTAGCATCTTTCTTAACACTTTCCAAATAAAGGATTAAAATATCCTTTGTCAGGGAGTCTAGATTGTGGTTTTGATAGTCTGTTTTTCGAAATGGACTATCTGTGAAGGTTTTTGAGCGATGGCTCTTATAGTATATTGTTCTCCCTTTTTTTTTGCTAATCGCATTTTCGCAGTTTTGCTTTTTGGCCAAGGCGCCTGCTGGCCCATTCGCTAAAACAGTCTACCAGACTGTTTATTGACGCTCTGTCCTGTTGGAGCGTGAATCCTGAAGTGTGAATACTAGATGTGAATGCTTTACCTAAAGTTAGAAAAGCAACAAGAGCATAGCGAACTGACGAAGTAAAACGCAGTTAGCGATTAGCAAAATGCAGTTAGCGATTGGCAAAAATGCAGTTAGCGATTAGCAAAACCGCAGTTAGCGATTAGCAAAAAGCAGTTAGCAATTGGCAAAAAAGCAGTTAGCGATTGGCGAAAATGCAGAAATACAAAAACACCTCTCCCCAAGAGGAATGTCTACCATAAAAAACAGATACTCTATGGCTCCCTCTAGTCAACCCCTAGTCTCCCTCTACTCTAAAGCGTAGTGTCAGCCAGTTGTAGCCGTAGTGCTAGCGGTGTGTGAGCGATTTTATATGGGAAAAGATGGGAAACACATCGGTGGTAAGTAAGTGTCTTAGTATGTATGACATAAAGTTAATTAGAGGTTTGCAGTTCGTGTTCTCGCAGTTTCAACTATCGAACATCGACTATCGAGCATCTAGTGAGTAACAACATAACTTCTTAACCTCGTAACAGCATAACAACCAATTCACATTTTCAATTACTCAAATTATAAATTAACCCAAGTCTCGAAAACTGATCACTGATCACGCATCACCGATCACCGATTATCGAGCATCTAACAACTTAAAACCTATGAAAAAAAACTTGTAAATGAGCTTATTCTAAATAGTTAATCACTTTCTGCAAAGAGAACTCAAAAGTCCGTATTACTAACAAGGTTTTGCGACCTCAGATTGGAATTCTACACACTTGTTTACGGATATCTACAAGTAAAAACAAACTACAATTTACGATGCTTTCAACGGGATGTTGAGACGCGTAACGGATGAATTATGTCTTTAAAAAGGGGACAGTAGACAGTAGACAGGGGGGGGGGGCGGAGCGTTAAGAAAATGTCTAGTAGACTAAAACTTTACGCTCGACCCTGCTCCTTTGCTCCTTTACGCATTTACAAATTCACGAATTCACGAATCAACAAATAACCAGATTCACAGATTTACAAATCAGCATTACAAACAAATCAACCATTCTTAGCTTCTTTGCTCCTTAGCAAATTTGCGTATTCACGAATAACCAAATCAACAATCAAATGAAAAATACATTTATAAGAAATTTAATGATACTAATCCTAGTAATCATAAGTGGAGCGATCTATGCTCAAAAGAAAGAAACAATAACCATTACAGGGAGGGTTACGGTGAAAGACACCGGAAAACCACCATTAGGGGTAATCACAGTTTTAGAAAAGGGTGTTGCTGAACATATGGTATTTGGGGATGTGATAGGAACAAACCGCCATACTTTTATACAAAAAGACGGGACTTTCAAATTTACCATTAATAAAGGTGGGTCTATTATTATAACAGATAAAAAACATCGTTATATGCCACATGGACTTAGAAACTTAGACAAAAGTCAAGCAGTAAATGTTGAGCTGAGAAGAATACCAAACTTTGAAAAGTCGGCGTACCCACCTAATGAATTACACAAATTAGAGTCTCGTTTTGACGTAACGAAACGAGTTAAAATATCGGGTAGAGTTACAGATAAAGGAGGAAAGGGATTAACTGGTGTTTATATAACTCAAAGTAATGTATTCAATGAAAATGAAGATATGGCTTTCTCTACCACAAATAAAAATGGAGAATTTTCCTGTAAAGTATTAAAAGGGGGGCATATCCTTATAGGTGCTAAGGGTTATGAGCTTCTCGAACTTAATGCATCTAAGGATACGGTGGTTAATGTAAAACTAAAACTGGTTAATCCGTTTAAGTAGCTTGAATAGGGGATAGGAGATTGGAGACGGGAGACGGAAATTAGGAGACAGTAGATAGAAAATAGGGGAATGAGAAAAGTAATCAGATCTCAGCGTCTTTGCTTCTTACTCCAGCACGCCTGCTGGCTCCGTAGCTATTTTAGTCTACTAGACTAAAACTTTACGCTCGACCCTGCTTCTTCGCTCCTTTGCTTCTTCGCTCCTTCACAAATAATCGCATTCGCGCATCAACAAATCAACAAATCAACATTCAAAATTATGAAAAACAAATACAACACAAGCTGTATCAGCTTGCTGTGGTTATTCTTTTGTTTATCTACTTCACTCTATGCACAGGAAATTATTTCTGTGCAGGGTAGAGTAGATGGGGCAGAAGGACCATTAGTGGGTGTGACGGTTCTAATTAAAGGAACACAGTCCGCTACAGTGACCGACAGTAATGGGGCTTTTAAAATTAAAGCACCAAAAGGAGCGAGTTTGCTCTTTGAATTTATGGGCTACACTTCTCAGGAAAGGGAAGTGAAGGTCAATGCGATGATTGTAAAACTCAATCAAAACACAGAGTCTTTGAAAGAGATTACAATCAATACGGGGTACTATAATGTGAAAGAAAGAGAACGCACGGGGAGTATCGCTAAAATCACCGCAAAAGATATTGAATTGAGCCCAGTGGTGAATCCTCTTCAGGCACTTCAAGGACGCATGGCGGGGGTGCATATTACTCAAAATACCGGAATAGCAGGAGGTGGGTTTGAGATTGAAATTAGAGGAAAGAATAGTTTAGGGCTTTCTAGTACTGATGCTAATAAACCCATGTATGTAATTGATGGTGTTCCAATTTCTGATATTTCAGTAATGAATAGCTCTGGGTTTACAACTAATTTGTTTAATAATTCTATAAGCGTTTTAAACGGTATTAATCCAAAAGACATTGAAAGTATTGAGATACTGAAAGATGCAGATGCCACGGCTATTTATGGTTCGAGAGGTGCGAATGGAGTGGTGTTGGTTACCACCAAGAAAGGAATAGCGGGGAAAACTCGTTTTACGATTAACAGCTCTGCGAGCTTTTCAAAGGTTGGAAAATTCATGAACATGATGAATACCGATCAGTTCAACCAAATGAGAGACGAGGCTTTTGCAAATGATGGAATCACCCTCTTTCCTGCAAATGCATATGATATGAACGGAATGTGGGATAGAAATCGCTACACCGACTGGCAAAAGGAATTGATTGGTGGAACTGCGATTAGTAAGGATATTTCTCTGGGAGTGTCAGGAGGTAATAATTTTACAAGGTTTAATATCAACTTAGCGCATGGCGAGAATGGAACGGTGTTTCCGCAATCGGGCAAAGGCTTTGTTAGAAACTCCGCCTTGATTAATTTGAATCATCTTTCAAAAGATGATAAATGGAACATCAATGTAATGGCGAATTATTCGGTTTCTACCAATGATTTACCTTCAGCGGATTTGACCACGCCCGCTTTGAAACTGCCACCCAATGCACCTGCTTTGTATGAAGCAAATGGTAAACTAAACTGGCAGAATAATACATTTATGAATCCCTTAGCTCCTTTGGGCAAAACCTATGATAATGAAGTCCAAATGTTGGTGTTGAACACCAATATAGCTTATAAAATCACACCTTCAACGAGTCTAAAAATCAATGCAGGGTTAACGACTAATACTTTGGATGAACGTGTGTTAGAACCCCATACAATTTGGAATCCTTTTTTAAATCGAACTAGTCAAAGTTCTCAATCTCAGAAAGCAAATAATAGTTCAGATTCCTTTATCATTGAACCTCAAATTCATTGGGAAAAGAAGTTTGGAGACCATAGTTTGAAAGCTTTATTAGGGGGAACTTTTCAATCCAATACGAATGATTTATTTAGTATTACCGGTAGAGGATTTAGTTCCAATGCTTTTATTAGAAATATTGGCTTGGCTCGCATAAAAGAAGTTAATCAAATTGGCAATAGTGAGTATAAATATGCAGCGCTTTTCACGCGTTTAAATTATGCGTATAAGGATAAGTATATTGTGAATCTAACAGGTAGAAGAGACGGTTCAAGCCGTTTTGGAGATAACAATAAGTTCGGAAATTTTGGTGCAGTAGGCGCTGCTTGGATTTTTTCTGAGGAGAGTTTTGCTAAGGATTTGCAATGGTTGAGTTTCGGAAAGCTGAGAGGGAGTTATGGGACTACGGGTTCAGATGCTATTGGTGATTATATGTATTTGGATACTTACACCGCTAACACAGTATTGTATAACGGTTTGCCGGGGCTGTATCCGTCTCGTCTTTTCAATCCCAATTATAGTTGGGAAAAAACGACCAAGTTAGAAGCAGCTATAGAGTTTAGTTTATTTAAAGATCGAATCAATACTAGTTTGGCGTGGTATCAGAATCGCTCTTCCAATCAGTTGTTAGCGATTAACCTACCTGAGATAACTGGTTTTCCTTCTATATCTGACAATTTTGGTGCTACGGTTCAAAATAGAGGGTGGGAGTTGAACTTAAACACTGTGAATGTTCAAACGGAAAATTGGAATTGGACTACGAACTTTAATATCTCACTTCCTGAAAATAAATTGATTGCTTTTCCTGGTTTGGAGGATTCTACTTATAAGAATAGATATGTGATTGGAAAAACTATCAACCTCGTTCCTACCTATAATTATGAAGGAATAGATCATTCAACAGGGCTTTATAAATTCACAGATTATGATAATAATAATATTATAAATGCTCAAGATAAAAAAGTGTTTGTTGAACGAGAGATGAAGTTCCATGGTGGACTTCAAAACACCCTTTCGTATAAGAATTTTAGTTTAGACTTCTTGTTTCAATTCGTAAAACAAAACAATTATAATTTTGATAAAATGGTTACCGTTCCTGGATTATTATCTACAAACTATCCTTTAGAAGTTTTAGATCGTTGGACGATTTCTAATCCAAATGGCAACTATACAGCAGCAACAACTTCTAATAATGCTGCTTTCAATCAGATAATGTTATTACAGCAAAGTAATAGAGCTATTTCCGATGCGTCTTTTATTCGTTTGAAGAACGTATCGCTTAGCTATCAACTAGCCTTGCCAAAACTGGGAATAGAAACAGTGAACTTGTATGTTCAAGGACAAAACCTTTGGACTTGGACTAATTATTACGGTATAGACCCTGAATTCACATTTATTGGAAACCTGCCACCACTTCGCACCATTGCTTTCGGTATGCAATTAACCTTTTAAATTTTTATTATGAACTCCAACATGAGTTTCACAAACTCAATGAATAGTTTACTCATGATTGCTTCATATCAACTAATAAATAATTATTATGAACTCCAACATGAGTTTTACAAAATTCAAAGAATAGCTTACTCATGTTTGCTTCATATCCACTAACAAAATAAAACAATGAAAAACCTATATAACCTAATCAAAAAAGGGATTGGCTTATTGATGATAAGTCTATGCCTTACAAGCTGTGAAGATCTGGTTGAAATCGCACTGCCCGACAATCAATTAAACACTCCAACTGTGTTTTCTGATAAACACACTATCAATGCCGCACTTTCAAATTTGTATTCCAACTTTAGAAATGCTCCTATATTTAAAGGTGGAAATTTGGGAGATTTAGGAAGATATACAGATGAACTAGAATCATTTTCGCAAGAAGATTTGCTATATACAAATAGTATAACAGCTTCAGATCCTACTGTAAGTCAATTATGGAGTCTATCTTATTCCAACATCTATCACATCAATGCTTTTATAGAGGGCTTAGAAGCTTCTACTATTTTGGAAGAAAATGAAAAGAAAGTGCTATTGGGAGAAGCTTATCTCTTAAAAGGACTGTATTATCACTATCTCACTCAGCTTTTTGGAGATATTCCTTACATCACCACAACCGATTACAAAACAAATAGCCGCATTGGTAAAAAGACTCATTTAGACGTTTTGGATTTAATTGAATCTGATTTGAAAATAGCCTTAGAATCATTGGATAATGCCTATAAACACCCAGATCGTATTTACCCTAATAAGGCAGTAGTAGAATTGATTTTAGCTAAGAACTATCTATTGCAAAAGCGTTTTGATTTAGCAGAACAATATGCTCAAAGCATAATTGAGAATCCACTTTATGGTCTTGAGACCGATTTAGACAAAACTTTTAAAAAGAGTGCTAGAAGTACGCTTTGGCAAATGAGTCCTAATGATTTGATTCCCAGTTTCTCACCTACTAATGATGCTATGATATATATTTTTACGAGTTTACCTCCAACGAATTTTGCTTTGTCGTTTTCATTGTTAACAGCTTTTGAACCACAGGACTTGCGATTGCAACATTGGACTAAAGAGGTGAGTAATGGAATGAATTCTTATTCTCATGTTTATAAATATAAAAACACCTTTAATAATGCCGATGAATTTTCAATCGTCTTTCGTCTAGAAGAGGCTTACTTCATAAAAGCGGAGGCATTGGCTTATCAGGAAAAAGTTTCTGATGCGGTGAATGTTTTAAATGAGATTAGAACTCGAAGAGGATTAATGGGATTGCCAACCACTTTGAGTAAACCTGATTTTATTTCGGAGCTATTAGGGGAATACCAAAGAGAGTTTTTCACAGAAGGTGGTCACCGATTCTTAGATTTAAAGAGAAACAACCGTCTGCAAGATTTAGAAACTGTTAAACCAAATTGGGAAGCGAAACACGCTTTATTGCCTATTCCAGAATCTGAATTATTGATGAATGAAAACCTTAAACCTCAGAACTATGGATATTAGAAGATATTGTTTGTTCATTGCGTTGTTTTATACGACTATGTCTCTAGCGACTATTCAAAGAGATAGTATTTCTATTGATCCAAGATGGAATGAGTGGCATGTGGATGCGATGGCGCCCAATGGAGATTGGGCGTTTTTATATAAGATTTATCCAAATGACAGAAGCAAGAATGAGGCTTTTGCAGTTCATACCGATACTAAAAAAAGAGTAGAGGTAACGGGGATTTCTCAACCTCAATTTACGTCTAATAATTTTTTAATCGGAACTAGAATCCAGGAGATTGTTGAGGTAGATCTAAGTACTAATATAAAAACTTCCTTAGGTGTTTTAAGTCAAAGAGATTGGATAGAAGAAGAGCAAACACTCTGTTATATTAACGAGAAAAAGGAATTGGTTTTAAAAAAATATGCTAAAAAGAGAAATGAGATAGTGTGGTCTAAAAAAGGTGTGACTAAGTATTTAGTAAACCCTTCCAAAACATCACTTTTGTATCAAGGAGAAGATAGTACTGAACTTTACTTTTTAGATTTAAAAACCTTGAATGAAAAGAAGGTTTTAGATTTAAAAGAACCTTTAGTTGCTGTAACTTGGAATATTCAGGAGACAGTAATTGCAGTTAGTTTGAAAGATAATAAGATTCTCTTTGTTGATTTAAAAAAAGAAGAAACGAGAGTCATTGAATTGCCAAAATCAGAATCTCCGATTGCTGAATTAAACCTCAGTTTTTTTCTTAATAATGATTTGTTTATCAGTTATAAGATTTTAAATGCAGAGAAAGACCCTGTAGAAAACTATCTAGATATATGGAATGGAAACGACAGAGATTTAAAAAATAAAGTTAGACCAAGGCAAAAGGGAGAGTTGAAGGCTTTTTTCTATAAACAATCAAAAACTCAATTAGTCGAACTACCCCGAAGTGAAAAGCAAGATTATTTGAATATTGGAATATCCAATTGTCTATTGGTTTACGAACCTTTGGAGCTCCAAGACTATTCTCAGATTTATGAAAACAAGCGTTATAGAATATTAGATTTAGAGACTTTAAGAGAAAAAGGCGATTTAGCGGTTTCTTATAGTCTAGATTTTAATTTGAACAGGTCCAATAATGAAAAATACATTATATATCCAAATCAGAACAAATGGGAAGTGTATGATTTTGAAAGTGAAGAACGCTTTGAGATTCCACATAAGGATGAATATAGCACTCCTATATGGTCTAGTGATTCTAAAACCATTTATTATCAAGACGAATCTAATCTGTTTGTTTTAGATGTTGTTACTAAGAAAAAAAGACAGCTGACGAATTTTGTGGGTATTAATCAGATGAGCTATCAGAATAAAATTCAAAATTCAAATAGTTTTTATGCAGATATAACAAAACCTTTGGTGTTTAGTATCCGCAAACCGAATGAAGATAAGACTTCTTACTATAGTTTGTTTAATGATAAGTTAACCAAGATGATTGATATGACTTCAAATAAATTAAATTTGACATACTTGAATAAGGGGGTTTCAAAAGATGCAAAAACGGTGATTTGGACGGAAGAGAATTACAATCAACCGTCTACTGTAAAGGTTTTTAGAAAAGGAAAAGTGAGTACACTATTAGCGCCCGAAGTTCCTGAGGAACTCTATAGCTGGAGAAAGCAGAAAGTAATTCATTATAAAGACAAATTTGGAGTGGATTTAACGGGGGTGTTGTGGTATCCAAAAGATTTCAATCCGTCTAAAAAATATCCAATGGTGACTTATATTTATGATGTAGGACAAGGAAATGATAGATCTTTATTTGAAATCCCTACTCTTTACAATCCAAACGGTTTTAATAGGACGTTGTTAAATGAACAAGGTTATTTTGTTTTTCAAGCAGATACTTATGTCTCGGACGAAGGCCCTGGATTGTCAGCAGTGGAATGTGTTACTAAAGGAATTGAAAATATCACAAGCATTGAACCATCTATAAACAAGACCAAGATAGGCTTGATAGGACATTCTTTTGGAGGTTATAAAACCAGTTTTATATTGGGGAATTCTAAACTATTTGCAGCAGGGGTTAGTGGAGCAGGAGCCCACGATTTAATCAGTTGGAATTATGAATATAATTATTACAGAACCATTCCAAATTGGCTTATGTTGGAAAAATCTCAATATAATATGAAAGAATCTTTTGGTGATAATCCTGAAAAATATTATAAGAACTCACCTATTCACTTTGCTCAAAATTTTGAAACACCTGTTTTGCTGTGGACGGGAATGCAAGACTTCAATGTTCATTGGGAAAATACACGTCATATGTATGTTGCATTACAACGATATAAAAAAACAGTGATTGCTCTTTTTTATAAAAAAGAAGGTCACTCAATGTGGGATAATCGAATAGATTTAACGTATCGGGTATTAGATTTTTTTGATTACTATTTGATGGATAAGAAAAATGTAGGATGGATTTCAAAAGGTGTCAATTATGAAAGCTATTAGACATAATTTAAAAAAGCAGCCTCAATTTTAGAGACTGCTTTTAAATGATTAAGTAATAGTATTATTAAATAGTCCTTTCATATAGAGGAAAAATGACTTTCCATCTTAACTCAAACATGTCAAAATAGATAGCTGCATATAGTCTTACAAGATTTCCACCTACATTCCATATACAATCTATAGAAGTAACTGCTAGGGTACAGTTTGTAGGTAAAGGAGCAGATAATTGTACTGCATTTCCAGATGCATCTTCATAATAAAATGGGCCTGTGTGAACTGGTTGCATTTGTTGAGGTGCTTCTGCAACAGTTTCAACAATTCTTTTTACTGGTTCTGCTGGTGGATTGATGTCCATCGCGAATCCACTTCCGATTGTCATAGCAAACACTGCTACAGCGGCTATGACTGTTTTTAAAACTTTCATCTTTTTGAATTTTTTTGGTTGAAGCGCGGGATCTTTTCTCGCGCTTTTGGTTTTTGAGGCTTTTACGAAAAAGCTCGAAAATTGCATTTTAAATGTGATACGTCCGTTTTTTATTTTAATAGCTCTTAGAGCTGATTAAATCCTTGTTTTACTAATAACTATTTTGTTTCTAGTTATTTATGTAAATTTCTAAAACGGAATGCAATTTATGGGTGCTCAAAAACTACTTTGAAGTGTTCAGAAATGACTTCGAAGTGTTTTTAAAATGTTAAATAGGGAATGGAAGTAAAAATGGAGATTTAGCTTATAGAATATTAAACTTTTTTTGAACCTCACTTGGACTCATACCAAAGTGATTTTTAAAAGCGTGTTGAAAACCATTTCCCGTCTCATAACCGATTATTCTTCCGATCTCAACAGACTGTAAGTCTGTGAAAATGCGAAGGTCTAAGGCTTCTAAAAACTTAATGTGAATAAAATATTGTTCTATCGTCTTTTTGGGAAAATGTTTCATAAGCGTTTTCAATTCATCTCGTGTAATTTTGATGTAGGCGTTATTCTTGATGATGAATTCATAATCAATAGGCTGGTTCAATGTCGGAGCTTTTGCTAAGACCTCATAACTTCTTATATGTGGTAATCTATGGAAGATAAGTAGACTCTTATAGGAATATTTTATAGGACAATCCAAATTGAAAGCGAGTACTCTAAAAACTTGACATTGTTGGTCGTAAATATAAAATCCCATTATATCCATCACGCGTCCTTTTCGAAGTTCTAACAAATGTTGGAAAGGGGTGTAGTGGGTTGAGGTTTTATTCCAATGTGGAGATTGTTCTAAGAGTTTCGCTTGTATCTGGGTTGAGAATATTGATTCTTTTGTGCTCTTGCTATAAATGGTTTCTATTTCGCTTTCTCGTATGTTGAAATAGTGATGCTCACTTTGTATATGCTGAAAAGTATGCTTTACAGATGTGAATAGGGGAGTGTTTAATTGTAGTTGTACTAGTAAGTTTAAGAAACGACTTCCTTGTTTGCCCAACAATTTAAAGGTTTGCAAATGATATTCTTTTGGTACGCTCTGTCTGTTCGTATAGGTGATCAAAAGGTTATTGGTCTCGTCTCTTAAATATTCGTATAGCAGGGTGTTCATAATTAGCAATGTTGGTAAATTCTCTATGGAGGTCTCATGTTTTTTGTTTTTTTCTACTCTAATTTATAAAAAATAAATATTTAAACGTGCTATAAATCACCTAAACAGGTAATATGTTTTAATTCTAAATAGCTTGTGAATGTGATAGATAGGTTTTTTTTAAAGAAAAAAGAGCAGCTAGTTATATGAAACCAACTGCTCTTTAAAATGGTGAATCGATAAATATCCGTATTGTCAAAACTCTTTAACAGAACGAGAAATGGAATAAATTTTAATCGCTGTTCTAGTGATTAGCTTTGTATAAAATACATATATAAAGTAACAAGGAATAACAGGGAGTTAAGGGAAACGATGTTTAGAAATTTGTTTTCAGATACGTTTTGTTGTCTCTCTAAAACGAGTATGCCAAAACCGGATGAGAGAACTAATCCAATGGTCAATACTAAAGTGATACCGCTTAAATCGGAAATAAGAATGTTTGTGTAATCCTTTTTTTCGTTCCTAACCGCAGTTATACTTTTGAATAACAAAGTCTCTTCTAGTACCACTTCGTTGAGTTCGAAATTATTTTTTTCGAGTGAGAAGGTTTTCCCTTTTTCAGTATAAAATTGAGAGCCTAAGTAATTTGTATCATTTTTGCCAGTTTTGATGTTTTGATAATGAGTAATGGTGTCTTCGATATTTGTTTTAGGTAAAACGTACATATCAAAAAACATTAACCCAATAAACTGTAAAATGACAGCTAAGCAAACTACAGTGGTTTTTCTATATTTATCTACTAGTATTGACATGCAATGATTTTAAGTGTATTTTACTACGTTGTCAGAAATAAAGTTAGGAATCTTGTTTGCTGAGGGTTTTTGAATTCCATTTTTTTAAAATAAGAATCCAAGTAATAATACATATAGCTATTATTAAGAGTTTTTGATTTCCATCTAGCCCATTTTTTATAAGACTGTTGTAGGAAATGATTTGGATTACTAAATGAAAACAAGCACAGGCTATAATAGATTTAGTCGCTATAGCAACCTGACCTAATCCCCAACTACCTATTATTAATATGATTAACACTTGTAGATTGTTGAAGAAATTAGAGTCAGAAATAAACGATAAATGCCATAAATACCATAAAACTCCTATCAAAGTATATCGCTGCCATGGCTTTATGCCTTTCAACTCTTCTTGTAGATATCCTCGCCATCCATATTCTTCAACAATACAATAAATGAAAGAACATAAAAATGCTAATAGACCATACAGATGATTGTCAATTCCGTATTCGTTATCGATTCCTATAAATAAGAACAGGATAAGGGGAATTAATGCCATTAATAAACTGAAAGTGGTTGATGAACCAAAAAGACTTATATTACTTTTCTCTTTTTTTAAAAAGAGGAATAAGGCTACCATTGTACCAAGTAGAATCCCGCTGGCTTCCAAAAATGAAGTACTAATCAAATATCCCCAAACAGGAAGTTTTTTTAAATAGTCTGATGTAAGGAGGATATCAAACCTAAAAAAATTAGATATGATTATAGCTATTGAAAAATATAAAAAAATTCTATTGAATCTATTATTTGAAAGCATAGAGAGGATTCTTAGCGTGTTGTTTAATTATGGGTTTAACAATGCAATATAACTACTAATTACAAAATGTTAAAATTTTAACTAACAAATGTTGTATAATTTATCTCAGCTTGAAGTATTATTGCTAGATTTACTTTAAACTTAAAAAATGAGCTTGTTTTTCTCTATAAATTACTAGTATGACGTACTCAATATATTCAGATCTCGGCGGTTTCTTATGGTGGATCTTCGTTCGGTTTTGTAAAACCGATTTGAAAGAAGAACAGTCTAAGAACTATTGGGCTAGAAATATATTTGTACTAATAATGGTGTTTATTGGATTGACAGGAGTTTCTGTAGTATTTTTTTAAAAATGAAAAAATGAAAAATATATATTATAAAAATGTTTGGATAGCTTTTGTGAACATAGGTCCACTGCCAAATCATGTATCTACTGAATTAATTGATATAGAGGTTATGGACGATTCAAAATATAAAGCTGTTTGGAGGAATGTACTTATCAAAAGTGAACTAATCGATGGAGTTCCTAATATTGTAGCATTAGAATTGCGAGAGTTGGGAATGGAGGTGATTTTTATTGATAGTATTCAGAATGCAGGCACTTTAATAGAATATAAAGAGCTAGATCTTGATGTTGTCGGAGAAATTGAATCGTTTATAGACTCTACTTTCCTATTAAAAATAAGTGATCAAATTTTCCCTTATTTTTAATTATAAGGATACAGTATGATAATTAGAGCTATTGTAACCTTTAAAAGCCTACAAGACATTGAAAGTGAAAAATCAGAATTGACGAAAATCATTAATGAATGGATTAATGCAACCAAATAAAACAGCGAACATCTACATTTTAAATAGTGCATTGAACCTACGAAGGTGCAAAGTGAACTCTTGGCTCTGTACCATTAATTATCTAAAAAATAATTGAAAATTGAATGATTGTTATTTTTGATTAAGTTATTGGATTTGTCATGCGATACTTGGCGTATAGTTGTATTAACAAGAAGAATTATTTTGTAAATTTGAAAGTGACGAATGCTGTTTGGAAACATATATAGTCTTTATAGTTAGGAGTTTGCGGTCAAACTTTGGTGATAGCACAACCATTGACAAAACAAAAAGTATGAGAAATAATGAAATGAGAAAAGTAATTGCAGCATTCAACATAACTATTGATGGAAACTGCGACCATACTGCGGGAATAGCAGACGAAGAATTACATCAACATTACACTGATCTTTTGAACAATGCAGGTGTTATCCTTTATGGAAGGACGACTTACCAACTAATGCAATACTGGCAAACACTGTTAAAAAATCCATCAGGTGAAAGAGCATTAGACGATTTCGCAAAAGCAATAGACAAAATTCCAAAAATCGTTTTTTCTCACAATCTTAAAAATACAGGTTGGGAGACTGCGGAAATTGCAACTAAACCAATAGAAGTAGTAATTAATGAATTGAAAAATCAATCTGGTAAAGACGTTTTTATTGGAAGTCGTAGTTTAATTATACAGTTATTAAACTTGAGTTTAATTGACGAACTACAACTTTGTATTCAGCCAGTTATTGCTGGAAAAGGGTTAGAATTATTTGAGAATATAAAGGATAGGACGATTTTTAAACTTAAAAAGACTAAAAGCTTTAATAACGGCGCAATTATACTTTATTACGAACCAACAAAATGAAAATTGTAAAAAAATGACCAACTAAATATTATGATAGAATTATATGAATCGTTAATGTCGTATTGGTAATAGGCTGGTTGAACTAAATGACAAATTAATGGTCAATTGCAGAATTCATATCTTATAGATGCTGTTGCAGAAAAGTTATTAGGGTTTAATTGAGTTAAATTGTTTGTGACAATTTTTTCATGATTCAAGTACCTTGTAATTCATTTAATGATTAAATAACACAATTACTTAAAGTGTGTTATCTAATAAAAAGAGCAGCTGGTTATATGAAACCAACTGCCCTTGAAAGTTGTACCTATTGGCTTGTATTATATTTATTAGCCTTAATACTGTTTATAGTTTTATTGAATAACTATTTTTACATTATATACTCGATTGGAATATACTCGTAGGATGTAAGTCCCAGTAGGTAAGTTCTGATTGATTAAACTATAGTTATACTCATTTACGTTTTTTGTAGTGTAGAATAAATTACCCAACATATCATAAAGATCTATTTTTTCAATTGGATATTTTGATTCAATATAGGTGTTACCTCCGCTTTTTACTGGGTTTGGATAAATGCTTAACGCTGAGCTCGAATCATTGTCATCTATACTAGCTGTTGGATTGATAATCTCAAAGTTTACGCGATTCGAAATTTCGTCATAAGAGTCATTGGTGAACATTACTATGAAGTATTCTCCTTCTTCTTGTGGCATGTTTTCGTCTGTTACTTCTGTTGCCCCATCTGTTTGTCCTTCAAAATAGGTATAACTGATTAGCTCATCTAGATTTGGATCGTGATCTTTGTGGTAAATTCCCAACCAGTCTTTTGGTATGCCCGGTGCATCGGACCAAGTTACAATGATGTTTTCGTTTAAATTATAAACGGTTTTATTGGTAGCGATGTTGGTTATTAGTTCTCCTACTTGGAAAAACTGCTTTTCTCCAATAATGTGGTATCCTCCTTGTAATAGATAGGCTACAAAATAATAGCCATCTGCTAATCCTTTGAAATTGATTTCGCCATTTGCTGTCGTAACATATTCCCATTTGGTTGAATTGTCTGAACTTGGTGTGTGACTTACTTTGTAGATTCCTATCCAGTCATTGGCTAACTCAGGTCCATTTTCAAAGGTTACTTTAACATCACTTCCTGAAGGATATATTGTCTTATCCGTTTCAATGGAAAGCTTCGGTCCTACATAGAATGGGAGTCTCTCTACAATTTCTGTATATCCGCTATTTTCAAATAGGGTTGCAAAGTAAAGACCTTTGTTGTTTAATCCTTTTGAAAATGAAATAGTACCATTGCTTTTCTCATCTAAATAACTCCAAAGTTGTGATGGTGAACTACTGCCTGGAGTTTGTGTGCTTTTGTAAAGACCAATCCAAGGATTGTCTGTCGTAGGGGCACCTGAAAAGTGAACTTCTATTGGTGTACTTGGCAAAAATTCCTGAGTGTCCATTGCAATTTCCGCATCTACATAATTACTGTTAGTTACTTCAAAGGATTTTACTTCGCTCCACTCACTCCAGTTTAGGTTTCTGTCGCGTTGTCGGTATTTGATATAATAGATTCCGTTGGGGATTTCATTTTCTCCAATAGATAGCTTTGTTATATCTACTCCTTCATTAATATCTGTAGATTCATCAGTTCTGCTCCCTAATGGACCGAATAAGTTTTCAAAATCTCTATAAATAGAACGTTCGATCATAGAGAAGTCGGCTGTTTTCGAAATTAGAAATTCTGTTGAGTTTAGAAGCTCGTCACTATCTGTACTATAAGGTGTAGTTTCTATACTTAATGGTAGATTTGTTATCTGTCCATTTAAAGTGGTGGTTATTTTTGGCTTGTGGGGTGCCGATTTTCCTTTAATGTGATAGAATTTATCAATCAAAGCATTGTCTTTCCATTCAAACTTACTTCCCATTGAATAGGTTTCAACGTCAAAACTACCTTTGGTTACATCTACTTCAATTATTTGATAGGCCCAGTTTGGAATGGTTTTTTGTACATCTTCATAATCTTCTTCTACAGCCATGCCCCAATATTGATCCCAGGCAACTCCGCCTGAAATGATTTGATAGGTAGGTGTGTTTTTTAATTGACCTCTGTGATATAGGTGGTGGTGTGCTCCAATGTGTAAAATGTGTTTTGAAGTAGAAGTAAGAATAGGCATTACTGTATTTCGAACCCAAGGAGAGATATCTCCAATATATTGTTCTGCTTGATAAGGGCGGTGTCCTAAGGAAACAATCCAATCAACGGTATTGTCATTTTTTGCAGCGTTAATTACTTCAATTACCCACTGTAATTGTTTAGATCCTACATGTTCGGTGTCTAAAGCCACAAACAAAACGTTTCCAACTTGGTTGGCATAGTAATCTTCTGTCCCAGAACTGATGCCTTTATACTTCATTTCATCTAAAACGAAATGGTCATAATAGGCTTGCATTCCCAAAGTACCATAGGTTTCATGATTTCCTACTAGAGTTTGAATAGGTATAAGTCCAGAAAGAGATTTGTTTTTCTTAAGATGTACGTGCTCATAGTGGTCTAGTGTTCCAACATCAACTTGGTCTCCTACCATTACAGTAAGAGCAACATGATCCGATGGAGATGAAGTAGCTCCCCATCTTTGAGAAATCTTTCTCTTGGCTTGACTAACTAAAGTGTCAAATCTTGGCATATTTCTCATTTGATTGTCACCTAGTACTAAAAATCGCAATTTTCCGTCTGTAGTTGTTGGTTGACCAGGAAGTGGCATCGTTCTAAATGATAAAATTTCCGATGTTTCAGACCCTGTTATTACTTTGTAATAGTATTTAGTGTTTGGAAGAAGGTCTTCTATTTTTGTTGTGTGGTAATAGTAATTTGCAGGATACCCAACATCTGAAAGAATTTTGGTGTCACCTATAGCAAGTTTACTTAAGGATTCTATGGTTAAACCATATTGAACTTTAGATTCTAGATTACTAGTAGTTTTCCAACTTATATGTATTGATGTTGGAGTGGCCGCTTGTAAGTACGGTTCTAGATTTTGGGAGTTCGCAATTGTTGCCCATACTAGCATAAAACCGAGTAATAGTTTTCTCATTTTGTAACTTTTTGAATTTGTCACAAAACTAGTCCTCTAAGATTTCCTAATCTTTAAGGGAAGAAGAGGAGGAGATAAATAATGGTTAAGAACTTTAGGAATTGTTATATTCAGGTTAAGAGTAGTCTATAAACAGACTTTAATTTATAAGTTATGGTGGGGAGAAAGAGTTGAGACTTTAAGTGTAATTTGTTTTGTTAAAGTCTCCTTTTAGTGCTTATTTTGCTAGGGTAAAAAAACAAATAAAAAAGTTTAAAAAATGAATAAAATAGTATTAGCATTTTCATTATTGGTAGCAAATATTGGATATTCTCAAAATTCAATAGAATGGGATGGTACGTATAAACTCGAGTTATCTGATTTTAAATCTCCAGCAACCCAAATAGGGGATGTTGCTATGTATAGTTTACATATGCCTAGTGGGATAGATTTTTCATTTGCTATGAGTAATGTGGAATTTATGTTTACTAAAAATTTTAATTCAAAAGTAAATACTGTTTTTTCACAAGAAAGTTCTTCGATAGTAGCTCCTGATATAGAAACTGCTGAATCGTTAGTTAATTTCGCAAATTATCAATTTGACTTAGCTGAGTTGTACGCTCGAAAGCTTCGTAAGAAAATTAGTGAAGAGAAAGGGACGTTCTCCAATGCTTCCTTTTTAAAACCATTGTATGACAGTATTCAAAATGAATTCTCAAATCGATTTACTTTAATGGCTAAGGAGAGTGATTTAGGAAGAAATAGAGATTTACTAGAAAAGGAGCATGCTCTAGTTTTAGAAGAAATTCAAGAGTTATCGCAATTTTGTAAGACATGTAAGCTTGCGAAAAAGTAAGTTTAATTTAAGGGGAGAATTAATATATCATCTTACCCACACACCAAACTATTTAAAATACAAATAAGATTGCGGGCTTGGCCCGCAATCTTATTTGTAATCACTATATTTCTCTGCGTTGCTGTCTATTTATTATGGTTCAGAGATTATTTTCCATTTAGTCATTGCGAGCTTGACCCGCAATCCCGTTGCGAATCGCTATCTATATATAGGGAGAAGATTTTAAAATTGTCTTTTATTAAATAGTATACCTATGTATAAGGAGCGATTTTCTTAATTCCATCCACAAGCAGTACGTTTGTTGTTTATAGCAATCATGATATTGAAGTTTTTTACTTGGTCATTGCGGGTTTGATCCGTAATCCAGTTGCGAAACACTACCTATTATATAAAGGAGAAGGTTTTCAAATCCATTTTTATTAAATAGTATACCTATATATAAGGAGCGATTTCCTTAAACTTACTACCGAAGAAGCACCCCAAAGGCTCTTTTGAAGCTACAACAAGATTTTTTATCA
>NZ_FORU01000020.1 GCF_900114085.1 Myroides guanonis | reverse complement strand
GAAGTTCTCCTGAAAAGTGAGGACTTTTTTGTTTTATAAAACCAGCGTGTTCGCCCTTTGGGCTCGGTTCGCTGCCTTTTTTGAAGTTCTCCTGAAAAGTGAGGTGGGTTAATTATTTTGTAGTCGTCTGTTAATTAGTCTTTTAGCCTTATATTAGTTTTGCTGACTCCATTACTAATTTAGTAGATTAGACTAAAACTAAACGTTCAACCCTGTTTTTTTGCCCTTTGCTTCTTAGCGTATTAGCATATCCTCGAATTAGCGTATTCCCGAATCACCAAATTAGCGAATCATCTAATGTGCGCCATCTTGTTTGAAGTTCTCCTGAAAAGTGAGGACTTTTTTGTGTTATAAAGGTAATTAAAAGTGTTTTAATTGGATGTTTAATCTTTTATTACTGGTTCCTTAGCCTCTTTGCATATCTTCGAATTAACGTATTTTACGAATTTACTATTATAGGGCTAGCGTGTTCGCTCTTTGGGCTCGGTTCGCTTCCTTTTTTATAAATCCTCCAGTTCTTTAGTTAATCTCTTTGCTTCTTAGCGTATTTACAAATTAACGAATCAGCGAATCAGAGAATATTTTGAATTAATTGCTTTTATCTATCTATATTATCTATAGTACAATTACCGTTAAATTTTAAACAACTACCTTTGAATGTAAAAAAAAACAATGGATATAATAAGATGCTGATATTATTTAAATTCTCGAGTTATAGCGCGGTAATAGCATTATTTTTAGTTGGCTTTATTACACTCAGTGATATTTTTATTAACAAGAATCAATCAACATTTCATCTATTGACTCTACTAGTTGCATTAATTTTTTTTATAATGAGCTTTTTAGGAATTTTTGTCTATAAAAACTTTAGAGGAATTCACAATCATATTATGATGGAAAAAAATGTTAGTTCAGTACAAGTATCTTTGAGAAACTTGATGTTAATTGCTAGCTTTGTTGCGATAATAATAACCCTAATTTCTAGTTTGCTTTCTTTTGCTTTAATGCAAAGAATGAGAGATGGAATGTCTTTGTTAGGATAAAAAAATTATGATATGAAAAAAAATGTTTTATTTCTTAGCTTATTAAGCTTTTTGTTATTTGGTTGTATTTCATCAGATAGCAAGGTTACTAATACTAAACAAAAAAGTGATATAGTAGTTACTGAAGAAGTTTTAAATAATAATTTAAAAGATACTGTAGCAAATACGCAAAATGATAATACTATTAAGCTAATAAGCGTGATTTTAGATGAGATGTTTAAAGATGATTTATCTAAAAAACTGATTGAGGAATCAAGTCGAAAATTCAAATTTTTTGAGTATGATCTTAATGACGATCGGAAAAAGGAAATATTTGTTGGCTTGATGGGACCATATTTTTGTGGGTCTGGCGGTTGTACATTGTTGTTACTTAGTTCAGAGGGGAAACTGATGACTAAATTTACAGTAACTCAATCTCCCATTTCTATTACGAATATTAAGTCGGAAGGCTGGAAAGATTTGGTATTGCATAGCAATGGTAGGGATTATCTAATTAGATTCAATGGAGATAGCTATCCTTCTAATCCTAGTGTTCAGCCATTGTATACTTCAACAGCTGAACAAAACTTGATTAATGGACTTCATTTAGCTGATCAATCTTATTCTTGGTAAGGATTTGATAGTGAATCATTAATTTAATAGACTTTTCTGTTTAATATATAGTGTTAGGTTTGTTTTGAATGAGGATGTAAGCTGTCTATCAGTTAATTTCTTTGTCTCTTTGCTTCTTTAGTGTAGTTATATATTTTTGTATAAACGTTTTTAAAAATCCACGACCTCTCCTTTGTTCAAAAAACTTAAAAGATTATTGGAAAAAAATGTAGTTTTGCGAAAAAAAGTAAATGAGAAAGTTCCTAAAGAAATGGACTATATTTAGTCTAGTAGTATTAGTGTTTGGAAGTTTAAGTGCTAAAAATAAACCTGAAGCATCTAGGTTTAAAATTGTGCAAGATGGAAAAATTATTTCTGTAAAGGATAATTCAGTTTTATTAGATAAGGAAACTTTTCAATTGGTTTTTACTCTTAAACATGAGGAGGGGGTTTTGGTTCATGCTTCATTTAATCCGTATACGTTTAATGAGGTATCTAACGGTGTATTGGTAGATGATATTGAAACTTTAGGAATGGGTATGGCTGCTGGTCTTTATAACCCTTCAGAAAGCCTTGTTGTTGAAGATAGCGCTCCGAGTTATTGGTTCTATGATTCAGAAGATGAGCATCGCTTCGATTCTTATATGGAGCTCAGAGATAGTATGGAATGTATTCGTACAGTATCTAATTTAGAGAATATTGAAGACGAGTCTTTGATGTCAATACAGAAGGTTAATAGGCCATTGTATTTGGTGATAGTATCTAGTTTTTTTGAAGTAGATGTGGAAACAGAAGTAAAAGAGGTTATGAGTTATTTGAAGATTGATTGGAGATAGATTTACTAAATATCTGGATACAAAAAAAGAGATTGTAATTACAATCTCTTTTTTTATTTTCTCAAAAATAGAATTATCTTCTTCTTTCTTTGATTCTTGCTTTCTTACCAGTAAGTTCTCTGAAGTAGAAAATACGTGCTCTACGAACTTTACCTCTTTGATTTACTTCAATTTTTTCTAATGCTGGCATGTTGATAGGGAAGATACGCTCTACTCCTACGTTACCAGACATTTTACGAATTGTAAACGTTTCTGTGATTCCAGAACCTCTTCTTTGGATAACTACTCCTTTGAAGAACTGTGTTCTTTTTTTCTCACCCTCTTTAATTTCGTAGTACACAGTGATTGTGTCTCCTGCTTTAAATTCAGGGAAATCTTTTCTTGTTATTAATTCGTCTTGTACGAATTTCATTAAATCTGCCATTTGTAATAGTATAATGTGTTTATCTAGAGCAACATACACGGGTCTCGCTAGAGGTTGAACCAAATTGGATGCAAATATACTAAAATTATGATAGTTGTGTAATTTATTTTTCTATTTTTCTGACTTTTGGCATCAAAAGTTGCTAGATATTTTATTCTTCTAATAGATCAGGTCTTCTATTTTGGGTGTGCTCATAAGCCTTGTGTTCTCTCCATTTTTCTATTTCTGGAAAATTACCACTAAGGAGTATGTCAGGAACTTTCCACCCTTTATATTCAGAAGGTCTAGTATAAATTGGGGGAGCTAGTAAATTGTCTTGAAAGCTATCAGTTAAAGCAGAGGTTTCATTGCTTAATACCCCTGGAATTAATCTAATGATTGCATCACATAAAACGGCAGCACCTAATTCACCTCCTGAAAGAACATAGTCACCGATAGAAATTTCTCTTGTAATAAAATGATCGCGAACTCGTTGATCTACTCCCTTATAATGTCCGCATAAAATAATGATGTTTTTTAGCATTGACATTCCGTTAGCCATCGATTGATTGAGGGTTTCTCCGTCGGGTGTCATATAAATTACTTCGTCATAGTCACGTTCTGCTTTTAGAGCACTAATACATTTATCTATTGGTTCAATGCTCATTACCATTCCTGCTCCTCCTCCAAATTGATAGTCATCCACGTTTTTGTGTTTATTGGTGCTGTAATCTCTAAGATTATGAAAATGTACTTCAACAAGTCCTTTTGCTATTGCTCTTTTGAGAATTGAAGCTTCAAATGGACTGCGAATAAGTTCGGGTAAAACAGTAATGATATCTATGCGCATAAAAACTTATTTTTAGCAAATTTACAACGCTTTCTATTAGAAAACAAAAGGAGATAAGAATGGAATGAATGAGAGGAATGATGTTTCATTTGTTTAAAAAATGATAGTTTTGCTGTATGAGTTTATCAAAATCAAATGTTTTTTTTATGGCTGCGGTTACGGGGTTAATCGTGGCGAATTTGTATTACGGGCAACCGTTAATTGTATTAATGGCGCAAGATTTCGGGATTTCGGAATCTTTAGCAGGAACTACGACCTACCTTGCTCAAGCTGGATACGCGATAGGAATGTTAATGATGATTCCATTAGGAGATAAGATAGAGAGGAAAAAGCAAATTGTAATTACAAGTATCTTTGCTGTATTAGCTTTAATATTAGTTGCGACAGCTAAGAATTTTGTTTTGTTACAAATCGCGTTCTTTTTAATAGGCGTGTCTTCTATTGTTCCTCAGTTAATACTTCCGATGGCAGTTTCTTTGTCAGATGCTAAGCAACAAGGACAAGTGATAGGAACAGTGATGAGCGGTTTACTTATAGGTATCTTGATATCTAGAACAGTTAGTGGGTTTATAGGTTCTTGGTTAGGGTGGCGTGAAATGTTTTGGATTGCTGCTGTTATTGGATTGATTTTAGTAGTTCTTATGTGGATTATTTTACCTCAAAACAGTCCTACTTTTAGTGGAGGGTATAAGGAGCTTTATAAATCTTTATGGTTGTTATGGAAGGAACAAGTTGTATTGAGAGAAGCGAGTTGGATTAACAGTCTTTCGTTTGCACAATTTGGTGCTTTTTGGACAACTATGGTACTTTTGTTATCTGCTACTCCCTTTGAATTCAATAGTGCTACTATAGGATTGTTTGGTTTAGTTGGAGCTTGTGGTGCTTTTGCAGCTCCTTTAGTAGGTAAAATTGGAGGAAAAGGAAATTCTGGTATGTTGATTTTGGCAGGAATAGTAATGCTACTAATAAGCTTCGCGGTGTTCTATTTTTCTCAAACTTCGGTTCTTGGAATGATAGTAGGAATAGTCTTGTTAGACTTGGGTTTACAAGTGGTTCATGTATCTAATCAAACGCGTATATATGGTTTATTACCAGAGGCACGTAATAGGTTGAATACTGTCTTTATGTCATTTAGTTTTATGGGAACAGCGTTTGGCTCGGCTTTTGGACTTTATATGTGGAATTACTTTGCTTGGACTGGTGTATGTATAGCAGGAGCTTTTTTGGCATTATTGTCATTGATTCTATATGCATTGAGGCGTTCTAAGTAGAAGTTGTGATTCCTTTATATTATTTTTGTAAGGAATACTTTTATATTTGTACTATTATTAAAAATTAGAAATAAACATGGAAAACGGGATTTACGCAAAATTTAATACAACAAAAGGAGTTGTTATTGCTAAGTTAACACACGATAAAACACCAGGAACTGTAGGGAACTTTGTAGCTTTGGCAGAAGGGAATTTAGAGAATGATTTTCGTCAACAAGGTAAGCCTTATTACGATGGATTAAAATTTCACCGTGTGATACCTGACTTTATGGTTCAAGCTGGATGTCCTCAAGGTACTGGAACAGGTGGACCAGGTTATCACTTTGATGATGAAATTGATTCTACTTTGACCCACAGCAAACCAGGTGTATTGTCTATGGCAAACGCAGGTCCAGGAACCAACGGTTCTCAGTTTTTCATTACGCATGTAGCTACTCCTTGGTTAGATGGTAAACATACTGTTTTTGGACATGTTGTTGAAGGACAAGATATAGTGGATGCTATTGCTCAAGGTGATTTAATCGATTCTATTGAAATTATAAGAGAAGGAGAAGAAGCTAAAAACTGGAATGCAGTTGAAGCTTTTAGAACTTTCGAAGGTTCAAGAGCGGCTCGTATTGCAGAAGAGAGAGCAGCAGCAGCAGAAGCTTTGGAAAAAGTAGCGGCTGGTTTTGATAAAACCGAAAGTGGTCTTAGATACCAAATGATTGTTAAAGGAGACGGTAAGAAAGCTGAAAAAGGTAAAATAGTTGCTGTTCACTATAAAGGTTCATTAGAAAATGGGCAAGAGTTTGATAACTCATACAAACGTAAAAAACCTATTGAATTTCCTTTAGGACAAGGACATGTAATTGAAGGATGGGACGAAGGAATAGCTTTGTTACAAGTTGGAGATAAGGCACGTTTTGTGATTCCATCTTATTTAGGATATGGAGAGCGTGGTGCAGGAGGTGCTATACCACCAAACGCAACTCTGATATTCGATGTTGAATTAATGGATGTAAAATAAAAAAATATAAAAACGCTCAATTCTTTTGAGCGTTTTTACTTTAATGCTATTTGTTGAATCATTTAGTTTATAAATTGTTATGAGAGAGTTATTGTTAGAATGTCATGAGAGAATAAAGCCTTTTATTCATAAGACTCCAATTATGGAATCAGGAATGATTGAGAATTTCTTGGGAAATGATTTGTATTTTAAATGCGAGAACTTTCAAAGAATGGGCGCATTTAAAATGCGTGCTGCTGTTAATGCAATAACACAGTTGACGGATGAGCAAAGGACTAAAGGTGTTGTAACACATTCTTCTGGGAATTTTGCTCAAGCATTAGCTCTAGCTGCTCGAGATCTTGGAGTTCCAGCTTATATAGTTGTACCATCTGATGCGCCTGAAGTAAAGAAGAATGCTATTTTGAGATATGGAGGGGAAGTAATAGAGTGTTTTCCTTCTCTTGATGCTAGAATGCGTACAGCTAATGAGATTGTTGAGGAAAAAGGAGTAACTTTTATTCATCCATCAAATGACTTGCGTGTCATACGTGGAAATGCAACTGCTGCTATGGAAATGTTAGAAATTCATCCAGATTTGGATATTTTGATTGTTCCGGTTGGTGGAGGTGGTCTTTTAGCGGGAACAGCATTGGCAGCTCATTATTTTGGTGCAAATATAGAAGTAATAGGGGCTGAGCCCTTAGAGGCTGATGATGCATATCGATCATTATTGAGTGGAAAAATAGAAGGAAATATTACAACAGATACTATTGCGGATGGTCTAAAAACTCAATTAGGAGATGTGAATTTTCCAATAATTCAAGAACACGTTAAACGTATAATATTAGTTCGTGAAAATGAAATTGTAAGTGCTATGCGTCTGATTTGGGAGCGAATGAAGATAATTGTTGAACCTTCAAGTGCTGTTGCTCTTGCTGCCTTGATAAAGGAAAGACAAGATTTTGAAGGAAAAAAGATTGGAATTATACTTAGTGGAGGAAATGTAGATTTAAACAATCTTCCATTTGAATAAAAAAAGCTGTTTACTAACTAGTAAACAGCTTTTTTTATTTATTAAAAAGCGTTTTAATTAAAACTGCTCTCTTCCAGCAAAATGGAATGCACCCTCAATAGCTGCATTTTCATCGCTATCTGAACCGTGTACTGCATTTTCACCAATAGATTTTGCATATTTTTTACGGATTGTTCCCTCAGCTGCATCAGCTGGGTTCGTTGCTCCGATTAATGTTCTGAAATCTTCAACAGCATTTTCTTTTTCTAAGATAGCTGCTACGATTGGCCCTCTTGACATAAATTCAACCAATTCTCCGTAGAAAGGTCTTTCACTGTGAACTTCATAAAATTTTTGAGCGTCAGCTACAGTAAGCTGAGTCAATTTTAAAGCTACAATTTTGAAACCACCTTCTGTAATCATGTTTAAGATTCCACCGATGTGACCTGCTTCTACAGCATCCGGTTTTATCATAGTAAATGTTCTGTTCGTTGCCATTTTCAAATATTTAATTTAATGCAAAAATACACTTTTAAGTGGTTTTTCCGAATTTCGATTATTAAAAAAAGGATAAAATCTGTTTTTTATTTGTGTTATACTGCAAGAAAATAAACTTAAGTCAGCGGAATATTTAATAATCGTTGAGCTAATTCTATCATCTCTGCTGTGCCTGTATGTTTTTTAGGCTCATCAGAAAGTTTAACTACATCTGTCCAGTCACCTCCTTCAGGATATGCTTGTTTCATCTTGATTACTATATTCATTGGTTTGAGACCTACATCATTAGTAAAGTCTGTACCTACACCAAATGATATTCCAACTTTTCCTTTGCAGTGTTCGACAATGCGTTCTACTTTTTCTGGATTAAGTCCATCTGAGAAAATAATGGTTTTAGAAAGGGGGTTTATGCCTAGTTTTTTATAGTGTTCGATAGTTTGGTCAGCAAAATCTAGAGGATCACCGCTGTCGTGTCGAACTCCATCAAATAATTTCGCAAACTTTTTGTCAAATTGTTCGAAAAATACAGTACTTGTATAGGTGTCTGTTAGAGCAATTCCCAAGTCGCCTCTATATATGTCAACCCAATGTTCTAATCCCATAGAATTAGCCATTTTGAAGCCGTATTTTGCAGCATGAAACATAAACCATTCATGTGCATGAGTTCCTATAGGTTTAGTATTGTATTTCATCGCTAAATGCACATTACTTGTTCCTATGAATGAAGGTTCTCCATATGTTTTTAGTGTATGAACTACTAATTGATGCACGTCGTATGAGTGTCTTCTTCTTGTGCCAAACTCAGCTATATTGATTCCTAGTTTTTTATAGTTTTCTATTTTCTCACGTGTATGCTCAATCACAAAATCATTTGATTCTCTTTCTAATCCTGTTAGTTGGTAGTAAAGTTCGCAGATTATAGACATTAAAGGGACTTCCCATAATATTGTACGATACCAATATCCTTCAATTTCTACTTTTAACTCTTTACCATTTTGAATGATTTTTACTTCAGATGGATCGAAATGATATCCTTGTAGAAAATCCAAATAAGTAGGGTCTAAATAAGGGCAAGTTTTACTTAGAAAACTTTTCTCTTCTTTAGTGAGTTTGAGGGTTGCCATTTCATTTATAGCTAAACGCAATGCTTCTGAAAATCCTTCTGGAAACTCATGTTTTCCTCGATTGATAAATATATAAGATGCTTCAGCATACGGAAACAGCTTTATGGCTGCGTGTTGCATGGTGAACTTATAAAAATCGTTATCTAAAATGGAGTGTATTATTTGATGGGATGTATTCATAATTACGAGGCTATTTTAATTTTGAAGCACTATTGTTTTGTACTATCTGTTTTGTAAAATAAATAGATTGCAACGTTTTAAAAATGGATAGGTAATACATATCCTTTGAAAAAGTTGTTAAAAAGAACAAGCGTAAGTAGATGATACATACGCTTGTTAATGATAAAGAACTCTTCAACTCGAAGATACTTATTTTTTATTTAGTAGGAAAAAATTATTCCAATGTTTGTAGTGAAACTAGGTTTGTATAGGTTCCTCCTAAATGATAAAGACTGTCATGGGTACCTTGTTCTACAATCTTTCCTTTTTGCATTACCACAATCCAATCTGCTTTTTGAATAGTAGAAAGGCGATGAGCAATTACAATAGATGTTCTGTTCATCATCATGTTTTCCAACGCTACTTGTACTAGTTTTTCGCTTTCTGTATCTAAGGCTGATGTTGCTTCATCTAGTATCATTATGGGAGGGTTTTTTAGAACTGCTCTTGCTATAGATAGTCGTTGTTTTTGACCCCCTGATAGTTTGTTTCCTGAATCTCCAATATTGGTATGAATACCTTCTGGTAGGTCTTTTACAAATTCATAGGCGTTAGCAGTTTTTAATGCTTGAATTATTTCTTCATCTGTAGCATCTTCTTTACCTAACTTTATATTGTTTTTAATGGAGTCATTGAATAGGATACTATCTTGAGTAACTAGTCCCATCATTGCTCTAACATCTGTTAGGTTTAAATCGCGTATGTCAGTTCCATCTATTTGAATACTACCCTTGTTGATATCCCAAAAGCGGGTAAGTAGATTTGCAATAGTACTTTTTCCACTTCCGGATTGTCCTACAAGTGCTACGGTTTTTCCTTTTGGTATATCTAAACTAAAGTTTTCTAATACCCAATCATCTTCGTATTTAAAAGAAATATTGTCTAGTTTAATCTCTTTGTCAAAGCTTACTTTTTGTGTAGCATTTTCTTTATTAGTAATTGGATTCTCTTCTTCCAAGATTTCAAGTACTCGTTCTGCTGCTGCATCTCCTTTCTTTAAGCTGTATGAAGCTTTGGAGATAGCTTTAGCAGGTGTTAATACATTGTATGCAAGTGTTATATATCCTAGGAAAGAGGCGCCAGAAAGAGTTTGATCTACTAGAACCATATGTCCACCAAATATTAATAAAACTCCGATGGTTACTATTCCTAAGAATTCACTTAATGGAGAAGATAGGTTTTGTCGATTTAGTATTTTATTATTTAAATGATAAAACTCTGAAGTGGACTCTTGAAATTTACTATTGAATGTTGGTTCGGAATTAAAACTCTTTATCACTTTTAGTCCAGCTAAAGACTCTTCAATAATAGAAAGGAAATATCCTTGTTCTTGAGATGCTTTTTGAGAGTTCTTCTTGAGAGTTTTACCCACTATAGAAATAATGAACCCAGCAATTGGAATAAATATGAAGACAAAAAGAGTTAATTTCGGACTAATTACAAACATCGTAATGATAGTAAATAGTATTGTTAAAGGTTCACGAACCAATAATTCTAACACAGATAAAAAAGAGTGTTGAATTTCTAAAACATCAGAAGTCATCCTAGATATAACATCTCCCTTTCTTTTTTCAGAAAAAAAGGAGAGAGGTAGCTCTAGTGTCTTTTTGTACATTGCATTGCGTATGTCTTTTAATACCCCATTTCTAAGAAAGGTAATGAAATACATAGCCCAGTAATTAAAAAGATTTTTTAATAAAAAAAGTGTAAGAATAACTCCTACCATTATTATTAGGGTGCTTTGTGATCCGTGTTCTTCTGCGTATTGTGATAGAAAATAGGACATGGAATCTTCTAAGTATTTACTCAATTGAGTGAGACCTTGATAGGTTGGCTTTTCGTATATTTTTTTCTCATCGTCAAAAAGTACTTGAAGTAGAGGAATTAGTGCGACAAAAGATACTGCGCTAAAGAGTGCATACAAAATATTGAAAAATATATTTAAGTATGCATACTTTTTGTACGGTTTCGCAAAGCGAATTATTTTTTTGAAATATTCATTCATATTTTTAAGTTCAATAGATGAGAACTAATTTAAGTTCATATCGGAAATGATATTTTCAATTTTTTGATTTAAGTATGCTTCGGCTGATGCAATTTTATCAAGACTTTGTAAGTCCGTATTTACACTAAAATAGAATTTTATTTTAGGTTCCGTTCCACTAGGTCTTGCGCAGATTTTACTTCCATCTTCAAGATAGTAAATCAAAACATTTGATTTTGGAATTTCAATAGGTTCGATTTCTTCTGTAAATAGATTCCTTGCCTCACTGCTTTGATAGTCTTCTATGAATATTACACGTTCGCCGTTTATTTCAGAAACTGGATTTTCGCGTAAGTCAATCATCATTTGCTTTATTTCATTTGCTCCTTCTATTCCTTTTTTAGTAAGCGATATCAAGTGTTCTTTATAAAAACCGTAGTCTAAATATAAATTGAGTAGTTCTTGATATATAGAGCTTCCAGCAGCTTTTGCAATAGCGGCTATTTCACATACCAAAAGGGTAGAAGCAACAGCATCTTTATCTCTAACAGCATCTCCAATCATATATCCAAAACTTTCTTCTCCACCACCAATAAATTGTTGTTCTGGAAAGTCTTTTATCATTTTAGCGATCCATTTAAAACCTGTTAAACCAACTTTACATTCAATTCCATAAGCCGATGCTAATTCAAGCATCATTGGAGTAGATACTATGGTTGTTCCAATAAACTCATTGCCTTTGAATCCTTTGTTTCGTTTCCATTGCTCCAATAAAAAAGCAGTCATAATAGCCATAGTTTGGTTTCCGTTAAGAAGAATCATGGTTCCATTGGAATCACGTACAGCTACTCCTAAACGATCAGAATCTGGGTCGGTTCCAATTACTATATCAGCCCCTGTCTTTTCAGCTAGTTCTAAAGCTAGTTTTAAAGCTTCAGGCTCTTCTGGATTTGGGGACTTAACGGTAGGGAAGTCCCCGTTAGGTTCTTTCTGTTCGCTTACAATTGAGACGTTTTTATAACCTGCTTGTTCTAAAACGCTTGGGATTATAGTTACTGAGGTTCCGTGTAGTGGAGTAAAGACTATTTTTAATTGGTCTTTGGATTCTTGGGGTATGTTGAAACTTGCATTTTGAATGCAAGAATCTATGAAAGCTTGATCTACTTCTTTGTCTATATAGTTCAATAGAGTTTCATTTCCAGAGAATAGAATGTCAGTATAAGCAAGTTGTTCAATTTCTTGAATAATTTCTCCATCTTGTGGTGGTACTAGCTGACCTCCGTCTTCCCAATATACTTTATAACCATTGTATTCAGGTGGGTTATGTGAGGCTGTCAATACAATACCAGCTTTACATTTCAGGTGTTTTACTGCAAATGAAAGTTCTGGTGTGGGACGTAAGTCAGAAAATAAAAACACTTCTATTCCATTAGCTGTGAAAACGTCTGCAACTATTTTTGCTAATGATTTACTATTGTGTCTACAATCATAGGCTATAGCTACCTTAATGTTTTCATTGGAGAAACACTTTTTTAGATAGTTTGAAAGTCCTTGGGTGTTTTTACCTAAAGTGTATTTGTTGATTCTATTTGTACCAACTCCCATTATACCTCTCATTCCTCCTGTTCCAAATTCTAGATTTTTGTAAAAACTATCTTCTAGTTTTGAAGGGTCAGAAGTCATTAGGTCTTTTACAAGATCCTGAGTTTCTATATCAAACGGGCTTTCTAGCCAAGGGTTTACTTTATCTAATATTTCTCTTTCTATCTTCATAGTATAGTATTTTTAAGGATTACATTCCAATTTGGTCTGAAACTCTGTATTCCTTTTCTTTGTTTTTCGTTTTTAAAATAATTTCTCCTAGAAAACCTGCCAAGAAAAATTGAGTACCGATTATCATGGTGGTTAATGCAATATAAAACCATGGGTCTTGGGTAATCAATATTGTAGGTAGTTCTAGATATAGTTTATATAGCTTTTTTGATCCAATGGTTAGGGCTACAATAAAACCAATAGTAAACATTAAAACACCTAAGGCTCCAAAAAGATGCATTGGTCGTTTGCCAAATTTGGATAAAAACCAGATGGTGATTAGATCTAAGAAACCGTTGATGAACCGTTCCATGCCGAACTTAGTGGTTCCATATTTTCTAGCTTGATGTTGTACTATTTTTTCTCCGATGCGGTTATAACCTGCATTTTTAGCTAAAACAGGTATATAACGATGCATTTCACCTGATACTTCGATATTTTTAACAACCGCTTTCTTATAGGCTTTTAATCCACAATTAAAATCATTTAGCTCAACACCAGATGTTTTTCTTGCTGCCCAATTGAAAAGTTTTGAAGGAATGTTTTTAGCGATAACCGAATCATGTCGTTTTTTCTTCCAACCTGATATCAAATCAAAGTTGTCTTCTGTAATGAGTTTATAAAGACCTGGGATTTCATCAGGACTATCTTGTAAATCGGCATCCATAGTGATGATTACATCTCCTTGTGCTACTTCAAAACCTGCATGTAGAGCCTGAGATTTACCGTAATTCTTCTGGAATCTAATACCTTTTACATTAGGGTTGATTTTGGAAAGAGAACTAATGATTTTCCAAGAATCATCAGTACTACCATCATCAATAAAAAGCAATTCATAGGTAAATTTTTCTCGATCCATTACTTTTACAATCCATTGATGGAGCTCAGGTAATGACTCAGCCTCGTTTAATAAAGGAATAACAAGGGATATATTCATGTGTAACTATTGATTTGGTGTAGCTGCGGTTGAAAATTCTGATTGATTTCTCAAAATTAAAGCTATAAGCATACCTCCTATAGAGTATAGTAGAGTTTTCCATGCGAATGCCTTAAATTGATTTGAAATACTGAAGTTGTCAGTGTTCTTTATTTGCTCTATAGTAGATTCAATAGCTTCTGGAGCTACTTGTAATCCTCCCATGTTTTTTTTAGTAAATGCAATACTCATGTTTATGAAAACTTCTTTCATAGAAGGATCAACGATGTTAAAGAGAATCATGGAAACTATAATTAAAGCAGCTAGGCCCATAACTATAGGGATTAGATAAGAAGTAAATGCGTCTTTGAATGTGATTCGACCTCCCAACTTCTTCTTTGCAACTAGTAAAGAAATGGTTGCTACACTTAGGCTTACTAAAGTATTAGTAAAACCCATATAGACATTGACAAATAATTCTTGATAAAAAAAGAAGATAAGCAATGTAGAAATGCTGTACCAAGAAGCTAGGATAAGTCCGAAAAGGACTCCGTTATTTTTAATCGTTTTGTTCATAATAAAATTACGGTATATAACGTACAAATATAGGGAATTGAGCTATAAACTCAGTAGGAATTTAAAAATCAAATCAAAATTAACTAGACTATTCTTTGAAAATTGGATTTAAATTGTAAATTTGCAAATTGAAATAAAACAATTATTAAACAAAAAGTTATCGGAAGTTTATACCTTTCTAGAAATACGAAAGCTTCGAGACGGAAAATAACTATCAATTTAAAAGATTTACATCATGAAAAAAGGTATTCACCCAGAAAATTACAGATTAGTAGCGTTTAAAGATATGTCAAATGATGACGTATTCATCACAAAATCAACAGTAGATACAAAAGAAACTATCGAAGTTGATGGAGTAGAATACCCTGTATACAAAATGGAGATTTCTCGTACATCTCACCCATTCTATACTGGTAAATCTAAACTTATCGATACTGCAGGACGTATTGACAAGTTCAAAACTAAATACGCTAAATTCAGTAAATAATTCTGAATTCAAGATAAAGAAAAGTCACCTCAAAAGGGTGACTTTTTTTATTTCTATTTTTCTGATTTATCTTCCTTTTGAATACTAGTTTTGTTGCTGATAATGCAAAATGAACTAGTTTTGTTGTTATATTTATATTTTTAACATACAAATTAATCTATTTTTTGTATATTCTGCAATAATTAGAAAAACAACTGTTTTTCTATTGGAATTGCCTTTAGGTCTTCCTTTTAATATCGCACATTTTCTATTCTGTGTAATACGTTTTTTCGTATTCTCTTTTAGTGCGTAATACATTCTAATCCGAGAAAAAAAAACTTCCTAAATAGGGGGGAGTTTTGTTATATATTAAAAATTACAATTATGAGTGATGAATTCGATTTTCAAAAGAAGTACAAGGCGTTTTCTTTAAATAATTTTAGAAAAATACCGCAAATTTCTAACCTTTCTGAACAAGAACAACATGAGATAGAGGTGGTTGGGAACGTATTGCCTTTTAAGGTGAATAATTATGTGATTGATGAATTGATTGATTGGGTAAATTATAAGACAGACCCCATTTTTCATCTTACTTTTCCAAAAAGAGAGATGCTCGAAGAAAAAGATTTCATTAAGATGGAATCGGTATTAGCAGAGACTAGCGATAAGGAGACTATTAAAAAACAAGCTGATGAAATTAGGTACTCTTTGAATCCACATCCTGCAGGGCAAATGGAAATGAATGTTCCAGAGATTGATGGAGTTAAATTAACAGGTGTTCAGCATAAGTATAGAGAAACGGTATTGTTTTTTCCTAGTTCAGGACAAACATGCCATAGTTATTGTACTTTTTGTTTTAGATGGGCTCAATTCGTGGGGCTTGATGAGTTGAAGTTTGCAGCTCGTGAAACAGAGTTATTGATGCGCTACTTACAAGAACATCAAGAGGTAACAGATATTCTTTTTAC
This sequence comes from Myroides guanonis, assembly GCF_900114085.1. Classification (GTDB taxonomy): domain Bacteria; phylum Bacteroidota; class Bacteroidia; order Flavobacteriales; family Flavobacteriaceae; genus Flavobacterium; species Flavobacterium guanonis. The sequence goes on along the minus strand of NZ_FORU01000020.1, from coordinate 22,307 downwards.
TGGAGGAGATCCGATGATTATGAGTTTTAAAGTTTTTAAACAGTATTTAGATCCTTTTTTAGATGGAAATCATAATACTAATGTTCAGACTATAAGAATTGGAACAAAATCACTTGGGTTTTGGCCTTATAAATTCATTAATGATAAAGACGCTGATGAATTTTTAGATTTGTTTAAAAGAGTGATAGATAGTGGTATTAATATTTCTATTATGGCTCATTTTAATCATTATATGGAATTGCGTACCCCAGCCGTGAAAGAAGCTGTGAAACGTTTATTAGCAGCAGGTGTTCAGATTCGAACTCAATCTCCATTAATTAAAGGAATAAATGATGATTCAGAAGTTTGGAGTACTATGTGGAGAGAGCAGGTTAATATGGGGATGATTCCTTATTATATGTTCGTAGAACGAGATACGGGAGCAAAGCATTATTTTGAAGTTCCTTTAGAAAAGACGTGGGAAATATTTCAAAAAGCATACACTTCGGTTAGTGGAGTTTGTAGAACAGTTCGTGGACCAAGTATGTCTTGTACTCCTGGAAAAGTACAAATACTTGGGGTGACAGAAATACCAATAAACGGCAAAATGGAAAAAGTGTTTTCCTTACAAATGATACAAGGTAGGAATCCAGATTGGGCATCACGGCCTTTCTTTGCAAAATATGACCCTGAAGCATATTGGATGCATGATTTAAAACCAGCATTTGGAGATTCTTTTTTCTTTGAAGAAGAAATGAATCTTATTAAAGAAGAAGCGGGTATGGAAGTTTAAAACTTTCATTCGTATTATTTAAAAAGAGGCTTTTATAGCCTCTTTTTTGCTTCTAGATTATTTTCTTTTGAAGGATTGAAGTACAGGTGTTTATGAGTAAAATATTTTTCTATATTAATAGGGCTTTTTTATATATTTGATAGAGTAATAAATAAGATTCTGTATGGTTTTAGCACTGCAACTGTTTTCAGCATTCTTAATTTTGGTGAGTTTATTGCCGTTCATCTCAAATCCCCATTGGATTTTTCGGGTAGCAGAGTTTTTAAAATTACAATTAATACCTCTTCAAATTGGTGTGTTGATAGTTAGTTCGTTTTACTTATCAGATAATCCTGAATTATGGTGTTTTCAAATTATTCAATTTGGGCTTCTAATATATCACATATATCTCTTAATAAGATTTACTAAGTTCTGGAGAGTAACCAAGTTTGATAAAACCGAGAAAGCCTCGGAAATTGTTAAAGTGATATCATGTAATATATACCAATTCAACAAGGAGTTTGATAAGTTTAATGATTTGATTCGCAGAGAACAACCAGATGTTTTTCTAACTATGGAAAGTGATAGTCATTGGGAAGGGGCAATGAGGGTACTCGAAAAGGATTATCCGGAACATGTGAAAGTTACTTTAGAAAACACATATGGGATGCATTTTTTTACGAAGTTAAAGGTGTATAAAAAGCAAGTACATTATTTTGTGTCTGATGATTTACCTAGTATTGAGGTTGAGCTAGAAACAAATGATGGGCATCGTTTTGTGTTTTTTGGTGTTCATCCTCCTCCTCCGAGTCCCACAGAAGAGGAAACGTCTAAAGAGCGTGATGGAGATTTACTTAGTGTAGCCAAAAGAATTAGGGACTATAAATTACCCGTTGTTGTTACTGGAGATTTTAATAATGTTGCTTGGGCAAAATCCTCTATTTTGTTTAAAAAAACTAGCAGGTTAATTGATGCTAGGATTGGAAGAGGAGTCTTATCTACGTTTCATACGAAGTATTGGTTTTTTAGGGTTCCTCTTGATTTGTTATTTCATAGTGCTGATGTGTTCATAGATATGCTTTCGACATATCCTAGTATTGGGTCAGATCACTTTCCAGTTGGATTTACTTTTTATATTGATAAACATTCTGAAGAGCAGGACGAAGAGGTTCAGAATTTAGATAAGGGAGAAATGCAGGAAGTGAATAAGCGTATAGAAGAAGGAAAAGAGGAAGAGAGTGATAATAGATAATTCGCAAAGATTTTAAAGTGATTTTAGATACTATTTAAGGTAGTTTATAACATAAAAGAGACCTCGTAATTGAGGTCTCTTTTATGTTGTGGAAAAAATTTGAATCTATTCTTCTGTAAATTCAATTTCAAACATTTTATCCCAGTTTTTTCCAGTTACAAAAAAAGTTTTGGTTCCTGGATTGTAGGCAATTCCATTGAAAACATCTAAGTCAGGATGTCTCGTTACTTTATTATATAAATCAGAAAAGTCAATTACAGCTTCAACAGCACCTGTTTTTGGATCGATTACAGCAATTGCGGCGCTGCCATAGAAATTGGCGTATATCTTACCGTTTACCCATTCGAGTTCGTTTACAGCCTGAACTTTTGTGTTTTGAGTGTAAATGTTGATGAAGTCAATTTCTTTTAAGGTTTTCGGGTCAACGATGTAGATTTTTTCTGTACCATCTGACATGTATAAGTTAGTGCCGTCATTGGTTAGTCCCCAACCCTCCATTTTTTTGAAATAGGGTAGAGTTTGCTCTTTTTGAAGCGTTTCTATATTATATACATAAGCTTCATTATTAAGATAAGTAAGCTGATAAATTTTATTGTTTAAAACAGTAAGACCTTCACCGAAGATGGATTCAGGTAATTCAGTTATTTGAATAACTTCTCCTGTTTTGTGATTTACTTTTCGAACGCTGGAAATTCCTTTTGTTCTAGTTCCTGCACCTTCACCATTCCCTGTGCTTTCGTACAAAAAGCCATTATGAAATTCCAATCCTTGAGTGTAAGCCTTAGGGTCGTGTGGATATGTATTTAAAATTTTATATTTTTTTACTTTAGGAGCATTTGCAGGAGCAAGTTCAATTTTAGATAAAACCTCTTCTGTTTGATTATTTTGAAAAACCATAGCCTGAATGTTGATTGGGCCGAATTTTTCATTGTTTAAACTATATTCAAGAGTTTTGTTTTCTAGAGAAGTTCCGATTTTTTTATCATTAAGATAATAAGCAACAGAATCTATTTCGGTGTTTTCGGTTGTTTTAATGTCAAGTTTTAATACATCATTTGAATGATAAAGTTGCTTTAGATGACTTGTGTTGATAGAAAAATTATTTTTTTCAACTTTTTTTCCGTCTTTACAAGATACTATTACCACGCTTAAAGCAAACATTATTAATAGATTGTGTTTTTTCATAGTGTGCATTTATTTTTAAACAATATACAAATGTAATTTATAAGATTCAAATCACTTGCTAAGATATAAAAAGATTGTATATTTGCACTGGCAAGTCCTACACGACCAGCTCCTGCAGACTCCTCCAGGGTGGGAACACAGCAAAGGTATGTGGTTGTAGCGGTGCGATGTAGGTCGCTTGCCATTTTTTCTTAATCTCCATTCAGGAGATTTTTTTTTTATCCTAACTTTTCGATTTACCGTATAATAAAAGAATGAATCCCTTAATTTTAAAGTGATTTTTGCTATTTTTGAATAAAAAGATGCTAACTTGAAGAATACTCTCATAAAAATCGTAAAAGTTACTGCTTGGATTTTAGCTATCCTACTTTTTCTATTGCTCTCAATTATTGTAGCTATACAAATTCCATCTGTTCAAAATATAATTAAAGATAAGGCTCTTGTATTTGTAGAGTCTAAAATAGGAACTCCTATTTCATTAGAACGCATTGAAATTTCTTTTCCCAAAAAGATTATAGTAAAGGGGCTGTATTTAGAGTCTCAGCAAGGAGATACGTTGCTTTATACTGAGTATCTCGGTGTAGATATAAGCATGTTGAAATTGTTAGGTAATACTGTTGAGGTTAATACAATAGAACTTGACGGTTTTAAAGCAAACGTAAAAAGAGATGTTGATAGCAAGTTTAACTTTGATTATATAATAGAGGCATTTGCATCGGAAGACCCAAAAGAAGAAGACAGTACTACTTGGAATATCGCCTTAGGTACGATAGAATTGAAACGAATGGATCTTTCTTTTTTAGATGATTATGATGGACATAATTTGTTTTTAAAGTTAAATTCGTTCAAAACAAGAATTAAAACTTTTGATTTGGAGAAAACTAGTTTTTCAATTCCAAAGATTGAAGTGAATGGATTAATTGTTGATTATAATAGAAAGAAAACGGAAGAAAGGGTAGAGGGAATTAATGAAGATGAAAGTTTAGAGAAAGATTCTTCCATGCCTATTATACAGTTAGGGACTATACTTCTCTCTGATTTTGATGTAAAATATAAAGATGAGGTTTCTCATCTACTGGCTGATTTGAAATTAGGAAATCTTGATGTCTCTATAGATAAAATAGATTTAGAAAATCAAGAGGTTATGATTGATGGAATTTCATTGAATAATACTAAAGTTCTTGCTACACTCCTTAGACGACCACTTGTTGAATTACCTATTAATATTGATGACTCCTTAGCCGTTGATAATAATGTTGATTGGAAAATTGGGTTAAAGAAATTAGACTTGAAAGGTTTGGCGGTTAAGTTTGATAATGAAAATCTTGTTAGGACTGCGAAGGGAATTGATTTTAATCATTTGGACTTTTCTAATATTGAGGTTGAGTTAAATGATTTTCAATTCGACCCTAATTTTATTTCAGGGAACCTTAAGCATTTGGCTGTAGCAGAGCAGAGTGGCTTGATGGTAGACGAGCTAAAAGGTTATTTTCTTTATGGAGAGCAACAGGCATTCTTAAAAGATTTTTATTTAGGTACCCCAAATACAAAAATTCAAACGCAAGCTGTATTCAATTATTTGAATCAAGAACAACTTACTAAAGATTTGGGTAGTGTATCCATGAGTGTTTCTTTAAATGATTCTCATATAGGAGTACAAGATATATTGATGATAATGCCTGATTTAATCAAGCAACCTGCGATACGAAATTTTCGAAATTCGACTATTAATGCAACTTTGGAAGTAGAGGGATTAGTTCGTGATTTTATTATAAAACAAGCGGTTGTTTCTGGCTTAGGTACAACAAGGGCAAATGTAAATGGAAGTATAAAAGGAATGCCAGATTTTAAAAAGGCTTACTTTGATTTAGATATTGTGGAGTTGAGAAGTAGTTCTAAGGATTTAAATGCTTTAGTACCACCTGGTATAATTCCAAATACTATTGCAATTCCAAAAACTGCCCAGTTGAAAGGAACATTTAAAGGTGGTCTTGATAGCTTTCAAACAAACTTAAAGCTTCACTCTAGTTCTGGAAGTGTATCACTAGTAGCGCATTTAGATCAACGTTTTAAAAACAAGGAGAAGTATAGGATCGATGGAGTGGTTCAAGGTTTAGACTTGGGCTATATATTGAAAAATGATTCTTTAGGGCCAGTGAGCTTAAATCTTAATATTGTTGGTCAAAGTTTTGAACCAGAACAAATTGATGCAACAATAGCAGCTCATTTGTTATCAGCGAGCTTTAATAGCTACGAGTATAAGGATTTGATGGTAAATGCTACAGTTAATAAGGGTATTTATGATGCTTCTATTTTTATGAAGGATCCTAATGTTCTTATGGATATAAAGGCTTCAGGAAAATTAGAAAAAGAAAAGATTAGTCTAAAAATGGACGCTGATTTCCAAAAGATAGATTTATATGGTCTGCGAATACAAGATAAACCATTTGCTTTTTTAGGTAAAGTCAAAACCGATTTAAACAATATATATCCCGATGAATTAGATGGTGAAGTTCAAATTGTTGATTTTGCTTTTGCAGATGGTAGTCAGGTGTATGCATTAGATACTATTTCGTTACGAGCTGTTTCTAAACCTAATTTAAAACAATTGATTTTAAATTCTCAATTGGTAGACGTTATAGTTGAAGGAGATTATAAGTTGACTACTCTTCCGGAAGAACTAACAAAATCAATATCTAAATATTTTAGTTTGTCTTCTACAAACGAAGAGGTAGTGGAGAAAAAAGCAACTGTTAAGCAAAATAAAGAAGATGCAAAAGAACAAGTGAACCAAGAAGTATCTTTTGTAATTATTGTAAAGGAGAATCCAATTGTAAATAAAATGGTTCCTGATTTAAAAGAATTGAAACCTTTTTATTTAGATGGAGTATATAAATCTGCAACAGACTATTTTCAAATTCACGGTGAGTTAGCCTCGGTAATATATGGTGGAAATACATTGAGAAATATTGTTTTTGACTTAGAGCCTAATGGTAATCGATTGGATTACTTTTTGGATGTTGCTCGATTTGAAAATGAAAATTTAGCAATTGATAAAATGGCCTTGTTAGGAACTATTGGCGATGATTTGTTGACCTATGATTTAGAATTGAAGGATACAGATGATAAAGTTAGATATGAAATTTCAGGTAGTTTGGAAAGTTTCGACGACTTTATGGAAGTTAAGCTAGATCCTAAGGGATTTATGTTGAATTATGATGTTTGGACGGTTAATCCGGAGAATGTTATTCAATTTGGAAAGGAAGGGATTCGCGCTAACGCATTTGAGTTAAACCAAAATAATAGTTTAATTGCTATTCAATCACAAGAGGATAGATTTGACGCTCCTTTAAAGGTGAATTTTAGAGATTTTGACATTGAGACCATTACTCAAATGGTTAAACAAGATTCTGTCTTGGTTAGTGGTATGATAGATGGCGAGGTGTTGTTGAAAAATTTAAATACAGAAATGTATTTTGAATCGGATTTACTCGTGAAAAACTTAAAGGTTTTAAATACAGCTTTAGGTGATTTAAGTGCGAAAGTAAATAATGAAACAACGAATAGTTTACAAGCAGATATACAGTTGCTAGGTAATGATAACAAGCTTGGAATACACGGTAAGATTGCCTTGGATGAAAAAACAATGGATTTAAATTTAGTTGTAGATCGTTTATCTATGAAAACTTTAGAGTCATTTACAATGGGGAATTTGAAGGATTCGGGAGGTTATTTATCGGGTAATATCGCGTTAGGAGGTGGATTTACGGCCCCTACTGTAGATGGTAAACTCTTGTTTAATGATGTAGGTTTTAAGGTAAAAGCCTTAAATGCTGCTTTTGTAGACATAAATGAAACTATTGATTTTACTAATAGAGGAATAGAGTTCTCTAACTTTAGTATTGCTGATATCGATAAAAATGTATTAGTTATTGATGGACAAATATTAACAAAAACCTATTCGGATTATAGTTTTAATTTAGACATTAAATCTGAAGATTTTAAAGCTATTAATTCTGGAGAGAAAGATAATGATTTGTATTATGGAGATTTGCTACTAGATACAAACATCAAAATCAGAGGTAATTTGAATAAGCCTGTAGTTAGTGGAGTTATAGGGATTGATAAAGGAACAGATTTTACTTTTGTTATGCCACAAGAAGATCCATCTATTGCGGACAGAGAGGGCATTGTGGAGTTTATTAATCAAAAAGATTTAAGACTAGAGGAAACTCTTAAAATACAGAATGAATTTAATGAGACTGAAGTTAAAGGGTTGGATGTTTCAATTGCGATTCAAATAGATAAGGATGCACAGTTCACTATAGTAATTGATAAGGCTAACGGAGATAAGATTACTATTAAAGGAGAAGGGGATTTAATGGGGGGAATTGATCCGTCAGGTAAAACCACTTTAACTGGTAGGTACGAGTTTGAAGAAGGAGCTTATTCTATGTCGTTTAATTTCTTGAAACGAAAGTTTGATGTTCAGAAAGGGAGTTCGATTATTTGGACTGGGGAGCCAACTGCCGCTACTTTGGATTTAACCGCTGTATATGAGGTAAATGCAGCGCCAATTGATCTCCTTCAAAATCAATTGGCTGATCTATCACCTATGCAAAGTAATATGTATAAGCAAAAAATACCTTTTAAAACTTTGCTTATGATGAAAGGGGAGCTGATGAAGCCAGAAATTACATTTGATATTCAAATGCCAGATGGAAATGTTGGAGTCTCTGGAGACGTGGTCTCTAACACTAAAACCAAGTTAGAGCAAATCAGGCAACAAGAATCAGAGTTGAATAAACAAGTATTCGCTTTATTGTTGTTAAATCGCTTTGTTGGTGAAAATCCTTTTGAAAGTATGGCGGGAGGGATGTCTGCGGAATCTATAGCGAGACAAAGTGTGAGTAAGATTTTATCTGATCAATTAAATAATTTAGCAGGTAATTTGATCGCAGGTATTGAATTAGATTTTAATCTTGATTCAAAAGAGGATTATTCAACTGGAGAGAAGGAAAATAGAACTGATTTAAATATAGGAGTTTCAAAAAGGTTGTTAAACGATCGTTTGAAAGTTACTATTGGCAGTAGTTTTGGAATTGAGGGTTCAGAAAGAGAGAATGAACAATCCACGAATATTGCTGGTGATATATCAGCAGAGTATATGCTTTCTAAAGATGGTAGATATATGTTACGTGCATACAGGAAAGATGAATATCAGGTAGCGCTTCAAGGGCAAGTTGTTGAAACGGGTGTTGGATTTGTGATAACGATGAGTTACGAAAAATTTAAAGAAATTTTTGAGAGAAGGAAAGAAAAAAGAGAATTGAAAGAGATGATTAAGGAAGAAAAAAAGAATTAATATGAAAGAATGTATTTTAAAAAGTTTCATTTTCTTAATCATCTTAGTGATGTGTTCTTGTGGTAATACCAAATACTTGGCATCAGGAGAGCATCTATATATAGGTGGTGAAGTAGAGATTAAAGATGATTCTCTTTCGAGTTCTTATAAAAAAGATATGAAAGCAGAATTAGAAGACTTATTACGTCCGTACCCTAATAAAACGATTTTAGGTATGAGGATGAAATTGTTCTTTTATAATTTAGCTGGTGACCCCAAAAAAGAATCAGGTATTCGGAATTGGATTAGAACTAAAATGGGAGAACCGCCTGTTTTAGTGAGCCAATTAAATTTGGAGAGCAATGAAAGTATACTGAAAAATCGCACTGAAAATAAAGGATTTTTTAATAGCCTTGTCGAATCAGACACCTTAGTGAAGGATAAAAAGGTAAAGGCAGTTTATAGTTTATATCCCAAAGAGCAATACAAAATAAAAGATGTAAGTTTTGTAAATGATTCAACCCCTTTACATGCAGAAATAGACAAGATTTTTAAGAGAACTAGGTTAAGAAAAGGTAGGGCTTATGATTTGGATGTTATAAAAGAAGAGAGGAATCGCATAGATAGTCGGTTAAAAGAAAAGGGATATTATTTTTTTAGTCCTAATCATATTTTAGTTCAAGTTGATAGTACCGTTGGAACTCATGAGGTAGACTTAATCGTTCGATTAAAGCAGGACGTTCCACAAGAGGCTAAAGCATCTTATACAGTCGATAATATAGTTGTTTTTGCGGACTATTCTTTAAGTGACGATGTTGATTTTCAGTCTTTAAATGATGCATATTCCTATAATGATTTTTTAATAGTAGATCCTACGAAGAGATTTCGACCTCAAATATATGATCGTGCATTATATTTTAAAAAGGGTGAAGTTTATAATCGTTCTGACCATAATCTTTCTTTAAATAGGTTGGTGAATTTAGGAGTGTTTAAGTTTGTGAAGAATCAATTTGTAATTTCTGATTCTGTAAATCACAAGCTTGATAGTTATTATTATTTAACCCCCGACAAGCCTAAATCTGTTCGATTAGAGCTCTTGGGTAAAACCAATTCGGCTAGTTATACTGGTTCGGAATTAAATGTTAATTGGAGCAATAAGAATTTTTTAAAAGGGGCAGAGTTGTTTCAAGTGTCTGCATATGGAGGTATGGATTTTCAAATGTCTTCGAAGAATAAAGGATTTAATGTTTTTAAATACGGTACGGAAGTAAGTTTGACATGGCCTAGAATTGTAGCGCCTTTTAAATTCCATTCATCGAGTTCTTACGTTCCAAAAACTCGTATTAGTTTAGGGTATGAGTATCTAAGGAGAACTAAGCTCTATACATTGCATTCTTTCAAAGGAGCTTTTGGGTATAATTGGAAAGAGAATGTTAGGAAAGAACACGAGTTGAATGTGTTTGAGATAAATTATGTAAGTCCAGAAAATGTAACCGATTTATATATAGAACAAGCAACGGGAAATCCATCTATGGAAAAGATATTGGATAAACAATTAATCTTTGGACCTACATACACCTATACGTATACTAACACGATGAATGTGTTTAAGAAGCGAACTATTTATTATAAAGGGTCTTTGGATTTGTCAGCTAATATTACGGGATTGATTATGGGGGCCAATGCTGATAAAGGGGAGGTTCATCAAATTTTAGGAGTTGATTATAGTCAATATGCAAAGACGGAACACGATTTTAGATATTATAGGAAATTGAGTAGAACTTCGCAGATTATTGGTAGAATACACGCTGGTATTGGATTACCATATGGGAATTCACAACAACTACCTTATATAAAACAGTTTGTTGTAGGAGGGACTAATAGTGTTCGTGCTTTTAGAGCCAGAGCTTTAGGGCCGGGAAGTTTTGATCCTACTGCATCTAACAGTCGATTTGTTCCAGATCAGGCAGGGGATATTTTGATAGAAATGAATGTAGAGTATAGAAAGAAACTTGCTGGGATTGTTCACGGAGCTTTGTTTATGGATGCAGGAAACATATGGTTACTGGATGAGACTAGTGATAGACCAGGTGGGACTTTTTCCAAGGACTTCTATAAGGAGCTCGCTGTTGGAGTAGGTGCAGGTCTTCGATTTGATATAACTTTTTTAGTTGTGCGATTTGACTTAGCCTTTCCTATTCGTGTTCCATATTTTCCAGAGGGTGATAGATGGACTTTGGATAAAATAAGTTTGGGAAGTAAGGAATGGCGCAAGGACAATTTGATGTTTAACTTAGCGATTGGGTATCCTTTCTGAGTTTAGTTGTGGAAATAGTCTACAAATGTGGAAAATGTCTCAATAAGTGTTTTAGTGTGGAGTGTTTTTAATTGGTTGATTTTTAGAGTTTAATGTGATATTATAGCTCTTTTTATGTTTTGGTATAGTTTTCGTAATTTATCTAAATGTAAAAGTGTTATGAATACAAAAGATTAGCTAATCTTCTTTTTAAAAGAAAACATTTTAAGTACATAGAAATAAATTAGAATATATAAAATATATGTCTTTGTGCTACTTAGTAGATAAATAGTAGAAAGATAATGAAGATCGTTAGTAAGGTGAAGAAGAGAAATCTTCAGGTAGACAGGGAGCTTAGGCTCCCTTTTACTGTTTATTTCTATTTATTAATTACAAGTTGGTATCTATCTTTTAAAAGATTAAATTTGTAACAATACGAATCTAATTCAAAATTTATGAATCACAAAATTCTAGTTATTGACGATGATGTTTCATTTTGCGTAATGTTGAAAACATTTTTAGAAAAGAAGGGATATCACGTTACTAATGCTTTTAATTTTCAAGACGCACAACAAGCAGTAGATAAGGAGAATTTTGATGTAGTTTTAACGGATGTTCGCTTACCTGATAGTGATGGTATTGAATTGTTAAAATACATAAAAAACAAATCTGCACAGACTCAGGTTATCTTGATGACTGGTTACACAGAAATTAAAACGGCAGTTAATGCCATGAAGTTAGGAGCATTTGATTATGTAGGGAAACCTATAAATCCTGATGAGATTGTTTATACGATTCAGCAGGCTCTTAATAGGAAAAATACTTCAACAGTTTCTGCGGTAGTAACTAGTCCGAAAAATCTTACAAATGATAATGAAGGAGATTCCGATTTTGTAAAAGGAAAAAGTTCAACTTCTGTTCAATTACATGAGTATATTGAATTGGTAGCACCTACTAATATGTCTGTGTTGATTATAGGAGACAGCGGTACAGGAAAAGAGAATATAGCGCATTCTATACATTTAAAAAGCAAGAGGCATAACAAGCCTTATATTGCAGTAGATTGTGGAGCAATTCCTAAGGATTTAGCCTCAAGCGAGTTTTTCGGACATGTTAAAGGATCTTTTACTGGAGCGATTGGTGATAAAGTTGGACATTTTGAGGCGGCTAACGGAGGAACTATTTTTTTAGATGAGGTAGGAAACCTTTCCTATGAAGTACAAGTTCAATTATTGCGCGCTTTGCAGGAGCGAAAAGTAAAACCGGTTGGTAGTAATAATGAAATTCAAGTAGATATTCGTGTGATTGCGGCAACCAATGAAGATTTATTAAAAGCTGTTCGTGAAGGTGAGTTTAGAGAGGATTTATTTCACCGTTTAAATGAATTTGGGATTGTTGCACCACGTTTGGCAGAAAGAGGATCTGATATTATGATATTTGCAGAGCATTTTCTTAAAGAGTCAAATAGAGATTTAGATAGAAATGTGTTGCGTTTTTCGGAAGATGTAGAAAAGTTATTTCTGAAATACGATTGGCCAGGTAATCTTCGTGAGATGAAGAATATAATTAAGAGAGCTGTTTTGTTGTCAAAGGGGGAGGTTCTTGTGAAGGATGTTCTTCCTCAAGAAATGTTTGCTGAGGTTAGTGCATTTTCAAGGGAATCAGAATCAGCATTAGTTCATAATGGGGATGAAGACCTTAAATTGTATTCTTCTAAGAATGAAGAGTACGCAATTCGAACGGCCTTGGAAAAGGTAAAGTTCAATAAAACTAAAGCCGCTCAAGTTTTAGGAATTGACAGAAAAACACTTTATAATAAAATGAAACTATATAATATCGAGCTTTAAGAAAGCTCGATATTTTTTATTGTTGAAATTACACATGTCGCTAGATTTTCAATCTTGTGAACATATTCAATAGCCTCATTTGCATTGTGAAAAGTAATACTATGGTCTTCCAGATGTTCTAAAAGAGGAACTATTTCTGCAATTTCTAGTTGTTTAAACATTGGTATCATTTTATGTGCAATATTGCCTAAAGATTCGATATCTAAATCTTCAGCCGCATATTTTAAATCCAATATGTTTTCTTGAGTACTTTCTATGAATATAACTAAAATGTTATTCATGGCATCCGTACTTGTTCCGATGAATTCCCTTATTTTGTCCAAGTTGTAAAGTTGATTGGAAGATGTTATTTTGATTTCAGTTTCAGTTTCAACTTCTAGATTAAGTAATTCCTCTTTCAAATTGGGAAATAGTATTGCTCCAATTTCTTTAATTAATTTAGGGAATTTTACGGGCTTAGGATGTGAGGAAGTAAACCCTAATTCTGTAAAGTCTTCTTGAGTAAGGTTTCTCTTTCCAGATAATGCTATAACAGGGATTTTTTTAGTTTCAAGTGTTTCTCTAATACTTTGAATTAATTCAAAACCATCCATTTTAGGCATCTGTATATCTGTTAATACTAAGTCGAAATTAGAAGCAGTTAGGATAGATATAGCATTAGTAGCATCGTTAATAAGGATGACCTCTTTAAACAAAGGAGTAAAAATTTCCTCCATCAGTTGCAATTGAAGTTTGTCATCATCAATAATCAATACCCTTTTTTCTTTTAACTTTTCTTCAACGATGGATTTGTCATTGTTTTTAACTGATGAAATAGTGTCGACTTGAGGAGCTGTTTTTTTTGGTAAAGTAATGGTGAAGATAGATCCCTTGTTTAGTTCACTGCTTGCAGAAATAGTTCCATTAAGTAATGTAATTATTCTCTTAGAAATATTCAAGCCTAAGCCGGTGCCTCCAAATTTCTTTTCAATACCATCATGTGCTTGTCTAAACTCTTGAAAGACATGTTCAATTTGGCTTTTTTCAATTCCAATACCGGAGTCAATTACCTGAATGATAATTTGGCGTTCGTTTGATTTAGCAATGAGTTCAACCCCACCTTCCTGTGTGAACTTAATTGCATTAGTGATGAGGTTTGTTAAGACTTGTTTAATTCGCTCTGGATCAGAAGTGAATTTGTCATTTAAACTTTCATCAATTGTCCATTTAAAGGTTATTTTTTTATTGTCAGCAATGGGTACTAGAGGAAAGCATGTATCGTTTATTAATGTTTTGAAGTTGAAAACTTCTTCACTTATACTGATTTTATTGTTTTCAAGTTTTGAAAAATCGACCAAGTCATTGACTAGTTTAACGATGTATTCAGAGGACGATTGAATGTTTTTAATGTACTTGTTTTGTTTATCGCTTAATTGAGTTTTGGAAAGTAATTCTGTAAAACCTAATACGCTGCCTAAAGGAGTTTGTATATCATGAGTTACAGTGGCTAATAACATAGTTTTACTTCTTAACAAATCTTCCTTTTCTCGATTTAGTTTCTCAAGTTTTATTCTGTATTGTTGTGTTTGGTTTAGGTCTTGTAAGATAATCCAACCTAAAATAATAACTGTGATAATCGCAGAACCACCAATCCATGCGATATTGTCAGTTGCATTTCCAATAATAGCTTTGGATTCGTTTATTTTTTGGTACGATGTATTTATGATGTTTTGCTCAACACTGTGAAGGATTGTTCTGAGTTGGTCTGTTAATATTTTATTTTCCAAGAGAAGACTTTGTTCCTTTTGGAGAAGTTCTCTTTGGAATTTGCTATCCTTCTTTTGAGCCTCTGCAAAAATTCTTTCCATTGCATTGACAAGTGAATCTGTTAGTTTTGGATAGTTAATAGTTGTTTTTACAGTGTCTGGTGCTTCAGCTCTAAGTGCTTGACCTAAACGAGATAATAATGATTTTCGTTGACTCTCTGTTACTTGTACAATTGGTTTGTGTTTTTTTTCAATTTCTTCTTTTGCACTGTAAATTTCTTTTAATGCAGAATCATAATTCTCATTTTGGTTTATGCTTTTTCTAAAACTGATGATTTCAGAAAAACTTTGTTTCTTTTTGTCTAAAAGTAATTGAACAGTATCGAGTTTTTGAGCGATATAAGGGTCTATTACATCTAATTTTATGTTTTCAATTTGACTATAGATACTATCAATTTGCGAATTATAAGATTTTATGTCTTTTTCTTTTCCTGTTAGGATAGCGCTTCTGCTAGAAGCTTCTGAAGAATAGAGACTAGTAATAGCGCTACTTACTAAAAACACTTTGTTGCTTTCTTCAATAACACTTTGTTCAGGGAGTGTTATACGTTTTACTTCTTTAAAAATATAGCCTCCAGAAAATAATGCAGCTGCAAACAATACTATATATACTACAGCTATTTTGAATTTTATTGACTTAGAGTTTTTCATGTTTTTCGAGTTCAATTCATTAACAAATATACATTTTTTAAAGAAGTTTTTAATTAGTGCTTACTGCGGTATTATGGAGTGTAATAAAATGTTTAAGCTTGGCAAAAAGTTGTTTTTGAGGGTGTTTTCATGTTGTTTTCTTTGTTTTTTAGTATTTTTTATAGAGATATGTTTTTTTGTAATTAAATTTTATTGTATGTTTATGATATAAGTGTTTCGGTATTGTTCTAGGGCTTCTTGTTTTTAGAATGTTTGATTTCTCTTCAATACTAATTTGAAGATTACTCCTGCTAAATAGGAGGAAGGTAAGGGCTGTTAATTAGATTTATTATTTACTTTAAAAATGTATAACTATGTCAAAATTGAATATTTTCAGAAAAGAGTGGTTGGATATCGTATTTGAAAACCGCAATAAAAATTATGGTGCTTATCAATTAAGATTGGAGAATCCTAGAACTACCATGATGTCATTCTTTATTGGAATTGGTTTATTTGGGGGGGTGATCGGATCTACAGTTTTGTTTAATAATGTGAAGACAGCGAGTGTAAGCGAGGCCGCTCCGACTGATTTTTCAAAAGTACTTGTTCTTGATAGAGTTCCAGTTGAAAAGAAGGAGAAGAAAGAAGAGGTTAGAGAGGTGGCTGAAAACTTAGTGAATGCAAAAACGATTGTTTTAAAGGAAAATACGGTGGCTTTTGTAAAGCCCAATGTGGTTGATGATAATGATGTTAAGAATGATATGCTTAATATGGAAGAGCTTTTGAAAAGTAATATTGGAAACAAAGCAGCTGAGGGTTCTGGTAAAGATGGGATTATTGATGTAGGGGAAGGTGTTGTTGGAAATAAAGTTGTAGATGGGCCAGATGAAGGAGCTGAAATTTTAGAATCAGGGAATGGTATAGTGATGAATGTTCAGGTGAAAGCTGCTCCAATCGGAGGAATGAATGCATTTAGTTCTATGTTTATTAGTAAGTTTAGAGCGCCAACAATGAATGCTTCTACATCTGAGGTTAGAGTTATTGTGAGTTTTGTTGTTGAAAAAGATGGTTCTCTTTCTGATATTAAAGTGTTGAGAGATCCAGGATTTGGAGTAGGAGCTGAGGCGGTAAGAGTTTTAAAGGGGATGCCTAAATGGGAACCAGCTAAACAAAATGGAGTAAAAGTAAGATCTCAATTTACATTGCCTATCTCAATTAAAGTAAATTAATTTTGAATCAAATAGAAAAAGGGGCTGTTTCACAATTTGAAACAGCCCCTTTTGTGTTATAAAAATCAGGATTCTTATTTAGCAATACCTCTAGAAATAACAATTTTTTGTATTTCTGAAGTACCTTCATATATCTGAGTGATTTTTGCATCACGCATCATACGTTCTACATGGTATTCTCTAACATATCCATTTCCACCGTGAATTTGAACAGCTTCAACAGCAACATCCATAGCAGTCTTTGAAGCGAATAGTTTAGCCATTGCACCAGAAATTGAGATGTCTTGACCATTGTCTTTTTCACTTGCAGCTTTCATACATAACAATCTTGCTGCTGAAATTTCAGTAGCCATATCAGCTAGTTTGAATGCGATTGCTTGGTGATTAATGATTTCAGTTCCGAAAGCTTTACGCTCTTTAGCGTATTTTAAAGACAATTCGTAAGCACCTTGAGCGATTCCTAATGCTTGAGAAGCAATACCAATGCGTCCTCCATTAAGAACATTCATAGCAAAAGCGAATCCGAATCCATCTTCTCCAATTCTGTTTTCTTTAGGAACTCTAACGTCAGTAAACATCAATGAGTGGGTATCAGAACCTCTAATTCCCATTTTTTGTTCTTTTGCTCCAACTTCAAAACCTTTCCATCCTCTTTCAACGATGAATGCGTTGATTCCCTTGTGTTTTTTATCAATATCAGTTTGTGCAATTACAATATAAGTAGAAGCAGTATTACCGTTAGTAATCCAGTTCTTAGTGCCATTTAAAAGGTAGTGGTCACCCATGTCAATGGCAGTAGTTTTTTGTGAGGTTGCATCAGAACCTGCTTCTGGCTCAGAAAGACAGAAAGCACCGATAACTTCACCAGAAGCCAATGGTTTTAAGTATTTTTCTTTTTGCTCTTCACTAGCATATTTCTCTAGTCCAGCACAAACCAAAGAGTTGTTTACTGACATAACAACTGCAGCAGATGCGTCAACTTTAGCAATTTCTTCCATAGCTAATACGTAAGAAACACTATCTAGTCCACTTCCTCCGTATTTAGGGTCTACCATCATTCCTAAAAAGCCTAACTCTCCTAGCTTTTTAACTTGCTCTGTTGGAAAGATTTGATTTTCATCTCTTTCAATAACACCTTCTTGTAGTTCAGTTTGAGCAAAGTCTCGAGCGGCTTGTTGAATCATCAACTGCTCTTCGGTTAATTTAAAATCCATTATCTTTAGTTTTATTTGCGTTATTTTTGCATATATTTTAGCGGTTTCAAATATATATCATATAATTGAATTTTTCAAAACAATACGTGTTTTTAGGATATGGGAAAAAAGGTTTATCATGTAATTGGTGTAATGTCGGGGACTTCTTTGGATGGAGTGGATGTTGCCTATGTTCGATTTGAATGTTTGGATGAGAAGTGGAGGTTTACTATTCTAGAAGCAATTACTTATCCATATTCTGAATATTGGTATACTGAATTGTCTCATGCAATTCATTTATGTCAAGAGGAGTTGAAGGTGCTAGATGTTGCTTATACAAACTATCTGGGAGAACTTTGTGCGAAATTTATAGAGCATTATAAGATAGTGGAATTAGATGCAGTTTGTTCACACGGACATACTATTTTTCATAAACCTGATTTAGGATATACTTTTCAATTGGGAAATCTAAGTGGTTTTTCTAACTGGGTAGATGTTAAGGTTGTGTGTGATTTTAGAGTTCAAGATGTCGCTTTAGGTGGACAAGGAGCTCCTTTAGTACCTATTGGTGACCGTTTGCTTTTTTCGGAATATGATGCCTGTTTGAACTTAGGAGGATTTGCTAATGTCTCTTATGATGAAAAAGAAGGGGGGAGAATTGCATTTGATATAGTCGCAGTAAATACGGTTATGAATGAAGCTGTCAAGATACTTGACATGGATTTTGATATGAATGGCTCACTTGCTAAGCAGGGAGTCTTAAATCAAAAGTTGTTAGAAGAATTAAATTCGTTGGATTTTTATGGGCAATTACCTCCAAAATCTTTAGGAATTGAATTTGTGAATGAGACATTGGTTCCTATTATAAATAAGTATGATTTGAAAACAGAGGATTTGCTTCGTACTTTTGTAGAGCATGTCGCTATTCAGATTGATAAAGGTATTCCAAAAGAGATAAAACGTGTTTTGGCAACAGGAGGTGGAGTGTATAATAAATTTTTGATAGAGCGAATTAGAGTAAACTCATCAGTTGAATTTTATGTACCGGAAGCTACCATTATTGAATTTAAAGAAGCACTTATCTTTGGTTTTTTGGGGGTGTTAAGATTAGAGGGACAGATAAACGTATTAAGCAGTGTAACAGGAGCTTCAAGAGACCACAGTTCGGGCATTGTCTATTGATATAGTTTCCTCATTTTGAGAATTTCAATAGGAGAGTTAATTTTAGTGAGGAATTGAAATAATATGTAGAAAAACCTACTATCTTTGATTTTCAATTACGCCTTTAAAATCTTTATAGTAGGCTCTTAAGAGGGGTTTATAAGGAGAAAAAACTGGAGTTGTATAACAATAGTTTAATGATTGCTTTAAAGGTGGTACAAAAGTTGTTAAAGAATATTTATAAAATTTAAAGAACGTTTTAAAGTAATTAAACAAATTAAACATTTATGATTCCATTTCTTCAAGTAGATACCACGGCTGTGGCTACGAATGCATTACAACAAGCTGAACAAGTAGTGTCAAAAGAGTATTCATTAAGTGAAATAATTTTCAGTGGAGGACCGATAGGTCAAATCATTATGGGGGTGATTTTCGTAATGTTGTTCATGACTATGTATATATACATAGAGCGTTTACTTGCTATTCGTCAAGTTTCTAAAATAGATGAAAACTTTATGACTCAGATTAAAATGTTTTTATCTCAAGGAAAGGTAGATCAAGCAAAAACTCTTTGTGCTACTGCTAATACTCCTGTAGCTCGTTTAATAGGGAAGGGAATTTCTAGAATAGGAAAACCTTTACAAGACATTAATCTTGCGATTGAAAATTCAGGTAAGCTTGAAATATATAAAATGGAGAAGAACATTAGTTTGTTAGCAACTTTATCTGGAGCGGGACCTATGACTGGGTTTTTAGGAACTGTAGTTGGGATGGTTATGGCATTTCACGAAATGGCTGAGAGTACAACAAACAGAATCGATATGAGTGTTTTGGCGGAAGGAATATATACGGCTATGATGACAACTATTTTTGGTTTGATAGTGGGAATTATTGCTTATGTGGGATATAATCACTTGGTGAGTAAAATTGATAAAATCATTCATCAATTAGAAGCGAATGCTATTGACTTTTTAGACTTGTTAAACGAGCCAGCATAATGAATATTAGAGGAAGAAATAAAATATCGGCAGAGTTCAATATGTCTTCTATGACAGACATCGTATTCTTATTGCTTATCTTTTTTATGGTAGCTATAACGACGATGACTACTACGAATGCGTTAGATTTAGTTTTGCCAACTTCAGAGGGAAAGACAGATGAAATAGAAACGGTTTCTGTAAGTATAGACGAGCAATCTATGTATTATATAGATAAGGATAAATTTGAATCAGAGAATCTAGAAGAAGGGTTGAAGGCTAAATTGATAAATCAAGAAGAACCTAATCTAGTGTTGCACGTAGCTAAAGGAGTTCCTATAGAGGATGCTGTCTTGGTTATGGATATTGCATATAGAAATAATTATAAAATAGTATTGGCAGTAGAGCCAAAATAAGTATGAAGTTTTTAGAAACTGAAAACGAAAGGAAATCATTTACAATTACAGGTCTTGTTTTTGTGCTGTTATTTCTTGTGTTTTTTCTTTACAAGTTCACATCAATTATCGTTGAACCACCTATAATGGGAGGTGAGATTGCTATTAATTTTGGGACTACAGAAAAAGGAAAGGGTCTTGTACAGCCGACAAAACCTATTGAGTCTGCTCCTCAGCCCGAGACAGCACCTAAACCCGTTCAAGCAGAAGAGAAAATTGTAACTCAAAAAACGACTGTAGCTCCATTAGTAAAAACCTCAGAGAAACCTAAGGCTAAGAAAGAAGAGGTAAGACCAGTTAAAGTTGAGCCAAAACCTACACCTAGTAAATCTACGAATGATGCACTTTCCAGTATTATTAATGGACCAAGTAGTAAAGGCAGTAATGGAGGACAAGGAGATTCTCAGCAGGCGGGAGATGCTGGTAAAATTACCGGTGATATGTATGCTAATAGTACTTTTGGAAGTGGAAAAGGGCAAGGACAGGGTGCGGGAGAAGGAGCTAGTTGGGGATTAAATGGAAGATCATTAGCTAGTCGAGGTCAGGTTGTGCCAGATTGTAACGAACAAGGAACTGTAGTCTTACAAATTCGAGTAGATAGAAGTGGGCGAGTTATTGCGGCCAATCACACAAAAGGAACTACAAATTCAGCTAAGTGCTTGACAGATGCGGCTTTGGCTACAGCGAAGACATTTAGATGGAAGCCAGATAATAATGCACCTGAAGTACAAATTGGATTTATAGTAATCAATTTTAAAGTAGGAAACTAAAATTACCAAATTAACTAAAATATGACTTATCAAGAAACTTTGGATTGGATGTTTGTTCAGTTACCGATGTATCAAAATTTAGGAAGTGTTGCTTATAAAGCAGATTTATCTAATGCTTTGCTATTGGCGGATCATTTGGGGAATCCTGAGAGAAAATTGAAAACAATTCATATAGCAGGTACTAATGGTAAAGGTTCTACATCATCGTTAATTGCGTCTGTTTTGCAAGAAGCAGGTTATAAAGTAGGATTGTATACTTCTCCTCATCTAAAGGACTTCAGAGAGCGTATAAAGATAAACGGAGAGGTTATATCGGAAGATTATGTATGTTCGTTTATAGCCGAAAATAAAGAATTTTTCGAAAATCATCAATTGAGTTTTTTCGAAATGACAGTTGGAATGGCTTTGGAATACTTTAATAAAGAAGAGGTAGATGTTGCTGTGATAGAAGTGGGGATGGGAGGACGTTTAGATGCGACAAATATTATCACTCCTTTGTTGTCTGTTATTACAAATATAGGAAAAGATCATACTGCCTTTTTAGGGACAAGTTTGGCTGAAATTGCTGGGGAAAAAGCCGGGATTATTAAGAGTGGAGTTCCTGTTATTATTGGTGAATATACAACTGAAACTAGGGAGGTATTTGTTGGGAAAGCAAGTCGCGAACAAGCTCCTATTTACTTTGCTTCTGATACTTTTTCAGATCAAGACTTGATTTCTGATTTAAAAGGAGATTATCAGGAGAAGAATATAAGAACAGCAAGACAAGCGATTGCTTTACTGCGTGAACATTTTTCAATTACGGAACAGCAAGAAGAAGAAGGATTGTTACATGTTGTTCAAAACACGGGATTGGCAGGGCGTTGGCAAATATTACAACAGACCCCTAAGGTTATAGCGGATACAGCTCATAATCCACATGGGTTATCTATCGTCATGGCTCAATTAGCTAGAGAACGTTATAAGAAGCTTTATATGGTATTAGGGTTTGTAAAAGACAAAGATTTGGATGAAATACTCCCTTTGCTTCCAAAAGACGCAAAATATTTATTTGCTAAACCAGAAGTTGCACGAGGTTTGGATGCTGATGAATTGCGTGATGCTGCAGCTTTATATGGGTTGGAAGGAGATGCTTGTGGTTCAGTTACAGAAGCTTATGCGAAGGCTCTTCAAGAAGCTTCGGCTTTAGATGTGATCTATGTTGGGGGTAGTACATTTGTAGTTTCAGAAATTTTATAAAAATAAATTCAAAAAAGCTTGTGGAGTCCAAAAAGCATTGTATTTTTGCACCCGTAATCAATACAAGATTACATGTTCATATAAAGAAATTAAAAAGGGCGATTAGCTCAGTTGGTTCAGAGCATCTCGTTTACACCGAGAGGGTCGGGGGTTCGAATCCCTCATCGCCCACA
>NZ_FORU01000005.1 GCF_900114085.1 Myroides guanonis | reverse complement strand
CGTGATAAACTATGGAATCATATTGGCTTAAATCAAAGGTAGAACCCGGTGTATTACAAATATGCATATCGTTTAACGGAACCAAACCTATGACACATGTCTCGGTCTTGATGGTAAAACTATATACTTTAAAACAAGGACTAATCGCACTTTGGATGCGAACCCATATAGTCTTTGAACTAAAGGTGTTGTCAAAATTATAGTAACTCGGAATCTGACCCGTATCGTTCTCTGCATCGGACTTGCTCTCATAGAACATAGCCGTTACTGGATAATGTGTTACCCCCTTCATACTAGACTCTAAATTGAATAGAGTCGTTGCTGTTGGTGACTTACACTGAACCAGATTTAAAGGTGGTTTTTCGATGATGATCTCGTCGAAGTATTCAACTTGGATAGGATCAACTTCTAGGTAACAAGCAACGTTCTTGTAATCTAATTTCACTCCATATGATCCTTTAGAATTAACGGTTAAGGTAGGTCCGTTCTCTCCAACTAAATCCATTCCGTCTTTGGTCCATTGAATAACATAGTCATTCGGATTCAAATCCGCTTTCAATACCATCGTTTCTCCCGGACACAAAGCACTTCCTCCTTCGATAACCATGTCGTCTCCTAAACTTGGTGTACCAATATCAAAACTTCGAGCATTGAAGAAAACAGCCGAAGAATGACTATCATTAGTACAAAAATCCATAACTGCCAACTTAATATGATACTTACGTCCAGGAATAACAGTAACACTCGCAGAGCTCATCCCTACAGTAGACCCAGCAAAATTAATAGGAGCTGATATTGGCGGCATATTTCCACCTTCGTAAGCATTCCAAAAATACTGAGCATTTTGAGTACAATTTGTTCCCAAAATCTTACTACTATCCCAAATTGTGTTTAAAGCAATTGGAGTTGTAGTCCCGGGTATCTTGGCTAAATTCTCTCCAATCCCAGTAGTCGTATCAATTAACCAAGCTGCAAATAAAGCTCCATTATTACAATGATATGTACAACTTGAATTATAACTATTAGAAGCAAATAAATATTCGAAATTCAAAGAATCTTTAATGGGTGTAAAATCAAATGAAACTTGAGTAACACGCATATCAGTAGCCACTAAAGGTGTCGTAGGCATTCCTCCAGTATCATTAATCGCATCAACCAAATCCTTGTCACCAACCCATCTATACGTATTTATCCCCTTAGATCCTGTTGTAAATGGACCAGGGACGAATTGCACCTCACTAGTAGAAAGAACAACCCCTTCTTCAAATGGAAAATCAGAACCATTCCTATTAAAATATCCAAACGTATTTACTGACTTTGTTTTCGCACTTCCATCACCAACTTGATATTTAATATTAGACACCAAATCACAACCAGCTGTTACCAATACATCCTTAATCAATCCTTCAACAGAATACATTTCACCACTAGGACTAACTTTAATAGGAGGAGGAATAGTAGCCAAACACATTTTAAATGCAAATTCTGTAGTACCCCCAACTCCAATGCGAACATAGTATTTTCGACCTATAACTAAACTATTAAGAACTCTTTCCTTACCAAAATTACTTAGTGTAAAACATTCTTTCGTAGCAGAAGTCATCGCTCCACATGTTTTATCATATACAGCTACATAAGCAGTAAAAGCAATCACGCCGAAATCCTCTATCGAAATACGATGAGAAGTAGCAGTAGCTGTAAACTCAAACCAAACATCTTTTGTCATGGCTCCAGCACAAGTAGGCTTTACTTGAGAACTTAAAGTTGCACCGACAAAAGTAGCTTGTGTCATAGTAGCACAAGTCAATGTTGAATTAATTGTCAGTTCAGTAGCTGAACTACAATCATCATTATCAGGTGCTGCAAAAAACAACACTTCATTTTTACTAGATGATCCTAGGTTACCAAAAAAAGGCACCCCCATAAAACTAGACTCTAACTCCACTAATCCCCTACTCATCTCACTTTCTCTAGCAAAGCTCGACGTATAAGAAAAAAGCACCAATAAGAGCAAAAGAGACACTCTCTTCATATTCTTTATCATTGAATTATTTATATTTATTTCTCTCATTCTAACAACTACTATAAAAAAAATGTTATCTACAATCAGAATATTCAAGTTAAAAAAAAGAACTATTACTTTTCTTCTCTCTTGTTTTTTAACTAACTAAAATGATTCATTTACCCCTTATAACATTTCATTTAGGTTTTACACCCTTTTTCACAACCTAAACTCACACACCTGTTAACACGTATCTAATTAAATGTTAATTTTCGGTTTAATTTCCAAATATAGTTATTCGCTACATATATCTTCGTTAAATTTGAAAAAAAACAAAAAAAATGTACCAAATAAAAATATCCGAAACACAAAACCCTGCTATCATTAAGTTTGTATTGTCTGATTTCATTACAAAGGGTGAGAATTTCGAATTCAAAAATATAGATGAAACGACTAATTCACCATTAGCAAAAGAACTTTTTTTCCTTCCATTTGTTAAAACTGTTTATATTTCCAATGATTTTATTGCTATCGAAAGATTTTCAATAGTTGAATGGGTAGATGTCCAAGATCAGGTAGCACAACAGATTCAAGATTTCTTAGATCAAGGCAAACAAATTCTTATTGAAACAGATAAAAAGACTAAAAAACAACCTATAACTATTTACGGAGAGACTACTCCAAACCCTGCAGTAATAAAATTTGTTGCTAATAAAGCGCTGACAAAAAAATCTGTGGAAATCAAAAATATCGATGAGGCGTCAGTTTCACCTCTCGCTAAAGAACTTTTTAAATTCCCTTTTGTAAAAGAGATTTTTATAGATGAAAACTATGTATCAGTAACAAAATATGATTCATTCGAATGGAATGATATAACACTTGAAACTCGCACATTCATCAAAGAATTCCTTGAAAACGGAAATCTAGCTGTGAATGACGATTTAATCAAAGATGTTTCAAAAATCCAAGAAGAAGCAGACAAAAAATTTGACTCATTAGACGAAACCTCTCAGAAAATAATCAACATTTTAGAAGAATATGTTAAACCCGCAGTTGCAGCAGACGGTGGAAATATAGTTTTCAAATCTTATGACAAAGCAAGTAATACCGCCCATGTAATACTACAAGGTGCTTGTAGTGGCTGCCCATCATCAACTTTTACATTAAAAAATGGTATCGAAAACATGCTTAAACAAATGCTTAACGATGAAAGTATTATTGTAGAAGCATATAACGGCTAAATCGAATTGATGATAAAAAAACAATATTTATAAAAAAAGGATACTATGTTAGTATCCTTTTTTTATAACCAATATCAAAATTTCAATCTAAACAAACACCTAATAACTTCAATTGATCTTCACTCTAATATTAATATCGTTAACTTAAACTAAAAAATTACGGGGAGTTAGCTCTAAAAGCTACTCCCCGTAATTAAATTTTAGATTAACATCTATTATTTTCTTCTTCCTCCAACTTCCAAATCTTTAAACAACTCCAACAAACCAATAGTTGATTTAATTAAAATATCTGTTTCAAATAAAATAGAAAAATACAATTTACTATTCTTAGGACTCGTTTCAGTAGTTCTAATTCTTACAATTTGTTTTTGGATTAATCTATCTACATACAAACTCAATTCTTCTCTATCCTCTAATAAAGTTTCAATATGATCGAACTGTTCCGTTGAAAATGTTTTCTCAATTTTATCAAATAGATCTTGCAATAATTGATCTGTATTTTTAAGATCTCTAATTTGATTAAACTTCAATTTCTTGTGATTATTATCAACATGAGTAAACCCATTTTGAGCAATAAAACTAATCGCTTTAATAATATCTTGTAAATGACCTAAGGTAAGAATATAAAACTTACTTGCCTCTACAGACGTATCATCAAGATTTTTAATAAAGAAATAAACATCTCCTTTTAGAGCATCAACTTCCTTCTCTAATTTTTTAAGTTTCTTTTTACTAGATTTTAATTTACTCAATTCTTGCAACCCGATGCTATCAATAACATCTGTATAAATTTCTTTTGAACGTGAAATCACACTTGCAATTTTGGCAGAACTTTCAGAAATAACCTCTTGAATAGTTACTATATCAATAGTATTCAAATTAGATAGATTAGTAGCCTTTTCTTTTGTTTTTCTTTGATGAACCTTATTACTTCTATACAATAAAATACCAACCAAAATAAGAAGTCCTACTAAAGCAAAAACCTCCCCTAACTTTAAAATGTAAGCTGTAACAAACGCGGCAACAAATGCAACAATTGCAGTTACAAACCATCCTCCAATTACATTGAAAACACCCGCAACGCGGTATACAGCAGTATCTCTATCCCATGCTCTATCAGCAAAAGAAGTACCCATAGCAACCATGAAAGTAACATAAGTAGTAGACAATGGCAATTTCATAGAAGTACCTATAGAAATCAATATACTAGCAACCATAAGATTTACTGAAGCACGAACCATATCAAAAGCTGGTTCTTCCTCATTCTTCTTATCTTTCTTTTTAGGTTTTTCTAATTGCTCAAATCTACGGTCAAGCTTATCCTGCAAACTATTTGGAAGCAAATAACTAAAAGCAAGTCCAACACGAACAAACCCTCTAACAATTATTTTCGAAAGAGAATTAGGTGTAAATTTTTCTGCTGTAGAGCCAGTGTCTTGTCTAGATAAAGTAAGCTCTGTTTCAATAACGTTCTTTGCCTTTTTAGAAGTCCAAAGTGTATATACCATTACCAAACCTGCTATCAACAAGAAATAGAAAGGAGCTACTACATTCTCCTCACCTAATTTATGCATCATATAATTATCAGGAGACATTCCAGAAGCCATGAAAAACTCATAAGATTGAAAAGCAGCAATTGGAACTCCAATAAAGTTCACTAAGTCATTACCAGCAAAAGCAAGAGCTAAAGCAAATGTTCCAACAACAATGATAACTTTTAGAATATGCACTCTGAACAAGCTCATAAGAATTTGAGACAATAACGTCCAAAACACAAAACTTACAGCAACTATAGTCATTTGATTATTATTAATCCATCCACGCATTTCAGAACTAATAAAAGACGCACCTTTAAGACCTTTAATCAAAATGAAAAATGTTATGGCTGTAATAGCAATTCCACCAAAAACAGCACCATAATATTTAAGCTTCTTATTGACATCAAACGTAAAGAAAAGACGTGAAACATATTGAACAAGTCCTCCTAATGTAAAGGAAAGTAACACTGACAACAATATACTGACCACAATTTCTGTGGCCTTCTCAGTATTGATGTATTGAGGTAAAGTTGCCCATATACCATCTTCAGTAACAATTTTATAAATTGCTAAACACACAGCTGCCCCAAGCAATTCAAACACAATAGAAACGGTAGTTGAAGTAGGAAGTCCCATAGTATTGAAAACATCTAACAACAAAACATCAGTTATCATAACCGCAAGGAATATGACCATAACATCGTTGAAAGAGAACATACTGGGCACAAAAATACCACTTCGCGCAATTTCCATCATCCCTCCAGAGAATAAGGCTCCTACTAAAATACCTAAAGTAGCTACAATCATAATTAGTTTAAACGGCACTGCTTTAGAACCAATTGCTGAGTTCAAAAAGTTTACAGCGTCGTTACTAACCCCAACTGTCAAGTCTATTACTGCTAATATCGCTAAAGCGATGAGCATAACTAAAAATATTTGCTCCATTTAATTTAATTTAATTTGCACTGCAAAAATGCATCATCTAATTCAATTTTATGTTAAGCCAATGTTACCAAACATAATCTTAACAAGCATGAACTAAGTATTAATAAATTTGCAGTACTTTGAATAATCCTTTTAAACGAACAAAAGATGAATGAGCTACATAAAGAATCAAGTCCTTACCTGTTTCAACACGCGAACAATCCTATTCACTGGAAAGCTTTCTCTCAATCTACTTTAGAAAAAGCGAAGATCGAAAACAAACTATTAATTATCAGTATAGGATATTCAACTTGTCATTGGTGCCATGTAATGGAACACGAAAGTTTCAATGACCTAGATGTAGCCAAGATAATGAACACTCACTTTACATCGATAAAAGTAGATAGAGAAGAACAACCGGATATAGATTCATTCTATATGAAAGCAGTGCAGTTAATGACAAAGCAAGGAGGTTGGCCCTTAAATGTTGTTTGCTTACCAGATGGAAAACCTATTTGGGGAGGAACTTACTTTAATAAAAACACATGGATTGAATCATTAAATCAACTTCATTCATTGTACAAAAACAATCCCGGTCAAGTATATGATTTTGCTGAGAAATTACATGACGGAATAAGTCTAATCAGTAAAGCTCCCAACTCCTTGGAGAAAGCAGCTACATTTGATTTAGATAAAATTATAGATATATGGAAACGCAGTTTTGATTGGGAACATGGAGGTTATTCAAAAGCACCCAAATTTATGATGCCTAATAATCTTTATTACCTACAAAAACTTGGAGTATCTACTGACGACTCAACTCTTCTAGACTATGTAGATTTAACATTAACTAAGTTAGTGTATGGTGGTATTTTCGATACAATTCATGGTGGTTTTTTCAGATATTCAGTTGATTTCAAATGGCATATATCTCATTTTGAAAAAATGCTATATGATAATGCCCAGTTAGTAAGCCTATATGCAGACGCATATAAGAGAACTAAGAGTTCTCTATATGAAGAATGTATTTTAAAAACATTACAGTTCATTGAAGACGAATGGAACAACTCAGAAGGTGGATATTTTTGTGCATTAGACGCTGACAGTCTAACTCCACAACATCAATTAAAAGAAGGAGCCTATTACGTATGGACAAAAGATGAATTGGAAACAATACTATCAGAGGATTTTGAAATCTTTAGTGAGATTTTCAATATCAACACATTTGGTCATTGGGAAAATGGAGAATACGTATTTATTCAAAAAGAACCACTTGAAAAAATCGCTCTTAAAAACCACCTAGAGATTGAAGATTTACGTGTCAAAAAACAACAGTGGGAGCAATTATTAAAACAACATAGAGATAAAAGAATCAAACCATTACTTGACGACAAATCTCTCACAGCATGGAATGCAATGATGGCTATCGCTTACATAGATTCATATACAGCATTGAACATTGAGTCACACCTAGCAAAATCTTTAACCATCCTAACCTTTATAGAAGAAAAGCTATGGTCAGAAGAAACAGGATTATTCCATACCTATAAAAATGGAACTGCAAAAATATCAGGATATTTAGATGATTATGCTTGGTACATTAATGCGCTTCTTAGAGCTTATGAAATTACATTGAATGAAAAATTCTTAATAAGAGCTAAGAATATTACTGACCACACCCTAGACAACTTCTTAGATGAAAAACAAGGTTTTTTCACTTATTCAATGCATAAAGACACAGTTTTTGTACCTTCTATTGAAATTGAAGATAATGTAATACCCTCTCCAAACTCTGTAATGGTTCACAACCTACACAAGCTGGGAATTCTCTTCGAAAATCAGTACTACACAAATTTATGTGAAAAAATAACCGATACAGTGCTACAACAAGTAGACTATCCTTCCTATTACTCCAATTGGCTCTTGATGAGTTTATACTTAAGTGAACATTCTGAATTAGGCATAGTAGGACAAGACTCTTTACAACATATCCAAGCTATAACATCGAATTTCATAGCCCATAGTTTTGTAGTAGGAAGCAATAAACCCTCAAACATTCCTTACTTCAAAAACAAGTATATAGAAAACCAAACATTGTACTATTTTTGCAAAAACAAGAGCTGCTTTCAGCCAGAAACAAAAATTGATTTACTAGACATCCATCTCTAAAAAATGAACAACTTAGACTCTTTTATAAAAAGCTTTATAGAAAATCTATTCAATTTTCTTCCAAACATAGTTTCTTCAATAGTCATATTAGCGATTGGCCTATGGATTATTAGGCTCCTAAAAAGAATGACGCATAGAATACTAACTAAAAAGAAAATTGATCCAACATTTACAAGCTTCCTCTTAGATGGAGCAGTATGGGGACTTCGAATTGTGCTTTTTATTATTATCGCCTCTAAACTAGGAATCCAAACCTCTTCATTTGTAGCAATTATAGGAGCTATGAGCTTAGCTATTGGTCTTTCACTACAAGGATCTCTTTCAAATTTTGCAGGAGGTGTTTTAATTATTTTATTTAAACCTTTCAGAATAGGAGACATTATAGAAGCACAAGGAGAAGCGGGTAAAGTATCTGGAATTCATATCTTTTCCACAAAAATAATCAATTATCAAAATCAGGTAATTTATATTCCTAATGGAATATTATCCAATGGAAAAATTAAGAACTATACAGAAAATGAATTAAGAAAAACAGAGCTTTCCATCCAAACACCAAGCACTATAAATAGTGCCGATTTCATTAACCTTCTCACTAATGAATTAATTGAAAATGAAACCATCTTAAAACAACCAAAACCGAGAGTTCAAATAAAAGAAATATTGGACACAAAAGTAACATACACTGTATTGGCATGGGTTGAAAATGGAAACTATTCAGAAGTAAGTTCCTTCATATATTTAAAAGGAAAAGAAATAAGTCAACATTTAACAACAAACTAAGCTTACTTCTTCTTAGTCGCCATCACAAAATCTTTTAAATAAAACGGTTCAAAATAAGCAACATCTACAAATTCATTTACAAGAAACTTTTTATACGCTGGAACTACCATTTCTTTAGCTGAAGGGTATAAAAACAATTCGTGATAAACAAAATCACTTGAATCTAGCAATTCTTTACACTTTGAAGCCCCATCACCCAACAAATGAAGAGTTTGCCCTTTAAAACGTTCATAAGAATCATTTTCAACAACCAACGCTTGCACACCTTCTAGCATATTATATTCTTTTGAAAAGACAGCAGAATAAACCTCCATTCTTCGAGCATCAATCATCGGAACAATTAATCCTTCCTCAATCACTAATTGTCTTGCAAGAACCTCCAAAGTATCAATAGCAATCATCGGGATCTCCAATGCATAACAAAGCCCTTTAACTGATGAAACACCTATTCTTAAACCCGTATAAGAACCAGGTCCTTGACTAACAGCAATAGCTTTTAAATCAGGCAAGTTATAACCATTCTCTTTCAGCAAATCCTCTATGAACAAATGCAGTTTTTCGGCATGAGTAAAGTTTGCCTCAGCCAATTCTTTATAATCTAATAATTTCCCATCCTTAGATAATGATACGGAACAATTTTTCGTAGCAGTTTCAACACTTAATATTAATGCCATATTATATTACTTTGATTTATTCTGAACCTTATCTCCCTCTTTCAATTCTCGATTAACTAAAGAATAAGGGCCAATTATAACAACATCATCTGGAGATAACCCACTAATAATTTCAATATTTTTATCATCTTGAATACCTGTAACAACAAACTTTAACTTTGCTTCACCATTATTCATTACAAAAAGACTCTCTTTCAAAAGATCCTTCTCGAAAGTTTTAGAAAGTGTGTCAGTTTCAGCTTTCAAAACAATAGCACTGATTGGAACAACCAATACATCATTATTCGTTTGCGTGATAATATCAACAGTCGCTGTCATACCAGGTCTAAAAGGAGAATAATGAGACTCTTTACCCTCTATTAAATCTTTATAAGACTCTTTCAATATTCTTACTTTCACTTTAAAGTTTGTAACCTGATCAGCAGTTAAAGCAGAACTAGCCGAATTTGAGATACTAGTAACCACACCCTTAAACTTTTTCTTCAAGAAAGCATCTACTTCAATATTAGCTTCATTACCTATTCTAACCTTTACAATATCATTTTCATTCACATCTACTTCAACTTCCATATTGTTTAAATCAGCAACACGTAAAAGCTCAGTACCTGCCATTTGAATCGTACCCAAAACACGTTCCCCTAATTCAACATCTAATCTAGAAATAGTGCCAGAAACCGGAGCATAAATAGTTGTTCTATTTAAATTATCCTTTGATTCAGTCAAGGAAGCTTCAGCACTTTGAACGTTAAAAAAAGCTGCACTTTTTACGGCCTTAGCTACATTATAGGCAGAAACGACCTTATCCCATTCAGATCCAGAAATAACACCCTTTTCGAAAAGCTGTTTATTTCTATTATAATTAGATTTAGCCTCTTCCAATTGAGCCTCTGCTTGGTTCAACCCAGCTTTACTATTAGAAAGAGCAGCAACCATTCTATCAACACCAGACTCATAAAGATCTGGGTTTATTCTTACGAGCAAGTCTCCCTTTTCAACAACCTGCCCCTCTTTAATTGGCAACTCAATCACCTCTCCAGAAACCTCAGAAGAAATTTTCACCTCTATCTCAGGTTGTATTTTACCAGTGGCAGAAACCGTCTGAACAATAGTCTCGTGTTTCACACTCAAAGTTTCAACCTCTAAGACTTTATCATCGCCTTTTATCTTACTAACAACAGCTACACCTATCAAACCAATCACGATAACTGCAACAATTAAAATCAACCATTTATTTCTTGTTTTCATAAAGCTTCATTTTCAAAAAGTGGAACACCAAAGTAATATTCAAGGATTTTCGTTTTAAATATATAATCATATTTTGCCTTCAACATATCAGACTCAGCTACTACAAGTAAATTTTGAGCCTGATTAAAATCAAAAACATTCATCAAACCAACTTCATAGCGTTCTTTAGCATATTCCAATGCTAAGTTTCTTGCTTCATAAGTAACTTTAGAAGCTTCAAAAGATTCCAAGGCATTCTGAGTATCAGAATATGCAGCATAAACTGTTTGCTCAAGTTTCAAAACAGACACCTCTTTTTCCTTCTTCGAATTCTCAAGATTAAGCTTACTCAATTTGACAGAGTTTCGAACACTAAACCCATTAAAAATAGGAATCGAAATACCAACTCCAAAACTGTGACCAATATTATCATCAAACTGATTAAAAAGCGAATTCGGTCCAGAAATAATCGGACTCATATTGGGTTGTAATACATTCTGATTAGTCCCTTCTACAACCCCAATAACCTGAGTTGGATTCGCAGTATTTAATTCATATCCCGTAATTTGATCCATATAAGCAGCACGGGTCGCTAAACTATAAAAAGCTCTTATTTGCGGATAATAGGCAGATTTAGATATTTCTAAATCACGTTCAGATATTTCAACCTGTGTTTCAGCCAGTTTTAAATCGATTTGTGTCTCTTTTGCTCGCTCAACCACCTCTTTAGCACTGTTTGACAAAACCTCGCTTAATCCAACTTCATAATCCACATCAATAACATCGAAATTCTCGTAATCTTTTAATTGCAAAAGTTGAGCTAAAGCCAATTTTGACATCGTTACCGCATTAGAAGCAAGAATTAATTGTTGATTTGCTTGTGCAACTGAAGCTCTAACATCAATCAAATCTCCAGAAGGAACAACACCTGCATTCACTAAATTAGCAACACGACTTTCTTGACCCTTTTGATAATCTAACTGCGATTTATTTACCTTAACTAATTCTTTATTAAAAATAACTTGAAGATAAGAATTAACAACATTCAATGCCACATCCTCTTTCATCTTTTGAGACTGATAAAGAGTAGCTGCACTCTGTAATCGTGACTTAGCTAATTGTTTCTGATTTTGAAGTCCCTTAAATAAATCAACCCCAACATCAACACCAGCAGCAGTAAACTGTGTAGTTTGATTTTGTAACAGACCAGTAGTTATATTCTGATTCAATCCAACAGTCCACGAATGATTAGCATTTGCACTAACAGAAGGCATAAAGTTTCCCTTAGCCATATTTAGATTAATATTTGCTCGTTCCTCCTCTAACAAACTTTGCTGAATACTCAAATTGTTTTCTAAAGCATAAGAAACGCAATCATTTAATGTCCATAATTTAGTCTGAGACCAGGACAAAAAAGAGCAAAACAGACCTAAAGACAAAACACATTTCCTCACTATGTTACCTTTCATATCTCAAGATTTAATAACTATAAGTCGTCCTTAAAACAAAACTGTTACAGATTGTAACAAATAAAAAAACCGTCTAGTAAGACGGTTTGGTAATTATACGCTTTTTTCCTTCTTATTCTTAAAAATTCTATACACCATATATCCAATGACACCAACAAGTAAATAAGGAATTATCATAAGATAAACAATCCCATCATTCACAGCTCCAGCTTTAATACCTCCCTCTTCAGTTTCCAATACAGCTCTACACATAGCGCACTGAGCAAAGCTATCTACAGATATAAAAAGAAAAAAAACTATACTTAAGAATACTTTATAAAATTTAAACATCCTATCTAATTTTAATGAACATAATAAGGTGAAATCATAAGATAAACGATTACACCAGTCACCGCAACATACAACCACAAAGGAAAAGCATAGCGAGCTATCTTTTTATGCAATTCAAAATTACCCAAAGCAGCCCTAGCATAAGTCACAAGAACAATTGGAATAATAATAATTGACAAAACAATATGTGTTATCAGAATAACAAAATAAACAGTACGCATCCATCCCTCACCACCATAAGAAGTAGAATCAGAAGTCATATGATATGCCACATACATTCCTAAGAACAATATAGAACACAACATACAAACCTTTATAAGATTCTCATGTAATTTTCTCTTCCCATTCTTAATAGCAATAACAGCAGAAATCAATAAAATTGCAGTTAATCCATTTATAGAAGCATAAATCGGAGGAAGAAAAGACAAAGGTTCAACATTTGGTATTTTTACACCAAACAAAATAGCAACCACAATCGGAATAAGTACTGATAAAACAGTAATTAAACGTTTATATTTTCTTTCTAAAGTATTTTCCATTTTAATCGTTTAATAATAATTGAATATCTTCTTTAATCATTTGTACTCCCTCATCACTAGTCCCATCATAATACAAAATTGGGTTGCCAAATTCATCCTTTCTACAACGAATATTCCCTTCTTTGTCTATTAAAGCAAATAATCCAGAATGTTCAAACCCTCCAGGAGAATCCTCATTTTGTCCAGCATATAAATTAAACTTCTTAGACAAATCAAAAATATATTTAGAATCACCTGTCAACATATTCCAAAATGGTAATTTAACCCCTAGCTCGTCCATATGTTCTTTCAAAACCTCAGGAGTATCATTTGTTGGATCAATAGTAATAGAGGCTACACCAAATTTTAAATTACCGTAAAACTCTTTCTGCAAAACCAACATATTTTGATTCATAATAGGACAGATAGTTGGACAATTAGCAAAAAAGAATTCCAACACATAAACCTTACCCTCATAATTCTTATTAGAAATCACCTTATTATCTTGATTCAACAATTCAAATTGCGGCGCAGGTCCAATTAAAACAAGATCAGATTTTTCAAATTTCTTGATTATTTTAGGCACAGCCCAAATACCAAAAATTAAGATTATAAATGAAATCCAGACATACGATTTATTTTTCATGATAAATTAATTAGTAGCATTAATACGATTATACTTTTTTAAAGCAAGACGATACTCAGCCAAAACAACTTTCATATCATCCATCATTTCATTGTGCAAGTCAGCCGCAGAAATTGTATTATACCCCTCCATATACTCATCCCTTCCATTTTTATTCAATCCCTTGCGTCCTCTAAGCTTTAGCTCCTTATCAATAATATACACATTAGGAGTAGCAAAATTCTCATCCAATTTACCGACTAATCCAAGAGAATCATAAAAACCTTGAATATCCTCAGTATCGAGAAACAAATAATTCCAATTAAATAAATCAGAAATAGGCTCTAGCTCCTTACGAACCAATTCAGCCTGTTCTTCCGCACCTTTTGGCACAATAAAAACCATTTGAAAATCATCAAACTCTTTATATCGATTGTATATTTTCTGATTTAAATTAAAAGCATCCCCACGATTCTTGAACAAATCTGTACCTAGAAAACCAACAACAGTAATTTTATCTTTCAATTTAGGCTGAACCCCTAAGCTAGATTCACCAAGAGGCAATTCATTTACCTTTTCAGTAATAACAGGAAGACGAGAAAAATTATTCACCCCAGTTGCAAAGAATAAATATGCAGAAATAGGCATTATGAATAACACTGTCAGAATAATATATTTTTTCATGATTAAAATATGAGAGTCACAAAAATAAAAAAAGGCGATTGATAAATCGCCTTTTAAATACCTAATATGTTATTAAAATATCCACTTATAGAAATCATTATTGAATACATCAAAAATGTAATTTCCTTCGATAAGTATCAATGCAATCATATACACACACAAGAAGCTTAAAGTTCCAACCACAGACCATCTCAAGCCTGCTGATTCACCTTCTAAGTGCATGAACGCCCACATAATATAATAAGCCTTAACGATAGTCAATATAATAAAAATCCAATTCAATAAACTTAAATGCAATATGTCAGTCATATGCAAAGAATCAGGCTTGTAAATCCCTAATATAACCTCTACGATTGTAATTAAAGACATTATTACAAATACAGTCCAAATTCTCTTTTTATTTGATTTATGTTCAACGCCTGTTGCTGCCATCTTAAATATATTTTTTAAATAACAATTAAACTAAATAGAAGAATGTAAATACGAACACCCAAACTAAATCCACAAAGTGCCAATAAAGACCACCTTTCTCAACCATTTCATAAGAACCTCTTCTATCGTAAGTCCCCAATAAAACGTTGAAAAAAACTATAGTATTAATCAAGATTCCAGTAAATACGTGGAACCCGTGGAATCCAGTAATAAAGAAAAAGAAATCACCAAATAACTTATGACCATATTCATTACGAACTAAGTTAGCCCCTTCTACCACATAAACTGCTTCTTTCAAATATTCAGCAGATTCTTCTCTTGATAAAATAATCTTATGTTTTGTTTCATCAATAAATTGAGTACGAATTCTAACGTTAGGATTTGCTTCAAAACCTGCTTTAACCTCTTCTAAAGAGTAAGTAGGTATAGAAGATTCTCCAGAGAACCATACACCATTATCTCTTGAATGCAAAACCCTGTCTTCTTGAAGTTCTACTGCAAAATCAGCCAAAGCGATTTGCTTACCATCTTCACCTACGAATTGCAAGATTGCACCTCCACGAGTCTCAACTGCTCCGTAAGATCCCTTAATAAAGTTTTTCCACTCCCATGCTTGTGAACCTAAGAACACAAGACCACCGATGATGGTTAAAAACATATAAAACGCTACTTTATTTCTTTTCATCTGATGTCCAGCATCAACTGCTAGAACCATCGTAACCGATGAAAAAATCAAAATAAACGTCATTAATGCTACATAATACATTGGTGCATCTACACCATGTAAAAAAGGAAAGTGATTAAACACTTCGTCGGCAATTGGCCAAGATTCCATGAATTTGTATCTCGAAAAACCATACCCAACTAAAAATCCACAAAAAGTTAATGAATCTGATAATATGAAATACCACATCATCAATTTTCCATAGCTTGCTCCTAAAGGCTCATTTCCACCGCCCCATGTAGTCTGATTAGTAGCTGTTGTAGTAACTGTCGCTCCCATTATAAAGTTGTTTGTTAAAAAGTTCTCAAATTTAGCCTTTTTTTCTATTTATAGAAAGTAAAAAACAAAAATAAATAAATCCATAAAATTCCTAAAAAGTGCCAAAACCACTCACTCAATTCTATACCAATATATTGAGCAGAATTATATCTCTGTTTAGAATGATTATAAATCACATACAACAATGAAATCATCCCACCTATCAAGTGAATAACATGTACAATTACAATCACATATAAAAATGAGGTCGTAACAGTACTTTCACTTCCGGTGAAAAAATACCCATTGTCAACCACTTGACCAAATCCAATAAATTGAAGAACCACAAAAGCCAATCCCATTAATGTCGTCAAACACAAATAAGTCATAGCCGCTTTATTAGCCCCTTCCTTCACAGATTTCTTAGCCATGTAAAAAGTACCACTACTTAACACAATAACAATTGTACTAAGCAAAAATGCGATAGGTAATTGAAAATCAGTCAACCAGTCAGGTCTAGATTTACTAACTACATACGCACTCGTTAATCCAGCAAAAATCATCACCATACTTCCCATAGCGAAAAGCAACATGATTTTATAAGCCTTACCTTTTTTAATATATTCCTCTTGAACTGTCATCATAAATATAATTTATCTCAATACTTTATCTAATACGTATATTATTTGAATTAGTGAAATGTAAGTAACACTCACTAACATCAAAGATTTTGCTGCCTTATCAGTTCTTGTTCTATACAACTGAATTCCTGCATACAACATCCACAACCCAGCTATAAACACCAATATCGCTGAAACAGGTGTCAAATACAACCTACCCGTTAAACCTGTGGCAGGAAAAACAGAAACAATAATCAACCAAACAGTATATAATATTATCTGAATAGAAGTCTTTGAATCACGCTTACCCGTAGGTAACATAAAGAAACCACCTTTCTTATAATCCTCATACAAGAACCATCCAATAGCCCAAAAATGAGGGAATTGCCAAAAAAACTGAATCATGAACAAAGTTCCTGCTTCAATACCAAAATGATTTGTTGCGGCAACCCATCCCAACATGAATGGAATCGCTCCTGGGAAAGCCCCCACAAAAACAGATAATGGTGTAATGGTTTTTAAAGGAGTATATACACTTGTATATAAAAAGATAGAAATCGCACCAAACATTGCTGTCTTAGGATTCACTATATATAGTATTACTATACCTAGTATAGTTAAAACACATGCTAAGATAAGGGCAGAATTAGGTTTAACACGTCCAGAAGCAATAGGTCTATTCTTGGTACGATCCATTTTGGCATCCAAATCCCTCTCAATAATTTGATTAAAGACATTAGAAGCGCCGACCATACAATATCCTCCCACTGATAATAAAACCAGCGTCATATATTGAATTTCACTGAAATCAGGAACTGCGATTAAATAACCTGCAATTGTAGAAAAAACGACACTAATAGCTAATCTAGCTTTAGTAATTTCCTTGAACTCCTTAAAAAATGAAGGGCTTTGATTAGAAGATAATTCCAAAGTTACTTTCTTTATTTTGATGGTCTGCAAATATACTGCAAATTTTAATATTTCCTCACAAAAGACAACCTCTAAGTGTTAATCTTTAGCTCAGTATTTTAGTAATCTACAACTTCATCACCTTCTCCAGTAACTATAACCTTTGCAGAAGAAGTTCCGATACGCTTAATACCCAATCGAAGCATCGACAAGGCAACTTCTCTAGTTCTTATACCTCCTGAAGCTTTAACAGGCAATGGACCAGAATTCTCAAGCATCAACACCAAACTATGAATAGTAGCACCATTTCCCTTTCCATTTTCTGTTTTAAAATACCCTGTGGACGACTTCACAAAAACCTTCTGATAATCTCGTTCCTCACACGTAGACAACACCACTTTCTTAACAAGAGTTGTCAACTGAATTATTTCCTTATCAGTAAGAGCAGCAACCTCTATAATCCACTTAACAACTTTACCTTTACTAAGCGCAAACAAAGTACAAACTTCAATTTCCTTTCTAACCTTTGCTATCTCTCCTACTTTAAACGCATTGTAATCAACAACAAAATCAAGCTCATCAACACCATTATCAATTGCATTACTTGCTTCCTTCAACTTCAACTCCAATCCTCCACTTCCTAATGGAAAATCAATTACAGTACCAACTAAAACATTAGACTTTACTTTATCAATAATTCCCCTTGCAAAAGAAATAAACTCAGGTCTAATCATTACCAATTTAAAGCGCTCAAATACAGCTTCCCTTACCACTTCACCAACAAGTAGTTTACAAGCAGTTTCATCTCCATCAAAATCAGATACAGTTTTTAAAAAAGTAGAATCTAAATATCCCCTCAAGTCTTTCATTTAAAAAGTTTTATCAAATTAATAAGAAAAAAGCAAATCACAAATTATAACGTAAACACTAATTTAAAATAAAAAAGCCCCAAAAAGGGGCTTTCATTATTTTTTAATTTGTGTAATCAACAAACACAGTAACAAACCAATTAAACTTCCAGAGCAATTAGCTATTACATCAGTCCATTCTGCACTACGCGAAACCGTTAGTAGAAATTGCAAAATTTCAACCAGACCACCCATAAAACAAGCAGTCATAAAAACAATCAGCGCTTTTTTAATTCTACCCTTTCCATCATTTAGCTTTATCAAATAAAAAAACCAAAGACATGAAAAAACGAAATAAAACACAAAATGAGCAATTTTATCTTTATTAGGTATAACAAACATTGGTGTTTTGGGAATAGCAGAACCATCTATCAGACATACAATCCCTACAAACAAACTCCAAAAAACAGCTAACCAAAATAAAGTATTACGCTCCAATTAATTCTTTATATTGCTCATCAGACAATAAAGTATCAATCTCTGAAACATCAGAAATTTTCAATTTCACCATCCAACCTTTTCCATAAGCATCGCTATTCACCAATTCTGGTTCAGTTTCCAATTCCTCATTGAATTCTATAATCTCCCCAGTAAGAGGTAAAAACAAATCAGAAACAGTTTTCACTGCTTCAACAGTACCAAAAACTTCGTCTTTATCCAAAGTTTGATCCAATGTTTCAACTTCAACATATACGATATCTCCCAATTCTTTCTGAGCGAAATCTGTAATTCCAATAGTAGCAATATCTCCATCGATAGCTATCCATTCATGATCCTTTGTGTACTTTAAATTAGCTGGTATATTCATTATAATTATTTTTTAGCAAATGTATGATAATATTCAATATTTGAAAAGCATATTCCTTAATTTCCAAAATTATAGCGCAAAGTAAAGCCTGAACGAATATTAGTCATAGGATACATTGTCGAAATCACAGCTTTTGAAAAAGTATGATCGTAGAAGAAAATAGCAGTTAAGTTCTGACTCATAGCGTAATCAGCCGTCAACCTAACAGACCAAGTATCCTGGCCCGCCCCTAATTGATTATTATCATAGTCCAGATACCTTACAAAGGTCTCGTTCTTGCGCCAAGTAAAATCAGTTTTAATATTTATATCACTAGTAATCCTTCCACCTTGACCATTACCAGCCAAATCAGAATTAAAGGACACGTCTTTAATGCGATATCCAAAACCAATGATATATTCATTTCCACGAACCTCCGTCAATAAATTATTATCAAAGTTTAAAGCCAAGGTTCTATCCTTTCTCATTTCAGCTAAAATCTTAAATGCTGACTTCGTTTCAAAATCAATTCTAATTAATGGATTGAATTGCTCTACTAAAACAGCATTATTAACAACATTCTCAACAGGATAATTTCCAAACTGATTCAACTCATTTGGATTTGACACATACTCAAAATTGGTACTATAAGATCCTAGAGTATATCCAGCTCGATAACCATGTTGCAATGAGAATCGTCTAAAATTATCTTTAAACCATCCCAATTTCATCAATCCTGTATATTTCAAATTCCAGTTAGGCAATGGAATATTCCTAAAAATCCCTGTAGAAGACTTTGAAGGGTTCTCATTCGTATAAGCAGAAATAAAAGCTGGCAATAAAACTGCTTGACTATTTTTACCATAACCAACTGGAAATCCATCAGCACCTATATTAGCAGGATTAGATAAATCAATACCTCTATCCATAGCCAAGCGATTAGCAATAACAATTCTATTCTCCTTAAACTTATCAAATGCAGCAGAACCATTCAAATCACTTGTTCCAAATGCAGTACCAATCATCACAGTGGAAATAGTAAAATTTCCATATGTATTTGGCGCCAAACTATTATACATTCCATTGGTAACATCGAACTGCTCTGAAAAATTCTCAGAGATAGTTCTATCAGCAATAATATCAATCGTTAAATCTGGAAGAGGTTCAACTTGAGCAGAAATATTCAACGTTTTATTAGAAACCTG
The DNA here is from genome assembly GCF_900114085.1 of Myroides guanonis. Lineage (GTDB taxonomy): Bacteria > Bacteroidota > Bacteroidia > Flavobacteriales > Flavobacteriaceae > Flavobacterium > Flavobacterium guanonis. Next base: position 169,630 of record NZ_FORU01000005.1, on the reverse strand, counting down.
AGTATAAGGTTGATTAAAATCGGGATAATCAGTCAACCATCCACTCCTAGCAGCCTCGTAACGCACATCAGACTGACTACCAAAAACAAATCCCAAAGTCGGCTTAGAAGACCCAAAAAAGCCCAATCCAGGCATGAATCCAGGTAAAACAGTACCACTGTTCTCAGAATAGTTAACTTGAACATTTCGAATACTCGTTGCCAAACCAATAAGAAGATCTGTAACTACTTGACTCTTCTCCTTCTCTTCATCCTCCTTATTGGCAACTTGATTCCTAACAACTTTCTGTCCTGGGACTAAAGTTGCCTTTTTCGCATCAGTTTTTTTCTTTGGTCGTTGAGAACTCTTCACCAAACCAACATATCTATACAAACGATCCATAGCTAAAGTTGTATTAAGCCTATGCGTGCTTGCATTCTGAATTGTATTTCCAAGTTGGTAAAAAACACCATCCTGCTCAATATTCTGAAAAGCTTCTGAAGAACGTTGCCATGTATAATCTCCAGTATAAGAATACGTAGAACGAATAAAAGATAAAAACGGAATCTTATTCAAAGGAAGCTCATAATTCAACGACAACTGTTGCATTCTTTGATTTGGTTCTCCAACATCGAAATAACCATCCCAGATAGAATTGTCATTCATTATCCTTTTATTCTCATCTAAATAGTTCTTAACGATATTGCTACTTCCAGCTGTATAAGTAAGCCTCAAAGACTTCGTAACATCGAAATTAAATCCGTAGTTATAATTGAAAAAATAATTTCTTCTATACAAAGGATCCAAACCGATACCCTCTACATCTACCAATCTAAATTGCTGTTTGTTATATTGTCGTAAAACATTTGTATTAAAAGTGATATTTGAAGGCAAGTAATTAAAATTAAAATCACTTAAAATCTTCCAATAACTACTTTTCTTCATAAACTTACTAGCCTTAAATGGCTCTATAGGCTTAGGTGTGAAGGCATAAGAATAATCAACCGACGATCTCGTTTGCTGATCAATCATAGATTCAATTTCAAAATCATGTCTCATAACCTCGTTGTATGAGTGCGATAAGGTTAAGTTTTCAACATCATAAAAATGCTTCTTACCCTCAGGATTCTTTTGCTTATTAACCCCAATAAAGTTTATACTTTTCCTCCTAGTATAATCTTCAGCTCTACTTTGAATTACATCACGCTCCGAATCACTTTTAGCTCCGTCCTTCATCGTTTTCAACTTAATATCAGGATTAAAAGGATCGTATTCCGGAGTAATTATCTCTTCACCAACAGCATAATTAAAAGGCAGATTTATTCTCCAGTTCTTAGGTAATAACTGACCTAAATTTAAATTCGTAACAATATTATATTGCATATAATCCTCACGACTACGTTCATTAGGGCCTTGTTCCAAACCTCCAAAACCAATAGTAGATCTACTCCCTGTTGCAGAAAGATTAGCAAAATCCGCAAATTGAGCATCAACATTTGCAACAGCTGCCCAACCACCTTTATTCTCCATATCAGACATACGCAATTCATTAAACCACACCTCTCCCCTTAAATCCTTTGGGCGAGCAGTTTCATTCGTGCGATTTTTAACCCCCAACATAATAGTACGAACCTGTCCGAAATTAGGATTACCTTTTATACCTAAACGCAACTTATTAACCTTGCCAGAAGCCGTACCATCAATTTCATCCTCTTCCTTATAATAAATATAATTAGGATCAATAGATGCATCATTCATTTTCATCACCTTCAACTTGGTAAGGAGTTCTAATTTCAACATCAATTCGTTTTCCTCTGGCCAGATTCGATCAGCAGAAGTTTCTCCAAACTCAGTCACCTTCAATGGTAATTCTACTTGATAAAAGTTATCTGTAAAATCATTACCAAAACGGATAAAAGCAACCATATCATCATCACTCATCCTATCCGAATACCCTCTTGGTTCAGCAGCCTCAGCATGTAAAAACATTCTAAGTTTTCTAAACTGACGCATATCAATATTCACATTCTTAAAAACAGCCTTTGAATCACCTGGTTCCAAACCACTAGGTGTCATAATAGATGTATCTTTCTGATAAACCCTCAATGACAAGGACTGTTCATTTTCATTAATCAAAGTATTATTGTTATAAACCTGTTCCCTAACCACTCCAGGAGGCGAAGTATAAGGAATAGGATTACGTTCAAAATTTTCTTGAATATTTACAGAAGTAACATCAAATCCAACATTAGTACCTTTAATGGTCGAATTCAAATCTTCAACTAGAGTAGAATCAAATCGTCTCCATTCACTTCTAACCAAATCTAAAGTTCCGAAACGCAAAGTCAATTCCTCCTTAAATCCAGTCATGAACATTCTCATGAATCTAACAGATCTCAAATCTGAAATTGCCCCAACAGCATTCCCCTCTTCCGCATCAATAGGAATCTTATATTGAATCCACCTAACAGGAGTTGTAGACCCATCCGCTAATTGAGCAGAACTCGTTCTAATATCAGAAACATAATTATCTCCAATTTTCACATCTGGTTTAACATTAACAGTAAACTCGTAATATGCATTGATAGTATTCATTGTATTATCACCATCAATATCTTCCGTATCAGGTCTATTGTCGGACCCTCTATTATTACCAGACATATCAACAGGAGAGTTTCCATCAGAATTATTATAATTTCTATATCTATCAATAATATTTCCTTCAGCACTTAAAAAATACTCATAATTATCACCTGCAGGGTCACTTAAATTAGCAAATGCAGGAAACATCTGAGCCTCTTCATCGTCACTAATACCATCCAATCCAACATCCTGAACTTTTCTATTCCCTTCATTAGTGTCAAATGCATAAATTAGAGAAGGAGCTGCTGGCGTACGACCCCAAATTGTTTTTATTGTAGGTTGATTACTTCCAGCATTAGGCAATCCATTCTCATATTGCTTTTGTCCATCTTTTAAAATATCCTCTGAAATAAATCCAAGATTAAACTTTAACTGTCCAGTATTCCCCTCAGCAATAGCATCACCAGAATTTCCTGTATAAGGATCCATTACCCAAAACTCAATAAACTCGACATTGGATTGCTCAAAATTAGTTGCATTCAAAGCTCTCATCACACCACCCCAATTCTGCTCGGGTGCTTTAGATTTCGGCACTGCAGCTAATTCAGGATTATAGTTATAAGGACCGCGTTCAGTTGGATAAAAAGTCAAATCCAAAGTATTAATAACCCTACTTTCTCCATAAGCGATGTCTTTAGACGGAAATAGCTCTTCACTAAAAATCCTTCTAGTTCTATTAGACGATAAGTCTTGCTCCGAAATTCCACCAGGTCGTCTTGTACTAGCGAAGAAAACTGGATCAATGGTATACCAAGACATTTTTGCCCTTTTATATCCATAAGACAAATCATTTGCTTCGTCTCCAAAACCAACAGGAGTACTTGCCAAATACCACGATTGTGGAGAGCGTATATCAATATTAGATTGCGTCCCTTCAAAATCATCTATATAAGATGTCGCTTCACCATTAAATTGATCTGCCTTAGAAGCCCCAGGTTTCAGATAAGCGAACTCTCCTCTAAATGAAATGGATGATTCTGCATCTGTATCAATATTAGGAAGCTTATTAACCATTCGAGTAAAAAACGGAACCTCAGTTGAAAAATTAGCATTCAATCCCATAATGGTATTGTTTACTGACTCTTCACCATAACTTGACTTTTGGGTCATAGGTTTTTCAGACATCCTCAAATAAGTAGCACCTAACATAAATTTATCACTAAACTTATGATCCACATTTACACCGAAAAAACGTTTCGTTTGTTGTCCAAAAACCGCATTATTTTCAACTGAAATATCAATAGGAGTATTAGAAGCAGCCAAGCCTGGATCTAAAATCTTAACCCTTCCTCGAGCATAATCAACAGTATAATCGATACCCTCAACCAAAAGCCTACCTCCTGCATTAACAACAACAGAACCTTGAGGCACGTTGTAAGCTCCAATAGGAATTCCATCCCCCATAGAACTACTATACCTACCCTTTAATTGAAATTTATTCTTACCGCTTTCTTGTAATGCATTAGCCTGAGTATTTCTATACATCCTTTCAAAGACATATTTTTTCTGATTTGCATTATAAGAAGCTGGAAAATTATAATCCTCGGTATTAGAACCAGTACTTAACTTTTTAAACAAATGTGAACCAAAAGGCTCCACTGTTGTGAAAATTATACGGCCATTTCTAGCGTCTACAGTAATACCCTCAAATTTATTAAAACTGTTTTGTCCGTTATTTTGATTCCCATAACCACCACCGTAGCCACCACCTTGTCCACCAGAAGTATTCCCCGAATTATTTCCTAATCCGAGCGGATCGAGCGGATCTTGTCCAACAGCATTTCCGATAAAATCAAAGAAACCATCTCCACCTTCCTGTGGGTCATTAGTATAATTTAAACGATCTAAATGAAAAACCTTCAATAATGCCGTACGCTCTACATCTTCTGGCAAAGGAAGTCCACCAGTACCGGAAATATAATTCAAAGGAGAAGGATCCGTATAAAGAATATTAAATCTAAAACTCTCCTGAGATAATTCCATAGCACCCGGAATTTGATAAATATTCTTCATCATCAAATTCCACACAGGTTGATGAATTGAAGTTAAATTACTCTTTAGCATTTTCAGCACAAGACTTTGTGAAATAGGAATTTCTTCCTGATTAGGATCTTGATTGGGCAACATAGAAGTCGTATCTCCACCATCACTTCCAAACTCCCCTACTTGATAAACCTCATTCCCGATAGTATATTGATAAGAAACAGCAAGTACTTCATCATTTGAAAGTCTCTGTTGCAAAGAAATATAACCCAATTGAGGATGAAAAGTAAATTCACTTGGTGATAACTTACGAGCACTTTCAAGCTTTGCATAATCCCTACCCTCTGTTACTGGAATATTAAATCCAGCACTACCAGCACTGATCGTTCTAATAGAACTGTTCAAGAAGTTAGACCCTATTTTCCCAGGGTCATATTTATTATTCTTATTGTCAGAAGGAACATTAGGTTGTGGATTGGTAAAAAAATCAGGGTATGTCTGAGTATTAACACTAACAATTTGATCATCACTTAAACCCATCAAACGTCCCTCTCCCAAATCTTGGATCGCAATAACATTACGCAAATTATTATTATTAGCAACAATTCTGTTTTGTCGATTCGTAATCCACACATCCACACGAGTAATACGAACTCGGCTATTTACATATGGATAGTTTTTTAATGCATCATCGTATTTACTTCTAAAATATTGAGATAAGAAAAAGTGACGATCGGCATCGTAATCTAAAGCAAAAAGTTCAAAATCTTCTAAAGTACCTCCCCCTTCAGCAGTAACAGCTCTAGTTTGAGACTTTTGCTCCGAAAAAATCCCAGTAATTGTGGTTCTACCAAATTGCAATTCTGTTTTAACACCAAAAAGACTTTGGGCTCCTCTTATCAAAGAACTACTAATAGGCATACTAACATTTCCAATCTCAATTTTCTTCAGAATAGCATCTTCATCAGGAACGTAATCAAGCTTTATCAAGTTTTGAAAGTCAAAAGTAGACTGTGTATCATAATTGAAATTCACTCCCATTCTAGTACCCACTGTCCCCTGCAGTCCCATGCTGATTCTCTGATCAAAATCAAATGTAAACATGGATCTATTTCTAGGTGATAGAACAGGATTATCTTGTTTAGTAAAGCGTCCGCCTAAATCAACCTCTACAGATCCCTGAGGTTTAATATCAATAGTATTAGATCCGAATATCCCTTCAAAAAGTCCAGAATTCACATAATACCTTGGTAACATATCACGTTGCACCTCTTCATCTTCTAAGCGACCATCAACAGCATCAAACTTCTGTTTAAAATACTTTTTCATCTGCTCTCGCATCACCAAGTCCTCATATTCTTTTCTAGTTAAAATAACCGGGAAATTAATATTAAAACCATCAACAGACTTTGTATATATATATCGATCCGTAACAGGATCGTATGTATATGCAGCAATAATGCTCTGTGGATCCGGTAACTTTAATGTCTCTTTGTTATACTTTTTTTGAATAGTATCATTTGACTGAACAGGCTCTTGAGCTATTGCAGTAAAACAAAAAAACAAAAATGTTAACGTCCAGAAAACAAGTTTTTCATTTAGAAGTTGCGATTTCAAACTCTATAGATTTTTTAATGCTAATTTGATTATTTCTTCGACTGTTGCATTTGGATTCTGTTTGGTAATTCGTTCAACAACTTTTTCAGCACTTTTGCGAACAAAACCTAACACCTCTAAAGCAGATAACGCTTCATCGGCATTTGTATTGCTAAGAACAATAGAAACTTCATCAATATTATATAATTTAAGTACTTTTTCTTGTAAATCAAGAATAACTCTTTGTGAAGTTTTTGCACCAATCCCTTTAACAGATTGAATCGTCTTAACATCTCCAGCACCAATAGCTTGAAGTAAATCTCGAGGATTGAGTGAAGATAACATATTTCTCGCTGTATTCCCACCTATTCCAGACACGGAAATCAACAATTTAAAAAGTTCTCTTTCTATTTTTTCAGAAAATCCAAAGAGGGTATGAGCATCCTCTTTTATTTGAAGAAAAGTATAAAGTTTAACATTTTCTGAATCAGGAAGCTGAGAGTAAGTATGCAGGGAAATGTTTACTAAATAACCCACTCCCCCGCAATCTATTACTACCTCTGTTGGAGATTTCTCTACTAATCTTCCTTGTATATGCGCTATCATCTTATCGAAATTTTAGTCAAAAATAGGAAATAATATTAACTATTTCATAACAAGTAGATAGAGTTTAGCGCATTATAACTTGTAACTATTTTTTTCTTTTTTCTCTCACTTGAGCATCCACAACAGCAACCGCTGTCATATTCACCATTTCATCAACACTTGCGCCCAATTGAAACACGTGAACAGGCTTGTCCAAACCTAAAATAATAGGTCCAATTGAAGTAGCCTTATTCAACTCTTTCAACATTTTATAAGTCAAGTTAGAAGAATCAAGATTAGGAAAAATTAACGTATTAACCTTTTTATTTGCCAATCTTGAAAAAGGGAACCTATCCTTTAACATATCAGCATTTAAAGCAAAATCCATTTGAATTTCACCATCTACAATCATTTCAGGGTAATTCTCGTGCAATATTTTAACCGCCTCCCTCATCTTCATTGGAGACTCTTTCGAAGCCGAACCAAAATTTGAATAAGACAACATTGCAATAACAGGATCCATACCAAACATACGAACCGTTTTCTCAGTCATAAGAGCTATTTTCGCTAACTCCTCAGCTGAAGGATTAGGGTTAATAGCAGTATCCGCTAAGAACATAGGTCCTCTTTTCGTCAACATTAAGTTTGTTGTTGCCACTTTACTAACACCAGCAGCACGAGGAATCAATTCCAAGATAGGTTTAATAGTCGAAGGATAACTTCTAGAATATCCAGTAACTAGAGCATCAGCCTCACCTTCATTAACCATCATAGCAGCAAAATAATTACGCTCACGCATCCATTTCTCAGCATCATAAAGGGTTAACCCTTTTCTTTGTTTTGCTTGCCAATAAGAATTAGCAAATTTAGTTCTGCGTTCTTTCTCCTCTTCAAGTTTAGGGTCTCTAATCTCTAGATCCGCATCAAAACCAATTTCATTTTTAAGCTCTAAAATCACTTCCCTTCTACCAAGTAAAATCGGAATTGCAATACCCTCTTCATAAACAATTTGGGCAGCTTTTAAAACATCTAATTGATCAGCCTCTGCAAAAACAACTCTTTTCGGATTAGTTTTAGCACGATTAATAAGCAAACGAACCATTTTATTATCAGACCCCATTCGCTCTTCTAGCTCATCCTTATACTTATCCCAGTCCGTAATTGCTCCAATAGCAACACCACTTTCCATAGCTGCTTTAGCAACAGCAGGAGGAACAACTGAAATTAAACGTGGATCAAATGGTTTAGGAATAATATATTCTCTACCAAAAATAAGCTTTGTCTCACCGTAAGCGATATTCACTTGCTCAGGAACAGATTCCTTAGCTAATTCCGCCAATGCAATTACAGCAGCCATTTTCATTTCCTCATTAATCTTAGTAGCTCTAACATCTAAAGCACCTCTAAAAATATATGGAAAACCTAAAACATTATTCACTTGGTTAGGATGGTCAGAACGGCCAGTAGCCATTATAACATCCTTACGAGTACTCATTGCTAAATCATATTCGATTTCCGGATTAGGATTTGCCATAGCGAAAACGATAGGATTATCAGCCATTGACAACAACATCTCCGGAGTTAATATATCAGCAGTTGACAAACCAATAAACACATCACACCCTTTCATTGCATCAGCTAAAGAAATATCATTATCCGTAGCAAACATACGTTGCATCTCAGATATGCGGTCATCACTATGTTTTAAAACACCTTTACTATTGAACATTAAGATGTTTTCAACCTTAACACCAAACGCAACATAAAGCTTAGCACAAGCAATAGCAGCAGAACCAGCACCTGAAACCACCATCTTCAATTCAGACATTGGTTTACCAGCCAACTCAGCGGCATTTATTAAAGCCGCGGCAGAAATAATAGCAGTACCATGTTGGTCATCATGCATCACAGGAATATTCAACTCCTCTTTTAGTCTGCGTTCTATTTCAAAAGATTCAGGAGCTTTAATGTCTTCTAGATTAATACCACCAAAAGTTGGCGATATATTTTTAACCGTTTCAACAAATTTATCAATATCCGTTGCATCAACTTCGATATCAAAGACATCAATATCAGCAAAGATTTTAAACAAAAGTCCCTTACCTTCCATTACTGGCTTCGAAGCCTCTGGTCCAATATCACCAAGTCCTAAAACCGCAGTTCCATTGGAAATTACAGCAACTAGATTACCTTTTGCTGTATACTTATATACATTATTAACATCTTTAGCAATCTCCAAACACGGTTCAGCAACCCCTGGCGAATAAGCCAATGACAAGTCTCTTTGGGAAGAATAACTCTTAGTAGGTACTACCTGAATTTTTCCAGGTGTTGGTTTCGCATGATAAAGCAAAGCTTCTCTGCGCTTATTACTATCTTTCTTCATATATATTTGAATTTTATAAGTAACTAACAAAGATAGCATTTTTAAAATTCCTAGAAAGAACTAGTCGTCTCTATCTATAAATTTAATACTTCTTATAAGTCCGCTGACCATTGTCACTTTTACTGATAACTATTCAAATATTTTACTAAAAGTCTCTATAGTTAACTTCATTTAAACTCATTTTTCAAAATCCAAAAACCACCTTTAACTTTAAAAACAAATTTATAATGCGAACTAAAAAAGCGACTCTACGAATACAAATCTTGACGAAGAACACCTCATAAAACCAAACACTTATTTACTTTTAAAAATCGAAGAGACAGGCATTTTATGTCGTATAGAAAGAAAAAACAATGACTCCTATTTTTCTTTTGAGAATCAAATATTTTAATATCAATTCTCAAAAAAGTGATAGAGAAAAACTATAAAAAAAGCCATTTCACAAAATTGTAAAATGGCTTTAATATGTAAATTCAAATCTTAAAGTTTCTTCTCTAATTTCTATAAATGCAGCACTTTCGCACCTAAAATCAAAACTTAAAACAAATTACCTTGTTTAGGAATTTTAGTAACCCCCAAATGTTTATATGCTTTATCTGTAGCCTCACGACCTCTCGGAGTACGCATAATAAATCCTTCTTGAATTAAAAACGGTTCGTAAACCTCCTCTATAGTTTCAGAATTTTCAGAAACAGCAGTAGCCAAAGTAGATAAACCAACTGGTCCACCTTTAAACTTTTCGATTATTACAGAAAGGATTTTATTATCCATTTCATCTAAACCATGTGCATCAACATTCAAAGCATTTAAACCAAATTTAGCAATCTCCATATCAATGGAACCATTACCTTTAATCTGAGCGAAATCTCGAACTCTTCTCAACAATGCATTCGCAATACGAGGTGTACCACGACTACGACCAGCAATTTCAATAGCAGCGTTCAAAGAAATAGGAACTTGAAGAATAGAAGCACTACGTTCAACAATAGTCGCTAGTAATTCCGTGTTATAATATTGAAGTCTACTCTGGATACCAAAACGGGCCCTCATAGGTGATGTTAATAAACCAGAACGAGTTGTAGCACCAACTAATGTAAATGGATTTAGGTGAATCTGCACAGTCCTAGCATTAGGACCAGACTCTATCATAATATCGATTTTAAAGTCCTCCATAGCTGAATAAAGATACTCTTCAACAATAGGACTCAAACGATGAATCTCATCTATAAAAAGTACATCTCTTTCCTCGAGATTCGTCAATAACCCAGCCAAATCACCAGGTTTATCCAAAACAGGACCTGATGTAATTTTAATACCTACATTTAATTCATTTGCAAGAATATTAGCAAGAGTAGTCTTCCCTAGACCAGGAGGACCATGAAACAAAGTATGATCCAAAGCTTCACCTCGCATATTTGCTGCTTGAACAAATACTTTTAAATTTTCTAACACTTTATCTTGACCAGCAAAATCATCAAAAGAAAGCGGACGTAGTTTTTTTTCCACATCCAATTCCTCGGATGAGAAATGCTCATTTGTAGGGTTTAAATTCTCATTCATAATGCAAATATAATAGAAATTGAAATAGCAAAGAAGAAAGACAAGACTATCACCAATAAGAAAAGCAAACACAAAAAAAAAGTCGTCTTGATTTCTCAAAACGACTTCTTTATATAATAAATATTTATAAAATCTTAATGCTGTAACTCTTCTTCACCTTCTCTCATTGGCATATTTTGCGGAGCATAATCCTCTTCAAAACCAGGTTTAGAATAATCATAAGGCCATCTGTAAACTACAGGTAATTCACCAGGCCAGTTTCCATGAATATGTTCAACTGGAGTAGTCCACTCTAATGAGTTAGATTTCCATGGGTTTTGAGGAGCTTTCTTACCAAAGAAAATACTAGAGAAGAAGTTCCATAAGAAAACAAACTGAACCAATCCACCAATAATAGCGAATACAGTAATCAATACGTTCACTTCAACGAATTCATCAAATAATGGGAAAGCAGTATTTGAATAGTAACGACGTGGAAGACCAGCCATACCAATAAAGTGCATTGGGAAGAAAACTCCGTAAGCACAAACAGCAGTTACCCAGAAGTGGATATATCCAAGATTCTTATTCATCATTCTTCCGAACATTTTAGGGAACCAATGGTAAACCCCAGCAAACATTCCATAAAGAGCAGAAATACCCATTACTAAGTGGAAGTGAGCAATAACGAAATAAGTATCATGAACGTTAATATCTAAAGTACTATCTCCAAGAATAATACCAGTTAAACCACCAGTAATAAAAGTAGAAACGAAACCAATACAAAACAACATCGCAGGGTTCATTTGAAGATTACCTCTCCAAATAGTAGTAATATAGTTAAAAGCTTTAACTGCAGATGGAATTGCAATCAACAAAGTAGTAAAGGTAAACACAGAACCAAGGAATGGATTCATCCCCGAAACGAACATATGGTGTCCCCAAACAATAGTAGATAAGAAAGCAATAGCTAAGATAGAAGCAATCATTGCACGGTAACCAAAAATAGGCTTACGAGCATTTGTAGCAATAACCTCAGAAGTGATACCCATTGCAGGTAAAATAACGATATAAACCTCAGGGTGACCTAAGAACCAGAACAAGTGTTCAAACAATACTGGAGATCCACCTTGATAATGTAAAACCTCACCTGCTAAATAAATATCAGATAAGAAGAATGAAGTACCAAAACTTCTATCAAAAATCAACAACAAAGCAGCAGATAACAAAACTGGGAAAGAAACGATACCGATAATAGCAGTAACGAATAAAGCCCAAACAGTTAAAGGCATTCTTGTCATAGACATTCCTTTTGTTCTCAAGTTAATAACCGTAGCAACATAGTTTAAAGACCCCATAGTAGAAGACACTATAAACACAGCCATAGAAATCAACCAAAGCGTCATACCAGTTCCAGAACCAGGAATAGCTTGAGGCAAAGCACTCAATGGAGGATAAATAGTCCAACCAGAAGACGCAGGACCAGATTCAACAAATAAAGAACTTACCATCAATACAGCAGAAATAAAGAACATCCAGTAAGACAACATGTTCAAGAAACCAGAAGCCATATCACGTGCTCCAATCTGCAATGGAATTAATAAGTTACTAAACGTACCACTTAATCCCGCAGTTAAAACGAAGAATACCATAATGGTACCATGCATCGTAACCAAAGCCAAATAGGCATCATTTTTCATAACTCCACCTGGAGCCATTCTTTCACCTAAAAACCATTTAAAAACTTCAAATGATTCCTCAGGCCAAGCAATTTGCATTCTAAAAAATATCGACATTGCACCTCCGATAATTCCCATAATAATACCTGTAATCAAGTATTGTTTAGCAATCATCTTATGGTCTAAACTGAAGACATATTTAGTAAGGAAATTCCCTTTTTCATGATGATCATGTTCATCATGACCATTAACTATTTCGTGTCCTATTGCTGACATAGTATAATTTTTAAAATATATGAATTATTTTTTTACTACTTGAGCTATAGCTTCTGCATCAACAGTGTTCTCAGCTTCTTCTAATACTGGCTCAACTACCTCTTCAACCTTAGGAGCATTAGCAGCTTTCTCAGCAGCAATTTGCTGTCCTAATGTTGTTTGATCTTTTAACCATTGGTTAAATTCAGCCTCTTCTACAACAACAATCTTAGCTTGCATGTTATAGTGAGAAGCACCACAAATCTTATTACACAATAGTAAATAATCAAATTCATATGGATCTAAAGCTTCTTCACCCTTAGCGATTAAAGCTTGGCTTCTTTCCATACGCAATTTATTAATATTGTTTACCTTCTTAATAGTAGCTTCATCTTGTCTAAATTCAGCCGTAGTAATAGAAGGAGTAAATGCAAATTGTGTGATCATACCAGGAACACAGTTCATCTGTGCACGGAAGTGTGGCATATAAGCAGAGTGTAGAACATCTTGTGAACGCATTTTCAACACTACTTTCTTTCCTTTTGGCAAAAGCAATTCTTTAGCCATGATATCGTCTTGTGCATTTGGATCAGCCATATCAACTCCAACAACGTTAATACCTTCAATAAAACGAACGTTTGCTTTACCTAGTGTATTATCTTGTCCAGAGTAACGGATATCCCAACCAAATTGCTTAGCATAAACCTCTACATAGATTACCTCTTCCTCATCGTTAACGAACATGATGTTATTCCATGCATACATTCCATAAAGAATTAATGCAGATAAAACAATCACAGGAATAATAGTCCAAAGAGCCTCTAATTTATCATTATCAGAAAAGAAAAGTGCTTTCTGACCTTCTTTACCGTGATATTTAAAAGCGAAATAATGCAATAAAGCTTGAGTAAGAGTTTGAACAATGAAAATCAAAATCATTGAAATCCACATCAAGTTATCAACGTCTTTACCATGTTCAGCAGCAGCCATATCCATTAAAGGAAAACTACCATATTCATACAAACAAAAAATTGTAAAAACATAGATAAATCCTAAAAATCCAAAAGCTAAGTAACCGTTGATTTTATTATCCTTATTATTTGCGATTTGGGAAGCTGCATCATCTGATGCAGACCCAATCTGTGTTAAATCGAATATCTTAGTTAGTTGCCAAACAGCAATTCCTAACAATATTACAATAGCTAATATTAATAAAGTTGTCATTTCTTGTTAGATATATATTAATAATGAAATTGTTTACTTTCCTCAATTAATGGATGGTTTTTATGCAACAAAGGTGCTTTAGCCATTGCAGTGAATACCACAAAGATAAACAATCCAGCAAAGAACATTAATGAACCAATTTCAGGAACACCAATAAACCATGATCCACCAACAGTACCAGGAACAATCATATTATAGAAGTCTAAATAGTGACCTACAACAATCAAAGTTCCAGCCATAACAATAACCCATGTAATACGTTTGAATTCAGTATTCATTAATAATAACAATGGCAGCGCAAAGTTCAATAACAACATACCAAAGAAAGGCAGTTTGTATTCTTGAATTCTAAATACGAAATAAGTTACCTCTTCTGGAATATTAGAGTACCACATCAACATAAATTGAGAGAACCATAGATAAGTCCAGAAAATACTTAAACCAAACATATATTTAGCTAAGTCATGAATGTGACTTGTGTTAACATACTCTAACAATCCTTTTGATTTCAAATACAAAGTAGTGAAAGCAATAACTGTAACAGCAGTTACAAAGAAACTAGCAAAAACATACCAACCGAATAACGTACTATACCAGTGCGTATCAATTGACATAATCCAATCCCATGACATCATAGACTCAGTAACGATAAAGAATACTAAGAATGCAGCCGAAGCTTTGAAAACACGTTTATGAATTGCAATATCAAAATTAGCATCCATAGCTCTAGAATTTTTAACAGCATAATATCTGTATAAATTCCATCCTGCTAAATAAATAACTGTTCTGATTAAAAAGAAAGGAACATTTAAATACCCCGTCTTTGCACTAATAATCTTATCATCTGCCACAACATCAGCATCCATCCAAATGAACAGATGATTCATATTCATAGAAGAAAGAACCAATAAAATTAAGAATATAATAGAACCAGGTAATAAATAAGCGCTTAATCCCTCCATAACTCTAGCAAGAACTGGAGACCAGCCTGCTTGTGATGCATAATTAATTGCATAAAATGCCAAGACTCCTAAAGAAATCAACATAAAGAAAATACAAGCAACATATACAGCTGCCCATGGCTTATTTTGCATTTGTTGCAAAACGTGTTCTAAATGGTGTTGGTGCTCTGCCTGTTCATCAGCTGAAAGTTCTGCATGAGAACCACCTGCTTCACCAACATGGTGAGAATCTCCGTGATGTTGTTCAGTTAAAATCTGCTCAACGTCACTTACTGTTTTGGGTGCATTGATAAACCCGTAAACAATTCCTACTAATCCAAGGACCATAAGAACTATTGCAAAGGTTTTCAACCTGTTTGAAAATGTGTACATATCTAAACTTTCAAATAAATTTTACAATTTATAATTCTGATTTCAATTTTAAAACGTAATCAGCTACTATCCAACGTTCTTGTTGCGTCATTTGATTCGCATGAGAACCCATTGAATTTAATCCATAAGTAACTACGTGATAAATGCCTCCTTCTGTAAGCTCGCGATCAGCATAACTTGGTACTCCTAAAAACTTCTCTCTCTTAACCAAATTCCCTTTTCCATCCCCTTTGTCACCATGACAAACAGAACAGTAAATTGTATAAAGCTCTTTACCTTTAGGATCATTTCGTTCTAATTCCGTCAAAGGAGATTTTGAGTTTAATTTTGCTTCAGCTAATCCTTCTGGAGTATTAGCAAACTCATAAACTTCAAACCCACGAGGAACTGAATGCTCTGCAGGCAATTGCCCTTCTTTTCCATTTTTGAAAGCCGGCACCTCAGAATAAGTTTCATAAGATACAGCTTGATACATATTTGGAAAAAACTGATAATTAGGACGCTCTTTATTAAAACAAGAAGTAGTCAAAACTGAAACTCCAAGTACAGCTGCTATTTTAAATATCGTTCTCATCTACTATTGTTCTTTATCAATTACTTTAACTTCTACTGCTCCAGTGTTTTTGAAGAACTCAATAGCTTCTTCCTCATTACCGTGTAAAGCAACTTCCATTAAGAAGTGGTCATCAGTAGTTCTTACATCAGGGTTTTCAGCTTTTTTAAATGGCCATAATTTACTTCTCATGAAGAAAGTAAAAACCATTAAGTGGGCTGAAAAGAAAACAGTCAACTCAAACATAATTGGAACGAAAGCCGGCATGTTTTGAATAAAACTAAAACTTGGCTTACCACCAATATCTTGTGGCCAGTTCTCAATCATGATATAGTTTAAGATAGTAGTAGCAAAAGCTAAACCAACCAAACCATATAGAAAAGCAGTAATAGCTAATCTAGTTGGAGCCAACCCCATAGCTTTATCCAAACCATGAACTGGGAAAGGCGTATAAATTTCTTCAATATGATGATGAGCCGATCTTGTTTCAGTTACTGCATGTAACAATACATCATCATCATTGTAAATCGCATGTATTACTTTATTACTCATAGCAAATTAATGATTTAAAGTTTGATTAGTACCTTTTTCGTCTCTTGCTTTTTTAAAGAACTCTCCTGAAGATTTCAGAATAGTTTTAACCTCTGCCTGTGCAATTACAGGGAAAGTACGAGAGTATAACAAGAACAACACAAAGAAGAAACCAATAGTTCCAATATAAATACCAGCATCAACGAAAGTTGGTTGGAACATCGCCCAAGAAGATGGTAAGTAATCTCTGTGTAATGAAGTAACGATAATTACGAAACGTTCAAACCACATTCCAACGTTCACGACAATCGATATAATAAAAGATGCCATAATACTAGTACGAATTTTCTTGAACCACATAACCTGTGGAGAAACCACGTTACAAGTCATCATCAAGAAATAAGCCCACCAGTAAGGTCCTGTTGCTCTATTCAAGAAAGCGTATTGTTCGTATTCAACTCCTGAATACCAAGCAACCCATAATTCTGTAATATAAGCAACCCCAACGATAGAACCCGTAATCATGATCACGATATTCATCAATTCGATATGTTGTATAGTAATATAATCTTCAAGATTAGAAACCTTTCTCATAATGATTAACAAGGTATTCACCATTGCAAATCCAGAAAAGATAGCCCCAGCAACGAAGTACGGAGGTAAGATTGTAGTATGCCATCCAGGAATAACTGAAGTAGCAAAGTCAAAAGATACAATCGTGTGAACAGATAACACCAAAGGAGTAGCTAAACCAGCCAACACCAAGTGAACCTCTTCAAAACGTTGCCAGTCTTTAGCTCTACCACTCCATCCAAAACTTAGGACAGAATAAATACGTTTTGTAAACGGTGTAATAGCACGGTCTCTTAACATCGCAAAGTCAGGAAGTAAACCAGTCCACCAGAAAACCAATGAAACTGATAAATACGTTGAAATTGCAAATACGTCCCAAAGCAATGGTGAGTTAAAGTTTACCCATAAAGAACCAAACTGGTTTGGAATAGGCAAAACCCAATATGCTAACCAAGGACGTCCCATGTGTATAACTGGGAAAAGCCCAGCCTGAACAACAGAGAAAATGGTCATAGCTTCCGCAGAACGGTTAATAGCCATTCTCCATTTTTGTCTAAACAATAATAATACTGCTGAAATTAGAGTTCCTGCGTGACCAATACCAACCCACCAAACGAAGTTAGTAATATCCCAGGCCCATCCAATTGTTTTATTTAATCCCCAAGTACCGATACCAGTTGCTACCGTGTAAGCCATACAGCCTACTCCCCAAAGAAAAGCAATCAAAGCAATAGTAAACACAGTCCACCATTGTTTATTTGCTCTCCCTTCAACAGGTCTAGCCACATCTACAGTTACATCGTGATAAGATTTCTCACCAAGAACTAAAGGTTTTCTAATGGGTGCTTCGTAATGTGACGACATAATCCTTTATAAATTTCTTTAATTAATAATTTGTTTTTAGTTGTTTCTAACCTTAACGTGATAAAACACATTTGGTTTTGTTCCGATATGCTCTAACAAGTGATACATACGATCCTCTTCTACTAATTTTGCAACATCAGAAGTTTTATCGTTAACATCACCAAACACCATTGCACCACTACCACACGCAGCAGAACAAGCAGTTTGGAACTCATCTTTTCCAACAACTCTTCCTTCGTTCTTAGCTTTTAAGATTGTAGCTTGAGTCATTTGAATACACATAGAACATTTTTCCATAACCCCACGAGAACGAACATTCACATCAGGATTAAGTACCATACGTCCTAAATCATCATTCATGTTGAAATCAAACTCATCGTTATTGTTATATAAGAACCAGTTAAAACGTCTTACTTTATAAGGACAGTTGTTCGCACAATATCTAGTCCCAACACAACGGTTATAAGCCATATGGTTTTGACCTTGACGACCATGTGAAGTTGCCGCTACTGGACAAACAGTTTCACAAGGAGCGTGATTACAGTGCTGACACATTACCGGTTGGAAAGCAACTTGTGGATTATCCGCAGGGTTTTCCAACTCTTTAAACATATTGAAGTTTTCAGTAAATCCGCTAGCAGCGTTTTTCACATCAACATCACCTATGAAAGATTCTTCAGAAGAATAATAACGGTCAATACGCAACCAGTGCATATCTCTACTTCTTCTAATTTCTGACTTACCAACTACAGGTACGTTATTCTCAGCATGACAAGCGATAACACACGCACCACATCCAGTACAAGCATTTAAATCAATTGACAAATTGAAGTGATGTCCGATAGAACGGTCAAAAGACTCCCAAATATCAACAGAATTAGCACGTACTTCTTGGTGATCTAAAGATACCATTGGGAAAATATTCCACTCTTTAACATCTTTAGAATTAAAAACCTCTAAAGTTGTTTCTTTAATGATATCCCCTCTACCCATTAAGGTATTTTGCAACTGAACACAAGCAAATTCATGATCTCCAGCACCAACTGTAACATTAGCACCTTGAACATCTTTGAAATCGTGGTATAACGCATAAGCATTAACACCAACTTGCATTTCTTCTTTCATAGCAGCCTTACGACCATATCCAAAAGAAAGACCTACAGTTCCAACAGCTTGACCAGGTTGAATTAAAACAGGAACCTTTTCTAAAGTAACTCCATTCACTACAACAGTAGCATAACTTCCGTTTAAACCTCCGTTAGCAACATTGTAGTTTTTAAATCCATTCGCCTCAGAATCTACTCTTGACATAGTCAAGTAGTTATCCCATGAAACACGTGTTAACGGGTCTGGGAACTCTTGCAACCAAGGATTATTAGCTTGTTGACCATCACCCATACCAGTTTTAGTGTACAACACTAACTCTAAACCATCAACCTTCTTAGCTTTCGCTAATTCAGAAGCAGCAACAGCATGATCAAAAGCAACACTTACAGTATTAACAGCATCAAACTCAGCGATACCATCATGCACTATTTTATTCCATGATTTACTAGAAACCATTGAAGAACCAACAGATTTCAAATAATCATAATAAGCTCCTTCAGCTCCAGTCCACACCATAAGTGATTCTTGGAATTGTCTAGTTTCAAAAAGAGGACGAATAGTAGGCTGCATAACAGCATAGTGTCCTTTTTTGATTACCACATCACCCCATGACTCTAAATAATGAGGAGCTGCAGCAGCTATAGTAGTTTGTAAAGCCGTCTCATCCTCTTTCAAAGAAAAAGCAACAGACGTTTTTACTTTTTTCAATCCTTCAACAAAAGAAGCCGAATTAGCTAAAGTATACACCGGGTTTACACCAGACATAATCAAAGTATGAACAGCACCTGCATTCATATCTTTAATCAATTGTGCTACTTGTGCACTATTTCCTTTTCTAACATATTTTGGTTTAGATGGAATAAAAGCCTGAGAACCCAAAGCTTGGTTAATAGCAAACACTAACAGTTGAGCATTTACATCATCCAAACCAGAAACTAAAACACCTCTATTTCCAGCAGATTTTAATTGCTTAGCAATTTTCACAACCGCTTCATCTCTGCTAGTAGCTCCAACTGAAACATTAGCACCAACGATTTCGTTGTAAATCTTAACCAAAGCCATTTTTTGTTCTGCAACAGTCATTGGCACACGCACATCAGCGTTAGCTCCTGTCAAAGACATATTAGCCTCAAGCTGAATATGTTTAGACATTTTACCGTTTTTAGGAATACGTTTTTGCCCATAAGCAGTATCGTATCCACCAGCTTGCCAATCACCTAAGAAATCAGCAGCTACAGAAACAATCACATCAGCTTCTGCAAAATCATAATCAGCAAGAGCACGCTCACCATACACACGCTCATAAGCATCTAATGAAGCAGTTGAAGAAACCGCGTCATAAATAACATGCTTAGTCGTAGGATTTTGAGCAATAAACTCAGAAATCAATTTATCAGTAGATGGACTCGCCATAGTATTAGTTAACAACACTACGTTACCACCTTTCTCATTAGCCTCTTTTAAACTAGCCTTAACCGCAGCATCAACATCGCTCCAAGAAGCAGACTTACCATCAATTTTAGACCCTTTTAAACGAAGACTATCATATAAAGAAAGAACAGATGCATGAACACGAGCATTAGCTCCTGTATAAGCACTTTCCAATCTATTGTTTTCAACTTTAATCGGACGACCCTCACGAGTCTTAATCAACACATTCACAAAGTCAAATCCATCCGCTATAGTAGTAGCGTAATAATCCGCAACACCAGGAATAATTTCTTCCGGTTGAACCACATAAGGAATTGACTTTACTACAGGTCCCTCACAAGCTGCTAAAGAAGCTGCAGCTGTAGAAAAACCTACATATTTCAAAAAGTCCCGACGCGTTGTAGATGAAGAAGACAACGTGTCCTTATCTCCAAGAAACTCATCTGTTGGAATCTCTTCAACAAATTCATTGTTTCTTAGCGTCTCAACAATAGAACTATTATCATTCAGCTCCTCAACACTTTTCCAGTATTTTCTGTTTGATGCCATTGTATATATATATTAGCTTCTTAAATTATTATTAATAGTGACACTTACCACACTCTAAACCTCCCATTTGAGCAACAGTCAATTTCTCAACTCCGTATTTTTTCGATAATTCTTCGTGAATTTTCGCATAATACTCATTGTTTTCCATTTTCACATCTGTTGTTCTGTGACAGTCAATACACCATCCCATAGTCAAAGGAGCATGTTGTCTCATGATCTCCATTTCCTCTACTGGACCGTGACAAGTTTGACACTCTAATCCTGCAACATTCACGTGTTGTGAGTGATTGTAATAAGCAAAGTCAGGTAAATTATGAATACGAACCCATTTAACTGGCTTCTCTTCACCCGTATAAGCTTGTGCACTTGGATCCCATCCAACCGCATCATATAATTTTTGAATCTCAGCAGTGTAAAATTCAGGAGTATAAGTACCATAATCAGTACCTGCATCACCTTGAAACTCACTAATACTTTTGTGACAGTTCATACAAACATTCAAAGAAGGAATCCCTGATGTTTTACTTGACCTAGCCGCAGAGTGACAATATTTACAATCAATTCCATTATCTCCAGCATGTATCTTATGAGAGAAATGTATTGGCTGTACAGGCTCATACCCTTTATCAACCCCAACTTGCATCATAAATCCAAATGCAAAATAAGACCCCACTAAAACAAGTACAATTGTAGAAAGAATAACCAAGAATTGATTCTTCACAAAAGCCTTCCATATTGGAGTAGTCTGACGAACTTCTGGCGTCAATCCATTTACTTCAACAATTTTATTCAATACACGTTTAACGAAGTAAAGCATCGTTACCAACAACACCAAAACAACAAACAACGCTCCTAACACAACCATGTTATTCACATCACCTGAAGCTCCACTATTACTAGCACTAGTAGGTCCACCAGCAACAACTGTAGGCTCCGCTTTAGGCTGAGAAGTATAAGCTAAAATATTATCAATGTCTTCATCCGACAAAGCCGGGAAGTCATTCATAACAACCTTATTCCACTCCTCAAACAACTTAACAGCAGCAGCATCACCAGACTTAATCATAGATGAACTACTCTTAATCCATTTATGCAACCACTGAGTATCATGCCTTTCAACAACACCTCGTAGCGCTGGACCCGTAGAGTTCCCGTCTAATTTATGACAGGCAGCACAGTTTGAATTAAACAACTCCTTCCCCTTTGCCGCATCTTGCGCAAAGGAACTAACAGAAAATGAAAACATTACTGCTAAACAAAAGAATAAAATCTTTGAAAACGAATTATGGTTACCCACTTTTTTCATAGTTATAAAATGATTATCAACTAAATTAGGAACGATTTTAACATTTCTTTCACTGCCAAAACACGACTCCTTATTTATAAACTCCGACAAAAATACAATTTATGCCTTACTCTAAAAACCTTTGCCTGCCTTAATGTATAATTTATACCAGTTCTAAATAACATTATTTTCATTACATTTTAATTATAATTGTATTTTTGCACCAAACCCTATTCATTATGAGATTTTTAAGAATTACATTGACGATTTTTACTGCAATTTTGTTCCATAACTTAACATATGCACAACAGTCAAAAAACACTTTTCAAGAACCATCAGAGGTAAAAACACTTTTAGACGAAAAAAGAAAATTCAACTCAGCAAATACGGCTAACGACAAATACAAAATTCAGATTTTTTACGGTAGCAATAGCGAGGCAATTCGTAAACTAGCTGATTTCAAAAGAAATTTCAGCGACATTGACGGAACTATTATTTATAGCAACCCATCATACAAAGTATGGGTAGGTAGCTACAAGACCAGAATAGAAGCGGAACGCAACCTTAAAAATATCCGAAAGCGTTTCGAAAACGCATTACTTATCAATCCAAGCAAATAATCCAAAGAACTAAAACAACCGATGTTTAAATCACATCACACACCTTAGTATACAAGACAAAAAAAAGGCTGTTTCATTAATCTGAAACAGCCTTTTTTATTATCCTACTATATTTATAATTTTCCCAGGAACTATAATCACCTTTTTAGGTTCTTTCCCACCCAATTGTGCAATTGTACGCTCATCATTCATAACAGCTTTTTCAATCTCCTCAGCGTTCAAATCCATAGCCAATTCTATTTTAAAACGCATCTTTCCATTAAAAGACACAGGATACTCTTTAGAACTCTCAATCAAATATGAAGGTTCAAAAACTGGAAATGCTTGTTTAGAAACTGACTCTGTTTTCCCCAATAAAGACCATAACTCCTCTGCTATATGCGGAACATAAGGTGCTAATATAACAGCCAAAGGTTCAAGTATAGCACGGTGTCGACATTTCTGTTGTCCCAACTCATTCACACAAATCATAAACTGAGAAACAGAAGTATTAAACGAAAACCCTTCAATATCATCAATCACCTTCTTAATCGTCTTGTGTAATGTTTTATACATTTCAGCAGTTGGCTCTTCATCAATAACCTGTACACCTTCATCAGAAGCGTATAACTTCCAAAGTTTTTTCAAGAAACCAAACACTCCAGATATACCAGCCGTATTCCAAGGTTTTGCTTGCTCTAATGGCCCCAAAAACATCTCATACAAACGCAATGTATCCGCACCATATTCATTACAAATATCATCTGGATTCACCACATTAAAATACGATTTCGACATTTTCTCAACCTCATGACCTACTATATAAGATCCAGAATCTTCTAATACGAATGTTGCATTTTCAAAATCTGCTCTCCAAGCCTTAAACCCTTCTAAGTTTAATTCAGACGCATTATTCACCAAACTTACATCTACGTGAATAGGCTGTACTTTCTGATCTCCAATCTTACCTTTCGAAACAAAAGTATTAGTACCATCTACTCTATAAACAAAAGCGGAAGTCCCTAAAATCATTCCTTGATTAATCAACTTTTTAAAAGGTTCTTCGACCTTCACCATCCCCATATCCTTCAAAAACTTATTCCAGAAACGAGAATACAATAAATGTCCCGTAGCGTGTTCGCTACCTCCTAAATACAAGTCAACACTTTCCCAATAACCGATAGCTTCTTCAGAAGCCATTTGACTCTCATTACTTGCATCCATATAACGCAACCAATACCAAGAACTACCAGCCCATCCAGGCATTGTATTCAACTCCAAAGGAAAAACTGCAACATCATCAATATTACTATTCTCAACCACCTTATTATTCACAGTGTCCCATGCCCAAACTTTAGCATTACCCAAAGGAGGATATCCCTCTTCCGTTGGTAAATATTTTTCAACCTCAGGCAACACTATAGGCAAGTGAGCAGCATCGATCATTTTTGGCATACCATCTACATAGTAAACAGGAAATGGCTCTCCCCAATAACGTTGACGAGAAAAAACAGCATCTCTCAAACGGAAATTTGTTTTTCCTTTCCCCTTACCTTCTTCTTGAAGACGCTCAATAACCTTCTCAGTAGCTGCTTTAAAATCTAACCCATTCAAAAAGTATGAATTATTCAAAACAAAACCAGCTTTATCTGTAAAAGCCGCTTCACTGATATCTTTATCAAAAATATTTTTAATCTCTAAACCAAAGTGATTAGCAAAAGCAAAGTCACGCTCATCACCAGCAGGAACCGCCATAACAGCACCCGTCCCATATCCAGCCAATACATAATCACCGATCCATATTTCAATAGACTCTCCTGTAAAAGGATGAACAGCATACGCACCAGTAAAAACCCCAGAGATTGTTTTCACATCAGCCATACGCTCACGCTCACTTCTTTTTGAAGTCATAGCGATATATTCTTCAACAGCGCTTCTTTGTGTATCTGTAGTAATATCCAAAACCAAATCATGTTCAGGAGCAAGAGTTACAAAGCTCACTCCAAAAACCGTATCAGGTCTTGTTGTAAAAACTTCAATCTGTTCTTGAGAATCTTTTAAATTAAAATAAATAGAAGCACCAACCGATTTACCAATCCAGTTCTTTTGACTCTCCTTAATACTATCACTCCAATCAATTTCACTCAATCCAGAAAGCAAACGATCCGCATAAGCAGAAATTCGCATACTCCATTGTTTCATCTTTTTTCGAACAACAGCATGACCTCCTCGTTCAGAAACACCATTCACAATTTCGTCGTTAGCTAACACAGTTCCTAAAGCAGGACACCAGTTTACTTCCGTTTCTGCTAAATACGTCATACGGTATTTTAGCAATACAACTTCTTTTTCTTTCTCTGAATAAGCATTCCATTCATCCGCAGAAAAAGTCGCTATGTTATCATCACAAACAGCTACAACATTTCCATTACCTTCCTTTTCAAAAATAGCAACAAGAGACGAAATAACTTCTGCTTTATCACTTACCTTATTATACCACGATTCAAAAAGCTTAATAAATATAGCTTGTGTAAACTTATAGTATTCTGGATTCGAAGTACGAATCTCTCTACTCCAGTCAAAAGAGAAACCAATTTTATCCAACTGTTCTCTATATCTAGCAATATTAACCTCTGTTGTAACAGCAGGATGTTGCCCTGTTTGAATAGCATATTGTTCAGCTGGCAAACCAAAACTATCGTATCCTTGTGGATGCAATACATTAAAACCTTGATGTCTCTTATAACGAGCCACAATATCTGAAGCAATATATCCCAATGGATGTCCAACATGGAGTCCAGCACCCGATGGGTAAGGAAACATATCTAAAACATAGTATTTGGGTTTACTATAATCATTTTCAGTTTTAAATGTTTGGTTTTCTTTCCAATACTTTTGCCATTTGGCTTCAATTTCATTCGGGGTATATTTCATACTATATTATATAAAACTAATAGACACCTTAAAAGGCTGTCATTTATCATAAAAGAATCTCGAAACGCAAAAATAAGCTATATTTATAAGAAATATAAATCTTTAAACGTTATTGTCGTCTAAAACGTTTTTCTTTAGTATTTTTACACACAATAAATAGCGTCTTATGGCATCATCTTATGAGAAATATCAAAAGAGAAAACTGATTTCCTCTTATTTTTCTGTGATACTTAGTATTTTTCTAGTATTGTTTCTATTGGGAAGTTTGAGTTTGTTTGTTTTAAATTCAAACAAAATCTCCAATACTTTTAGAGAGAACATTCCCATGTCTATTTTTATCTCAGACAAAGCATCAGAAAAAGAAATTAAAGACTTTCAAACAACATTGGAAGAAGCTCCTTATATCAAAGACGTAAACTTTATTTCCAAAGAAGAAGCTGCAAAATCACAAGAAGAAGTATTGGGTGAAAACTTTTTAGAATTTCTAGGCTTTAATCCACTTGAAAACTCATTCGATGTGCATTTCAATGGACCTTATGTCTATTTAGATAGTATCACTAAAATTGAAAAAGAATTAAAAGAAGACACCCTTGTTACAGATACTACTTATGACAAGCAGTTGGTTGACCTAGTAAACGACAATATCAAAAAAATCACCTTTTGGGTATTGATAGCAAGTTCTCTATTAGGCATAATTTCCATGTTACTTATAAACAGTTCCTTAAGGCTTCTTATATTTTCAAGTAGATTTATCATCAAAACCATGCAAATGGTTGGGGCTACTAAATCGTTCATCAGACGTCCATTTATATGGCATAGTATGAAACTTGGAATAATAGGTTCATTATTAGCAATTGCGGGAATAATTGGACTTTCATATTACCTAGACACGAAGTTTCCCGATTTGGGAATTGGCTTAGAGGAAAACTATATGCCTATAACAATTGTTTCTATTGGCGTATTATTAGTTGGTATGATAATCACTTCTATCAGCACCTATTTTGCAACCCAAAAGTTCTTAAACTTAAAATCTGATCAGCTTTATTAATTATGGAAAACAACAATCATAATACAGAATTTGTATTCGCAAAAACTAATTATATCTTTTTATTAATTGGATTAGCAATCATCGCTTTAGGCTTCATTTTAATGTCTGGAGGAGGGAATGATGACCCAACAAAATTCAATGATGCTATTTTTAATTTCCAAAGGATTAAGTTAGCTCCTACTGTAGTATTTGCCGGCTTTGGTGTAATAATTTATGCTATTTTAAAAAAATAAGAACAACCACAACAAACTTTTATGACTGTAATTCAAGCCATTATATTAGCAATAATAGAAGGACTAACAGAATATTTGCCTATTTCATCGACTGCCCATATGGGGTTCACGGCAGCACTGCTTGGAATGGAAGAAACAGAATACTTAAAAATGTTTCAAGTATCAATTCAATTTGGAGCCATACTTTCAATCGTAGCGCTATACTGGAAAAAATTCTTTGATTTTTCCAATTTCAAATTCTATTTTAAGCTAGCACTTGCAGTAATACCTGCTTTAGCCTTAGGATATTTATTTGACGATAAAATTGAAGCTGTATTAGGAAATCAAATAGCGATTTCATCAGTATTAATCTTAGGAGGAATTGTTTTGCTATTCGTAGATCGCTGGTTTAAAAACCCTAAAATTCATGACGAAAAAGAGATAAGCAATAAAAAAGCAATCATTATTGGTTTTTGGCAATGTCTAGCTATGATGCCCGGCACAAGTAGATCAGCTGCCTCAATTATAGGTGGTATGACTCAAGGTCTAAGCAGAAAAGCAGCAGCAGAATTCTCTTTCTTCTTAGCAGTTCCTACCATGTTAGCTGTAACCGTTTATTCTATATTTCTAAAAACTTGGGGAGCAGATTCTGCCACACCACAAAAGGGATATGAGATGATACTTTCCTCAACTGAAAACATACAAATTTTCATCATTGGAAATGTTATAGCATTCATAGTTGCACTAATAGCAGTGAAAACCTTTATCAATGTACTTACCAAATACGGTTTTAAGTTTTGGGGATGGTACCGCATTATCATCGGTATTCTTTTATTAATTTACTTTCTATATCAATAGCATGCAACTTTCACCAGATGACTTTTCAAACGGTCAAATATTACTTATAGACAAACCATTAACTTGGTCTTCATTCCAGGCGGTAAACAAAATAAAATGGGCACTAAAGAAAAACTTAGGTCTCAAAAAAATAAAAGTAGGACACGCAGGGACACTCGATCCTTTAGCCACCGGACTTTTGATTATTTGTACAGGAAAATCTACTAAACAAATATCGGAACTTCAAGGACAAGTAAAGGAATATACCGGAACCTTCCTATTGGGTAGCACTACTCCTTCCTACGATTTAGAAACAGAGATTGACCAAACTTTTCCTACAGAACACATCACCTCAGAAACACTAGAAACAGCGAGACAAAAATTCCTTGGGGTAATAGACCAAAGACCTCCTGTGTTTTCAGCTATAAAGCAAGCAGGAAAAAGACTATATGAACATGCAAGAAAAGGTGAAGAAGTAGAAATTCCAACACGAAAAGTAGAAATACTAGAGTTTGAAATCAACGCAGAAGCTTTTCCAGAGATAGCATTTAGAGCTGTCTGTTCGAAAGGAACTTATATCCGTTCATTGGCTTTCGACTTTGGTCAAGCTGTTGAATCAGGAGCGCATTTAACCTCTTTAAGAAGAACAAAAATTGGAGACTATTCAGTTGAAAACGCCATAGAACCATTAGCCTTTGAAGAAATGTATAATATCGACCTAAAAGAAGGTGAGTAATTTCAATATGCGCCTTTTCGTACTCATAGCCAGCGCTCTATTCTCGTTTTCTTCATACTCTCAAGAATACATCGACAAAAATTGGAAACCTATTTTAGGAGCTGATATTAGTATATTATTCAACCCAAACTCTATTGACAATCCATATTTCAATTCTCAAAATCATTGGGTAGAACCTACAAAATTTGTATTAGCAGGAATAGCTGCTCAATACGAATATGGAATTACCTATAAAGAATGGTTTCGCGTAGGTGCTCACTTGGGGTTACAAATCAATATTGCAGATAAAACAGTAACGACACCCATTGGAGGAAGTATTTCTTTAGCTCCACTAATTGGTGAAGACACAAGACTTTATGGGAAATTTATAGCAGGATGGAATACCGCTATTGGAAAAGGAAATAAAAATGGTATGTATCAACACTATCAAATAGGTATTGAATCACAAGAAAGTATTCGCATTTTCGCTTTTATAGCAGATCACGGTTTTTCTTTAAAACAACATACGCCTTACACTACAATGGGATTAGGTATAGGAGGAACGGTTTTTGACTAAATCCCTCTTCATAAAAACAACAAAGGCTGTCTTAATCGGACAGCCTTTGTTATATTATTCAAAGTAGGTAAGTTCTTCCAACTGTTCCAATTCCTCTGGAGAGAAAATGCGGTAATGCACTTTAAACGTTTTGCCTCTAGGCATTTCCAAAGAGAAACCACCAGTACCAAAACCATCTAGCACATCCAATGTAAAATGCGCATTTTTCCAATACTCAAACAAATCACGGTCTACCCAAAACTCATAACCGCAAACGGAACCGATTTTCACATCTGCCGTTCGAGGAATATAATCCCCTTTCATATAACACATTGGTTGTGTACCCTCACAACATCCTCCAGCTTGGTAAAACATTAAATCACCAAACTCATCCGCTAATTCTCGAATCAGCTCCTTAGCCTTATCTGTTGCATCTAATCGTTTTACAGTTCCCATAATATTTGTTTTTTTAG
Organism: Myroides guanonis; assembly: GCF_900114085.1. Lineage (GTDB taxonomy): Bacteria > Bacteroidota > Bacteroidia > Flavobacteriales > Flavobacteriaceae > Flavobacterium > Flavobacterium guanonis. Next base: position 140,160 of record NZ_FORU01000005.1, on the reverse strand, counting down.
AAGAAACCTAATTTTTTCTTACTGTATGAAATCAACATATTCTTAGTCTGTCGATAATAATCCAACATCATTTTGTGGTTCTCACGACCGATACCCGATTGCTTATAACCACCAAACGGAGCACCAGCCGGATAACTGTGATATTGATTCACCCAAACACGCCCCGCTTGAATACCCCTTGGAATTTGATACAACTGATGCGCATCACGTGTCCACACACCAGCACCCAATCCATAAATAGTATCATTCGCAATTTCTAAAGCCTCTTTCTCATCTTTAAAGGTCGTTACTGCCAATACAGGTCCAAAGATCTCCTCTTGGAAAATACGCATCTTATTATGCCCTTTGAACAGCGTTGGTTTAATATAGTATCCAGTAGCTAAATCACCTTCCAAATTATTTACATCACCTCCAGTTAATACCTCAGCGCCTTCTTCCTTACCTAATTTGATATAAGAAGCAATCTTATCATATTGAATTTTTGAAGCCTGCGCTCCAATCATCGTAGTCGTATCTAAAGGATTACCCGCTTTAATAGCATTCACACGTTCGATAACACGCGCAATGAATTTATCATAAATACTCTCTTGGATCAACAAACGAGAAGGACATGTACAAATTTCCCCCTGATTCAAGGCAAATAAAACGGCCCCTTCAATAGCCTTATCCAAATAATCATCATCGTGATCCATCACAGACTCAAAAAAGATGTTTGGAGACTTTCCACCCAACTCTAAAGTAACAGGAATAATGTTCTCTGTAGCGTATTGCATCACTAAACGTCCCGTTGCGGTAGAACCCGTAAAAGCAGCTTTAGACACTTTGGGATTGGTAACCAACTTCTTACCTAGCTCCGACCCAAAACCATTTACAATATTTACAACCCCAGGAGGAAGTAAATCTCCAATCAATTCAAAAAGGACTAAAATAGAAATAGGAGTACTTTCAGCGGGTTTCAACACCACGCAATTTCCCGCAGCAAGAGCAGGAGCTAACTTCCAAACAGCCATTAAAATTGGAAAGTTCCACGGAATAATCTGTGCAACCACTCCCAAAGGCTCATTTACGATTAATGAGACCGTATTTTCATCCAATTCAGACAAAGACCCCTCTTCTGCTCGAATAACCCCTGCAAAGTATCTAAAATGATCAATAGCCAAAGGTATATCAGCATTTAGAGTCTCTCTAATCGGTTTTCCATTATCAACTGTTTCAACAGCCGCTATATATTCTAAATTCTGTTCAATTCTATCTGCAATCTTATTTAGGATAATACTGCGTTCAGTAGAAGAAGTACGTCCCCAAGTTTCGAAAGCTTTATGTGCTGCATTCACCGCCAATTCTAAATCCTCTCCAGACGAATGAGCCGCTTGTGTCATTACACTACCGTCTATAGGGGTAATAACATCAAAATATTTTCCATTTACAGGAGCTATAAACTCCCCATTAATATAGTTGCCATAACTCTTTTTGAATTGCGGCATATTCACTTTTGTACTCATAAATATAGCTTTTGAATTAATAATATTCTAAACATAATCATTTATCAGCACACTATCGCTGTTAAAACAGTTAAACCTAGCTTCTTAAACAATTTCTTAACATCATTAGTTCTCGTTGTTTGATGTTCGTTGTTCGTTTTTTTGGTGGTCGGTAGTCGATAATAAAACCAGCGATATGTTATTTCTTTATCAAGAAGAAAGCGTAAAAGCGATTCCCATATCTTCAACTATAAAAAGCATTGAAATTAAATAGTGCTATTCTTTAAAAAGAAACTAAAACAATAAAGGGAGGCTAATAGCCTCCCTTTTTAATGTAAAACATATTCATTTTATTATCGTCTGTAATAAACCTCTGGACGTACAGTCAAAGGAATATCTTGCATGATTTGTATTTGAGCTCTACCTAAATCTACATTAAGCATGAACTTTGGAACACTAGGAGAAAAAAGCCATCTACCACCATCTAGATAAACATACCCTTCTCTTCTTGGATCATAATACGTTTTGTATTCTTTAAAATACACATGACGATCACCGTGATAATTGTGGCGATTACCCCATGACGGAACATGATGTCTAGAAGCTACTTTACGGTATTTTTTATGAGCTTTATATCTATCTTTATGATATTCCTTATCTGCTTTACGCAAATCTTTGTAATACTCTTTTCGATCTTTATCTCTATCCTTGTAGTGTCTGTCTTTATTGTATTCTTTTCTGTGGTCTCTATCGTCTCTGTCATCTCTATCGCGACGTTGCGCATAACCCTCTACCGTGGAAGCCATCCATAAACCTGCAATGGCTAATCCTAAAACTACTATTCTTTTCATATTACTATCTATAAAAATTCTCATCTCTATCTAAAACTTATTTGAGCATCAACAAGAATTGATTAAACCTATTATACACTAGACAAATGCCGTGCCAAAAGAATTCGCATAACAACAACAAAAACACAACACATTTACTATCAATGACTTTACATCTCAATTATTGCTATAACCTTCCTTTTCAAACTTGTGGTTTTATTCATTTTTACATTTTCGTAGTATAATTAAACAGTAAAAACTTTCTTTTATGGAGATTTAGGACATGTTCTACAACATTCAAAACCTATTAGTATTTCTTTCCGAATTAATTCTACAGACTTTTTAATATCGACTAAAACTCATGAATAAAGCATTATCCAATAGCTAACATAAAAAAGGGGGTATTATCACCTAATGTGACACCCCCCTTTAAACTATTTTAGTTGACTAATCTAAAATAATGTTATCTATTTATCTGTACCCAACCAGTACGATTCTTTCCATTAGTTTGTACAACGTAATAGTAAGTCCCATCTGGTAGTTTTTGACCTGAATTACTTTGTCCCATCCATTCATCTTTATAGCCAGAACCATAACTGTACACTTCCTTTCCGTATCTGTTAAATACTTTCAAGCTTTCAACGTTATGGTAATAAAGTTCAAAGCGATCATTTACTCCATCTCCATTAGGAGAAATCCCTTTTTGTATAGGACACTCATTATAAGAAACGAAATAACTACTCTCATCAACACATAGTCCATCTTCAGAAATAGCATAAACATAAATCGTTCCATCTTTTAAAATTGGAGTACCTACAGGTAATTCAATCCCTTTACCACCTGGCTCTAGATAATATCTATTAAATTCAGGAAGTGGCGCAAGCGTATGTATTTTACAAGTTAAATTATAATCGTCAAATCTCTCTGCTTTAACAGCTCCTGTAATAGAAACCTCAAAACTAGTTTCTTCATAACACCCTTTTTCGTTATTTACTTGCAACACATAGACAGTATGTAATCCAGGTTGTTCTAACACATCCTCAGCTTTATACTCCTTTCCTACTCCATTAGGTTCTAAATAATAATATTGATTATCCTTAAGCGTTGGGAAAACATAGGCTGCACAAACTTTAACATCCTCAAAATCATTAGGAAATTCACCAGGAGTTGAAACTAAATAGAACGTAAATATTTCTGTACACCCAGTTCTTGTATCCTGAATATTTATAAAAATCTGAACATTGACACCATTTGGCATAATGCTAAAAGAATCAGGTTTGTCAATTGGATTTACACCTAACTCTGCATCCGATTGAGAATTATAATAAACCAAATCATAATCATTTCTATCGACTTTTGAGAACATTGATTTTTCAACTTCCGTTAAATCTAAAACTTGCTCTTCAAAAGATTTCTCGCAAAACTGTAAATTCTTAGGTCTGGAAACCACGGTAGAGATCGAAGGATATATTTCTACCTTTACACTACCAGATATTTCACAATTGAGGTTACCATATTTTGCTATTAATTTATAATTACCCGATTCTTTAACCTCAAGATCTGGTTTATTCTCATTAGGAATTAGCTCTCCATCTCTATACCATTCAAAAGTGGTATCCTCGGTCCCCATACCAGATTTGATAGTTGCAGACTCTCCTTCACAAATAGCAGTTCCAGTTTCTACAAGAAAGTCAGGCCCAAGATCTAAACTTCCAATATCAAAGCTAGAAGCATTAAAAAAGACCGCAGATGTATGCGCATCATTCGTACAGAAATCCATTACAGCAAGTTTGATATGGTATTTTCTACCAGCTACTACTTTTACCGTTTCAGACTCCATAGGTACTGTCATTCCAACAAAGTCTATTGGAGCTTCAATTGGACTATTAACCCCATGAGCATAGTGTTTCCAATAATATTCTTGATTATGACTCTCACAAGGAATTTTTGATTTACTGGCATCGCGAATATTATTCATAGCGATAGAAGTATTAGTACCTTTTATCTTAGCTAGGTTCTGTCCTTCCCCTGTAGTAGTGTCTACTAACCATGCAGCAAACAAAGCTGCTGTTCCGCAGTTGTGCATACATGTATTTATATAACTATTTGATGCAAATAGATATTCAAACTTGATAGAATCCTTAATAGGAATAAAATCAAACTCAAGCTGAGTAACACGCTTATCAAGTGAAGGTCCACCGCCCGCATCATTAATAGCTTCATTGATATCTTTATCTCCGATCCATCTATTTTTATTAGTTCCTCTGTTATTATCAGCACCAATATGAGGGCCAGGTACATATTTCACTTCACTTGTTGCTAGGACTACCCCTTCTTCAAAAGGAAAAATAGAGTTTTCTTTACTAAAATACCCAAGAGTATTTACTGCCTGCGCAGCTGGACTACCATCTCCAACTTGATAACGAACATTCGAAACCAAATCACAACTAGACTTCACCAATACATCCTTAACAAGTTCCTCCACTGAATACTTATCTCCACTAGGGCTCACTTCAATTGGCCCATTCGGAGAAGTAGTAATACACAAGTTAAAAACAGCAGAATCAGGACCTGATAATCTCAAATAGTACTTCTGTCCAGGAGTTAATCCCATAAACATCTTCTCAGTAGAAGTTGGAAAGAAATAAAAACACTCATTGTTAAATGGACTTCCTAAAGAAGTACAAGGCTGATCATAAAGCACTCCATAGATATATGGAGCTGCTCCCCCAGCAAGATTTACAATATCTTTTACATATAACATATGATTAGACGAAGTAGCTGTAAACTCAAACCACACATCTTTTGAAACACTACAACCAGCAGTTGGAATACCAGAAACAGTAGAACCCAATAAAGATACAGGAACTGATTTAACACATTCTAAACCACTATTCACAGGAATAGTAATCGCACCATCACAATTGTCATTTGCCCCCACCTTAGCCGCGATATTCGCCGGTGTAGACCAATCACCGTGATTTGTTCCGTCCGCACATTTAGCCCTAACATACACTGTATAGGCTTGTCCAGAACCCAACCCAACGATTGTAGTTTTTGGAGTCCCTGTAACAACTGTTTTAACAACAGCTGTTCCACTTTCATCATCTCCATAATTTACAACAATAACCTCCCACTCGTTTATAGAACCGTTCTGTTGCCACTCTAAATCAAAACCACCAGTTGGATTCTCAGTAACTTTTACATAATAAGGCTCTTCACAATTTGCTACTTTACTAATACTAATATTATCAAGATACAAATAAGAATAATTGGTGTTTTTAGATATAATATGCCAAGCTAGATTAACATCTCCTTTAATACCATTTATAAACACCACTTGTTCCTCAAAGTTGTCATTCTTATAATCCTTTGCAGGAAGAACAGTAGTACTAAACTTAGAAATATCCGCTCCATCACTAGACAACAACACTTCAAACTCATTTCTTAGAGTTGCTGAACTACTCGTTTTATAATAATATTTTAAGACATAAGTACCTCCATCCAAATTGATGATAGGTGAAATCAACCAGTCGTCATAAGGTTCCTTTTTAGAATCAGACACCCCAAACTGTAACATTTGATTTCCCTCTTGAGGGGCCTCATAAGTACTTGCTTTCCAAGTAACACCTAAAGGAAGAATTTCTCCATTTTTATTTACAATAGTCCAACATCTAGTAGTTTCAGAATTCTTGTTAAATCCTTCCCAGAAAGGAGTATTATAAGACGCACATAGCGTTACAAAAACCATTGGACCACTCCACATACTGAATTCACCATTCGCACATTTTGTACGAACATAAAATTCATAATCTGTATTTGGTTTTAAACCTACACCAGACTGTTCCGTGGTTATAACATTTTTTTTCAAGTTTGTTGATGTACCCGCTTTGGTAGGCACGCCCTTTCCTTTCTCTTGTACGTAGTATTCCCAATCCTTTCCACCTTGGTCATCTTCCCAATTAAGAGTAGCTCCATCAACTTTCTCATCTTCCACATTCAGATTCAATGGCTCTGGACATCCCGTAACTTCCTCAATAAAAACATTATCTACATATAATTGAGTATTAGGTGTAGACGAAGTAATATGCCATGCAACATTAGCCTCACCAGACACACCTGAGAAAAACACATATTCTTCTACCCAATTTATATTTGGGTTATATTTTTTTCTAGGAACAATAACCTTGGTAAAATCCTTTGGATCTAAACCTTTATTCGAAAGCATAACCTCAAATTCATATTCAACCGTTGCAACAGTCGATAGCCTATAATGATAAATCAAACGATACATCTTTCCCGCCTCCATTTTAATACGAGGAGAAATCAACCAATCATCGTGTGGAGGTTGATTTGCATTACCTACAAAATTCATAGCTTGAGTTCCTTCATACTTAGTCGTAGCTGCTTTCCAAATATTATTACCCGTAGGAGAAGTAGCATCGTTATTAGCATCAATAATCGTCCAACATGGAAGTGAAACACTTCCAATATTAAACCCTTCCCAAAAAGGAGTTGAATACACGCCACAAGCCGTCCTAAACACAAATACTTTTGTCCAAGGACTAACGTCATCAGCTGAACATTTCTTACGCACATATGCCTCATAAATCGAGTTTTCATCAAGCGCTTTCCCATCTAGCGTTTGGGTAACAATATTTTCTGTTTTAGTTGTTGAAACACCTACTGTTTTATCGGTTGGAGGAATTCCACCAAAAGCCTGAACTACATATTCCCATTCCTTTCCAAAATCATCAATCCAATTCAGATTAACACTATTTTCTTTAACATCCTTCACATCAACTTTCATAGGCTCAGGACATCCAACTATTTCTTCTAAAACAACTTTATCAATATAAAGAGCAGTCGCATTAGCCTTTGTCTTAACATGCCAAGCAAAATTGACATTACCTGAAATAGCACCAAGAACAATTATATCTTGTTTCCAATCCTTACTGCTAACACCTACTTCTTCGGTCAATACCTTTTTAAAACTACCCAATGCTATACCACTTGTAGATAACAACAACTCAAAATCAGTTTTACTAGTTTCAACGGTTTTATAATAATAAGAAAGTCTATAAAACTTTGTTGGATTTAAACTAAAAGTAGGAGAAATCAACCAATCATCATGACTAGCAGTTATGTTATTCGAGTTGTACTGCATCATTCTATCTCCTTCAAATACACCGAAACTTGAAGTTGGAATAGTCCAAGTAGCCCCATTATTATCATTGTCTATTATAGACCAACAATTAATATTTACAGACCCCGTATTAAATCCTTCATCAAAAGGCACACTTAAAATATCGCAAGGAGTTGTAAATACAAGCGGACCTAACCATACACTTTCTTTTCCACCACCACAATTAGACTTTAAATAAAACTCATAAGAAGTATTAGGTAATAAATTCACCCCAGCCACCCCAGAAGTTTTAGTGACAGTAACTTTTGAATTAGTAGTATAATTACCACTTCCAACAGGAGCAGATCCAGTTCCAAGAGGTTGTACGAAATATTCCCATCCTATATTATTAGGATCATTCCATGAAATAGTTGCTTTATCTTTCACTAGGTCATCGACCTGCACATTATCAGCAGGTCCAACGCATCCTACTTTTTCAATACTAACCGCATCGACATATATATTTGTACTCCCTTTAGACATTACATGCCATGCAATATGAGCTTCACCTACAATGTCTTTTACATAGAGAATTTTCTTTAAATAAGTTGTTGAATTTGTCTTTTTCACTGGTTCAACAACAGTCGTAAACTTATTTACATCTATACCATCAATCGACAAAAGAACCTCAAATTCATTCAATCCAGAGTTAGCTGTCTTATAATAATATGAAATTGCAAAAATCTCACCATTCATTGTGATCGGAGGAGAAATTAACCAATCATCATGTATAGTATTAGCACCAGTACCACTGAAAAAAATCGAAGAACTTCCCTCATAAGGATTAGATAGATACTGCTTCCAAATATTACTGCCCGTAGGAGAAGTTGCATCACCATTTCCATCAGTAATAGTCCAGCAATCAAAAGTTGTAGAGTTAGTATTAAAACCTTCAAAGAAAGGAAGAGTGACCGGAGAACATGGAGCAAGCGCTACTTCTTCTTTATCATCAAACCACTTTGCCTTAAAAGTATTATTTGCAAAAAGCAAAAAGCTCACTGCAAAAACTAACAGAGCCGTTAATAAAGTGTTTTTAATATTCATTGTAGTTAATTTTTGGTTAATATAGATTTAGCACCTAGTACCAAACTTGGCTAAACTACCCCAAACCTAGTTAAAGAACAACAATTAACAGTAGACAAATAGTAGACAGATATTTTTTAACTTTTAAACAATCAGAAGATAATCAGGTGATTAAAAATAAAAACACTCAAATTTGGAGTTTTTAAAGTAAACAAGACCCTTTTAGAAGATTTTTGGGTTTCTAAAAACACAGATCCGATTAGACAAACACAAAAAAGACTAATATGTTAAAAAAAGACATACCTACTTCTTAACCTTACAAGGATAAACTACAAAGATTGTATAAATTCATCCAAATTTAACTTTGCATCTAAATCCATTTTTTTACGAATTCGATATCTATTTGTGATAATACTTCGCTGTTCGACATTCAAAAGAGATGCCATTTCATTGTTAGACATATTGATTTTAATATAAGCACAAATTCGAAGTTCACCTTTCGTTATTGAAGGGAATTTACTTTGAATAGTATTAAAAAACTCGGGATGAACTTTTTGGAATACTTGCTGAAATTGCCCCCAATCCTGTTCAACATTAGACAACCTATTCACAGAATGTCTAATACTATTTAAAACATTTGTTGGATTTGGTTCACTTTTACTTTTAGATATGATGTCTTTCAATTCACTTACAAAGTTATTCTTAGTAAGCATTAAGATATTGAGGGAAGTTAACTCCTTATTTAAAACTTCTAATTCCTGTTCATGGGCTTTCTCTTGTACATTCTTTAATTCCTTCTCCACTCGAATCACCTCTTCTAGATTTTCGTTTTCCAACAAATATATCTTCAGTGACTTACTTTTATTCTTATACATAGAATAAAACAATGCAATGAGTGAAAGGGCTAAGAAGGTAATTGCAATATACAAATAGGACTTAAATTCAAAACGCTGTTTTTCCAATTGCTGTTTTAGCTCTTGTTCTCTCAAAAGATTTTCCCACTTTAGCTTTTCGATGTTTTGAGTTACCCCGCTACCTTTTACCTGTTCGCTCAAAGAGTAATACTCTTTTAAATAACTGCTGTTTAGTTTATAATCTCCCTTTAATTCCGATATACGAGCTAAGGCATATAGACGTATCATTTTCGTACGTAAAGAGGTGTTTCCTTCTATATTGTTGGCTTGATTATAGTAATCGCTAGCCTTATCTAAATTCCCCTTCTGCTCGTAAACTTCACCATAATTACAAAGTATATCAGACTGTAGGTTGCCATTATTAATTTTTGATGCGATAAGAAATGCTTTATCGAAATAAGAAAGCGCATTTGTGAAGTCCTTATTTTTAAGAGCTAAAGCCCCAAGAGCATTAAGATTAATCGTAATTGTAATCGAATCATTTAACTCACTGGAAATCAACAGCGATCTCTTAATAAATTCTGCGTTTTTATCGTCTTCACCTTTAGCTGCATAAATACCAGCCATATTACCGTAATAAGAAGACATACCGCTTTTAATCTTCAGCTTTTCAAAAACGTTAAAAGCCGCTTCACAAAAATAAATAGCTTGGTCTAAATCATCCAGATAATAATAAATACCCGCCATACCCATAAAGATATGCGCATTTTTAACCTCATCCTTCTCTGTAGTATAAGTTAAAGCCTCTTGAAAAGCTTCTAAACTTTTCACATATTGACTAGTTTGCAAATAATAATATCCTGCAGTTCTTTTAAAATTAAATAACAAAGCTTCATTATCCAGCAACTTCGCATGAGCAACCCCATTCTCAATAAAGAATGGAACACTGTCCAACTGTCCAGCTTTCATTGCTTTTTTTAACTTATAGAAATACAAATTAGCTTGATCCGTTCCTAAATTAGAGTTAGAAACCTTAGCACTGAGCTCTTTGATTTTGTTGTCGACAATTCGACTATCTAAATTTAGTATAGAATCAACATCCGCATATTCAATAAACCCCGCTTCATTCTTAGAAAATTCCTTTTGCTCAAACTGCGTCCAAACAAAAAAAAGACCAATAAGAAGAATTAGTATTACAGCAACATATTTAATCCAAGAACTTCTGTTAAACATTTTAAACATTTTAATTTACGCTCAACACTAATTATAAAATATTCATTTCACATACAAGGTCACTTCTAAATAGAGGTTATAATTCAATGAAAAATGATTATTCAAAAATAAAAAACAATTATACAGCTGTAAATATAATATTGTTGTCCCTATTAATACAAAACTCTTCTTACTATATTCAATTGTTTTATACAATAAAACAGAGCATAATCTCAAAATGACAATATAATATTCAAACTTTAAAAAAATTACTTCTTTTAAAAACTAAGTTTATTGTCATTCCCCAATTCTCAGTCTCCTGTCCCCTAAAAAGGTTTCTTTTACTACTTTAAATGACAAATCCCAACGGTCTCAATAAAGAGGGTTGGGATTGGTTGTTGGTTTAATTAATATCTAAAGCCTCTACTTCTTTACTCTTTTAATATCATATCTCATAACTCGTTCTTTTGAAATTGAGTCTGGTCTATCAACAACATAAAACTCCTTTTCAAAAGGTCTTTCATCCTCTTCTAACAATAATGTTTTATTTTCATTTTTTAATTCCATGTTTACTTCGTAAACAAAACCACGTATTGTATATTTTCCAGATGTCTCAAAAGTAACTCCAAAAAAACCGTCATTATCTTTAGAATAAAATGTGTCCACCTTACATTCTAAAATATTACTATAATCAGGCTTTAAATCATATCCTATACATATATTCGTATCGGAACACTCTTTCAGTCTCTTTTTTAATTTTAATGTACCCGCACTTTTTCCTACATAAAGAGTATCTGGCAATGTAATTTCAAAATATTCACTTTTGGACTCTATTATATTACCAACACTGTCAAATTTCATATATTGATTATACTTATTCTTGGAATCACCTTTCTGATAAAAATATTTCATTTCTTCTAAGACTCCTTCATTATAATATTTCCACCAACCTATTCGTTCTCCATTATAAGACAAACCATCTATCATAACATTTCCTTTCAAATCATAACGACGATATTTCCCGCTTTTTAATTCAATTGTATCATTTGATTTAGTATACTTCCTTGCAAAATCTCCATACTTCTCACCCGTATCATAATAGTCAAATAATGTATCAACCACAGTATTATCTTCCAAATAATACAATGCATTCCTCAAATTACCACTATCAAAGTAGATTTTTCGCTTAGTAATAATATCGTTTTCATAAAAAATCTCGTCTTCTAACTTTCCATTTTGAAAAAACTTTTGTTCTATTCTAGAATCATTACAACTACTAAACAATAAAAACAATATTCCAATAATAAAATATAAATTACCTTGATTCGCTTTCTTAGTTAACACAAACATTCAATTGATACTTTTATTTCCTAATTCAGTTACAATACTGATATTACTATTTTTAAACATCAAATGTAATCTTTTCAATGAATGTAATACTGAATTGACATTCAAAAATCATCATTGCTTAAAAAAGCTCAAATCCCATCCATTAATAGCTCTCAACATCAAATCTACATCACAAATACTCCTACTATAAAGGACCATACCTCTTTCAAAACTATACTTAAAGTCCACTCAACCTCCACATGTTTTGTAGACCTTTAGTGGACTTTCAGTGACCTTGACTAAACATTACACACTTTATCCAACCCTAATCCAAGCTTTTGATAGCAACCAAAAAAGGGATGAAATCTAAATAAATAGACATCAACCCTTTTTTACAAAACTTCGTTGCTATTCGCTTTGCCCTTTTCGGTCTCCTATCACCAAATTTCTGTCTCCTAATTCCAGTTTCCTTCGGGTCTTGTTTGGGTCTTGTTCGGAAAACGGGCCTCTAACCCAAGTAAACACTGGAAATCCCCGAAGAACTCCCGAACAAAGCACTTTTAATAAAAAACAATTATCTGATTTTAAGCAACTTATAAATAAAAATAAATCAAATGAAATCATTTGATATCAAGTTATATCAAGTTATATCAAACGAGATCATTATAATCATCCATTGAAATTTAGTGTTACTTTTTTAGTATATAAATATAATTGGAGTTGGTAGAAATCTATTTTTCCATAACTGCTATTGTCTAACCTCAATTTAACGAATTTATTCACTCAATCCTCTTACCTAACTTCCTTTCAACACATTTCCATCCCTAACTTCTTATCTATAAGATTGCGGATCAGTCCCGCAATGACAAACTACTGCTTTGCCTCCTTAACCTCTTCGCTTATCTTCAAATCAACGAATTAGCTTCATAGCCTATTTACAAATAAACGAATAACCGCATTCACTAATAACCAAATCAACAAATTCGCAAATTCACAAATTATCTCACTTATAAATCATAATTTTATATACTTTTGTAAGTAACTAACAAGAATTTCAATTCACCTTTTACTACGCGACATGCCTCTTAAGAAATTAATTCTCTTACTGGTACTATCTATTTGCATACCTCAACAATCTATGGCCTTCAGATTCACTCCCTCAAAATGGGATAAGATCTTAGTAGAAGCACGTCAATTCACAGACACCATAGCTTTAAAAAACTACCTGCTCGAGAATACCGAAGAAGAGAATGAATCAACCTATCAGATCCTCTACAATGCCCTTATGGCTGAGTATTACATTGATGAAATAGACAAACAAGACCCTAAAATAGTATCTCTTTATAACGATGCTCTTTCTTTAGCAAAATCAAACAAGGACGAAGGTTTTTTAATTTGGATTGAAACCCAATTAGGCTTTTACTACTATAGACATAATCAATATGAAAAAGCTCTGACTTACTTTAATAAAACCACAAGGGCATTAGAAAATTCAAATTCGCAAATTGTACCCGAGAAAGCTTCTGTTTATAAAAAGAATGCTTACTTCTTTCAAACGATAAAAAATTATCCTACTGCTATAGCCTTATTAAAAGAAGCCTTACAGTGGTGCGAAACAACTTGCTCCGAATACAATTCTATTCTGTTCTCTCTGGGTTGTAATTACTTGATTTCTGACGACTATCAACAAGCTCAATACTATTTAGAAGAAAGTAGAAAAGTGGCAATACAAAACAACGATGAACTGCAATACGCTAAAGCAACTGGTGAACTTGGACTATTACATAGAAAACTAGGTGATTTAAAACTTGCTAAAAAATTATTAAAAGAAGACATTGAAATATCAGATAAAATTCAAGAAGGTAGGAATTCAATGTATGCTCGAATCCACTTGGGTACACTTTTAATAGAAACCAAAGAACTTGAAAACGCTTCTCTTGAATTGCACAAGGCACTGGATTATGCCCAATCGAAAGAATACCTAAAAGGCTACGAATACGATATATATAAGTTACTGCTACAAATCGCACAACAACTTAACAACACTCAAGAAGAAATTTCAATTAGAAGACATTTGGATGAATTATCTTCATTGATATCAGATACTGAAAGTGAAGACAAAGTAAACCAATTGAAATGGCAAGCTCAGAACGAACAAATAAAATGGCAATTGTCATCTAGTAGTTCAAAACTAAGCAAAGCAAAAAACACAATGTGGTATGCAACTTTGTCTTTTATAGGAATCCTTGGAATTTTTATTTACTTATATATTTCAAATCGAAAGAAATCAAAAATTCAAGTTCATGAATTAGATGAAATGATTGCCACATTTCAACGAGAAAAATCAGAAGCAGAAACACATCTCAATCAAACAACACAGTCTTTAAGCTCTTACCAACAGTATTTAGAAGAAAAGAATATACAGATAAAACAATTACAAAAAGAATTAAAGAACCTAAAAAAAGCCAACCTGTCCACGAGCCTTCAAAAGCAAAAAACAGGAATTGAAGATCTATTAAATTCTCATTTGATGACAGATGAAAATTGGGGTAACTTTAAAAATTCTTTTATCGCAGAAAAAGACATTGTCTATAACGCTATTAAAGACCAATTGCCAGACTTAACCGAATCCAACCTACGAATGGTCATGCTTCATGTTCTAGGTCTTAACAATACACAAATCGCGAATACACTAGGGATAACGAATGAAGCTGTTAAAAAGAGTAAACAGCGCATGAGAAAAAAATATGGAAATCAATTTGACGATCTACTAGAAAGTTTTCAAAAGCTAGAAAATCAATCAAATTAAACCAAATACGATATTAAAAGTCGCAATACAACTGTGTTTTCATTTACTAGTTGCATTGCGACTTTTTAAAAATTACTGCTGTTCATCAGCCGAAGGCCCATAGATTCCAGGAACTGGAATATCCAATAATCTCATATAGACAGAAAGTTGTCCTCTGTGATGAATTAAGTGGTTATTTACCACAAAACGAATCGCAGCTATTTTTGGTGCAGTCATAATCACATAATCTCCAGATTGCAATGTCCAATCTTCAAACAATAATGCTTCATCCAAATTCTCGATAATATCTTTTGTTTCAGCTACACTGCTTTTCAAAACAGTTGACAAACTAGACACATCCTCCAATTTCATTGGAGCGTAGTCTTTTTGAAAATCTAGAACTGATTGAGTTATCACTAAAGACATCCAATCGTGTAATTCAACTATGTGGTTGGCTAAAGCTCCTAGCGACATCGATTTAGGATGTGGCTTCCATGAAAAGTCAGCACCTTCTAAACGTTCTAACATTCTCAAAGTGTTATCACTTTCTCTCTCTAGCTCAATCAATAAACTTTGTTTAATACTCATAATACTGTAATAATTATTTAATTAGTGTTGTTTTTATTTATCTAAGTCGAGCATCATTGCAACAACTTCTTCTTCAATTTGCTCTCCTTTGTTTTCATTATACCATTTAAACAAGCCCTCTTTCCCAGCTTCATCTAAAGCACCATGCGTAGCTTTATAATTCTCTACATAAGCAACCGCACCAGCAGGACGTGGTCCCCAGTGATTCAGCACCTCTTTAGTCTCCGGATCTAAAACCAATAGTTTTGGAATTGCTCTACCACCATTTGTTAGAAACAAGTCCATCAACTCTAAGTTTTGGTCTCTAAAAACCAAACGCATATCTATTAAATCTGAAAGCTCCGCCAATTTATTAAGTATCGGTAAACACTGAGCTGCATCACCACACCAGCTTTCTGTGATCACCAACCAGATATACGATTTTTTCAGTTCTTGTATTTTAAGAGCAGACTGTTCGCCTATTTGAGTGGTCTTATCCAACCTCTTAAGACGAGTTTCATTCAATGTCGCATAAGGTAACATAGTATCCTCAATCTCCAATTTTTGAGGATTATTTTGAAGTGCTTCACTTACAAAAGTTCTATAATCAGGATAACTTTTACTTTTTTCTAGACTTGATACAATTATGTTTTTCATTTGTAGTATTTTTAACAAAATCAAAGATACATTTTTTTCAAAACGAAATTGATTTCAAACAAATGAATGAAGCCAAAACATCTATTGGACTAGCCCTCTCTGGGGGAGGCTACAAAGGTATTGCACATGCAGGAGTACTTCACTTTTTAGAAGAGCAAGGAATTTCTATCAATCAATTAGCCGGCACTAGTGCGGGAGCTATTGTAGGGGCTTTATACTTAAAAGGTTTAAGGCCACTAGAGATACTTGATTTTTTCAAATCGGTAAACTTATTCAATTGGCATCATTTCACTTTAAGAAAAGCAGGACTCATGGATGCAAATTCCTTTGAGGTATATCTAAAAGATATTTTTAAAGAAGACACTCTGGGAGATCTTCGAATTCCGCTTTACATCACAGCTACCAACATGGAACTAGGAAAATTAGAGATCTTTGAACCAGAAACCAAAATTGTAGATGCAGTATTGGCCTCAAGTGCGTTTCCAGGGATTTTTTCACCTTATAAAATTGGAGATACTGTATATAGTGATGGAGGAATTTTAAACAACTTCCCAACCAACCTAATTCACTCCAAAAACAAATACATCATTGGTGTAAACGTTTGTCCGTTACAAGAAGTGAAAGAAGAAGATTTACATTCGATTCGTTCTGTAACTGTTAGAGCCTATGAATTGATGACAACTATAAACAACCGTCAAAAAGCCACTCTATGCGATTGGTTAATAGAACCTAAAGAACTCTCAAACTACACTACCTTTGAACGAAATAAGTTGCGAATGAACGAGATTTTCGAATTAGGTTATAGTACTGCAAAAGAATCTTTTATGGATAAAGCGGTTAATTTTGAAAAAGCTGTTTTATAAAAACAGATATTGGTTATATTTGCACAACTTAAAAACGTACTTTCAATGAAATACAAAAGAATTCTACTAAAATTAAGTGGAGAAGCCTTAATGGGAGAAAATCAATACGGTATTGATCCAAAAAAATTAGCAGAATACGCTGCAGAGATTAAAAAAGTACACGAACAAGGAGTAGAAATTGCGATTGTTATTGGTGGGGGTAATATCTTCAGAGGAGTTTCTGGTGCAAGTGCAGGAATGGACCGCGTTCAAGGTGACTATATGGGAATGCTAGCAACCATTATTAATGGAATGGCATTGCAAGGAGCTTTAGAAGAAGTAGGATTGCTAACGCGTTTGCAAACAGCTTTAAAAATTGAAGCAGTTGCAGAACCTTACATCAAAAGAAGAGCTGTACGTCATTTAGAAAAAGGAAGAATCGTTATTTTCGGAGCTGGAACAGGAAACCCTTATTTCACAACCGATACAGCAGCAGTTCTTAGAGGAGTTGAAATCAATGCAGATGTAATTTTAAAAGGAACTCGTGTGGATGGTGTTTATACAGCAGACCCAGAAAAAGATCCAAATGCAGTAAAATACGAAAGCATAACGTTTAGTGATGTTCTTAAAGAAGGATTAAACGTAATGGACTCTACGGCTTTTACATTGAGTTTAGAAAACGAATTACCGATTGTGGTATTTGATATGAATAAAGAGAATAACTTGTTAAAAGTGTGCCAAGGGGAAGCCATTGGAACAACTGTAAACATTAATTAGTACACATTATGACTGAAGAAATAAATTTTATAATCTCAGGCGCAAAAGAGCTAATGGAAAACTCTATAGCTCACTTAGAGAAACAGTTTTTAAACATCCGTGCTGGAAAAGCATCTCCACAAATGTTAGGTAGTGTTTTTGTAGATTATTACGGTTCTCCAACACCATTGTCTCAAGTAGCTAATGTAAATGTTCCCGATGCACGTACACTTTCAGTGACCCCATGGGAAAAAAGTATGTTACAACCAATTGAAAAAGCAATCATGATTGCTAACTTAGGACTTAATCCTATGAACAATGGGGAAAACATCATTATAAACATTCCGGCATTAACAGAAGAAAGACGTAAAGAATTAGCTAAACAAGCTAAATCAGAAGCTGAGGATGCTAAAGTAAGTATTCGAAACGTACGTAAGGACGCGAATAACGATATCAAAAAAGAAGAGAAAGACGGAACTTCTGAGGATATTTGTAAAATTGCAGAAGACAGCATTCAAAAACTTACTGATACTTATATCAAAAAAGTAGACGAAGTTTATGCTGTGAAAGAAGTAGAAATCATGACTGTTTAATTATATTAAACACTTCACTATAACAAAAAAATCCGATTCAATTGAATCGGATTTTTTTTATCCTTTAAATAATCACAAAAAAAGACGCTCAAATAAAAGCGCCTTCTATAGTTTCTTTATCATAATTTAATTTGAAACAAACTTCAATCCAATAATGGATGCAATAAGTGTTGAGATAAAGAAGACTCTCCAAAAATCTACTGATTCCTTAAAGACAAATATTCCAACCAAAACAGTACCTACAGCACCTATTCCCGTCCAAACAGCATAAGCCGTTCCAATCGGCAATGTCTGAGTTGCTTTATAAAGCAAAAACATACTGATGCTCAAGCAAACGAAAAAACCAACCATCCATAAAGCCGAAGTAGTTCCCGAAGTTTCTTTTGCCTTTCCTAAACAAGATGCAAACCCTACTTCAAACAGTCCACCTATAATTAACAACAACCAATTCATAATAGTAACTTTCAAAATTAAGTTTGCAAAGATAGTCTACACAAACACTTTTGCTGTATATTATTTTTAATTTAATATTTTAAAAACCAAACAAGCATCCATTTCTGTATTTAAAATATTTTTATCAAAAAAAGTATTTATTTCCATTCAAAAGAAACACAACATCACAGTTATTCTCTTTCAATTTTCTATATTTGAGTAATTTTTAACAATATTAAAACATAAATTATCAAATAAGCTCTTTATGAAATTAACAACTATCCTCTTTTTTCTATTATGCAGCATAGTCCTATGGTCCCAAAAAACAAAAAAAGTATTTTTCATAGGAAACAGCTATACCGCAACAGAAAATATTCCAGATTTGATTGAGAAAATTGCTAAAGACTCAGGTGACCAATTAATTTATGAAGCACACACACCAGGAGGAGCAACTTTAAAACAGCATTCAGAAAATACTTATGTAAAGAACACTATTGACATAGGAGATTGGAACTATGTTGTACTACAAGAGCAAAGTCAACTCCCCTCTTTCCCTACACCCGATGTCAACAACTTAGTCGCTCCCTATGCTGCCACATTAAGCAAACAAATAAAAAACAGCAACCCATGTACTGAAGTAACCTTCTATATGACATGGGGACGAAAATATGGAGACGCTGGAAACTGTCCTACATGGCCTCCCGTATGCACTTATTTAGGTATGGATGATTTAATTAGCAATACATACAAAAACCTAGCAAACAACAATAAAGGAATTATTTCTCCAGTGGGTGCTGTGTGGCGTTATCTAATCAATAACTATCCCGCTTATGATTTATATTCTAGCGATGAATCGCATCCATCTCAATTTGGGGCAATGGCATCTGCATATACCTTTTATACCGTTTTCTTTAAAAGAGACCCTTACGCTTCAACCTTTGCAAACTCATTGCCTGCTCCAGCTTTAGCTGCTATTCAAGAAGCTGTTAAAACTGTCGTTTACAACAACATGAAAGCATGGAACCTCTTAAATCAAATGCCTATAGCAGATTTCGATTACAACGCTACTGATGAAACCATCAGTTTCCTAGATTTTTCTACCAATGCAGACACTTATGAATGGGATTTTGGAGATGGAACAACTGACAATACAGCTACACCAGTTCATACATATACTAAAAAAGGAACATATACAGTTACCCTAACTATAACCAAATGTGGAGAATCGAGCAAAACCAGCAAAACCATACAGATAGAAAACCTATCTTTAAACTCCTTTGCCGGCACTCAGTTACTTTTATACCCAAATCCAGCATCAACAAATCTGAATTTAAATACTGAAATAGATTTCGAAAACATAACTGTATTTGATATAATGGGAAGGTCGTACAAAACAGATTTTCAAGAAAACACCTCTGGCTATCTTATAGACATACAGAACCTAGCAACAGGAATCTACTTTTTACAAATTGAAAAATCAGGAAACACATCTCAAATTAAATTTATTAAAAACTAGATATTTGGAGACAAAATCATAAAGTAAAGAATGGGAGTTCTAAAACTAAGAAACCACAACCCTTCTAATTTCTCTCATCTCTACTATTCCATACATATTTTTAGTATCTTTGCAGGTATTTTAGATTTTCTAGAATTGATATTTTTTACATTAAATATAACAAGCAACAATGAAGCATACCAAAATTATTGATCTAATTAATAGCACGAATTTTTTACACGAAGTAAAAGCTAAAGGATGGGTTCGAACTTTTAGAAACAATCAATTTATCGCATTAAATGATGGTTCTACAATCAAAAACATCCAATGTGTAGTTGATTTTGAGAATTTACCTGCTGATTTATTAAAAAAGATTCATACAGGAGCAGCAATATCTGTTACTGGAACTTTGGTGGAAAGTAAAGGCGCTGGTCAAAATGTAGAGATTCAAGTAAACAATCTAGAGGTATTAGGGGAAGCTAATCCAGATGAATATCCTATTCAACCTAAAAAACACTCTTTAGAATTTTTACGTGAACAAGCTCACCTTAGAGTTAGAACAAATGCTTTTGGCGCAATTATGCGTGTTAGAAGTGTTCTATCTTATGCTGTTCACAAATATTTTCAAGACAAAGGCTTTGTTTATTTCAATGCCCCAATTATAACTGGTTCTGACGCTGAAGGTGCTGGAGAAATGTTTAGAGTTACTTCTTTACCATTAGACAATCTTCCTAAGAAAGAAGATGGTTCTATTGATTTCAGCGAAGATTTCTTCGGAAAAACTACTAACCTTACCGTTTCTGGTCAATTAGAAGCAGAAGCATATGCAATGGCTTTAGGTCAAGTTTATACTTTTGGCCCTACTTTCCGCGCTGAAAACTCAAACACTTCAAGACACTTAGCTGAGTTTTGGATGATTGAACCTGAAGTTGCTTTCAACAATCTTGACGACAACATGGATTTGGCTGAAGACTTTATTAAATACGTTATTAAATACGTACTTGAAAAGTGTGAAGACGATCTACAGTTCTTAGAAGAACGTTTATTAAGCGAAGAAAAAAACAAACCACAAGCTGAACGAAGCGATATGAGTCTTTTACAAAAATTAAACTTTGTATTAGAGAACAATTTCAAACGCGTTAGCTACACAGAAGCTATTGATATTTTAAAAGGTTGTAAACCTAATAAAAATAAAAAATTCAAATATCTAATCAACGAATGGGGTGCTGACTTACAAAGTGAGCATGAGCGTTTCTTGGTAGAAAAACACTTTAAATGTCCAGTAATCTTATTTGATTACCCAGCTGATATTAAAGCATTTTATATGAGAATGAACGAAGACGGAAAAACCGTTCGTGCCATGGATATCCTATTCCCTGGAATTGGAGAGATTGTTGGAGGTTCTCAAAGAGAAGAACGCTATGACAAATTGGTTGAGCGCATGGAAGCCATGGGTGTTGACCAAGAAGAGTTATGGTGGTATTTAGAAACTCGTAAGTTTGGTACTGCTACACATAGTGGTTTTGGACTTGGATTTGAGCGTCTAGTGCTGTTTGTTACTGGAATGACAAACATCAGAGATGTGATTCCTTTCCCAAGAACTCCACAAAACGCTGAGTTCTAACATTAACTGTATTTATTTTAAATGTTTACTTTATCCGCTAATTTTATTAAATTTGATAAAATTGAAAGCGAATAAAGTAAACATTTTTTTATTGCTAGTATTATCTTTTTATTTTCAAAACAATGCTTAAACAGAACTTACAACTTAAACTATCTCAAAAACTTTCACCTCAGCAGATTCAACTGATGAAGCTGATTCAATTGCCTACGCTTGCTTTTGAACAAAGGCTGAAAGAAGAGATGATTGAGAATCCGGCATTGGAATCTGGAAAAGAAGAAGACATCAACGAGATGGATGAATTTGACAATAACGATGAGTTCGACGATTACGACAATGAACGCATTGAGACAGAAGACATCAATATCGACGAATATTTAAGCGATGACGAAACACCTGACTATAAACTTCAAGCGAACAACTACAGTCAAGATGACGATGATTACGAATCGCCTATTATAGCATCTGTAAGTTTTCACCAAGACTTGTTAAACCAGTTAAACACTTTCATCCTAGATGACCAAGAAAGAAGCATAGCCGAATTTCTTGTTGGAAGTATTGACGATATGGGATACATTCGAAGAGCTATTTCCGACATTGTCGACGACTTAGCTTTTACTCAAGGTATCTATACAGATGAGGAAACCGTTACCCAAGTATTGCAAATAATCCATGAACTAGAACCAGCAGGTGTTGGTGCTAGAGATTTACAAGAATGTTTATTGTTGCAATTGCGTCATAAAACACCTAGTGAGTCTGTTGAATTTGCAATTAACATCATACAAAATCAATTTGATGCTTTTACCAAAAAGCACTATGATAAATTGCTACTTAAATATGGAGTTTCTAAAGACCTATTGCGCGCAGCTATAGACGAAATAGAGCGCCTTAACCCAAAACCAGGTGGAGCTTTCTCTGGAAATAATAAAATCATAGAACACGTTATTCCTGATTTTTCTATCAAAATCATCGATGGAGAATTAGAACTAAGTTTAAACGGCAGAAATGCTCCAGAACTACACATTTCTAAAGACTATCAGGAGATGTTGCAGACATATAAAGATTCTTCAAAAGCTTCTAACGCACAAAAAGACGCAGTTCAATTCATCAAACAAAAGCTAGATGGAGCCAAATGGTTTATAGACGCCATTAAACAGCGCCAAGAAACCCTTTTTGTGACCATGAGCGCCATTATGGAGTATCAAAACGAGTATTTCCTTACTGGAGATGAAACAAAGCTAAAACCGATGATTCTAAAGGATATAGCCGATGTGGTTGGTTTAGATATTTCAACGGTTTCTAGAGTTGCAAACAGCAAGTATGTTGAAACTCCTTATGGAACCAAATTGATTAAGACGTTCTTCTCGGAAGCGATGATGAACGACCAAGGAGAAGAAGTTTCTACTATTGAAATCAAAAAGATTTTAGAACATATCATTCGCGATGAAGACAAGAAAAAACCTCATCCAGATGATAAGCTTGCCGAATTGCTAAAAGAAAAAGGGTATCCAATCGCTCGAAGAACTGTTGCAAAATACAGAGAACAACTAGACATTCCAGTGGCTAGAATGCGTAAAAAAATATAAGCAATAGAAAAATGAGAAAAACAATTTCTTTTTTCTCCTACATTTTCCATCCTATTGTTATTCCAACACTAGCGATTTTGCTGTACTTTTTAGATGCCTATGTGTTTTTTCAACCTTTGGAAATAAGCATTACTATTGGTCAGGTTGTAGTTACAACCTTTCTAATTCCTACTGCTATTTACTTTCTATTGCATTCGCTACACGCATTGAAGTCCAGCATAATGGTTCACAATAAAAAAGAAAGGATTACTCCCTTCTTAATTCAAATAGGTCTGCTATTCTTATTAAAGAACTATATTCTACAAGCGAACAACGTATATGAATTCAACCTTTTTATTTGGGGGTTGATGTACACCTATATCGGGTTGACTATATGTTTGCTTTTTGGAAAAAAGCTCAGCGTACACGTAGCAAACATAACAGCCTTATTAGCTTTTTATGTGTTGTTTTCTCTACACTTTTATGAGGCACATTTGATAGGTACTATTTTGCTGATTTTCGCTCTTGGGCTAACCGCAACTTCTAGACTTTTTCTAAAAGCACATACTACTAAAGAAGTTATTGGAGGTTTTTTATTAGGATTAATCCCTCAGCTTATCTTGTGGACTATAATAGCCCTATAAGATATAAAACATCAAACCAGCGTTGAAATAACGAAGCTTATTTGAATCTCCTTCAAACAAATTATCTTTATAGATATTATTCAATCCATAAGAAACATGTAGATTCCACGTATTGAACCCTGCAGATACATACATACTATAAGTCCACTTGTTCAAATTAACCATATTCTTCTGCAAAAAACTTGTTCCCAATTCATCGGAAGTACTGTTTTTATTAGTCAAAAGATAACTTGCTTTAAGCCCCACATACACACGCCAAAACTTGTGACTATCAGGAGTAGAAGTTCTCCAACGCAATTCTAGTGGAAAATCAATATAATGCCTATTCTGTGCATTTCTATTATAACTTTCCATTATAACAAATTCATTGCTCGGCATAACCGCAAGATTATTATGAAGATTAAAATAGGAATATCCCACACCAGGTGCTATAGCAATGGTTCTGCTCTCATTTATTGGAAAGTCTCTTAAAAAACCGAATTGAACACCTAAAGACAGTGTTCGAGGTGAGAACCCCTTAGGTTTATCTTGAAGAATAGAGTGAGTGACACCAAAATAAAATTGGTCCTCTCTGTATTTTAAATCTGGTGCATGACTAGACGGTAAAACGATGCTATCTTTTTCCAGAGCTTGTGAAAAGCCCGTTAAACACCAAAAGACACTTAACAAACAAGCTACCTTTCTATTCATAATTATTGTATTTAGTGTATAAAAATACTAAAAAGTATATGCCAATCCTACACCGAGAAGCTGTTTAAATTGCACTCTTGGCCCTTCTATAATTTGTTCTCCATTAACCTCTCGCTTATTCTTAATATTATCGTCATAAATCAATTGAGCACCAACATTAGCTTTTACAAAATCATTGATTTTCATATCAAATGATATTTGCCAGCTGATATCCACATTTCCAAACCCATTAACATAGTCTGTATACAATGATAATTTATGATCTATAGTTATATTCTTAAAAATCTCCCTCTTCCATTCATTGCTCAACAAAAGACCTACTTCACTTCTTGAATTCTTACCTTTACTCACAAGCACACCATTCTCATCGTAAACAGCTGCATCTACACCAAAAGCCCCCTGATTCGCAAGTGTTTCATCCATTACAAATGTCGACTTCAAAGTAATTGGTGCAATATAGAATTTCATATTCGTCATAGGTTCAGAATACTCAGCACCCACCCCTAGAAACAAATAAGCTGGAGCCATAAACATAGATATAGGTTGCTCCACATTCGGATAAGCATAACCCTCTGTAAATTGCGTCTTAAAATTCAACTTAGAAGTATAATACCAATCGGAAAGAGTTCCTGATTTATATCCGAAAGTAGAATTCAATTCCAAAACGTCATCTGTTTTTCGCATCTCTCTACCTTCTTGCTGATTTAAACCATAACGAACAGCTAAATTGGTATCCCATATCAAACGTCCTTTTGTAAACTTTAGTCCCAAGTCTATCTTGGCCAAACCAGAAATAGAATTATCCCCCCCAGAACTCCAATTCACAAACGAAATCTGATTCATATCTAACCCCGTCTTTACAATTTTATCCCAATACCCAATGATTGTATCATTCTTAGGTATGAAATTTAGGTTGATTTTTGCTGGAACATAATTAGCAACTATAGGCGCTAATTTAGGCTTGTTTCTTTCTACAAAAATCTCTGGTTTAAAATAAGGTATTGCATTATTACCATCAAACATAACCGCTATCCGAGTTCTATTTGAGGTTACACTGTTATTCTTTAAAGGTAAAAATCCCATAAGAGGATTGAAAGGATTATTCTGTGCACTGACATCTTTGTCTCCTACTTTATCTGCAACACGGAATTTTACTGTATCCTTAACTGTTTCCGTTTCCTGAGCATATACCCCTTGAAAAAGAATTAAGGACATTCCTAATAGTATTATTTTGATGGTATTTTTTAAAAGTAAAGTAATCGAATTCATTAATTATTTATTATTTCAACAATAGCTTGTGTATCTATACCGCAATACTCTTGCTGTTCAACAACAGTGGCGTGTTCAATGTATTCATCGGGCACACCTTTTATTTCCAATTCAACATCGGTATAATTCTCAGCTACAAAATTAGCAATAATACTGCCAAATCCACCCTTTACCGTTCCATCTTCTATTGTAACTAATTTTTTATATATTTTACAAAGCTCATGAAGTACCGTTTCATCAATTGGTTTTACACTTAAAAAATGATAATGCCCCCATTTGTTATTAGTAGCTCTCTCAAATGCACTTATAACATTATTACCAATAGTACCGGTAGTTAAAAAAGCACTACTAGTTCCCTTTTTCAACATTTTCACCTTTTTCAAATCAAGTTTCTCAAAAGGTTTTTTCCAATCTTTCAACACCCCTCTACCTCTAGGATAGCGAATTGCAATAGGATATTCGATCCCTAACTGAACAGTATACAACAAATTTCTCAACTCCAATTCATTAATTGGAGCAACGATTTGTATTTGTGGAATGCAATTAAGATATGCTAAATCATAGAGCCCATGATGTGTAGCCCCATCTTCTCCAACTAAGCCAGCTCTATCCAAACAAAAAACAACTGGTAATTGTTGCAGAGCAACATCGTGTATCACTTGGTCATAAGCCCGTTGCAAAAAAGTGGAATAGATAGCACAGAAAGGCAATAACCCTTGAGTTGCCATCCCAGCTGCTAATGTTACAGCATGCTGTTCAGCAATTCCTACATCAAAACCTCGTTCGGGAAATGCATCCATCATAAACTTCATGGAACTCCCTGTTGGCATAGCAGGAGTTATTCCAACAATCTTTTGGTTTTTAGTAGCTAATTCCACTAACGTCAATCCAAAAACATCTTGATACTTCGCGGGTAAATGCCCTTCATCGTTGGGTAATAACTCCCCTGTTAGATTGTCAAACTTACCCGGAGCGTGGTATTTTACCTGATTCTCTTCAGCTTGTTTAAGTCCCTTTCCCTTTGTAGTTATCACATGCAGGAACTTAGGTCCCTTTACTTTTTTAAGTCTTTTTAATTCTCGAATCAATCTCGGCAAATCATGTCCATCGATAGGACCAGAATAATCGAAATTCAACGATTTTATCATATTATTTTCAGGTGGGTTTATTCCAGATTTAACCGAAGTTAAATAATCTTTTAAAGCCCCTACACTAGGATCTATACCAATAGCATTATCATTGAGTATTACCAGAATATTTGCATCGCTAACCCCAGCATGATTCAATCCCTCAAATGCCATACCTGATGCGATAGAAGCATCTCCAACTACAGCGACATGCTGTCTTTTAGTTTTTTTCTGCAATTTAGATGCAATTGCCATTCCTAAAGCTGCGGAGATAGCTGTTGAAGAATGTCCAACTCCAAAGGTGTCATAAATACTTTCCTTTCTATTCGGGAACCCACTAATTCCACCTTTTTGTCGATTGGTATGGAAATCATTTTTCCTACCTGTAAGTATTTTATGACCGTAAGCTTGATGTCCTACATCCCAAACCAATAAATCATCTGGTGTGTTAAAAACATAGTGTAATGCTATGGTTAACTCAACTACTCCCAGACTAGCTCCTAGATGCCCTTCTTTAACAGCGACTATATCAATAATAAATTGCCGCACTTCGTGAGCTAAGGTGGATAATTCCGGGATTTCCAACATTCGTATATCCCCGGGAACCGCTATTTTTGATAGTAAATCAGACATTTTAGGTGTAATTAAAAACAAAATTACGATATTGTTTTTACTTTTGAGTTCACAAACCCCTTTTAGCTTTAAAAATGATGGATCTGTTTACTGATGAGTATTTTATGCAAATGGCTTTAAAAGAAGCTCAACTAGCCTTCGACAAAGGAGAAATTCCGGTTGGAGCTATAGTGGTTTCCAATCAACAAGTGATTGCAAAATCTCACAACCTAACAGAATTACTCTGTGATGTCACTGCTCATGCTGAAATCCAAGCGATATCATCTGCGGCTAACTATATCGGTGGAAAATACTTGAAGGACTGTACGCTTTTTGTAACACTAGAACCTTGTCAAATGTGTGCAGGAGCTCTCTATTGGAGTCAAATTTCTCGTGTGGTTTTTGGAGCTTCTGATGAAAAAAGAGGTTTTCGCTCTTTAGGTGGTCAATTACATCCAAAAACAACTATCACAACCGGAGTTCTGGAAAACCCGTGCCGTGACTTAATGCTTTCCTTTTTTACAAAAAGAAGATAACTAAATAAACAACTGCTATGAAACGGTTCCATTTACTACTCCTTACCGTCCTTACACTACTAGTTCAATCTTGTGGTAATCAAAAGAACGCTGAACTTTCTGACCCCACTCTTTTTAAAGATTTTATCACTAGTTATACTTCTGGTATGATTTCTTCTAAAGGGACTTTTCAAGTGGGCTTGAAAACCACCCCTGAAGGTTGGACACCAAATCAAGAATTAGATGACAAGTTTTTTAGCATTGAACCCAATGTTAAGGGTAAAGTGATATACCTACCAAACAACACCTTATCATTTGTTCCAAATGAAGCTCTAAAGCATGGTGAAAAATACAGAATCACTTTACATCTTTCTAAATTCACAGAAGTTCCTAATGAATTAAAGAACTTTCATTTCTTGGTATTGACCTCTCCTTTAAACGTTCAAGTGGACTTGTTAGATTTTCAATCTCTTGATGAAGATTCCTATTTGGTTAATGGTCGTTTAACCGCAAGTGATTGGATGTCTAAAAAGCAAGTAGAAGAATTACTTCAAGCAAAAACGGGTAGCCAAAAATTAAAAGTAGACGTATCTGGTTCCGCAGATGTGGATGCGACTGTATTTGATTTTAGCATTTCGAACATAAAAAGACAAGCAGATGTTGAAAAACTATTGGTTTTTTGGGATCAATCTATAGACAATCAAACACTGAAAGGTCAAGTAGAAGAAGACATTCCTGCAAGAAATGTTTTCAAAGCTTTTAAAACTATTCTAGACAACAATCTAGACAACCAGCAATCGTTTTCAATCAATTTCTCAGAAACATTAAAAAAGAATCAAGACTTTGACGGTTTAATCACCCTGAATCACCAAGATAGAATAGTATTTAGCACGCATGGAAATCTTTTAAAAGTGAGTAGTGATACTCCTTTTAACCAAAACCTAACCCTTACTATTCATCCAGGTATTGAAAGTAGCAATGGTGTAAAAACAACTACAACAGAAACTTTTGAAATGAACTTTGAGCTTCCAAAGCCAGAGGTTCGTCTGATTAAAAGTGGAACTATATTGCCGAGTTCACAAAACCTAAAAATAAACTTTCAAGCTATCAACTTAAAGAAAGTCGATGTGAAAGTATATCAGATTTTTGAAAACAACGTGTTGCAATTTCTTCAAGACAACGCACTTGACAGTAAATACGACCTGAGAAAAGTAGCTTCACCTATCGCAAAAAAGACGTTAGAACTTACTACTTCCTCTCAGACCTCAAGACAATGGGGCTCATACGCTTTAGACTTGTCTTCACTTATTGAACCTAATCCTGGAGCTATCTACAGAGTTGAATTTTCTTTCAAAAGAAGTTATTCTAACTATCCTTGTCAAGGAGAAGAGACTGTTGTAGAAGAAGAAACCTCTGAAGACGACACCGAAGAAAACTTTGGGGATGAGTACGATTATTACGACTCTGATTTTTATATGAACTACCGTTGGGAAGAAAGAGATAATCCTTGCCATAGCTCCTACTATTATAACAGAGAAGTATCTACAAATATACTAGCTACAGATTTAGCTGTGATTGTCAAGAAAGGAAGCAATCAGAATTATACTTTTATAGTTTCTAATCTAATCACAACGGAACCTGTAGCAAATGCTAGTATAGAGATATTCGACTACCAGCAACAACTTTTGCAAAAACTAGAGACTAACAATACTGGTATCGCAAACATACTGTTGGAAAAAACAGCTTATTTTGCAGTTGTTAAAAAAAACAAGAATACGACCTATGTTCGTCTAGACGACGGTACCTCTCTATCTGTTAGTAATTTTGATGTAGATGGAGCTAGTTTACAAAAAGGGCTTCAAGGATTTATTTATTCCGAGCGAGGCGTATGGCGTCCTGGAGACGCAATTCATTTAGGTTTCATCCTTGATGATGGCGCTCGTCAATTACCTGAAAAACATCCTATAAACTTACGCCTAACCGATCCTTACGGAAAAGTAGTACTACAACAAACAACTTTTAAGAATAAAGAAAATCACTATACTTTTGAGTTAATCACTCTTGAAAATGCTCCAACAGGTAACTGGGAAGTGCAAATAAGTGTTGGTGGTGCTAAATTCTATAAACGTATAAAAATAGAAACCATAAAACCTAACCGCCTAAAAATCAAAAATGATATTGAAGGCAGTGTTATTCAAGCTGGGGTTCAAAAAACCGTTCATTATCAAATAAATTGGCTACAAGGTACCGTAGCAAAGAATCTGAAAGCAGAAGTACAAGCCAAACTACGCCATCAAAAAACAAGCTTTAAGGGGTTTGAAAAATATTCTTTCAACAATAGTCTTTCTTCTAACTACCAAGAAGAACTAAACTTGTTTTCAGGTAGAACAGATGAAAGCGGTGCTTTTTCGTTTGTGTTTCCCAAGATAACCTCAGCTAGTGATACGGGTATGTTACAATTATTAGTAACCACTAAAATACACGAGCAAGGCGGAGATGTGAGCACAGATGTATCGAGCGTTACCTATGCTCCTTTTCCTTCTTATGTTGGTATTGCAAGTCCAGAAGGAAACAAATACGGCATGTTGGAAACAGGCGTTAAAAACAGTTTTAAACTTCAAGCACTTTCTGCAAAAGGACAAGCCGTTACTGCAAATCTTCAAGTAGATTTATATAGAATAGATTCTCAATGGTGGTGGGATTCTTCTGATAATGGAATTTCTAACTACAGCACCTCCCTACACCATCAATTATATAGCAGTACAACTGTTAGAACCAATGCACAAGGTCAGGCTTCATTTGAAACACTGATTCCAGATGAAGATTGGGGACGTTATGAATTAGTAGTTACCAATTTAGATAGCGGTCATATTGCTTCCCAAAGCTTTTATATAGATTGGCCTTATTGGTCTGGTAAATCAAAAAACAATGCAGGTCAGGAAGCTGTTACGCTTTCTATCGCATTGGACAAAAAAGACTATTCTGTTAAGGACAAAGCTAAAATATCATTCCCATCTAGTGAAGGTGGTCGTGCCTTAATATCTATTGAAAATGGATCTCAAGTTCTGGAAACACATTGGGTTGAAACAGCAAAAGGAGAAACTGTTTTCGAACTCGACATACTTGAAAATATGGCACCGAATGCGTATGTGAACATCACTTTGATTCAACCACATGCTAGCACTTTAAACAATGCACCTATACGTCTTTATGGTATTGTTCCTTTACTTGTTCACAACAAGGCATCTATTTTAGAACCTGTTATAAAAATGCCTGACGCATTACAACCTGAACAAGAATTCAAAGTTGAAGTAAGTGAGAAATCAGGTCAATCAATGACCTATACCATAGCAATCGTCGAAGAAGGTTTACTAGACTTAACCCGCTTTGCAACCCCTAGACCTTGGGATAGTTTTTACGCTAAAGTGGCACTTGGGGTTAAAACTTGGGATGTTTACAACGATGTTATTGGAGCCTATAGCGGAACTATCAACCAAGTTTTTAGTATCGGTGGAGACGAAGACTTAGGAGCAGGTAAGGTTAAAAAAGCCAACCGCTTTAAACCAGTTGTGATTTTCAAAGGTCCTTTTAAACTTGAGAAAGGTAAAAAAGCATCTCATACTATCAAACTACCTAACTACATCGGTTCAGTAAGAACCATGGTAGTAGCTTCGAATGTAGAACAAAGAGCTTACGGACAGGCAGAGAAAACAACCGCTGTAAAAAAACCTTTAATGGTGCTTGGCTCTCTTCCTAGACGAGTAGTAACCGGTGAAAAAATCACTTTACCCGTTACTGTATTCGCCATGGAGAATGCCATTAAAAACGTAAACATTCAGCTTAAAACCGATTCTAAGTTTAAGGTGGCAAACTCTTCAACTCAATCTCTTTATTTTGAAGAACCTGATGAAAAAGTTGCTTATTTTGAATTGGAGGTTGGAAATACTACTGGAATTACAAAAGTAGCCATTGAGGTGAGTTCTGGACGTGAAAAAGCTTTTTACGAAGTAGAATTAGATATTGTCAATCCAAACCCTGAAAGCTTTCAACAGAAGAAAGTAATATTAGAACCAAATTCGACAACTACACTCAACTGGGAGGCATTTGGAATACCAAACAGCAACAAAGCTGTTCTGGAATTCTCTACTTTCCCTGGTGTGAACTTAAATTCGCGCTTAAACTATTTAATCAGCTATCCTCATGGTTGTTCGGAGCAAATCACCTCTGGTGTTTTCCCACAGCTATACTTGTCTGATTTCATGGAATTAACTGCTACTCAAAAATCGAGCATACAGAAAAATGTAACCAAAGGAATTCAGAAACTAGCAGCAAATCAATTAGCGGACGGTAGTTTCACTTATTGGACGGGTTCTAGATATTTTGACGATTGGTCTACTTCTTATATTGGTCACTTCTTCATAGAGGCGGAGAAGAAAGGCTATGTATTACCTGTTAACAGCAAAACAAATTGGATTTCATTCCAACAAAAAACAGCTAGACAATGGCGTTTTGAAAATAGATATGGAAACGATTTAGCACAAAGTTATCGCCTTTATACCTTAGCATTAGCTGGGGCTCCTGATTTGGCTTCTATGAATAGACTCCGAGAAACCAAAGGAATTTCCAACGATACTAAATTGCGTCTTGCAGCAGCCTATGCTTTAGCGGGACAAAAAGAGGCTGCCCTTTCTTTGACAAATAACACTCCTTGGGGAGGCAGTACTAAATTCTATTTTGGTTCTGAAGAACGAAACATGGCGATGGCACTGGAAACATACTTAAGCTTAAACCTTAAAACAAAGGCTCATCAATTAGCAATCGATTTGGCTGAACGCCTATCTTCTAATCAATGGATGAGTACACAAGGAACTGCTTATTCCCTAAATGCAATGTCTAAATACTTAAAGCAAAATGCTAATTCAGAAGGAATGCTTCTAAGTTATAATTACAACGCTGTTTCAAATCAAGTAAATACTAAAAGAGCTTTTATAGAGAACAACCTAAAAAGTGTTCGAAATGAAAACAGTATTACTTTAGAAAATAAAAATAACACTAGAGTTTTTGTGAACTTAAACTACAGTGGTATTCTTCCTGTCGGTGAAGAGTTGATTTCACAATCTGGATTACAATTGCGCACTCAATTCAAAACACTAACTGGAATGCCTTTATCCGTAAATTCATTACCGCAAGGAACCGAGTTTAGCTGTGAAATTTCTATCACTAACACAGGCAATCAATCGCTAACAAATATAGCCTTGACTCAGATTATACCTTCAGGTTGGGAGATTGTAAACCTTCGATATGCAGATGCTGGTTCAGAATCTAATTTGGTGGACCACACAGATATTCGAGATGATAGAACTAACTTTTATTTTAGTCTAAACCCTCAGCAAACCAAAGTTTTAAAAGTAACGCTAAACGCTAGTTATTTGGGTCATTACTATATGCCGGGTGCACAAGCAAACGCGATGTACGATTCCAACTATCAAGCGCGTACTCAGGGTCAATGGATTGATGTTGTTTATTAAATATTCAAACGCAAAGAAATGGTCATAACAACCATTTCTTTGTGATTTATAAAAATATGACTTTACTCCTTCAACGAATCAAATCGTTTGTTAGCAAACACAAAATCAAATGTACATTGGGACTTATTGCCCTAATTGCATATTGTTTTTGCCTGCCATCTCCCTTGTTCGACAAACCATACTCTACTGTTATCAACAGTAATGACGGTACGCTGATGGGGGCACAAATTGCTGCGGACGGTCAATGGCGCTTTCCTATACATAATCAGGTACCTGAGAAATTCAAAATGTGTTTAATCCAATTTGAAGATGCGTACTTTGAATATCATTGGGGTATAAATCCCATTTCAATTTCAAAAGCGATATACACTAACTTTAAAGCCAAAAGAGTTATTCGAGGAGGTAGTACACTAACCCAACAAACCATCAGACTAGCAAGAGACGGAAAGAAAAGAAGCTATTTTGAAAAATTAATAGAAGCCGTTCAGGCAACCCGTTTGGAATTCAAATACAGCAAAGATGCTATCATTAATTTATATGCAGCTCATGCTCCTTTTGGAGGTAATGTAGTAGGTTTAGATGCTGCTGCTTGGAGGTATTTTGGAACTACAGCCGACCAACTGTCATGGGCTGAATCTGCGACTTTAGCGGTTTTACCTAATGCTCCTCGTTTGATCTACCCCGGTAAAAATCAAGAAATATTATTCAACAAAAGAAATACCTTGCTAAAAAAGCTGTTCTCACAAAACATTATTGACCAACAAACCTATGAACTTGCAATCCTAGAACCTCTACCTGGCAAACCACATCCGTTGCCTCAACTAGCACCTCATTTATTGACCAAAGTTGCTCAGAGCAAACCACAACAACGAATTACAACCACGGTTGATTACAACATCCAAGCTCAGGCTCAAAACATAGTTAAATCTTACTATGAACTTTATAGTCAATCCGAAATATATAATATAGCAGTTATAGTAGTCGATGTTAAAACCAGAAATATTGTTAGTTATATAGGCAATTCACCCACGACTGCTGAACATCAAAAAGATGTTGATATTATCACGGCTCCTAGAAGTACTGGCAGTATCTTAAAACCATTTCTATACGCAGCAATGTTAGATGATGCGACACTATTACCTCATGCTCTTGTACCGGATATTCCAACCATTATTTCTGGTTACAAACCTCAAAACCATCAATTGAATTATGATGGCGCTGTGCCAGCACACCAAGCTCTTTCACGTTCTTTGAACATTCCCTTTGTATTGATGTTACAGGATTATGGAATTTATCGTTTCTATGATCAATTACAAAAATTGGAATTAAGTGCCATCAATAAACACCCTAACCATTATGGTTTATCCTTAATTTTAGGAGGAGCAGAAAGCAGTCTTTGGGATCTTTGTAAAGCTTATGCAAGTTGGTCCGGTACATTAAATTATTATCAAGAGAGCAACGGAAAATACCGAAGCAAGGAAGTACACTCGCTGAATTGGGAACTGGGACAAGAAAGTGATTTCGGAAAAAGCAGTTTTACAAAAACAACCTTAGGTGCTGGAGCTATTTGGCAAACTATGCAAGCCTTAAAAGAGGTGAATAGACCCGATGAAGATCAAGGATGGAAACATTTTGACTCTTCCTTACAAATTGCATGGAAAACAGGAACTAGCTATGGCGGAAGAGATGCATGGGCTATAGGAATGGATAAAAACCATGTGGTTGGAGTTTGGATTGGGAATGCCACTGGAGAAGGACGTCCTTCATTGAGCGGTGTCCGAAATGCCGCCCCTATAATGTTCGATATGTTTAATTTACTACCAAATCCTCCTGCGTGGTTTGAAACTCCTTTAAATGACCTAGAATATGCTCAGGTATGCAGTCAGAGTGGTTATCTAGCAAAAGAATATTGTCCTACTAGCGAACAACTAATTCCCAAACGTGCTAAAAAGACTGGTTTATGCCCTTATCACGAATTACTTCATCTTGATGAAGCAGAGAACTTTCAAGTCAACCTCAGTTGTGAGTCCAGTGAAAATATCTATACAAAACCTTGGTTTGTATTACCTCCTACTATGGCTTATTACTATAGTAAACAACAATCTACTTATAGACCATTACCCTCTTTTAGAGAGGATTGCATGGGAGCCATAAAGAGACCACCAGTTTTCATATATCCAAAACATCTAGCTAAAATATATCTAGCTAAAAGCTTTCAATCCACTATACAACCTTTTGTCGCAAAGGCTGCTACTTCGTCAAAAAAAGGATTATTACACTGGTATTTAGACAGTGAATTTATTGGCACTACTTCTCACTTTCACGAACTGAGTATAGAAGCTTCTAAAGGAACACATCTTTTAACGATTGTTGACGCAGAAGGTAATGAATCAACAATTTCATTTGAAGTTGATAGATAATAAAACTATTTTGAATTGAGTTTAAAGCAAAAAAAAACGCCAAGCTAAGCTTGGCGTTTTTCTTTATTCTGATATTTCATTTCCCTTTTCGTCAAAGAAATGGTATTCTAGATACGTGTAAGCGTCACGTGGTATTATTTTTATCCATTTTTTATGTTCCAAGAACCATTTAGTTCTAAGGGATGGAAACCCTTGTGTAAGATACGCCGCCACAAAGGGATGCGTATTTAAGACAACCTTCTTGTTGTCTTTAATAATTCTTTCTAGGCTAGCCTTGATTTTATCAACAACTAAAATAGGAGCTTCGATTTCCGCGTTTTCGTTATTCGGGTCTTCCTCTCTCGTTTTGATATTGACTTCAGGTCTAACTCTTTGTCTAGTTATTTGGATTAGTCCAAATTTACTAGGGGGCAAGATTTTGTGTTTCGCTTTGTCATCACTCATTTCTTCTCGAAGAAAATCATATAGTTTCTTTCTATTTTCCGGATTGCCCATGTCTATAAAATCTACTACAATAATTCCCCCCATGTCTCTAAGTCTTAATTGTCTAGCTATTTCAGCAGCTGCAATCATATTTACCTCTAGAGCTGTGTCTTCTTGATTTTGAGCCTTGTTTGAGCGGTTTCCACTATTCACATCAATAACATGTAAAGCCTCTGTGTGTTCTATGATAAGGTATGCACCTTTACTCATTGAAACTGTTTTTCCAAACGAGGTTTTAATCTGTCTCTCGATATTATACTTTTCGAAAAGAGGTAACTCTTTCGATTGATAGTGTTTCACAATGGAAACTTTTGAAGGAGCTATCTCTTGCAAATAGTCCTTGGCTTGGTAAAACAGATCTTCATCATCCGTATGAATTCCAGTAAATGTATCGTTAAATACATCTCTCAGAATCGAAGAAGCTCTATTGTCTTCTCCTAGTATTTTGGATGGATGATGTGCTGTTACCAGTCTTTTACACATAGCATTCCATTTTGACATTAGGTTCTGTAAATCTTTATCGATTTCAGCGACTTTCATGCCTTCTGCTACTGTGCGTACGATTACTCCGAATCCCTTTTGCTTTATTGATTGTACTAATCGTTTTAAGCGCTCTTTTTCTTCTTTTGATTCAATCTTCTGAGAGATTGAAATACGATTTGAAAAAGGAACTAAAACAACATACCTACCTGCCAATGACAACTCCGAACTGATTCGAGGTCCTTTAGTAGAAATAGGCTCTTTTACAATCTGAACTAATAAAGATTGATTGGCACTCAACACATCTGTGATGGTTCCATCTTTATCAATTTCATCTTCAAAAGCTAAGTTCTTTAAAGAGTAATCCTTTAATTTACCTGCGCTTACAAGTTTACTGAATTTCAACAGTGTTTTTAGGTTTGGACCTAAATCATGATAGTGAAGAAATGCGTCTTTTTCGAAACCTACATTAACGAAGGCTGCGTTCAATCCCGCGACTGGCTTTCTAATTTTGGCGATAAAAATATCGCCAACTTGAAAACCAGATTCCTCTTCACGTTCTCTGTGTAACTCAATTAGTTTTCCATCTTTTAATAAGGCAAAATCTACAGTATCAGAATTCGACCTAATAATTAGCTCTTTATTCATAACAGTATATTTTTATCCATACACATTTGTTCACTTTTTGATTATTTCAAACCAAACTCGTTTGTACAGATGGATTTAACATTAATTACAGGTAATAATACCCGATTTGCCATACCCTTTAATAGTATTTAAAGTAATATAACACTTTTCAATGAACGTTTGTTTTAAAAATAGAAAAAGTAGTATTAAACTACTTTTTCTTTTTGTGACGGTTAGCTCTCGCTCTTTTTTTACGTTTGTGCGTAGCTACCTTATGTCTTTTTCTTTTTTTACCACTTGGCATAATGTGTGTAGTTTAGAGATTAATACTTATTTTATTGTCACTTCCGTTTTAGACTTAACTCCTTCAACAAACACTTTAGCAGGTTTGAAAGCAGGAATGTTGTGTGCCGGAATTTTAATTGTTGTGTTCTTAGAGATGTTTCTTCCAGTTTTCTCCGCGCGAGTTTTGATAATGAAACTACCGAACCCTCTTAGATAAACATTTTCACCTGATTCTAATGCCTCTTTTACTTCTTCCATAAAAGTTTCAACTGTTGCTTGCACGTCACCTTTTTCAAGCCCAATTCTTTCTGAGATTTTAGCTACAATGTCTGCTTTTGTCATCTTAGTTATAAATTATTTTGTTGTTGTCTGTATTTTTTAGAGTGTGCAAATATATTAATTTAAAATCCAATTATTCAATCTTAATCGATTAAAATTTAATCATATAAAGTTTTATGTTTGCATTTAATACTTTTAGAGATGCATTTTTCTAACAAACTAACAGCTTGGTATTTACAAAATAGGCGTTCACTACCTTGGCGAGAAACCAAAGACCCATATGCCATTTGGCTGTCAGAAATCATTCTTCAACAAACCCGTGTAGCTCAAGGTTTACCCTATTTCGAGGCATTTTTACATGAATTTCCAACTGTGTTCGATTTAGCAAATGCTGAGGAAGATAAAGTAATGCATTTATGGCAAGGACTAGGTTATTATTCCCGAGCTAGAAACCTGCACGCTACTGCAAAAATGGTAGCTTTTGACTATAATGGTATTTTTCCTAACAACTCCAAAGAGCTACTAAAACTTAAAGGAGTAGGTGAATATACTGCTGCTGCCATTGCTTCTTTTTCTTACAATGAAGTTATTCCTGTTGTTGATGGAAACGTTTTCAGAGTACTAGCTCGTAGATTTGGTATTAATTCAGACATATCAACCTTAACCACCAAGCGTGAGTTCCAAGCTTTAGCCGCTTCTTTAATCCCCAAAGACTCCCCTGCCCTTTTTAATCAGGCAATTATGGAATTTGGTGCTTTGCAATGTACTCCACAGAGTCCAGATTGCACTATCTGCCCTTTTCAACTGGAATGTATTGCCTATCAAACAAATGAAGTAAGTAGCTTACCAGTAAAACTAAGCAAAACCAAAGTTAGAGATCGTCATTTTGACTACCTCATCTTCTTAGATCCAAACGGCAACACACAAATTCAACAAAGAACCAAAAAAGACATATGGCAACAGCTTTATGAATTCCCTTTAATTGAATCTACAACCACTGAATTAATAGATATTAAACAACAACTAACTTCTCTGTTCCCAAATCTTGCGATAAAGCAAATAGAATTATGTAACACCGACCCTATAATCCATAAATTATCTCACCAAAAACTACATATTCGATTTTGGAAAATACATACGGAAACCGCACTAAACAACAGCTCCTCAATAGAGGAACTCCAAAAAATCGGATTTCCTATTGTAATTCACAACTTTATAAACAACAATCTAATAGACCTATAATTTACCTTATATTTGATTTCTAATTTTTTTATTTTCTATGAGCGCAACATTAAACAAGGTAATGTTAATCGGACATTTGGGAGAAGATGTAAAAATGCACTACTTTGAAAACGGCAGTTGCATTTGTCGCTTTTCTTTAGCTACTAATGAGGTTTACATTAACAAAACCACCAACGAAAAAATAACTAATACCGAATGGCACCAAATAGTAGTACGAAATAAAGCCGCTGAACTTTGCGAAAAACATCTTTCTAAAGGAGATAAAATCTATGTTGAAGGAAGATTGAGAAGTAGACAATGGCAAGCCGAGGATGGAACTCAAAAAAGCATCGTAGAAATCCACGTAAACGATTTCGTTTTTCTACAAACCAAGAAAGAAAATGCTCCTCTTAGTAAAGAAGAACAAATGACTCAATTAAAAAAGCAAGCTATTGACAACTTTATCATTCCTAAAGAAAATAACGACGACTATATTCCCTTTTAAATTCTAAAGATTTAGACAACATATTTATTCTATTAGCCTTCTTCAAATTTCAAATAAAACTAGTATAATTGTTTTTGTAGATTGTATATTTACCAACGTATTGACACAATAAACAACAAATTGCGTTTTACCGAGAACACAAAACTTTCAAGCAATGACAAAAAGAATTCTTACATATAGCACATTAGTAGGCACATTACTATTTACAATTGCATGTAAAGATATCAGCCAACCTAAACCAGATGCCTTTTTAGCACTAAACTATCCTTCACCTAAATACGACCTTGTAGAAACATCTTGTACATATAGTTTCGAGGCTAACGATTGGAGTTCTATTAAAGAACAAAAAGATTGTGGATTTGAAGTTCACTATCCAGAAATGAAGGCTACTATCTATATTAACTACAAACCAGTTAAAAACAACATAGACGTACTTTTAAGTGACGCGCAAAAACTAACCTATGAACATTTCATAAAAGCAGACGGAATAAGTGAACAACCTTATATAAACAAAGAAAAGGGGGTTTACGGAATGTTTTATGAAGTAGAGGGCAATGCAGCAACAAACGCTCAATTCTACGCTACAGACAGTTTAAACAACTTTATAGTTGCTTCTTTATACTTCTATGCCAAACCTAATTACGACTCCATATTACCTGCTACCGACTATGTGAAAAACGATATGCGTAAAATCATGGAATCATTAGAATGGAAGAAAAATTAAAAGACGGTTTCGTAGCTTCGCTTTTGACAAGATTGTGTAGCAACATTTTTGTTTGCCATTCATGTTCTAACAAATGCAAAAACACAAAAAGAGGCTTTAGCCTCTTTTTGTGTTATATAATAGCCCTCTTAATAAGAAGGAAACTAAATAGCTTCGTTCACTTCTTCAGTAGACATATTAACTACTGTATAAATACCATTAGCAATTTTCTCAACTGTTGCTGTAATTGTTTCTTCTGTTTGTTGAGCATCGTCAAATTCTAAGGTCGCTTTTTTTGTTTCAAAATCCACTACTACATTCTTAACTCCTGATAGTCCAGCTAACTTACCTTCAATCAATTTCGCACAACCCAAAGCACAAGTCATACCTTCAATTTCAAAACTTGCTTTTTCAATAGCTCCTTGAGCAACAACTTCTTTTGCATTTGAAGTAGTCTCTTCTACTTGAACAGTACCTTCTTGAACTTTTGCCTCATTTTTACAAGCAGTAAAAGCAAGACCTACAAGTGCTAATACAGCAACATATTTCATAGTTTTCATCTTTTAATCATTTCAATACAAAAATACAAAAAAAGAGCTACCAAATTAATCTGATAGCTCTTTTCATATTTATTGTAAAAAACGTCTTATTTAAAATCTGCTGCCGAAACTCCTTCGTTGATTTTAACTTCTGAAGTTTTTAACTCGATTTCAATTCCTACATTCATTAAAGTTGTAAACGGTAATTTAACTCCTTTTACATCTTTATAATCTCTATAATAAACCTCTTGAACCATAGTTTGTCCTCCTTGTTCCATAGTTGTAAATGTCGCTGTTTTCAATCCAGTTTCAACATCGTAATAACTAACTGTTTTTCCAGCTTTAACACCATAAGCATCTTTTCCATCAATAGATTCAACACCTGTAATACTTAAGCTAGAATCACCTAATTGTTTTAACTCAGCAAATGGAACAGCTACTTTTCTCATCTCTTCTACTTCCTCTGCTGGAACTTCTTGAGTTTGCCCTTGCATTGTCACAACCGCTTTTGTTGGAGTAATCAATTGCTTAGACATTACAGCTCCCATCATAGATTGCTCTATCACCATTTCTCCTTTATCAGTAACCTTACTGGTCATATCCATTTGCATTCCTTGGATAGTCGCAGAAGATTTAATAAACATGCTATGAACTCCTTTTACAGCAGCTTCTCCTCCAATTGCATTGATATATTTATTCAATACAGTTTGAACTGTAACTCCTGCAGCAACCTCTTTGTTATATTCTGGTTTTGCTACTGGATTACCTAGTTTATCAAAATAATTGATCGGCATATTCAATCCTTCCAACCCTTTCAAAACATCAGTCCCTTTTCCTGTAACAACTACACGCATATTGTCTTTCAAGAAATATTTTTGAGCAGCTTTTTGAACATCTTGGACTGTAACAGCATTGATGTTTTTAATATAATTTTCATAGAAATCATTTGACAACCCATGTAATTCTTTATTTAAAGAAAAACGAGCGATTGTTTCTGGTTTTTGAATCTCCATTA
Organism: Myroides guanonis; assembly: GCF_900114085.1. Lineage (GTDB taxonomy): Bacteria > Bacteroidota > Bacteroidia > Flavobacteriales > Flavobacteriaceae > Flavobacterium > Flavobacterium guanonis. The sequence goes on along the minus strand of NZ_FORU01000005.1, from coordinate 97,988 downwards.
CAAAATTACCAACGAATTTAGCTTTTGCAATCTTTAACTCTTCAGCAGAAACCAATTCTTTTCTGATCTTGTCAATTTCATTGAAAAACTCAACAACAGCACTGTCAGTTACAACATTACGAACAGAAGCAGAAGCTTTGAACTTTCCAGGATACTTACGCGCTGTACTTGTAGAAGAATATGCTCCATAAGTCCAACCATGAGCTTCTCTCAAATTCAAGAACAAACGCCCTTCTCCACCACCTCCTAAGATTTGATTAGCCATCAATGCAGCAAAATAATCTTTGTCAGTCATTTTTAATTCAACCGTATTTACCAATGCAACTTCTGATTGCACAGCATTAGGCATATCTATAAAATCTATCTCAGATTTAGCTACGTTTGGTTTAACAGTATAAGAAGCAACTTTATTAGTTACTTTTTTCCAATCACCAAACAACTTAGTTGCCAACTTCTCTACATCTTTAGTCTTCACATCTCCAACAACCACTAAATAAGCATTCTCAGGAGTGAAGAACTTTGCGTAATAATCTTTTACGTCTTGAAGTGTTACATTTTGTAAAGTTTCTTCTGTTTCAAACTCACCAGCTGGATGGTCTTTTCCAAACAAAATAGCTCCTTCAACACGTCTAGCAATCGCACTAACGTTTTTATCTGAAGATTTTACTCCTTCAATAGCTTGTGCTTTTACTTTATCAAACTCCTCTTGAGTAAAAATGGTATTCAAAGCTCCATCAGACATTAAGCCTAATATAGTCTCCGAATATTTTGACAATCCAGAAGCCGATGCTCCTGACGACCAAAAACGAACATTTGCTCCTAGAAAATCAACTTCATCATCGAACTTCTCCTTACTCATCTTCTTAGTTCCAGAACCAATCATTCCAGCAGTTATTGAAGAAACTCCCGCTTTACTTCCCTCTGCATATAATGGTGCATCGATAGTTAAAGTGTAAGATACTCTAGGTAACTTATGATTTTCAACCACCAATACCTTTAATCCATTTTTTAAAACAAACGAATGTGGTTTTTCTACATTTACAATCGGAGCAGGTCCCGCTACCGGTTGTTTTCTTTCTTGTGCTTGCATAGCTGTAAATGTAAACAACAAACTAGCAGCAATTATATATACTCTTTTCATTTTATTAATTTCTAGTGTTAGTTTTTGTTAGATTCTTTAACTGGTACATAATCTAAAATCAAACGTTGATTTGGTTTTAAATACTTTTTAGCAACGTCTCTTATCTCTTCTCTAGTAATAGAGCGATACATATCGATTTCAGTATTAATTAAATTAATATCTCCATACAACATATAATAAGAAGCTAAGTTTTCCGCTAAACTCTCTAAATCTGAATTACTATTCACATATTGATTTTCGAAAGTGTTTTGTAACTTTTGAAAATCACGCTCTGAAATTAACTCTGTTTGCATTTTTACAATTTCCTCATCAATCTCTTTTAACAAGTCTTCTGCCGAAACTCCTTGCATTGGAATACCATATATAAAATACATTCCATAATCTTCTTGACTAAAGCTAAAAGAAGCAATTTCTAACGCCATTTTCTTTTGGTCTACGATTTTCTTATACAATCTAGCACTTTTACCACCAGACAAAACAGTAGAAATCATATCTAACACTCTAGCATCTCTAGTTTTCATAGAAGGGATTCGGTAAGCAGCAACCATCATAGGCAACTGTATATTAGGATCCTGATATTCAGCCCTAATAGTTTCAACGATTGGATCTTCTTCAATTTTCACACGTTGAATAGACTCACCTTTCTCTATAGCACCAAAATATTTTTCAATCCATTCTTTTGCTTGACCTTTTTCAAAATCCCCAGCAACTACTAGTACAGCATTATTTGGTATATAAAATTTATTATTGAAAGCTAAAAACTCATCTAAAGTAGCAGCATCTAAATGTTCCATAGACCCAATTGGTGCCCAACGATAAGGATGTTTTTTAAACAATTGCTTTTTAACTTCCGTAAGCAAGTTTCCATAAGGTTGATTATCTACTCGTAGACGCTTTTCTTCCTTAACTACTTCGTTTTGTGTATCAACTCCGATTTGGTTGATAACTGGATGCATTAAACGTTCTGATTCCATCCACAAAGCTAACTCCAAATTATTTGAAGGAAACACCTCATAATAATAAGTTCTATCATCAGAAGTATTAGCATTGTTTTGTCCTCCATTAGCCGTAACTAATTTAAACCATCCCCCTCTTTCAATATTTTCAGTTCCTTCAAACAACAAATGTTCAAAAAAGTGTGCAAACCCAGTGCGTTCAGGATTTTCATCCTTAGCTCCAACATGATACATTACAGAAGTAACAACAACAGGAGCTGATTTATCCTGATGTAATACTACATGGAGACCATTGTCTAGAGTGTATTCATCAAACTCTACTTTTTGAGCTGAGGCAGTGACACCTAGAAGCAAGGCAGTCCCCAAAGCCATTAAAGATTTTCTCATAATATTATTTTTAGTACTTAATAGATTATACTCAAGTTAGTCGTCAAACTATTCATTGTGTTACAAAACTTTATCGTTTTGTTTTAAAAAAAAGAAGTACTGTATAAAAAATAAAATGTATATTTGCAGACTTTTAAACATTAATTTCATTGTTATGTACGCAATCGTAGAGATAGCAGGGCAACAATTCAAAGTAAGCAAAGACCAAAAAGTTTATGTTCACCGTTTGGCTCAAGATGAAGGAACAGCTATCATTTTTGATAAAGTTCTTTTAATTGACGACAACAACAACATTACTTTAGGCGCCCCAGCTATAGAAGGTGCTTCTGTAGAAGCTAAAATTTTACAACACCTGAAAGGTGACAAAGTAATCGTTTTCAAAAAGAAACGAAGAAAAGGTTACAAAAAGAAAAATGGTCACAGACAGTATTTGACTCAAATTGTTATTGAAGGAATCAATGCAGTTGGAACAAAGAAAAAAGCGACTAAAAAAGAAACAGCAGAAGCTGCTGAGTAATTAACATTTAAAACGGATACGTCATGGCTCACAAGAAAGGTGTCGGTAGTTCAAAGAACGGTAGAGAATCGGAATCGAAACGTTTAGGCGTTAAGATCTACGGTGGTCAAGCTGCAATTGCTGGAAACATTATCGTTAGACAAAGAGGTTCTAAGCACAATCCAGGAGAAAACGTTTACATGGGGAAAGACCATACTCTTCATGCAAAAGTTGATGGATTAGTGAAGTTTGAAAAGAAAAAAGACAATAAGTCTTTCGTTTCTATTCTTCCATTCGAAGCTTAAGAATTTAGTATTTGCCAAAAGCAAATCAAAAAATAGTAAAAGACGCTCTAGAGCGTCTTTTTTTATTCCCTAATTTCTCCATACTTATCTATTTAAAAAGAAGTTCCTCAAAAGCTCATTATTCTTAAAATAAGCAGAAAAACAGAAAACAACCTCCACACAATAGATGTTATTTGTATTCTTTCTAAATAAAATAACCACCATACCCCCGTATACCCAACACATAATCAACCATTTATAGTTTTATTAAAAAATTATTAAAAATAATAGCGTATTTTGGTATTCTTATTTATTTTTGGTCTAAATAAATCTAATCAAAATATACAATATGAAAACCATCAAATTACTTGCCTTTATAGGATTATTTGGACTCTTAACAGTTGGGTGCGCAAACGACGATAATAGCATAATAAAAAAACCAGATGAACAAGTTGACTCCAATCAAAAGAAAGTAGGATCTACATTTGAAACAACTGGAATATTTGATTTCAAACATGCTGGGGCAAACATTCCTTTTGAATTTACTAAAACTAACTTTATAGTAAAAACATCAGCTTTAGGACAAGAAAACAGCAATAGCCTATTAATTACTTTATTTGTAAACAAAGAGAATGTAAATAAAGCTGTTTTAAAACAAGAAGACGGAAAGTACCTTGCTCTATTCTTACGCAACATTAAAGAGAACTCTATGGAAATCAACATGGACCACACTTTTGACACAGAAGAAGCAGCAAACAAAGCGGTGTATCCAGATCCAAGTGCTTCAATGGGAAGTCACGATGGGGGTCAATTCGGATGGTTACCATTAACAAGATCTCAGTCTAACGAAGACCCTATTGAATTACCAGTAAATGGAAAATACATTTTCGATGGAACTGCATTCGGTGGAGGTATTTACAGCTATACATTTAGTAATGAAATGATAGCTTTCGACGCTGGTGCTCCTTATGAAATGAAAATATTGAAACACAATAAAGAAAACAACAAAATTCTTTTAGAAGGCTTAGGAAGCAAAGCAGGTACTTTTTATGTAGCTCAACTAAAAAACATAAAAGAAAACTCTGTTGAGATTGCAAGAGATACCAAGTCTACTAAAACAGAAGCGGAAGCAATCTACGAAAACAACCAAGATGTTTCAGGAAACTTTACAGAATACATAAAAGAAGCAAGCACTAGTTTTGACTTACCATTAAATGGAAAATACATATTTGACGGAACTGCAATGGGTGGAGGTATATACAGTTATACTTTCACAAATGAAAAAGTATCTTTTGATGCAGGCGCTCCTTATGATATGAAAATTATAGGCTACAATAACACTACCCACAAAATCTTACTAGAAGGCTTAGGTAGCAAAGAAGGTACTTTCTATGTTATACAATTAAAAGAAATTGCAAATACTTCTGTAAAAATTGCCAGAGACACTAAGAGCACGAAAGCAGAAGCAGAAACCATATTCAATAGTAGCGCCGATCTAACAGCTAACTTCACAGAATACGTTAAAGAATAAAAATTACTATGAGAAGAAAGAAAGCGGTTTTGAATATTTCAAACCGCTTTCCTATTGAACATTATACCTAAAGTGGTATCCATATAAACAAGTAGGGTTATCTAATTTATAGACAACCCTACTTCTATGATTTCGTTTTTCCTTAAGTGCTTAATAAATTTCCAAAAAACTTATGCAGACACTTTAATCGCTCTATATAACTCAAGGGCTTTACCATCAGTCAACATAGAAACAAAGTGACATATATTCATCAAACGTTCATAAACACTATCAGATTCACCTCTATATTTCTCTGGTAATAATTTTAAAATCAATGAATCATAATGTGTTTCTTCACCATAATAATGATTGTTATACGCCGTACAGAAATGCTCTAACAAAGTATGTATCACCTGATATCCAACCACTTCTTTCTCAATCACTTCCTTACTTTGATAAACATTATTAATACTCACAGAAATAACATCTTTCATCTGAGCTACAAAAGCACATTTCTCAGTAAGGGCAAACGGAAAATCCCCCGCTAGAATACGCTCCTCATTTTCTATGAAAACACGCGTTACTTCATTAATCAAACTACCTATTGCCAAAGCTCTTAAATAACTAACCCTGTCTTCTTTAGAAGTAAGCTGTGCATATTTTTGAGAATTGATACTGTTCTGAACTATTTTAATTAAAAATTCCAAAGCATGTTCTTCTGGAATCCATCCCAAATTAATCCCGTCTTCGAAATCAATAATTGTATAACAAATATCGTCTGCTGCTTCAACCAAATAAGCCAAGGGATGTCTATAAAAACCTGTTTCTAAACGATCTTTCATCAACAATCCCAATTCTGATGCTACATCTATAAATGCTTCTTTATCTGATTGAAAAAAACCATATTTCTTATCACAAACATCACGTGTAGGTTTTTTAGGTAAACTCTCTTTCGGATATTTCATAAAAGCACCCAACGTAGCATAAGATATACGCAGACCTCCTTCAATACCAGGTCTTGACTTCGTAAGCAATGAAAAACCATTCGCATTCCCTTCAAACTCAATTAAATCCTGCCACTCTTTGTCTGTTAACGATTCCTTATAAACAAGTCCTTTTCCTCTGCTAAAAAAATCTCCAATTGCCTTTTCTCCCGAATGACCAAAAGGAGGATTCCCAATATCATGTGCCAACGAGGCAGCAGCTACAATAGCTCCGAAATCATTAACAGTATAACCTAATTCACCTGATAGATAAGGATACTTGCTTAGCAATTCAGCACCTACCAAACGCCCTAAAGAACGTCCTACTACAGAAACCTCTAAACTATGAGTCAACCTTGTATGAACGAAATCTGTTTTTGACAGCGGAATAACTTGTGTTTTATCTTGTAAACTTCTGAATGCGGACGAAAAAATAATTCTATCGTAATCTACCTCAAAACCAATTCGAGTTTCTTTTTCGTCTTTTCTATTCCTAACAAATGTGTCGCCGTGTTTTTTTAAAGACAACAGCTTTTCCCATTTCATCATATTTTTAAAACTTAACATTCTGTATTAATTTGAATTTCCTTCCAACTTTAACTGCTCTTCAATTATATTCTTCTTCACAGATTTAAACACTTGATTTTTTGCCTCTGCAAAAGACACCTCATACAAACGCTCCATTGACCTGTAGGGTTCAGGATATTTCATAAGCATCTTGTCATAATAAGAATTCAAGGCTTCCTCTGAAGGCGCAGTAAACTCTAAATGTACTTCAAAACGACGCTTAAGAGCCTCATCTATCATTTGAATCTGATTAGTCGCAGCCATTAAGATTGACTTTTGAGGAAAATTATCTATCAATTGAAGTATCGCATTAACAACACGTTTCATCTCACTATTATCCTTATTGTCATAATCGCGAATCTGACCAAGTGTATCAAATTCATCAAAAAACAATATGGCACTTTCGTACTGAATCTCCTTAAATAAACTTTCAATATTTCGTGCAGTCTCCCCTAGCTTAGAAGACACAATCGTAGCTAAATTAACCACAATTAATTTTTTATCTAAGTGACGAGCAATTGCTTTCGCAGTCATCGTTTTTCCACATCCCGTTTTCCCATACATTAAAATAGTGTTGGAAACCGGCAAATCATATTTCAACAAACTTTCTCGAAATCGATATTCTTTCAAGAACTGTTCAACCTGTAGAGACACAGTAGAATTAAAAACTACTTCGTCTAAAGACACTTTAGTTCTATCTATATAATACAATAAACTCATTCTTAATTCAGCAAATATTTAGTCAAAATTACAAAGCAAATATACTCCTAAAAAATCATCCTTATCATTCAAAAACAAAAAAAGGACGCAGTTTCACACACTACATCCTCATTTATTTCACAAGTACACCGCTACAATTAACAGTAATAATCATTGATTATTCTTCCCCTGCTAGAAAAAATTTCATTGATTTCATAGCATATGCTTCCCTACTTTTAAAGCTAGGGTTTGCAATAACTGTTTTTAAACTAATTTTATCACCTAGTTTAAAATTTGACTCAGTATATTGATAATCCAACAAATACGGACCACAGAAGTAATTTCCATCGGCATCTCTTTCAATAATTCCTTGAAATACCCCTTTTTTAGTTTCTTTCGACATTTTAAATGACTTTTAATAATGCAAATATACAACAGTTAACGGCAGTTCAACAAAATATAAAGCTCAACTATCCACAAAAAAAGCAACCCCTAAAGATTGCTTTTTAATTAATTATGATTTTTTCTTTAATTAAGATCCACACATTTCACAATCTTCATCTTCTGAAGAAAGCTGTGCACGTTGTATCATATCTTTATAATCACTAATACTTATTTCTTCTACCAATTCTAATTTAGGTTTTGAAGCAACAGGAGCTTTAACAGTCTCAACTTTCACCTCATTATCTAAAGTAAACTTAATAGCATCCACAGCTGATTTCGTTCTCAAATAGTACATACCTGTTTTCAAACCTGATTTCCAAGCATAAAAATGCATAGACGTCAATTTTGCATAGGTAGCACCTTCCATAAATAAATTCAATGACTGAGACTGATCAATAAAGTAACCGCGTTGACGAGACATATCAATAATATCTTTCATACTCAATTCCCAAACCGTTTTATAAAGTTCTCTAATCTCTAAAGGAATATAATCGATATGTTGAATAGAACCATTAGCTCTCATAATCTCTTGCTTCAATGTCTCATTCCACATTCCCAATTCAACTAAATCGTGAAGTAAGTGTTTGTTGACAACAATGAATTCTCCTGATAATACTCTCCTTGTATAAATATTAGAAGTATACGGTTCGAAAGCCTCGTTATTACCTAATATTTGCGAAGTAGAAGCTGTAGGCATCGGAGCCAGTAACAATGAGTTTCTAACACCGTGCTCCATAACCTCTTTTCTAAGAGATTCCCAATCCCAACGACCACTAAGATCGCTATCGTTCAATCCCCAAAGATTAAACTGAAACTGACCTTCTGATATTGGAGACCCTTTGAAACTAGAATAAGCACCTTCTTCGATAGCCATTTCCTTAGAAGCAGTTACAGCAGCGAAGTATATAGTTTCGAAAATCTCTTGATTCAATGCCTTAGCTTCAGGGCTTGTAAACGGCATACGCAACATAATAAAAGCATCCGCTAAACCTTGAACTCCTAATCCAACAGGTCTATGACGCATATTAGAGTTCTCAGCCTCTTTAACAGGATAATAATTTCTATCTATAACCTTATTAAGGTTTCTAGTTATACGCTTCGTAACATCGAATAAAAACTCATGGTTAAAACGTCCATCCTCTACAAACATAGGTAAAGAGATGGAAGCCAAATTACAAACAGCTACTTCATCAGGAGCTGTATATTCCATAATCTCTGTACATAGATTAGAAGAACGAATTGTTCCTAAATTCTTTTGATTCGATTTTTTGTTTGCCGCATCTTTATACAACATATACGGAGTTCCCGTTTCAATCTGTGCATCAAGTATACGCTCCCATAAATCACGTGCCTTAATGGTCCTTCTCCCTTTATTTGCATTTTCATACGAAATATACAAAGCCTCGAACTCCTCTCCGTACACATCACTTAAACCAGGGCATTCATTCGGACACATCAATGTCCATGTAGAATCTGTTTCAACACGTTTCATAAACAAATCGTTTATCCACATTGCTAAAAACAAATCACGCGCTCTCATCTCCTCTTTTCCGTGATTCTTACGCAATTCTATGAAATCGTAGATATCAGCATGCCATGGCTCTAAATAGATAGCAAAACTACCTTTTCTCTTACCTCCACCTTGATCTACATAACGAGCCGTATCATTAAAGACACGTAACATTGGAACAATTCCATTAGACGTACCGTTTGTACCGCGAATATAAGATCCAGTTGCACGTACGTTATGAATAGATAATCCAATACCACCTGCTGATTGCGATATCTTCGCTGTTTGCTTTAACGTATCATAAATTCCATCAATACTGTCATCCTTCATTGTCAATAAAAAACAAGAAGACATTTGAGGTTTTGGAGTACCTGAATTAAACAAAGTTGGAGTAGCATGAGTAAAATACTTTTTAGACATCAACTCATAAGTTTCAATCACAGAATCAATGTCGTCTAAATGTATACCAACAGCTACACGCATCAACATATGCTGTGGACGTTCAACAATCTGTCCGTTAATACGCAACAAATAAGAACGTTCTAAAGTTTTAAAACCAAAAAAGTCATAATTAAAATCACGCTGATAGATAATAGTAGCATCCAATCGATCGGCGTGTTTCTGTACCACCTCATAAACATCATCTGCAATCAATGGAGACTCCAAATTCGTTCTTGGATTTACATAGTGATATAAATCTTCAATCGTTTCAGTGAATGATTTTTTAGTGTTCTTATGCAAATTAGAAACCGCAATTCTAGCAGCTAACAAAGCATAATCAGGATGTGAAACAGTCATAGAAGCCGCAGTTTCAGCTGCTAAATTATCTAATTCTGATGTAGTCACTCCGTCATACAATCCTTCAATAACACGCATTGCAACTTTCACTGGATCTACTAATTCGTTTAATTCATAACAAAGAATACGAATTCTATCAGTGATCTTGTCGAACATTACCGGCTGTCTTCTACCGTCTCTTTTAACTACGAACATCTTTTATACTTTTATAGTTATAGGCATAAGCCCAAAATCTTTTAATTAAAAATCAGCGTCAAAACTAATTTTACTAGAATCTTCATCCTTGTTCATCACACCTGACTTTTGATATTCAGAAACTCTTTTCTCAAAGAAATTCGTCTTTCCTTGCAAGGATATCATATCCATAAAGTCAAAAGGATTTGAAGAATTATATTCTTTTGTACATCCCAACTCTACTAATAGACGGTCTGTAACAAATTCCAAATATTGAGTCATCAAATTAGCGTTCATCCCAATTAAACTAACTGGTAACGACTCTGTAATAAACTCTCTTTCAATATTTAGAGCATCTACCAATATTTCACGAATACGCTCTTTTGGTACTTTATTTATTAAATGATGGTTGTGCAAATGAACTGCGAAGTCACAGTGCACACCTTCATCACGAGAAATCAATTCATTTGAAAATGTTAACCCTGGCATTAAACCACGCTTTTTAAGCCAAAAGATAGAACAGAACGATCCTGAGAAGAAGATACCCTCAACTGCTGCGAACGCAATCAAACGCTCTGCGAAAGAATCCGATTCAATCCACTTCAAAGCCCATGCTGCTTTCTTCATAATGGCAGGAAACACATCTATAGCTCTGAACAGTTGATCCTTTTCCTCCTCATTTTTAACATAAGTATCAATTAATAACGAATACGTTTCACTATGAATGTTTTCCATCATTATTTGAAAACCATAGAAAAACTTAGCCTCAGGATATTGCACCTCATTTACAAAGTTTTCCGCTAAATTCTCATTAACAATTCCGTCTGAAGCAGCAAAAAAAGCTAAGATATGTTTAATAAAATAACGCTCATCTTCTGTCAGTTTGTTATTCCAATCAGATAAATCTTGATGCAAGTCAATTTCTTCTGCTGTCCAAAAACTAGCCTCCATTTTTTTATACCAATCCCAAATATCATGGTGTTTGATTGGAAAAATAACAAATCGGTTTTTATTCTCAGTTAAAATAGGTTCTTGAAAAGACATAGTGTGTTGATTCTAAATGTTTATAAAAAATGTCAAGCGACAAATTCAATCTATACAAATATTAGCTTTTTTATTTACAATAAGAAGATTGAATTTCTTAAACTTATTCACAAAAAAGCTAAGTTGTCAACAATCAATAAAGCAACAGAATAAATTAAAAAAATCACTAAAGCTCAACCACTTAACACCAATAGGCAAGAGAGCGATACTAAAAACAAATCAAAATCATTTCCTAATATTACAACAAACCCTTATACACACAAGGGTTTAATCGGTATCCCAGAAAACACAATTAAACAAAAAGAAAACAACTATAGACACCAAAATCAAATCCACAAAGCTATTTGAAAAATCATTCAACTGGCCTTCCAAATCTATTAATTCCAGAATCCCCCTTAAAATACAGCAATGCTAAATAAGTAACAACATTAACATATGGAATCAATATCAAAAAACTAAAAACAGCACTCCAACCTAAATCCTGAAATCGCCTTGCAGTTTGAACTAAAAAAACAAAACTACCCACAATAGTTACCAGTCTAAAAATAGCCCCAAGAAAATCAACTCCCTGCAACGCATAAAAAAAGAACCATAAAAAAACCAATGCCAAAGTTCTCTTAGCATACGTTTTTCTAGACAACCTACCGACAGGATTAAAGAAAGTCTTAAATCTCAATTCTTCATTCTCAGAATAAACCCCTTCACTAGCCTTTTTTTCATCTTCGGAAAATTTTCTATACAATCCATTTTCTAAAATAATCCTCTTACTAACCCTCTTTCCAGATTTAGAATCTGTAGCAATCAACTCAACAGGTAAGTACCGTTTACGATAATTATTAATTCGATAATTAACCTTCCCTGTCAAAGAATCGACAAAGCCAAATGGAAGTATTTGTATAGTATCAGCATACCTACAATCCCATGAAAACATCAATACATCTCCCTCGAAAAAATAAGGTAATTCACTGACAAATGAATATATTATTGGAGCATTAATACTTTGTCGTTTAGTAGCAGATTGATAAAAAACCGAATCATAATTCGAAGAAGCACTACTTCCCGAGTCATATGCAGTTCGTTTACTTTCATCCTTCAAAACATCATAAGCCTCTTTAACCTGAATAAACATTTGTGTATAATGCGGATTATTTCCGTTCAAGTCTGGATGAAATTTTTTAGATAAATTCCTATAAGCACTCTTTACCTCTGCAGTAGAAGCACCCTTTGTCAATCCTAAAACCTTGTAATAATCCATAGACTTCTATAATGTCATTTTAAAAAAGTGAATTTAACTCTTAAAAGTGACATCTTTTAATCAACACGACTGAAATCACAAAAAAATCACACTTACTCTTTTCTACAAACGAAAACTCCATCCTTATCTATTCTTCCTTTTTTAAGATCTCTAACATAATTAATAGATACCTTTCTTAGCAAATAGCTTATAGTCGCTCTCCACTCGATATAATCTACATTAAACATCGACCACAAATCCCTATCATATCGAGAGCATCTACTCAATCAAGTTATATCTATGTAATATAATATTTTTTACAAAAAAAAACGACCTCCAATAGGAATAGGAAGTCGTTTTTTGTATCACTTAGATTCACTATAAACTATAGTTCTAAAGCTTTTGTAGGATTGTTATCCATCAACAATTCAACTGGATTCTCTAAAGCTTCTTTAATAGCTACTAAGAAACCAACAGACTCACGTCCATCAATGATTCTGTGGTCATAAGAAAGTGCTAAATACATCATTGGATGAATTTCCACATTTCCATTAACTGCAATAGGACGCTCAATAATATTGTGCATACCCAAAATTGCAGATTGTGGAGGATTGATAATTGGAGTAGAAAGCATAGAACCAAATACACCACCATTTGTGATTGTAAAAGTACCACCAGTCATCTCATCAACCGTAATTTGTCCATCACGAGCGCGAATAGCCAAACGTTTGATTTCATTTTCAATACCTCTAAAAGATAATAACTCTGCATTTCTAACCACAGGAACCATCAATCCTTTAGGACCTGATACCGCGATAGAAATATCTGCAAAATCAAACTTAATTTGCTCTTGACCATCGATCATAGAGTTAACATCTGGGTATAATTCCAATGCACGAGTTACAGCTTTTGTAAAGAAAGACATGAATCCTAAACCAACACCATGTTTATTCTTAAACGTATCTTTATACTCGCTTCTTAATTTATTCACGTTTGTTAAGTTAACTTCATTAAATGTAGTTAACATAGCAGTAGTGTTTTTAGCCTCAACCAAACGCTCTGCTACTTTACGACGCAACATAGACATTTTCTTGCGCTCTTCACCTCTTGGACCTCCAGTAGGTGTACCCATAGAAGGAACTGCTTTAACAGCATCTTCTTTAGTTACTCTACCATCTTTTCCAGTACCTTGAATAGTTACAGGGTCTATATTTTTTTCATCTAATATTTTCTTTGCTGCTGGAGAAGCAGATCCCGTAGCATACGTAGATGTAGCCGCTGGTGTCGCTTCCGCTTTTGGTGCTTCAACAACTTTAGGAGCATCTGCTGGAGTTGATGCCGCCGCCGCTCCACCTGATGGTTTAGCCGCACTAGTATCAATTAAACAAACCACTTGACCTACTGCTACCGCATCACCCTCTTCCGCTTTAAGCGTAATGATTCCACTTTCTTCTGCTGGTAATTCTAAAGTTGCCTTATCTGAATCAACCTCAGCAATAGCTTGGTCTTTTTCAACGTAATCTCCATCTTTTACTAACCAAGTAGCGATTTCAACTTCTGTGATTGACTCCCCTGGTGAAGGAACTTTCATTTCTAAGATACTCATCAGTATATACTTTTTAGATATTGTTTATGTAAAAATACGAATTATTCTATTATAAATTTTTGTCAAATACTTTTGCTACAGCATAAGCATGACGTTTTTTCGAACGTACACTACTTCCAGAAGCCGGAGCACTATACGCCTTAGTTGCTGCTAATCTAAATGGTACTTCATGGAAGTTCATCAACATAAATCCATAAGCCCCCATATTCTTAGGCTCTTCTTGTGCCCAAACATAATCGTCTGCATTTGGATATGCTGCAATAGCCTCTTTCATCTTATCAACAGGTAATGGGAACAACTGTTCTACACGAACAACAGCCACATCATTTCTACCCAATTCCTCGCGTTCCGCAATTAAATCATAGTAGAATTTACCCGAACAGAAAACTAAAGATTTCACTTCCTCCGCTTTTACGTTTGGATCTAAAATCACTTGTTCAAATTCTCCTTCCGAAAACTCTGAAACAGAAGAAACTGCTAAAGGATGTCTCAACAAACTCTTAGGAGTAAATACGATTAATGGTTTTCTAAAATCAGTAATCATCTGTCTTCTCAACAAGTGAAAAAAGTTTGCAGGCGTAGTACAATTAGCAATATACATATTGTGTTCTGCACAAAGCTGCAAATAACGCTCTAAACGAGCTGATGAATGTTCCGCTCCCTGGTTTTCATATCCATGAGGTAACAACATCACCAATCCATTCTGATTTGTCCATTTATCTTCTGCCGCAGAAATATACTGATCTAACATGATTTGAGCACCATTAGAAAAATCACCAAACTGTGCTTCCCAAATAGTCAAAGTCTTTGGACTTGTCAAGGCATAACCATACTCAAAACCAACAACTGCATATTCTGACAACAATGAATTATATATATCAAACGTTCCTTTTTGGTCTTTTAATTGATTCAAAAGAATTACAGACTCTTCCGTATCTTCTGTTTTTATAACAGCATGACGGTGAGAGAATGTTCCACGCTCTACATCTTGACCTGAAATACGAACATCATAACCATCAACAAGCAACGATCCATATGCCAACAACTCACCCATAGCCCAATCCAACTTGTCTTTTTCAAAGAACATAGTATTGCGATCACCTATTAAACGTTTAACTTTACTGATAAACTTTTTCCCTTCAGGAACTTTAGTTATCACTTCTGCTATCGCTGTAAGCTTTTCTTTCGAAACTTTAGTGTCATACGTTTTCAACATTTCGTCCTCAGCAACAATTCTGTAGTCTTCCCACTCTTCTTGCATAAACGTACGAATCTTAGCGAACTCGTTTTTACGAGATTCCTCTAAGCACACTTCTAAAGCATCTTTATATTGCTTCTCTAAAGTCCCAACATAGCTTTCATCCACTACTTTGTCTTCCAACAATCTAGCGCTATAAATATTTCTACTATTTGGATGCTTAGAGATTAATTTATATAATATAGGTTGTGTAAACTTTGGCTCATCACCTTCGTTATGCCCATATTTACGATACCCTACCAAGTCAACAAACACATCTGTTCCAAATTCCATACGGTACTCCAATGCAAACAACAAAGCGCGTACTGCCGCTTCTGTATCATCTGCGTTCACATGTAAAACAGGAGCAGAAGTTACTTTTGCGATATCCGTAGAATAAGTAGAAGAACGACCATCTTCAAAGTTAGTCGTAAAACCAACTTGATTATTTAACACAATGTGAATTGTACCTTCTGTTTTATATCCACGAAGCTTTGCCATTTGGACAATTTCGTAAACAATACCTTGTCCAGAAATAGCAGCATCACCATGCAATGCAATAGGCAACACTTGTGATGGACTTGATTTATATTTTTTATCTTGCTTTGCTCTCGAAATTCCCTCAATAACAGCACCAACTGTTTCTAAGTGAGAAGGGTTCGGTGTCAAATCCAAGTGAATATCATTACCCGATTTTGTTTTTCTAGTAGAACTAAGTCCTAAGTGGTACTTAACATCACCATCAAAACCTTCAACCGCATCATAGTCTTTTCCGTCAAATTCAGAGAAAATTTCTTGTGCAGGTTTTTTGAACACGTTTGCCAAAATGTTTAAACGACCACGGTGAGCCATTCCAACAACGATTTCCTTCACTCCTTTTTCTGCTGCAGACTCAATCAAGAAATCTATAGCAGGAATTGCAGCTTCTAACCCTTCCAAAGAGAAGCGTTTTTGACCTACATATTTTGTATTTAAAAAGTTTTCAAAAGAAACAGCTTCAATCAGCTTTCCTAAGATTTCTTTTTTCTGCTCATTATCAAATTTAGCCTCTAGAGTTTCATAGTGCTTTTCTATCCACTCAACAGCCTTTTCATTTGCCATGTATTTATACTCAATACCTAAAGTAGAGCAATACATCTTCTCTAATCTTTCAAGAATTTGAGATAAAGTAGTAGTTGGAAGCTGAATAATTTTAGCTACCTCAAAAGAAGTACCTAAATCAGCTGATGAAAGACCAAATTTCTCCAAACTCAAATCAGGAGCATGAACTTTTCTATCGCGAAGTGGATTTGATTTAGTAAGTAAGTGTCCATGAGTCCTATAAGCCTCTATAAGCTTTAAAACAGCAAACTCTTTCTGAATTTGCCCTCCATTTGTAACACCTTCTGTTGTATTGTACGCTTTTGATAATTGCTCAACAGGCCCATCGCTGAACTCATTTGCAAAATCAAAACCTTGAAAGAAGCTCCTCCAACTCGGCTCTATACTATCAGGGTGTTCTAAATATTGATCATATAACTCTGCAAAAAATGCTGTATGTGCCGCATTTAAAAAGGAATATCTATCCATAATTTTGTCTAAAGACCTTTTGTTTAAATATATTTAGACAAAAATACAACACTTTCTAACAATTCAACAATCTTTTACTTACATTTATCTCACAAATAATTTATAATACAAGAATGACAAGATTTAACATCACCAATTTAACACGTTTTTTACTTATATCGTTTTTTTTAACGGGTTGTTTTTCCAATATCGCACAGAATCAAGACAATAAAACTCAAAACAACGATTTTGCAAAAAATCTAAGATTTGGTGGAGGACTTGGTTTAGGATTCGGAAGTGGCTACACAGACATCATGATTGCACCTAGTGCAATTTATCAAGTCAACAATATGGTTGCTGTAGGAATCGGGCTACAAGGAAGTTACGTAGAGAGTAAAAACTACTACACCTCTTTTATGTATGGAGGTAGTATTATTGGACTTTTTAATCCAATTCCTGAAATCCAACTTTCAGCAGAATTGGAACAATTAAGAGTAAACAATAGCTACAAAACAACTTCTGGCCCAGATTATGATCACGATTTCTGGAATACCGCTTTATTTCTAGGAGCAGGATACAATACAGGAAATGTAACAGTGGGTTTACGTTATAATGTATTATATAATAAAAGAGACGATGTTTACGGTGGAGCTTATATGCCTTTTATTAGAGTGTATTTCTAATCCATACTTTTTGCCATTCTCTCTTGAGAATTAAAAAAGTAATTTGCTCCCAATATACATCAATAGGTAACCCTTTTAATGCATCAACCGATGCCTCTGAAACATCTACTCTATATAATAGATTAGAAAATTTAGAAACATCGGTTGAAACTATTCTATTAATCTCTTGATGAACCTGATTAACCAATTCTTCAATGGTTAAGCCATCAAAAGAGACCTCTATAAAAGTAGCACTATAAAAATCCTTTTCCAATTGTCTTCTCATTGCATCTAGCAAATTGAAATCAGAAAGTTTATCATTTAGATATGTAACTACTTCAGACATACTAAACCTCTCTATCCATCAACTCTAAACTGAATTGACGAAGTAATTCTTTTTTATCTTCTGGAATATCTAAAGCTTCTAAAATTGTTAGTGCATTATCAGTATACTCCTTAATTAAACCTTGTGAAGCTTTTGCAGATTCTGTTTCAATAAAAAGCTCTTTCACTCTGCGAATTTTTTCAACCCCATCACCTTCCGTCACAGCGAAAAATGCCTCCAACTCCTCACGTTGAGCTGTTGAACCATTCAACAAAGCCTTAAGATATAGGTAAGTTTTTTTATTTTCTAAGATATCACCTCCAATTGTCTTTCCGAAAACAGCGACATCTCCAAACGCATCTAAATAATCATCCTGCAATTGAAAAGCAATACCAAGATTCAATCCAAAATCATAAATCTTTTGTGCATTTTCCTCAGAAGTCTCAGCAACGATAGCTCCCATTTTCAGAGCAGCCCCTACTAAGACAGCTGTTTTATACTCAATCATTTTCAAATATTCTGGAATAGCTACATCATTCCTAGTTTCAAAGTTGATATCTAATTGTTGTCCTTCACAAACCTCAATAGCAGTCTTGCTGAACAACTTTGCTAAATCTTTAAATATAGGTGCCTCATAATTCTCAAAATACTGATACGCTAAAATCAACATAGCATCTCCGGATAAAATCCCCGTATTCACATTCCACTTCTCATGCACTGTTTGATGCCCTCTCCTCAATGGAGCTACATCCATGATATCGTCATGAATCAATGAAAAGTTATGAAACAATTCAATCGCTGTTGCTGCATAAATCGCTTTCTCTGGTGATGAACCAAACACTTCCGAAGACATCAAAGTCAACACTGGTCTAATTTGTTTCCCTCCTAAAGACAAAATATAACTTATAGGTTCATAAAGTTCCTTTGGATGACCGTCCAGTTTTATAGAATCGATATAGGTAGCTATTTGCTCTTTATATTTACTAATTGATTGCATTTCTAAAAATTTGGGTAAAAATAAGCGTTTTTTTCCAACTTCTTCACACCTTTATCTTCATTTACTCCTCTTCTTAATAATACCTTAAAAAACGCCTTTCAAATCACACTTTCTTCCAACACCTTTTACATACTCACTTCTATTAATTAAAAATCATTTTTTACCTCTGTCTTCAAAACACTAAAAGCACAGAATGTTAAAACAAACATAAAATCATGGAAACTTCGGAAACACTAAAAGTTTCCATAGTATATTTGCCGTAAATTTAAATAGAAATGGAAGAGACAATTTTAAATAAAGCATCCGAACTATTCTTAGCTCAAGGGTTTAAGAGTGTTACTATGGATGATATAGCTACTGAGCTTGGCATTTCTAAAAAAACAATCTATCAGTATTACGCTTCGAAATTGGAATTAGTAGAAAAAACCATGCTATTCATCAATTCCAAAATATTACATGAACTGACTTGTCAAATGTCAAATGACTTAGACTCTATTACAGAAATGCTGGAAGCTCATCGTAAAATCGATGAAGTACTGACTATCAATAATTCGGCTTCCTTACATCAACTCAAAAAGTATTATCCCAAAATAGCTCAAAAAGTACGCAGTTTGCATTTACCTCAATATTTGCAACTTATAGAAGGAAACATTAAAAAAGGCATAGAACAAGGGCTGTTTCGCTCTGACATTGATATTGAATTTAGTTCTCGTTTCTTCTTCGCATCTAATATTGCATTAGAAGACACCGCGTTTTTCCCCGAAAAAGACTTCGACTTAATACAAATACACAAATTACATTTAGAATACTACCTACGAAGCATCGCTACTGAAAAAGGACATCAAAAAATAGAAGAACTCAAAAAAGATCGCATTAAAAACTCAAACTAATGAAAAAATACAAAATAGCGCTTTCCCTATTTCTCATAGGATTCATAGCACAAGCACAAGAAGTAAACCTCAGCTTAAAAGAGGCACTAAACTATGCTTTAGAACACAAATCAGAAGCATTAAAAGCACGTCTTGAAGTTGAAAACAGCAACTATCAGATTCAAGAGGTAAGAGCTATGGCTCTACCGCAAATCAATATTGAAGGGAGTCTCACAAACAACCCGATTATTCAAAAAAGCGCCTTACCTGGTGAAATAATAGGAGCACCAGGAACAACACTAATGGTACCTTTTGGTTTAGAATGGGGGTCTTCTCTAACTGCTAGTGTTTCACAAATACTATTCAATCAATCTGTATTTACTGGATTAAAAGCAGCTAAAACAACCCGTGAGTTTTATAAAATAAACAGCACCCTCACCGATGAACAATTGATAGAAAAAGTAGCTCAAAGCTACTATCAAGTTTACCAATCGCAACAAATGTTAAAAACCATTGAAAGCAATGTGTCGAGTACCACTAAGGTAAAAGACATTATCGAAAACCTTTACTCTAATGGTCTTGCAACAAAAATCGATTTAGATAGAACTAAGGTAAGTCTAAGTAACTTACAGGCTAAAAGGCAACAAATTATCAACTCCATAGAGCTTCAAGAAAATTCATTAAAATTCTTGATTGGAATGGACTTACATAGTGCCATAAAAATGCCTAACAGCACATTTGATATAAATGAAGCAGTCGTGTTCTCAGAAAGCAATATTGAAAACCGAACTGAAATGCAATTGTTAAAAAAACAAGAAGAACTTTACACCTATCAAAAGAAAGCTAAGCTATCTGAACACTACCCTACTCTTGCTCTTTTTGGAAATTTTGGTTACCAAGGTCTCGGTGATAATTTTCCGTGGTTTAAAGAAACTAAAGACCAAGTTTATTGGACCAATAGTGCAATGGTTGGACTAACACTTAAAATCCCGGTTTTTCAAGGACTGGGAACTCGTGCTAAAGTAAAGCAAGCAGAAATCGACCTTCAAAAAATCGAATTGGATATCAAAGATACGAAGCAGGCACTTTCTTTAGACTTTAAAAATGCACAAACACAAATTCAAAATGCTTTAATCACTATCCGCATTCAAGAGGAAAACGTTGCCCTAGCTAAAGATGTAATGTACAATATACAGAACAACTACCGCAACGGAATTGCACCTTTAACTGATTTGTTAAGTGCAGAAACTGCCTTTACAGAAGCAGAAAATAACTATACCACTGCTTTATTGGATTACAAATTAGCAGAAGTTGCTTTGATTAAAGCACAAGGAGAACTAACAACATTACTAAAATAAAAACTCAATAGCATCCATGAAAAATAAAATTATCACAGGAATTGTACTAGTCGCTGTCCTAGCAGGAATTGTGTTTGTACTAAATAAAAATAAAGCTCAAAACGAGGCTGACACTCAAATTGCTGCTCAAACCAATCCGTCCATAGCAGTACGTATTGCTCCAGTTAAAAAAGGATCTATCAACGCAACATATACAGCTAATGGAAATTTCATTCCAGAACAAGAAGTAAAAATTGCAGCTGAAACATCTGGTCGTGTTATAAAATTATTAGTTGATGAAGGTTCAGTCGTAAAAGCAGGTCAAACATTAGCCTTAGTTAATGGTGACCAAATTGGTGTACAATTACAAAACGCACAAACCGCTTACGCAACTGCACAAGCAAATGCTGCACGTTTTGAAAGCGCTTATAAAACTGGAGGAGTAACACAACAGCAATTAGACCAAGTGCGATTATCACTTGAAAATGCAAAAGCACAATTGAGATCAGCACAAATTACAGCGAATGACGCCAACGTTAAAGCACCTATAAGTGGTATTATCAACAAAAAATTAGTTGAATCAGGGAGTTTCGTATCTCCTGGCACCGTATTATTCGAATTGGTAAATGTAAGTCAATTAAAATTGCGCATCAACGTAGATGAAAGTCAAGTAGCTAGCTTAAAACTAGGAGACAAAATCAAAGTAAAAGCAAGTGTATATCCAAATAGAGATTTCGAAGGAAAAATAAGCTTCATTGCTCCCAAAGCAGATGCATCTTTAAACTTCCCTATTGAAATGATTATAGAAAACCAAACAGATGCCCCTTTGAGAGCAGGAATGTACGGAACGGCTTATTTCCAAGCCTTTGCTGGTGAAAACACAGAAACACTTACTGTACCTAGAGAAGCTTTTGTTGGAAGTGTGAGCTCCAACCAAGTCTTTGTTGCCTCAAATGACAAAGCAACGTTAAAAACCATTAGTACTGGAAGAAACTTTGGTAATGAAGTAGAAGTTATCAGTGGACTGAAAGAAGGAGAAAATGTAATTATCTCTGGACAAATCAACTTGATTGATCAAGCACCGATTAACATCATTAAATAATTAGCTAACAAAACTAAGAAATGAAAATAGCAGAAATATCCATAAAACGCCCGAGTATTATTATAGTACTCTTTATCATATTGATGCTCGGGGGGATTTTTAGTTATAAAAACTTGAGTTACGAACTCGTACCTAAGTTTGAAATTAACGTTGTTACTATCTCTACTGTTTATCCAGGAGCGTCCCCTTCTGAAATAGAAAACACAGTAACAAAGAAAATAGAAGATGCAGTATCCTCATTAGAGAACGTAAAAAAGATTGAAGCAAAATCCTATGAGAGTTTATCTGTAGTAATCGTATCTCTAGAGCCAGAAGCAGATGTCGACTACTCTCTAAATGATGCGCAACGAAAAATTAACGCCATTTTAAAAGACTTACCGGAAGATGTGGACCCTCCATCTTTAGCGAAATTTTCATTAAGTGACTTACCAGTTGTAACTCTAGGGGTAACTAGTAATTTAGATGAAAAGGGATTATTTGACCTTTTGGATAAAAAGATTCAACCTATTTTCTCTCGTATTAACGGGGTGGCGCAGGTGAACCTTATCGGTGGGGAAGAACGTGAAATACAAGTAATGATTGATGCCAAGAAAATGGAATCATATGGACTAAGCGTTCCTCAATTACAACAAATGATATTAGCTTCGAATCTTGATTTCCCTACAGGGAGTGTAAAAACAAGAAATGAACAAATTCTAATTCGTTTAGCAGGAAAATACAAAAACGTAGAAGAGCTAAGAAATCTAGTCGTCGCTTCAAAAGATGGTATCCAAATTCGATTAAGTGATTTAGCCGATGTTCAAGACAGTCACAAAGACGTTGAAAAAATAGCACGCTTAAACCAAAAGAATACTATTTTACTAGAGGTAATTAAACAATCTGATGCCAACGCAGTTGAAGTAAGTAGACTGGTTCAGGAAACTATTAAAACAGTAGAAAAGAACTATGCAGACCAAGATATTAAAGTTACTATAGCGAATGACACGAGTGAATTTACGCTTAAAGCAGCCAATGGAGTAATGTTCGACCTTGGATTAGCTATTGTATTGGTAGCCTTTGTAATGTTGTTTTTCTTGCACAGTTTTAGAAATGCCTTAATCGTAATGATTGCTATTCCACTGGCATTAATCTCAACCTTCATAGGTCTTTATATTATGGGATATACCCTTAACTTAATGAGTTTATTAGGACTCTCGTTGGTTGTGGGAATTTTAGTGGATGACGCCATTGTTGTAATCGAAAATATTCACCGTCACATGGAGATGGGAAAAAACAAGGTGCGCGCAGCTTTTGATGGTACAGCAGAGATTGGATTTACAGTAACCGCTATTACTTTAGTAATTGTTGTAGTATTCTTACCAATCGCAATGAGTTCAGGATTAGTATCTAATATTATTACACAATTCTGTGTAACCGTGATTTTTGCAACATTGCTATCTCTTTTGGTTTCATTTACTATCGTTCCGTGGTTATATTCACGTTATGGTAAAATTGAAGTAATCAGCTCACACTCTTTCTTCGGTCGTATTTTAAATAGATTTGAAAGAGGTTTAGAAAAATTCACACATTTTATTTCTGATTTATTGGTGTGGGCGTTGCGTTCAACAATGAATAGAATTATTGTTTTAGCAATAACATTAATACTTTTCTTTTCTTCAATAGCGCTGCTTCCACTAGGGTTCATTGGTGGTGAGTTTTTCCCTCAAACGGATAAAGGTGAGTTTTTGGTGCAAATAGAATTAGAAAAAGACGCTTCTATTGAAACAACAAATCAAGTCACACAACAAGCTGAACAGTTTTTGAGAACTAAACCTGAAGTAGTTACTTTAATTACAACAGTAGGTCAGTCAAGTGAAGGAATGGGTTCTGTACAAGCAACTAAATATAAAGCGGAGATTGCTGTTACCTTGGTAGACAAATCAGAACGTGAAGACAACTCTTTCATCTATGCTGCCAAACTAAAAAGAGAGCTAGAAAAAGAACTAGTAGGAGCGAAAGTTAAAACAGTACCTGTAGGATTAATGGGAGCCGAAATGGCACCATTGGCACTTACTGTAACGGGGTCTTCTATGGAAGATGCTATGGAATTTGCACTACAAGCAGAAGCTATCTTACGAGACATACCAGGAGCATCAGAAATAAAGTTAACCTCTGAAGACGGTAACCCCGAAGTTAATGTACAAGTTGACCGAGATAAAATGGCTGCCTTAGGTTTAAACCTACAAACAGTAGGTATGACTATGCAAACCGCTTTTAGTGGGAACACCGATGGGAAATTTAGAGCCGGAGAATACGAATATGACATAAACATTCGCTATCAAGAATTTGATCGCTCTAACATTGAAGATGTTCGTAACATTTCATTTGTGAACAATGAGGGGCAAAACATTAAACTACATCAATTTGCAACTGTCGCATATGGATCAGGACCATCATTATTAGAACGTAGAGATAAGAGTCCATCTGTAACTGTACAAGCACAAGCAATTGGTCGTCCTACAGGTACTATAGCTGAAGAATGGGAATCTAAATTCTCTCAATTAGACAAGAAACCTGGAGTAGATTTTATTTGGGCAGGAGATATGGAAAACCAAACAGAAGGGTTTGGTACTTTGGGAATCGCCTTATTGGCAGCGATCGTTTTAGTTTACTTAGTAATGGTAGCCCTTTACGACAGTTTCTCTAAACCATTTATCGTATTATTCTCAGTACCGTTGTCGTTTATTGGAGCTTTACTAGCTTTAGCTTTAACTAACACCTCATTAAATATCTTTACGATTCTAGGGATTATCATGTTAATTGGTTTGGTGTGTAAAAATGCCATCTTACTTGTTGACTTTGCAAATCATAGAAAAGAAGCCGGAGACAATACACATGATGCGTTAATCGCAGCGAACCATGCACGTTTACGTCCGATTCTAATGACTACCATTGCCATGGTAATTGGAATGGTACCTATTGCATTAGCTAAAGGAGCAGGAGCTGAAATGAACAATGGAATAGCTATTGTGGTTATGGGAGGTCTATTATCATCTCTATTCTTAACTCTTGTTATTGTTCCTGTAATTTATTCAGCATTTGACAGTATAGGTAGAATGTTTGGTCAAAAAGAAAAAGTAGATTATGCTGGTTTAATAGAAGAAGACTACGTTCCAAACGAAAGTTTTGTAGATGAATTCGAAAAGAAAAGCAATCACTAAAAATTTGTTATTTGTCTTTAAAAAATCCCGTTGTGAAAAGTTCACAACGGGATTTTTTTATTTATTTAATTTCAGAATAACAAACCCTTTGATCTACTCGAAGAATTTAGTACTATAAATTAGCCTAGAGAAAACTAATCTAATGTTGTATTATTATCCAACCTCTCTTTTTTTGCTTTTTGACGCAATACATAAAGGTACAAACTCTCTACTTTATCACGCGCCCACGGTGTTTTTCGCAAAAACTTCAAAGAGGAATTTATACTAGGTTCATGTTGAAAGCATCTAATATTAATTTGATTACCCAGTTCTTCAAAACCATCATAATAGCTCACTAATTCTTCCAGAATATCAGCTAACTTTTTTCCGTGCAAAGGGTTCTTTGAGTTTTCCATTTTTTTTTTACAAATATAGTCGTATTCTTTTCTTTATTTAAAACATATAGATTCAAAAGAGAAAGGCCCCTCAATTTTTAATATTCTCGAAAGCAAACCTGTTATTTTTTATTGAGGTAAATAATTCCAAAAAACTAAATCTTCCTTATCCTTTACAAGCTTTAAGTTTCCTCGGTTCATTAGATATACCGTGTCTAGTATTGGCTCTAAATTAAAATAATCATGATCCGTGACTACTATTCCTTTATTTTTCAATTCCTCTTTAACAAATCCTTTCAATCTCTCTTTTAATAAAGGAGATAGTTGACTAAAAGGTTCATCTAATAGAACAAACCTAACTTTCATTTTTAATATTATTCTCACCTCTAGATATCTCAACTCACCCCCAGATAGTGTACTTACTTTACGGTACTTTATCTTTTCAATAATTTCATCATTCGCAAAAGAGCTTTCCAAATCCTGCCCTAAATAAAATCTGATAACCTGAGCTACTTTTAAACTCTGAGGAAGAAACGAATGCTGAGGAAGATAAGCTAGTAACCCCCGCTTTTTATAAGGAGCCTTAAAATTCTTACCAAAAACTCTTATGAACTTATTATCTGCTTGCTCTATTCCAAAAACAATCCTCATCAATATTGATTTTCCACTACCATTTCTTCCGACAATCCCAACTACTTTTCCCTCTTCACACTTAAAATAGATATCTGAAAGAGTCAGATTATCATTAACTTTTCTATAAATACTATCTACCTCTAAACAATTTTCCATAGTACAGTTATTATAATTAGTAGAACAGCAAAAACAAGGTTAAACAAGAAGTTCGAAACAATCAATCCTCTTTTGGATATCCCAAGATTATAGTAAAAAAAGTACTCGTTTTTTTTAACTAGCTCTATATAAAATAATGCCATTAAAAAACCAGCTGTAAAACTCGTAACAGCAAAGCTAAACACTGAAAATGTAACAAGCGAAACTGCTAGAGAAATAGCCCAATTCACAATCAAAGTACTTTTGTGAAAATTAAAATATAAGGATAGAGATTGCCCTTTCATCATAAGTCTTTGGCTTAAATTATTTTTACTAGATTCTTATATAAAGAAATAAAATGTTTCATAAACTTAAAGATTTTGTTGTTATAAATAAAATTAAGCACTTTATTTTAAATAACCCAACTCAACTCTTCACAACTCCATTAACAACATATATATCAAAACTATCTATTTTGTTAAAATAAACACAAACAGCTTTGTCTCAAAACAAAGATTAACTAGTTTTAGATTTTATTATAACAAATTAACAACTATTTAAAATACGACATTATCTTATTATAAATGTGTTTTAATACATTTTACTTATTATTTTCAAAACCATATATGAAACTGTACTTCTTAATGTTATCTCTCTTCGGAACTCTTACTTCCTTTGCTCAACCCAACGAAACAGTACAGCCGGTATTAGCAAAAACGAGCCAAGAAGCCATTATTGAAAAATACACCTACAATGGTGCTCACAAATACAATTATAACATTCATATGAAAGAATGGCAACAGTATTTGGATGAGGGATTGCAACAAGATAGTACCATCGCCTATTTATGGCAACAAAAAGCAATGCCCTATTTTAAAGCACGAAAATATGAAGTAGGTATGGTCTATATTGATGAAGCAGTAAAATTTGATCCAAAAAGATACCAACCTTATAGAGCTTTTATAAAATGTATTTTTTCTAAAACGTACCAAGAGACTATTGATGACTTCGAAGATTGCATGAAAAAATGGGGAGATAGTTTTGAAATGGACCACACCTACTCTTTCTATATAGGCTTATCTTATCTTCAATTAAATGAGTTTGACAAAGCAGAAAGCTATTTTCAACAATCAATTCTCAAACACGAAACAGCCTTTGGTGAAATCCATCATAATGTTCTTTTCTATTATGGAATTACGAAATATGAACAGCAAAAGTTTGAGGAAGCAATCACATATTTCGATAAAGCAATATTGCAATATCCTAAATTTTCAGATGCGATATACTACAAAGCGATTTCTCTCTATAAACTAGATCGTCCATCTGAAGAATACACTGCTTTATTAGAGAAAGCTACTAAATATAGAAAACAGGGATATAGCCTAGGAGAAGCAAACGAGATTTATGAAACGTATCCTTATCAATTTAAATCTAAATAAAAATCAAATATGGATCTCTAAAACCACCATAACTATGATTAAACTATTCATTAGCGCGCTGCTTTTACTACTTTCTAGCCTAGGGTATACTCAAAACAGCATAACAGGCACCATGAAAAACAGCTCCGACAATACCATTCATGCCTATGTCAGCATTGGCGTAGTGGATAAAGTAATGGGAACTGTATCAAAAGAAGATGGAAGCTTTTCAATGAAAATAAATCAATCTTTAAAAGGAACAGACATCATTAATTCCTCCCTAATTGGCTACCAAGATTACAGTATTTCACTTAATGAATTTGAAGCTAGTAATAAAGTTTTTTACCTAACTCCCAAATCTGACGTGTTACCCGAAATTTCAATAATTAAAAAAACCATTAATCAATATACAATAGGAAGTACTGAATATGGCAAAATGCTTTTTAAGTTTTATCATGAATACGATTCCTCTAAAGATGACTTACTAGGTAGAGAACAAGCGATCATCTTCGATATAGAAAATGATATTATTATCGATAAAATTAGTTTTCATATTGGTTGTAATGAATATCAGAATATAAAGCTAAGACTGAAACTTTATGATATTGTGAATGGAGAACCGACCACTACATTCAATCAAGAAGATATCATTTTTGAAGTTTCAGAGGGAAACAAAGGCCTTTTTACTATAGATCTACAGAATTACTCTATTGCTGTAAAGGATAAAAAACAAATAGGTGTTGGATTGGAATGGATAGAAGGATTAGTAGAAGGAGAAAAACCAAAATGTTTTGGAATCACTTACAATACAAGTAAAAAGAAGAATCATCTTTTTCGACCTAAAAGCGAAGCTACTTGGCAATATTTAAGACAGAATATGGCACTTCAACTTGATGTAACAGAAATTGAAATAGAATAACTAATTCAACATAGAACCCAACCAACGAAACACCATTATTATGACTCGAATTATAATTAGCATTCTTTTTTTACTACTAACAAGCTTGGGGCTTGCACAAAACACCGTAACGGGAATCGTTCAAAGCACCGAATCCAAAAAAATAGACTTTGCAGAAATTTACCTTCTTGACCACGAAGAGACACTAGTACAAAACACCTTTACAGATGAAGCTGGTGCATTTAACTTTAAGGAAGTTGCTTCAGGAAACTATAAATTACAAGTTCATTATTTTGCAAAACTAACTCTAGAGCAATCTATCAATGTGCAAAACAATACCGACCTAGGAATTCTTAAAATAGACAACAACTCCCAATTAGACGAAATCGTATTGGAGGCAAGAGCAAAACTCATTGAGCGACAAGTAGATCGTTTGGTTTTCAATGTAGAAAACTCAGTTACTGCACTAGGTGGTGATGCTTTAGACGCTTTAAAAAACACCCCACAACTCAACATTTCAAATGAAAGTATCAATATAGCAGGAAAGAGCAGCGTACAAGTTATGATTAATGACAGAATCATTCAAATGAGTGGAGAAGATTTGATGAACTACCTGAAAAGTATTCCTGCATCCAACATCAAAAAAATCGAGGTAATTACCAATCCTCCAGCCAAATATGAGGCTTCAGGAAATAGCGGACTTATTAATATCGTATTAAAAGAGGCTAAACAAGACGCTTGGAGTTCTACTTTGCGTTCGTCTTACCGTCAAGCTACTTATGGTACTTTCAATAATGGAGTAAATTTTTCTTATGATAAAAACAAACTCTCAGCCTTAGTCGACATCTACCAATATGATGGAAAAAACATTTATACCAATGATATCAACTATCTATATCCTACAGAAGATTGGCAAGAAAATATGCATAACAAAAACAGCTATAAAGGTTTTGGAGGTCTGTTGACACTAAATTATAAAATCAATGACAAAAATAGCATAGGTCTTCAATACAACGGAGGAGATAATGATTCTAAAAGCGATGAGAAGAATCAAACACATAGTTATTCTAATCAGGAACTAATCAAAGAATATTTTACTAAAAGTGATTCTAAAGGCGAAAATCAATACCACTCTTTAAACCTTAACTTTGACCATAAGTTCGATACTTTAGGTAAAAAAGTAACAGTCGACTTAGATTATTGGACAAATAAAGGAAAGGAACAAAGTCCCTTTCTATCAGATATGAACAATATAGGTCAACAACAACATCTTATTACGAGTGCCGTTAACGATAGTGATCGAGCTATGGATAATATTTCGGGAAAAGTAGATTTCTATATGCCTTATAAATTCGGAACATTAGAATATGGAGCTAAAGCAAGCAGTACAAATACTGACTATAATGTATTCTCAGAATTTAAAAACGTATCAAACGATCAGATTACTCTATCTCAGAAAGACGAATTTAAATACAACGAAAGTATTCAAGCAGTTTATGCATCCTACTCTGTAGACTTCTCAAAAAAATGGATGGGTAAAGTCGGGCTTAGAGGAGAATATACGCAAACTGAATCCAACTCAGTAAAAAATAATCAAGTTGATAAGAATGATTATTTCAAAATCTTTCCTACTGTTTATGTACAATATAAACCCAATGATAACCATAATTTTAATGCAAATTTCGGAAGAAGAATTCAACGTCCAGGTTATTGGGAAATGAATCCAAACAGATGGTATAATAATGCTACTTCTTATGGAGAAGGAAATCCATTTTTACAACCTGCATTTGTATACAACTTTGAACTCAACTATTCCTATTCAGATTATTTACATATAAAAGCGTATTATCAAAATATGCAAGACGGTTATGGACAAATCACAGTACACGACGTTGAAAAGCAAACACAAATTTTTAAACGATTAAACTACTACAAAGCAAACTATCTAGGACTTGTGATTTCATCTACAGTAAAACCATTTACTTGGTTGGAGTCTAACAATGAGTTTGGTCTAACTTACAATGAATCTAAAAACAACACCGATCTATTAGCTCCTTCTTTTTCGGGTTCTTCATCTTATTTTAAGAGTTATAACTCTCTAACATTCACAGCCGACAAAACCTTTCTTGGAGAAGTCAACTTTAGATACAGCTTTGCAAGTAAAATTAGAGAGTATAGAGCTACTCCCGAATATTATTTGGATTTAGGTTTTAAATACCTAGCATTCGACAAGAAACTAACGATAGGACTGGCATTCGAAGATATATTCAAGAGGGATTTCAACACTATGAGTTCAGAAATTCAAGGAGTAAAACAATCGTTCACACAATATTATGACACGCAATTAGTCCGACTATCTCTATCCTATCGTTTTGGAAATTCCAAAATTAATGTCAGTCAAAGACAAACTTCTAACCAAGAGGAATCAGGAAGAGGAGGGAGTTAGTCAGTAGTTAATTATCATTCAAAATGGTTTTTAGTCTTTCATATATAACGTAGAATAGAAAAGAGAGTTTGGGAGTTAAAACTCCCAAACTCTCTTTTCTATTTATTATTAATCCTGTTATTGCAAACTTCAATTTAAAACCTATAAGCAATACTGATTCCAGTACGCAATCCAGCCCACGGCATTTTTCCTTTTAGCTTTGCGCCTTTACCATTAATTTCATAATCTATATCCTCAAAACTATCTTTTAAATCTTCTGCAAAATCTCTCAATTGATCTTGTTCTTCGATGGTTAAATCCTTGCTTGCAGTTATATCTATTTTAGCAGAACCAAAGTTTCCTCCAATAATTTGCCAATCTAAAAAAATGTTCTTACCTAAATGCCATTGGGCTCCAAAATAAACACCTCCAGAAAAAGCTTTCGCTGTTCCATCTAATGGTAATTCTGGATCTTTATCAATAAGAGTCAACTCCTCAAATCTGTATAGATAATCTACCTTTGTATTTTCCCATTTAGCAAATGCTGCCATATAAAACCCGTGGAAAGCCCCTTTTTCACCAAGATAAAACTTAACCTCAGGTGCAAATGAAAAATTGGAATATTTTAAAGCGTTGACATCAAAACTAGAATTATCTCCATCACTAATAATATCTTCCAAATTACTTTTAAAAGGTGCATGTCCATTCGGTCTGTAGTTCAATGTTCCTCCAGCTGTTACTCTTTTGGTTACTTTTCTCTCATAACTTAAAGATCCCGTACCCCAAATTAATGGAGCTATGTTGAATTTAATTAAATTGCTTTTAGACACTTCCTTTTCTGTTTCAGTTTCAAATTGAACAGATTCTGTTTCGGCAGTCTGGGCAAATAACGCCCCAGTAATAAAACATGTTGCGATAATAAGGTGAATTTTCTTTTTCATAATTGATGCTATTTTAAGGCAAAAATATTTCAATAAATCATTCTTTCAAATACCTACAAATAGGTATTTTATACTTATATAACAACATAGAGACAAAACATAAATGACAATAAAAAAAAGAGTCTTATTAAAAACAAAACTCTTTCAAAGTAACTTTATAAAAATAAGAACATCTCCTTTCTAAATTTCTTTTGTTAGATATTTATTTGCAGCATCAATATCTAAAAATCCATCTCTAGCTGTACTCAATAAATTATATTGAAATTGATTAACCCGTTTATATCCTAAATTTATAAATATATCATTCAATCGTTTGGTAACTCCAAACCATTCTTCGTAATCTAATTCATTCAAATTTTCTGAGCTCCTAAGCATTGTATCTTTTTCCATTATTTGATAGAATAACTTTTCGGTATCCTCATCCAATACTCCTATTTGATAACTCAATTGACAAAGCGCATGCGCTTTATACCAATCCTTTGAATCTTCATAATTATTTTTATGAAGATAATTCTGTACCAAACCTGTAATTTGGTCATCGTCATTCACAGCTTCGGCTATAAACTGTAAATAGTCTTCTTTGTACTTTCCGTTCATGGGTTTTGTTGTTTGTTCTTCTAAATGTTCATTTGACAGATCATAGAGACAAAAATAAAACTTATTCTTAATAAAAAAGTTAAAAAAAATGAAATTATCAATAAAAAGGAAGTTATTCTAAGTATTTAGAATTAACTCTCGAAGCAGCCATCCAAGAAGCTAGAAAGCCGAGTGTAAATATGGTAACTAAAACCAATACAAGATTAAAGAATGAAAGCGAAACAGGATAAGGCATATCGCCTTGAATCATTAATAAGCAGTATTTTTTTTGCAGAAAAACCACTATAGCTCCAAGAATAACTCCTACTACTCCACCTGAAAAACTAATAATCAATCCTTGAGCTAAAAACACACGACGAATTTGCTTTAAAGACATACCCAAATTACTTAAAGTCTTCATGTTGTTCTGCTTCTCTAAGATAATCATAATCATTGCACCAATTATAGTAAATAGAGCTATAATAACCACCAAAGTAACAATTAAGTATACAACTACATTTTCAGTATTCAACATCCGATATAAACCATCGTTAAGCTGAACTCTATTTTTGACAACAACAGAATCTCCAAATACGTTTTGAATAGCTTCAACAGCTTTGTTTTCAGAAATCTCAGGTTTCACAGCAAACTCTAGATTAGTATATTGTGTAGAATCTATACTCAAAAGTTCTTGAGCAACATTCAATGAAGTATAGACATATTTATTATCTAATTCATCATTCCTCAAAGTATAAACACCAACTGGAGTAAGATGTTTTCTAATGAATGCATTTTGCGGATTTTCAATGGCACCTTTTCCTGGTTTTATTGCATATGCCTGAAAAGAATTTTCTGTATCAAAGAGCCCCATTGACAATTGATAAGAAATTGCAACTCCAACAACCGCTTCGTCGGAATTCACATCAAGCCAATGTCCATATAAAAGATTTTGCTCCATAGGACTCACCGAAGAGTAATTTGCGTCAACTCCTTTAACGTGAGCAACTAATTGCTTTTCTTTAAAAAGAAACAAAACTCTATCTTCAACAACT
The DNA here is from genome assembly GCF_900114085.1 of Myroides guanonis. Classification (GTDB taxonomy): domain Bacteria; phylum Bacteroidota; class Bacteroidia; order Flavobacteriales; family Flavobacteriaceae; genus Flavobacterium; species Flavobacterium guanonis. The sequence goes on along the minus strand of NZ_FORU01000005.1, from coordinate 64,426 downwards.
TTAGCTACACCATCGAAGAGTTCCGTATCAGAAATCTTTTGAAGTTGATCGTCTGATACTTTTAAATATTTTCCCTCTGTAGGAAAAAGCTTTAAGTCTGGATCCATCTCATGTGTGAAGGACAAACTAAAAGATCTTAAACCACCAAACACAGACATTACAATGAACATCGCCATAGCACTTACAACAATACCCACAGAAGCTATCTTAGTAATTACACTAATAGCTTTGCTTTTACTCTTGCTGAAGGCATATCGTTTAGCTATGTAAAGAGGGACTCTCAAATTATTTTTTCTTTCTTGGAGCTAATAATTCCCTGTTTTCAATTGGATTTTCTTTTTCTTCCAAAGCCTTATCAATTTTCTCTATATACTCTAGACTATCATCAATATAGAAAATAAGATTTGGAACTTTTCTCAATTGATTTTTTACACGCTGAGCTAAGTCATGTTTTATTAGTGGTGCATTCGACTGTATACTTTTTAACAATTCTCCACCTTTAGCGGATGGAAAAATACTTAAATATACTTTTGCGATTGCCAAGTCGGTGGTTACACTAACTTTAGATACTGAAATAATCAAGTTAGAAATTCCATTTTTACGTACTTCACCTTGCAAAATATCTACTAGATCGTTTTGCAATAAAGCTCCCATTTTTTTCTGTCTATTCGTTTCCATACTGCAAAAATACAATTTTTTGGATTGTAATGTTTTTTATATTTGCCTTTGATATATAATAGTACAATTACAATGAAAAAAATTGAACATATCGGCATAGCCGTTAAAGATATTGAAAGCGCAAATGCTATTTATGAAAAACTTTTTGGAGCCCCTCCTTACAAAGAAGAAGAAGTTGAAAGTGAAGGAGTGAAAACTTCTTTTTTCATGAGCGGTCCTAATAAAATAGAATTATTAGAAGCCACCAACTCTGAGAGCCCCATTGCCAAATTCATTGAAAAAAAAGGAGAAGGTATACATCATATAGCTTTTGACGTAGAAGATATAGAAGCTGAAATGGAGCGACTACAAAAAGAAGGTTTTATTATACTAAACGAAAAACCCAAAAAAGGAGCTGACAATAAATTGGTTTGTTTTTTACATCCAAAAAGCACAAATGGGGTATTGATTGAACTTTGTCAAGAAATTAAATAAGTTTTCTTTCGAACGCTTGCATAAACCAATAAAACGCAGTAATATTGCAACCGTTAAAAACGCTTTAATACCGGTCCTATAACTCAGCTGGTTAGAGTAGCTGACTCATAATCAGCAAGTCCCTGGTTCGAGCCCAGGTGGGACCACTAAGGTAACTCTTAAAGAACGTTTTTAACTCCGGTCCTATAACTCAGCTGGTTAGAGTAGCTGACTCATAATCAGCAAGTCCCTGGTTCGAGCCCAGGTGGGACCACAGAAAGCACTTACAGAAATGTAGGTGCTTTTTTTATTAAGCACTCTCTTATAATCCAATTTTATTATATTTAGCTTATAAAACTATTATCAATGTATCCTTACCACAACAAAATAAAACAACGTATTAATGATGGCGAACTCATAAAATATGAATTTGTTGATAGCTACAAAAAAATTAGCCCATGCCTCCTCCTCTATTTCAAGACAGAACCATATATACGTCCTATTCGAGAACATCGCTTCGAAGAATATAGCCAAATATTAAACATCGATAACGACAAATAGAACTGCAAAACATATCTCCAAACAAACTCTGTTTTGTAACGCAAATAGATTTTAATATTTTAGATATTATTCCTGAAATAAGTATCTTCTAATTAAACAAAACAACAAACATATTTTTGACTTTTTTTGATTTACAAACTACATCAATGTAGTTATCTATCTAAAATCAACCTATACTCCATCTATAGTGTATCTATAAAAACACCTCAATCTATAGATGGAGTATAGATGCACTATAGATGCACTCATCAAAAAACCCTTCCTTTAAACAGGTCAAAATAGAAAAACCGAAGTGACTTAGCTTTTAAAACGGAGAACATCCCCCTTCAGAAGAATTGATTTAAAAATTAAATCATTTTAAACAAACAATCGAAAATAGAACTACAACAACACTATGCTAATTCAATATCTATCTTGCGAATTAAAGACTCTAAAACCTCCTTTTGCTCAACGTCATTAGTATAAAATGTTCCATATAAAGTTTCTCTTATCAATTTCCCTAATCGTACTAATTTCCAAAATTGAGTCACTGTTTTCGGCGCATCTACACAAGATAGTTTTATTATATTCAAGCTTGAACATCTAGAAGAATACAGCAATGCGTACACATAGTCCACTACATCTAAAATGCAGAACACTACCTTAAAGTCATCTCGAAGCTCCTCGTTTTGCTCCATAAAACATACATTTCCATTGCTTTTTTGTAACACTAGCTGTAGTTTAAAATCCTGTATCACCATTTTTAGGAAACTGCTAAAATCTAACGGAGTTACCACCAAAAACATCAAAGCTCTATCTGCCTCATCCTTCACTCCTATTAAATTTCTAATAGCAACAGCCTGCGCATGTAATGAAATTCCAAACGCAATTCCATCAACTGCAACTATTCCTTTAGATTTATTAAATTCCAAAAACAACTCATTGAGAATCATATTAAATAATATTATTAAAACTTCTTCATAAAACCTAAGAATACACTTTATGTAAATAATCAATAGTAGTTCTAATCAGTTTCTCTAATACAGCTTCATCAATATCCGATAGCTTATTTACATAAATACAAGCTTTCCCTTTTTTAAACTTCCCCAATCCTTCAAGCAAATGATTATGCTCTTCAAGCCCTGTGAAAACATAAAGTGAAATTGCTGTCTTTCGAGGAGAAAAACCAATAAGAGGAGCGTCACCTTCGTGTCCACTTGCATATTTATAATGATAATGACCAAATCCTATAATACTAGACCCCCACATTCTTGGTTTAAAACCAGTAATCTTCTTCATAAATTCTACTAGATCCAACGCATCCTTTCTTTTTTGTTCATTATTACAAAAGTTTTCAATAAAATTGAAAACATCTTCTTGTGTCTCCTCAGTTTTATTCTTCGCCATGTTTATATTTCTATTTTTTTCTAATGTACAAAAAACACCAACATCCTATTAAAGCAAATTGCACATTAATTAATTAGGGCATATTAGAGCACTAATCACTATAAAATACTATTTCCACCATTCAAAACATATCATTTAGAGAAAAACATTCACTTTTCCGTAAAAAAACAACAGTACGAGAAAAAAATACACAATCACTTTTACTCCAATTCTTTTCGATAGTATGTTTTTAAAAATAAAAACCCAACAAAACCCCATTAACCAACGCTATTTCAATATTTTTTTACACTAATCATTATTATTTAGCACATTTTTTGAATTACCTTTACTATAACTAAAAAAATATACTTATGAAAAATTCATTTAAAACAATGTTTAAACTTTTAGGAGTAGTAATGCTAACTGCTTTAGTATTTGCATCATGTAGCAAAGATGACGACCCGACCAACAATGACTTATTCGTCGGAAAATATAAAGGAAGCATTTCATATGCAGACTCAGACATGACAGTAAATAAAGACGATGGAAGTGTCGAAGTAATTAAAGTAGGTAAAAATTACAATTTTATCTTTTCAGATAAAATTCCAGATTTAACAGGTATTCAATTCGAAAAAGATGGAGATAGCGGAGTTATTAATATCGGTTCCGACGAAGCTCATTTAATCCGTATTGATGCAAGCAAATTAATTATTGCTTATACCAAAGACGGTAAAGTATGGACCGCCAATTGTAATCGTTAAGACTTCACCTAAAAGAAACTGCTTAATAACTACAAGTTATAATAACTTGTAGTTATTAATTCAACTTTAGCATTACAATCAAATAGGAGGTATTTTTTGATACCTCCTATTTGATTCATATACAATAATGTCTCAATAGTACCAAAATTGCACCCAATTGTCCCTCTGTAATTGATTATTTTTGTCGAAATTTGTAAAAAAATAACAATATGTCTTTTTTGAAAAAAATAATCGGCGGTAATTGCCCCAATTGTGGTAAAACCAAACTTTTTTACGATAAAGGAAACATCTTTTTGTTCAGATTACCCAAGATGAAAAACACTTGCTCTGAATGTCATTACAACTTTCATAGAGAAACTGGATTTTACTTTGGTGCAATGTATGTAAGCTATGCTTTGACAGTCGCTCAAATGGTCGCTGTGATGGTAATTGGATTACTTTTCAACATATCTGTACTTAATATGTTCATTGCCATCACAATAATTGCATTTCTTCTATTTACTTTTAATTACAGAATATCCCGTATAATTTGGCTGAATATTTTTTACCAAAAAGAATAGTTTATATACTATAAAGTTTCTTATATTTGCGCCACTTAAAACAGTTACGGGTGTAGTTCAAGGGTAGAATAGCGGTCTCCAAAACCGTTGATGGGGGTTCGAATCCCTCCACCCGTGCACAATAAAAAAGACGTCTTCAAGACGTCTTTTTTATTTATATCTCTTCATAAACTGCTTTGGGGTCTCTCCAACAGTTTTTTTAAACACTCTGGAAAAATACGAATAGTCTTCATATCCTAATTCAGTAGAAATTTCCGTAAAAGTTTTACCAGTATAAAGCAATAATCTTTTAGCTTCTAAAATAACCCTATCTAATACAATAGACGTAGTAGTCTTTCCAACCAACTCCATACATACACGATTTAGATGTTTTGTCGTTATAGTCATTTTATCAGCATAAAAAGAAGCTGATTTTTGCTTTCTATAATTCAATTCAACTAAATCCTCCAATTTTTGTAACAATACACCATATGCACTACCTTGACTTTTAACATCTCCCCCTTTCTCTAATACATACCGATTTAAAACGATATACAATTGCAAGATTGTACTTGCAATTAGAGAGTCCTTCTTCCACAACGAATTATTTGACTCTTCCTCTATTTTAGTAAACAGTTTAAAAACAACATTGTAAAAATCATTAGAAGTTTGAATACAATTTCCATAAAAAGTAGTCCTAAAAATAGGGTATTCTCTCAAAAACTCCCTAACATAAAATAGATCTATAAATTCCTGAGTATGAAAGAACACAAAGCCCTCTGAATCATCAGACAACTCCCAACTATGAGTCTGTCCTGGTGATAATAAAAAAACACTCCCAGACTTCACCTCATATTTATTAAAATCTATTTCATGCACCCCAGTACCTCGGGTAAATAAAAATAAAGCATAAAAATTATGTCTATGCGGTTTTTCTATACGTGCGTGATTTTGTTTCAAATGAACTGTCAAAGTACTAGCATAAAAATCACCTTGAAAGCTGTTCTGATTTAATTCATCAATATTTAAAACTGTAATTTCACGCATCTTCAAATAATAAGAAGTCAAAAATACAAAATATTTAAGCGTATCAATCTGCCTATAATCCAAACCGTGCAATTCATCTTTAAAAATAAAACACTTTAATATAAAACGAACTCTTCTATAGAGCAACACTGTAATCACAGTCTTTACTACTAGTAGTTTACCATCTTCAAATTCTCAAGAGCAGCTAATCGGTCTTAAATCCAAGAAAAGTGCCTCATTTTAGTAAAATTTAAAAAGTACATCTAAAAAAACACTGTTTATTTTGTCGTGAACCTTTTTTAAAAAACCCATAAAGGAGCCATTAATCCTACTTGAAACTCATTGGTATTATAATTAGAAATATCTAAATCTTTTTTAACAAAATTTGAAAATGTGTAATATCGACCTATGTAAGAAGCATAAAAGCGAACATCTATTTCCTTGAATGGCCTATAATAAAGTGTAGGAATAACTCCATAACTTGTTTTTAAATGATCGAAACCACTATTTTCACCTTTTGCATTTTCAGCATAAGAATTACTATTCATTAAGGTTAGTAAGGCTTGAAATTTAGAGGAAATCATATACTCGGCTCTCAACCAGTTTTCAATATACGAAGCATCCTGTGCTATTTTCTCCGTATTTAAAATTGAAGTTACTATTCCTTTCGTATCCAATTGTTCATGACTATAATTGAAATCGTACATCAAAGTCCATTTTTCAGTTTGATATTTATTCCCCAAAGTAACTGCATAGGTTGTTGCATGACCTTTAGCAATTCGGTATCGACTAATGCTATAAATAGTTTGAAATTTCTTGTCATAAAAATCACCTTGCCATTTCAAAACCAAAGCCAATGGCCATTTAGGTTCTTGAACATTCTCTTCTACTTTCCCTTCATATAAATCGGCATAACGCATGGTGCGAGAATTTAGAGCTTGAAACCCCAATAGATGGTTTTTAGCAATTTGATGAGTAATTCCTACACCTGAAACATAAGCCAATAAATTACTAGAAACTTCATTGTATTCTAACACATCAATTGGATTAAACTCATATTCATATCCGCCAAAGTACGCAGACATTTTTCCTAATTGGAGTTGCGTTTTAGGCGCTACTTTTAAATCTACATAAGCCAACTCAATCGAATTATCGAGTAAATCCAAACTTTGTCGCTCACTACTCTTATTAAATCTTTGACGATAACTAAATCCAATATTTTCATGGATCTGTCCACGAATACCCATCGCCACATAGCTATTTCGAAATTCGGTAAAATCATCATCACGCCCATGTTCAGAATGATTTAGAAACCCTAATCTAGAATAGAAATACGCATCGATATTCTTCAAAAAACCTTCCTCTTTTAAATCAAGAATTGGTTTTTTAATTATAGTATCAACCTTTACATTTTCTTCTTGAGCATGCGTAAAAACTGATAAAAAAAACAATAAAAATGGAAGATAGTATTTCATATACGACATATTTTTTACAGAAACAATGTTATAAATTTACAAAAAAGCCATGTGTTTGCACTATCTTTTAATTGCATAGCTAAAATATAATTATAAACTTTGCTTCTTTGTGATGCCATTCTAAAGATTAACTATAAAGAATAGAACTCACAAGACTTAAAAGTAAACTTTTAAATGAAAAAAACACTTTCTTTAATGGTTCTCACACTTGCATTAACAGCTTGTACAGAGAAACCCGAAAACAAATTAGAATCTCTAGATAAAAAATCAGCTAGAGAAGTTACTCTATCAACAGAAGTTGTAGGTGACACTGTACTTCACTTAGTAAAACAGCGAATTTGGGCAAACGGCGAGCTAATTTTAGCCAAAGTTGATACATTAAAAACGTCCCAACAAATTATAGACTCCAAAACCAATCAGGAACCAGCTACAATGGCAAAAGTTCCTATTTATGTTACTGTAGAATAATATGAAGCGGAAAAGTAGTAAAATGGTTTCCCTGGTACTTATTACCTCTGTATTAGCATCTTGTTCAAAACCACAAGAAGAAACCACAGATAAACAAAAAGTTTTTATGCGTGCTGATAGTAGCGCACCATACACAGAAGTAACTCAACAATACCAACAACAACAAAGTGGTGGCGGAATGGGAATGGGGAGTGCCCTACTTTGGTATATGGCATTCAGACCTATGATGGGTGGAGGAATGGGATATACCAGTAATGGAATTGCACACCAATCCAATGTTGGGAATAATACATCAAAGGCAAATGCCGTTAAAACACAAGCAGCAAGAGGTGGTTTCGGTTCTTCTGCAAAACAAACTTCAGCTAGTAGTTAAATTATGATTTTAAAACATCTTAAAGAAGACCCTAATTGGCAAAATCGATTAGAGGAACTTGGCTTTGGCTACCATACAGATGGAGATTTACCTTATTGGATTGATTCATATTACTACTCAATTTCTGAAGATTTTGCAGACCAAGTCTTTGATGCAACTACAGAACTTTGGGACATGTGTATTAAGGCAGTAGACCACGTAATTTCCAATAAAAAATATGAGCTTTTTCAAATCCCTCTTTTTATTCAAGAACATATTGAAAAAAGTTGGGAAGGAGACTCTCCAAGTATTTATGGTCGTTTTGACTTTGCCTACGACCGAACAAACGATCAATTAAAAGTATTGGAATTCAATGCCGACACACCCACTTCTCTATTCGAAACAGGTGTTATTCAATGGCATTGGATGCAACACTATTTCGGAACTACAAAAGACCAATTCAATGCTGTTCACGAACAGCTAATTTCAAGCTGGAAGACCATAATTCCTTATTTAAAAGGAAATACTTTGCACTTTACATGCATGCGAGATACCCTTGAAGACCTTACAAACGTAGAATATTTAAGAGATTGTGCTATGCAAGCTGGCATACACACAAAGTTAATTTTCATCGATGACATAGGTTGGAATGGAGAAACTTTTGTTGACTTAGAAGAAGAAGTTATTACGGATATATTTAAACTTTATCCTTGGGAATGGATGGTTTACGAATCTTTTGCTCTTCATATTCCTAATGATGTGGCGGAAGCTCATTGGATTGAACCATCATGGAAAATGATTTTATCAAATAAGGCAATACTTGCTGTTTTGTGGGAACTATACCCAAATCATCCTTTGTTGTTAGAAACTTATTTTGACGATCCCAAAGGCATGGAAGATTATGTAAAAAAACCTCTTTTATCGAGAGAAGGCGCTAATATAACTCTTTACAAAAACAACTCTATAGTTGAAGCCACCCCTGGTGACTACGGACAAGAAGGTTATATATGCCAAGCTCTTGCCCCAATAATAAAAGAAGAAACAGGCTATTCAATTATCGGTAGTTGGGTTGTTGGACAAGAAGCGTGTGGTATAACTTTTAGAGAAAGCGACAATTTAATCACAACAAATAAAAGCAGATTTATACCTCATATAATAGAATAACACAAGAAGGGTTGTCACTTTGAAAGACAGCCCTTTGTTTTTTAAATTATCGCTGAAAAGTAATTTCTAATCAGGTTTCAAAAGCGTAGCTTTGTCATGGGATTCAATGTTTAATCTAAACACCTGAAGATTTCCTTCAAACAACAAACACTTCATCTTATCAACAAAACAAAGAACTCATGAAAATGGATTTTATATTCGATAAAACATACAAAAACCAACATTTCGACTTTACTGCCATTCGATTTAGAGAGTTTGAAAATTGCACTTTTATCAATTGTGATTTCACATCTTGTGACTTTCTGGGAACTACTTTTACGGACAGCAATTTTACAAATTGTAATTTTAAAGATGCTCCTATAAATTATGTAGCTTTAAGAAACTGTACTTTTGAACATTCTGACTTCACTTCAGTTAATTTTGCAATGGTTGACCAAACAATTTTCGAATTCCAATTCACAGACTGTTGTTTAGACTTTTGCCAATTTTACTCGTTAGATTTAAAAAGAACTACTTTTTCTAATTGCAGTATGATTGGAGCGGACTTTATGGAAACCAACCTTAAAGAAGTTATGTTTGATAACTGTAATTTACATCAAGCGGTCTTCCTAAAAGCAAACGCAGAGAAAGCAGATTTCTATACTAGCTATAATTATAACATTGACCCAGACAAGACAAACATTAAACATGCTGTTTTTTCTAAATCAGGTTTAGAAGGGCTACTAAAGAAACACTTACTCATTTTAAAATGATTTCACTATCTTTAGTAACACACTCCAAAAAAACTAGTTATGAAACTGAGTTCAAAAAAAGGAATTGTATTACTAATTTTTATTTCACTTATTCTAATAGCATTTGCAGGCAAGTGGCTTTTTAACCTATATCTAAATAAAAAGATTTCGAATTATGTAAAAGAAGAAACCCATCTTCCCTATCATATAAATTATAAAAACATAGAATTCTCTTTTTTCTACACTGCACTTAGCATTGAAGACATTACAATTAGTTCTATAGAAACCGCCAAGAACTCTAGTTACCCGAACATAGCAGGTAGTTTAAAAAAGCTACATATTTCAGGCATACATCCATTACAAATCATACAAGGGAAACCTATTGAGTTAAATAGCATTTCTATTATCAATCCTGATTTTAGGATTACTAAAAAAACTATTGACTCCCTTCATCAAAAAAACTTCTCTACCAAAAAGCTACCCAAGTTAAATGTAGAATCTTTTACGATAACCGATGGAAGTATACTATATGAGAATCAAGAAGACTCACTACATCTTAATGATTCCAAAGGTTCTGTAAGTATCAAACAGTTCGACTTACAACTAAAATATTTACAAATTGATACAGATGATACCTTACAAAAAATGCCAGTCTCTTATGATAACTTACTATTTAGTATGAAAGAAATTCATTACGACACTCGTAAATTCTATGATCTAACTATTGACAACATTCAATTTAAGGACAACTCCCTATCTCTACATTACCTAAAATTAAAACCTAAATACAGTCGTAAAAAGCATGTTGCTATGCTTGCTTTAGCAGACGATATATTCAATTTAAATGCAAATAAGATTGTGCTTAACAATCTCAGCTGGCATATAGACTCTCTATCCAAATTGAATGTGACTTCAAATAAATTACTGATTGACAGCTTAAATGCTAATATATATAGAAATAAAATACCGCCATTCAACCACAGCACGAAGTCCATGTTTAGTAAAAAGTTACGCAATCTTCCTTTTGGTCTAGAAATTGACACCACGAAGATAACTTCTTCAAAACTAGTTTATGAAGAAGTTGATGAAAAAGCTATTGCACCAGGGAAATTGATATTTAATAATTTTAATGCAACCATTAAAAATATTGTAAGCGGTTACGGAAAAACAAAATCTCTCGATACTCAAATAGCTGTTGATGCTTTCTTTATGAACGATGCTCCTTTACATGTTGATTGGTCTTTTAACGTATTAAACCCTAGCGATCAATTTCAAATTAGAGGAACCATTAAAAATTTCGATGCTCCTGCAATGAATCCCTTTATAAAACCCTACATAAAAGCCTCAACATCTGGTAAGCTAGAATACGTAGCTTTTAATTTTTACGGAAATAATCAAGAAGCTTTTGGTTCATTTGCAATGAAACACAAAGACTTAAAAGTAACACTATATAGAGCAGACGGTAAAGAAAAAAGAGCTTTGCTAACTAAAATAGGAAATTGGTTCATACGTGAAGATTCTAAGGGAGAAACCAAGGAGATAGAAATTAAAAAAGTAGAAAGAATCCAAGAAAAGTCTTTTTTCAATTACCTTTGGCTTTGTATATTACAAGGACTTAAACAAACCGTTTTATAAAAATCCCCCAAATGAAAACAGCATTCATTACCGGAGCTACTTCAGGAATTGGTGCCGCTACAGCTCGCATACTCGCTCCAAAATACCGTTTAATCTTGTGCGGAAGACGTCAAGAAAATTTAAAAGCACTACAAACAGAATTAGAATCCACAACAGAGGTAATCACCTTATGTTTTGATGTTCGTGATAAAGAGACCGTATTTAAGACTATCAACAATCTACCTGATTCATGGAAATCAATAGATGTATTAATAAATAATGCTGGTAACGCACATGGCCTAGACCGTTTTCAAGACGCTGATTTAGAAGATTTAGAAGCAATGATTGACATTAATGTGAAAGGACTTATTTATGTCACTAAAGCCGTACTACCTTACCTCATCAATACAGAAGAAGGACATATTGTTAACTTATCTTCCATAGCAGGAAAGGAAACATATTTAAATGGTACTGTCTATTGCGCATCCAAAGCGGCCGTGGAATCTATCAGTAAAGGATTGCGTTTCGACTTACAACAAGATGGAATTAGAGTAACCAATATTGCACCGGGAGCCGTCGAAACAGAATTTTCAAAAGTACGCTTTAAAGGAGATGACGATCGAGCTGCAAGTGTTTATGAAGGATATACACCACTATCAGCAGACGATATTGCCTCAGCTATAGCTTATGCATTGAACCAGCCAGCTCATGTTCAAATTGCAGATGTAACCATATTTCCAAAAGCACAAGCAAGTGGCACATCTATAAAAAGAGTTTAAGGAAAAACCATGAATCTAAGAACCTTTTATTTATCAATACTTTTTATAGGAGTTAATTGTTCCGTGTCTTCTTATAGTCAAACAAAAACTACTTCTTTAGATAAATCTCCAGATAACATTGCTTATAAACGCATTGAACTAAAGGAATTTGCCTTTAAGAATAATTGGTATTGGTTTGAGGATGAAAACGCCAAGTTATTTGGTATTATCAACACAGATGGCGTAGTAGTTATAGAACCTTTATTCCAGCAAGTAGAATCCTTTGTAGAAGGAATTTCTATCATTAGAAAAGATGGCTTCTATGGAGCTATTAATCAAGAAGGTGTTTTTATAATTCCATATATATATGAAGATTTAAACGCCAGTAATGAACTGCGAATCGCTTTTAAAGAATTCGGATTATGGGGATTCTTTGACCAAGAAGGAAATAAAGTAGTACCCGCAACCTATGAAACTGTTGAAGATTTTTCAGAGGGTTTTGCTGTCGTTTCTTCAAACTATAAATTCGGGTATATAAATTTCAATGGCAAGCTTGTAATCCCCTTGGAATTTGACAGAGCAGAAGACTATGAAATGGGTGACGCTGAAGTTGAATATAAAGGACAAACTTTTTATATAAACAAACACGGTCAAAGAATTAGGGAATAATTTATTGAAGTTTTTTAATCAATTTTTCCTAATACTACTCTGAGCCACATAAGATTGCGGGGCAGGCCCGCAATGACTCCCAAGTTGTAATGAAGTCACTGCTCAGACTAGCAAAGACTATAATCCATTAAACTGAATCCCTAAAGTCAACCATCTACCTGGCATTGGAACAGCTCCTGCTTCAACATAAGAAGCATCAAATATATTTTGAGCATCCATAAAAACCTGATATTTTTTAAAATCATAAGACAAGCGCACATCGGTAATCCAATAGCTCTTATAAGTCAGGCGCTCGTTATATCTAGCAGCTACTAAAGCCGAGAAGTCATGGTGACGGTAATTAACAGTAGAAACCCACTGATGCCTTAAACTTTCTACTGCATACTTAGAGAAATTAAAACCATCATTTCCTTTAATTTTTGGAGACAGATAAGTATATGAAGAACCTAACGTCCATGTGTTATTAACTCCTTTAATCATATATTTAGCTGATGCATTCACTCCTATTGTTTCATTTAATTTAGAGTTATGTGGCTGCCATGGTTCATTGCTAGTCACCCTTACCCAATCTATAAAATCAGCTATATCTCTATAAAAAATAAAAGCATTCGCTTGAAAGTTATCTGATTGATATTTAGAACCTAACTCTACTTGATAAGATTGTTCTGGCTCAACTATAGGGTTCCCCATATTACCAGGCTTTTGTTCTAAATACAAATCTGTAAAAGATGGAATTCGCTGGCTACTTCCTGCACTAAAAACCATCTTCCAATGATTATCAAAATCATAACTCAAATCCAAACCAGGAAAAACTTGCCATCCATAAGCTGTATTATAATTGACATAAGCTCCAATATTATAGTCCAGCAAATTTAGCAACGTACTTTTCAACTCCGCATACATCCCATAATTCGTACGACTGTGATTGCCTATATTACTAGAATTAATGTCCTCATAACGCATTTCTGCTCCAGCGGAAATAGTTCCAAAATCCATATTATAACTCCCCTTTAAATTCGAGGTTAAGGCATGTGAATAATGCTGGCTCCTAGCCACATCTAATCTATTTCGGTAATAGCGATAATCATCGTGATTATATCTATAGATAACACTTGGCGCTAATGAAAACCTATCTGACACTAAGTGATTACCACTCATAGAAAGCAAGTAAGTATTCACTATCTCCTTAGACTCCTTATCGCCAGGTGAAGCATAAAAACCATTCGCACCAAAAGAATTTCGTGACCACCCTCCTAATAACATCATAGAATTACGGTCATTTGGATTTAGATTACCTTGATAAAATAGCCTGTTATTATGAAAAGCTGTGTTATAACGATATCCACTCCCCGATTCATGAGATCCAAACAACATATGGTTGTGCTTCTCTTTTACCAACGTTCCACCTAACTCAATACCTCTACCGTTGTATAATTCTCGATTACCCTCTTCGTCATTCTCGAAATTAGTTCCTGCATACAGCTTTGCAAATGCACCATCCCTCTTCGGATTGGTTGTAACTATGTTTACAACCCCAGTTAAGCTGTTTACTCCATATAATCTAGCAGATGGTCCTCGAACTATTTCAATACGCTCTATTGCCTCTATTGGAACTGGAATCATCAAACTATTATGACCTGTTTGAGGATCTGATATTTTTTGTCCGTTAAGCAAAACTAAATTTTGCTCAAAACTTCCTCCATCTATACTTACATCCGCTTGCGCGCCAAAGGGACCACGCTGACGTATATCTACCCCAGAAACGTATGTTAGTAATTCATTGATTGAACGAACTGGTAACTGCTTTATCTGCTCTTTATCTAAAATCTGTAAATTTCTGTTTTTCAAAGAGCTTGATAATTGAAGTCTTGTTTCATAAATTAAAATTTCTGAAATAGCTGCGTCTTTATTTACTTGTAAACTATCGTTTTGTTGTGCAAATGAGAAAAAGCTACAAAACACCGAGACAACGATATATAAATATGTTTTCATTCTTTTTATTTAAACGACAAAAGTACTTCAATCCCGAACTCCAATCACATTCTTCTTAACTTTTACTATTCCTACACTAAATTTCACAAGTTCTCTATAAAACTGTCAATAAGCTTTCTAATTTTAAATTTCTTTAATTTCATTCATATTTATTATTAAAAATTCATCTCTTAACTACCATTTCAAAAGGTTTTTACTCGATTATTAGAAAAACAATCAAAAAATCTAATACAAGTTTTAAGGACAATAATTATTAAAAATTCAGTTTTTTTGCTTATTTTTAAAATAAAAACTAGCTATGAAACATTTTATTCTAATCGGTTTATTAGCTTTTGGGCTAATTAGCTGTCAAAAACAAAAATACGCTTTACATGTCGTCACCAATGACACACTTATCTTGACTCCGATGAATATAGAAGAGAGTATTGCTTTTGACAGCCTTATTCTCAAAGAAAAATCAAAAGATTTGCAACAGTTCTATAAAACAAATGATTTTAAAACTGGATGGAATCAAGCTAAAAATAGAGAAGACCTTATTACTTCAATAAAAAGTTTGGATGAAGATGGAATTACATTAAAACAATTCCCTTTAGAGAAATTAAAAAAATATAACAGTGATTATAGTACTCTTACAGACGTTCAAAAAACAGAGGCTGACATACTGTATTCAGAAACCTTTTTCAAAATTGCTTCACAACTATACAATGGGGTATTAAGTCCAAAAAAACTTTATAATGATTGGGACATTGATCCTAAAAACATCAATCTACCAGCTACTTTGAATTTAACCCTTATTCACGATGCTGTTCCTATTGCTTTTGATAGTATTCGACCAAAACATCCCGTTTACGGTCAACTAAAAGAAGCTTTAGCCGAATTAAGAAAAATGCCAAATGAAGATTTTATAGAACTAAAGACAATCAACAAACTCAAAGTAAATGATTCACTTCCTGAAATAAAAGTATTAAAGGAGCTATTGATATACTGGAAAGATTTGGCACAAAGTGATAGTATTAATTCAGTATTTGATGAAACCACATCAAATGCATTAAAGCGTTTTCAACTCCGCAATGGGATAGATGAAACGGGCTTATTAGACAAGCAAACCTTAATCGCATTGAATGAAACAAAAGAACAACAAATCCAAAAAGTCATAGTTAACTTAGAACGTTGGAGATGGTATCCAAGAAATCTAGGAAATGATTATGTTTTGGTAAACATTCCTGACTTTAGTCTTGTAGCTGTATCTCATGGAGACACCATTCAAAAGCATAAAATTATTGTAGGAAAACCTGACCGAAAAACACCTATATTATCTTCGCGTTTCAGCGGATTGATAATCAACCCTACATGGACAGTGCCACCGACTATTTTAAAAAATGATTTGGTACCTTCCGCAAGCAAGAACAGAAGTTATTTTGCAAACAGAGGGTTTACAATTTATGACAATAATGGAAATGTAGTAAGTGCCTCAGATTGGAAACCAGAACGTGCAAGTAGTTATAGATATGTTCAAAAACCAGGAAAAGCAAATTCGCTAGGTAGGATTAAGTTTGACTTTAAAAACAACCATTTAGTATACTTACACGACACAAACAACAAAAACAACTTTAACAAAGACAATCGAGATTTAAGTTCGGGATGTATTAGAGTTGAAGACCCTTTCGATTTAGCTGAATATATTCTTACTACAGAAAACAGTAAATACACAATGAAGCAAATCAATCAATGGTTAGAGTCAGAAAAAACACAACATATCCCTTTACAAAAGACTATAGATATTCATCAGTTATACTGGACTGCCTGGAAAGATAAAGATGGTCTACAATTCAGAGATGACATCTACAATTTAGATGGAGACCTTTTTACAAAACTTCAACTAAACTAACTTAAAAATTGAGATCCTTTTAGATATTCCGAGTTGGGATAATATATAAACAAGCAGGTCTCATCTTTTATCAAATCAATTAATTCTTTTTTAATATTTTGGGGGATTGCCGGACAGCCTAAACTACGTCCCAATCTCCCTTGTTTTTGAGCCAAACTCTCCGCAGCATAATCTGCACCATGCATTACAATAGCACGTTCTCTAGCCAAATCGTTATATCCTTTTTCTAATCCATCTAAACGAAGAGAGAAGCCGTGCTTACCACTGTATGTCTCTCCAGTTTTATAAAAACCCAAGCTACTCATATTAGAATTAATAGTATTTGAGAATTTCTGAGCAAATTCATTACCACTATTTCTTCCATGTGAAACTACCGTTTGTAGCAATATTTTATTTTTACTCATATCAATAACCCAAAGCCTTCTAGCAGTAGATGATAGACTAAAATCAACAATTGTTAGTATATCCTTCTTTAGAATTCCTTCTTCTTTCATTTTCCAAAAACCTTTCAATGCTTTTTGAAAACTCTCTTTAGAGGGTGCCGTATATTCTTGAACATCCAAATCAGCATAGCGCTCCTCCATCTTCATCTCAAAAGTCTCTTCTGCCTCAAGTGGCTTAGCTTCTTCAACTTTTACAGTCATTGCTACTTCTCCTTCAACTTCTTTTTCATTCCATGCATGAAAGCCCATAAAGCCTAATGCAAAGAGTACAACTACTGGTAAAATTTTGTAATTCATTATAAATCTATTACTTAAACATCTTCTAAAAAGTGATAAAAATAATCATATTATAAATAAGAGCTTCAAAATGAAGTGCTAAAATTCATTTTTTAACATTCAAAAAATTCTTTAAGACATTTAAACAAGTATCCGTATTTTTGTACAACACAACGAAAAACACAGTAATGAACAAAAAAGTAATCTTAATGATACTGGACGGTTGGGGAAAGTCACCTAACCCAAAAGTCTCTGCTATAGAAAATGCAAATACGCCTTTTATAGATAGTCTTTACACACAATATCCAAACTCTTATGTTTTAACAGACGGTCTTAATGTTGGACTTCCTGTTGGACAAATGGGTAATTCAGAGGTTGGACATATGAATCTTGGTGCAGGAAGAATTGTTTATCAAGACTTAGCTAAGATTAATCTCGCTATTGAAAACAAGACAATTAAAGATGAAAAAGCTATTGTTGATGCTTTCAATTATGCTAAAAAGAACAATTCAAGAGTCCACTTTTTAGGTCTACTTTCAGACGGAGGTGTACACTCTCACGAAAAACATCTATATGGTTTACTAGATGCTGCACATGAAGCTGGTTTGAAAGATGTGTTTGTACATGCTTTCACAGATGGAAGAGATGTTGACCCTAAATCGGGAGCTAATCACATCGCAAATCTTGAGCAACATATGCAAAAATCTACTGGAAGATTAGCGACTGTAATTGGACGCTATTTTGCTATGGATAGAGATAAGAGATGGGAGCGAGTAAAAAAAGCATACGACCTTTTAACAAAAGGAATTGGTATGCCAACTCAAAATGCAGTCTTGAGTTTAGAAGATAGTTACACAAATCTCGTAACAGATGAATTCATCGAACCCTTATATATTGCTGATGACTTAGGTCATCCTATTGCAACTATTCAAAAGAATGACGTAGTAATCTTTTTTAACTTCAGAACGGATAGAGGACGTGAATTGACAGAAGTTTTAAGTCAAAGAAACTTTCCTGAATTCGGAATGGATGCTTTGCCTCTTTATTATGTTACACTAACTAATTACGACCCTACTTTCAAAAACATTCACGTTGTATATGACAAAGAGAATATAACAGAAACCTTAGGGGAAATATTAGAAAAACATGGGAAGACACAAATCCGAATTGCTGAAACCGAAAAATATCCTCACGTAACATTCTTCTTCTCAGGCGGTAGAGAGCTTCCTTTTATTGGTGAAGAACGCATACTTTGTCCTTCTCCAAAAGTTGCAACTTATGATTTACAACCAGAAATGAGCGCTTTCGAACTTAAAACAGCATTAGTTCCAGAACTTAAAAAAGAAACTGTTGATTTTGTATGTCTGAACTTTGCCAATGGAGACATGGTAGGTCATACTGGAATCATGGAAGCAGCAATTAAAGCTTGCGAAGCAGTGGATAAATGTGTTCAAGAAGTTATTGAAACCGCATTAGAACACAACTATACTACCATTGTACTGGCAGACCATGGAAATTGTGAAACCATGTATAATGAAGACGGAAGTCCTAATACAGCACACACAACAAACCCTGTTCCAATTATCATTGTAGACAAAGATATCAAACAGGTTAATCACGGTGTATTAGGAGATATCGCTCCTACAATTTTAAAAATGATGGGAATAGAAAAACCCTTAGTTATGACAGGAGAATCATTAATATAAAAAAATGCTGTTTCATTTAAAATGAAACAGCACTTTTACTATAAAAAACTATGAACATTTAAACTAAAGTTCTAATTCCATTCAGGCATAAAGGCATTTGATTTCAACAAAGTTCTTTGTCCGTCATCTTCATTTTCAGGTAATTCTATAAAATATACATTTTTCTGAGAAAGCCCATCATTTGATGAATTAGTAAAAATAATAAAAGCTTCATTTGGAGAAAATCGAGGGTCTAAATCATTTGTTCCGTTAGGAGTTACCCCAGAAACGTCTCTACGCGATTTAGTAATCAAATCATATACAAACATTCGTGATTTTTTACGAACATAGCCTGCATTTTCAAAACTGGACATATCATAAGCATATAAAATTCTTTTTCCGTCATAAGAGAATTGTAATCCCCCAGCTGCCCCTTTGCTATTCATCAATATATTTTCAATCTCATTTCCACTGAAATCGATAGTATAAATTCGTACTCCATAACCATTTATATTATTCGTTTTCAAAACGATAACTTGATTTACTTCATCTACGTCTACTTCAGAAATCAAGGAACCATCAGTAGTTTCGTAAATCTGAACTAATCCTTGTCCATTGGTGTTTATTCTATATAATTTATCAAAATTCGGATAGTAAATTTTATCACTATTGGCTGGCCAACTAAAATTAATTTCTCTCAGGTCAAAACCGTTTGGTTTTACAAAAGAAGTCACCTTTTGCTTGCTTGTACCATCCTTCTCCATAATAAATATATCGGCAATTCCTTCTTTAGATTGCAAATACGCAATCTTGTTTGCTGCCATATTAATTCTAGGTCTAAAACTAGTAACATTAGAATCCGTTAATTGAAATTCCTCTCCGTTCTCTGTAGTAGAATATATCACTAAATTATCACCTATAGATCTTGTAAACAAGATCCTATTGTCTAATGGAGCCTTATAAACCCTAAAGGAATTCATTGAACTTACCACAGGTTCATTTACTCCATCATTAGCAGTTATCTGCCAGAAATACTTCGCACCTAATTTCAGGTTGGAATAAGAAAATGTAGTATCCACAATACTCTTAAAAACCTCAACTCTAGAATCAAAATCATTTCTCAATTGCAGTATATAAGTCATATTATCGTCATTAGGATCCTCTGCTGTCCACTTAAACTCAATAGAAGTTACTGTTAAGATTTCATTATTCACAGGATAAAGCAACTCTAATTTAGTTGGAGGCTTATTATTGGCACTTGAAGGAGAAAGCTCAAACACTACATTGCTCTTCTTTCCGTGCTGAACCAGAGCCGATTTAAATGCTGCAACAAATCCATCTAACTGCGCTTTTACTGAATATTCCCCTCCAACAACATCTTCAATAATAAACTCGCCTTTTTCATTTGTAAAAACAGTATTAGAGACTGGAGTGGTTTCAATTTTAACATTAACCATTGGTGCAAAACTACCATCCCTAACAACTTTACCAATAATGGTCCCTTTACCAGTTTCGTCTATGGGGTCTTCACTACAAGAGAAAAGCAATAAGACTACCAATAGGTAACTCAACTTGAAAAATATACTATTTATTTTCATCTGTATCATTTTTAAAAATAAAACTTAACTCCGATTCCTCCTGTATAGTAAAAATCATTTCTCTTACCAGACTTAACTCCTTCTAACTTATCTGTAAATGGCAGATGGTGTTCCCCATATGCAAACAACGAAAAATCATCTGATAAATTAAAATTCAAACCCAATCCATATTGCACCTTAAAGAAAAAATCATCTTTACCTTTTCTATTGGCCAACATAAAATAGTCTCCTAACATACCTACCCCCCCATATACATATGGAGAAACATTATCATTGGGAAGCAACATATATCTCAAGTTGGTATCTATACTATACAATTGATTTTTAAAAGATTTTCCTGTTTTCAATTGCATTGGATTTACATTTAAGTTCCATGCAAATGAAGATGATAGATTCCTAGTATAGTCTAACCTGAAAGAATACCCTGCTTTTTTATCTTTTAAATCCCCATCTAACAAAGCAACACCTCCTGAAAGCCCTACCTCATTCTTAGTATGTCTAAATCTTTGCTTTCTATCGTGAAGTAAAGTTGATTCATCGATTACTTTCTCTTTTTTATATTCTGAAACCAAAAAGTTATCCATTACATCACCGTCTTTTGTCTTCCACAAACCATCTTCAATACCTTCGATAATAATGCTTTCTACAGCTTTCTCTATAGCATCTTTCATAGCTAATTGAACAGGCTCATTCACAGTATATCCCATTTCAACTTCGAGAAGTCGTTGAAAGTTCACATATTTAAAAAGGTTAGCAGACACAGCCTGAGACAAAATCGTTTTAGACACATATACTGTTTTCAAAACCCTTCCGTTCGTTGTTGAAACGGCTCTTAAATAAACAGTTATCCTATCTTCTCTATATTGAACAGACCCTCCTACTCCAAAATATCTAGCTCCGCTACCACCAGTGATTATATTCGTATCATAAGACACTACACCACCCTCTAGTAATATACCTGCAAACAACAAGGGAGGTAATGGTTTTTGGTCTGTATTTCCTGCTTTAGCAAATTGCTCTCGTGTAGTATTTATAATATTACGTTCGTTTAATAAATTCCCTAAATTCTCCCTTTCAACAACTGTAAACCATCCTGAATCCTCAAGGCTCTTTATCAATATAGTGGTCCCTCCTTGAGAGATTGCTGTACTAAATGAACTTCCCGTTTCAATATTTTTATATTGTCCAGTTTGATCTCTAAAGTTATAAACACCCGCTACGACCTGTTCAGTGGGTTTTGGCATATTCTTAAGCTTCATACTCCCTGATGTAAGTTCACCAATACGAGCACTTTTATTTGTAACAGGTTGGTTCCAATATGAACCACAACTCACCACAAACAAACTCAATAATATCGACCATAATATGTAAGTAAATACTCTCATAAGCTTTAGTATGAAGGCATTATTATCTGCGTTTGTTCTCCTGACTCTGTATTTAAAAGATTAACAACCATTCCTTCTCCTGATTCGTATATTTCAACGGATAAGGTTCCAAAAACAAATGTTCCTTCTTTTAAGTCTCCTCCAAATTGTTCATTAAATAATTGTCTTGAAAGCTGACTCAGCAATTGATTATTCAAGCGTTCCGTAAACTGTTCCATATCTGATGGTTTTAATTTCTCAGCTTCTGGGTCTTTAAATGAATTTTGAGCATTTGCAGAACTCAACATCATTTGATAATTAAATGTATCTCCTCCAAAAAATGGATTAATAGGTTTATAAGTCAGTTGTTGTGAAAAACACACCGAAGTAAACAATGACAATAAAATTAGAATAGCACCTCTCATAATAATTATTTTTTAATATCGTTTAATTAATTGCGTCTCTCTTTTCAAGCTTTTAAAATAGAATACAACCTTTTGAATTGCCAAATCAGCCATCGATTTTATATAATCGTATTGAGACCGAACAAAAAATTCAAAGACAATATCATTTTCTACTTTTACCGCTATTTTTGTATTACTACCTAAAGTCAGAGTTTCTACTATTTTTATAACCTTATCCCCCTCTATCCCTCTGGATAAATAAGACGAATAAAACAATTGATAAAAATCTCTACCTGCTTTTGTTTTGCATTCATCGATTACAATTCCAGATAACTTAATTCCATCAAAACCAACTTCTGATTCTTCTTTTGTACTTGCACTTTCTAATATTGAATTGAATTCTTCCTTAATTTTATCTTCACTTTTAGTATCATTTAAAACAACACGACTAGTAGAAATAAGGTTTTCATTCACATCATAAACCAATAGAAGCACTATAATCCTATCTTTCGTATCTACATTTATACCCGTCTTAGACAATTCAAGTTTTTCATAAGCCTGTAATACCTTTGCACCACTTTGCTCATTTTTAGATCGATTACCACTATTTACATCATTCTTTATTACAGAAAGTTTATAATGTATACTCTGAATAATCATTGTCTTGTTTTCAGCTATAGCAGTAAAAACAATCTGATTTCCTAATATTGTTTGCTCAATAGATGATTCTACTAATTTTTCTTTTACCTGAGCACGAAGCCCACTTGTAAAGAACATGAACAAAAACAGACACGTATAACAACTCGAAACTCTCATAGTTTTGAAATTCAATATATTAATTATAGTTTCTGACAATCACAGCCTTATCATTTCCAGTAACGAGAATCTTCATTCCTTCTGACATTGAATTACTTCCGAAAACTTGAATATCTATATTATTTCCCTTTTGCATTACTTCAACCTCCTGTCTATTAAAGGAATTATAAGAATAATTCTCAAAAGAATTCCCATTTCCAAATTGCTCAACATTTTGATTTACTACATTAGACTTAACAGAAACATCTACAGAATTGTAATTTCCGAACTGATTGTATATAGATTGGTCATGAGTAGTATTTGTATTAGAAAACAAACTATTATAATCACCAATTTGATTAACATAGACAGATAACCTCCCTTCTTGAGCCACAGAACTAATAGTAACTAAAAGCAACATCCCTAAAATCATTTTAAACCACTTCATAACATTTCATTTTGAATTACCACTATTTATAAAACTCTAGTAAAAAAAGGCTGTCAACTAAATGCTAACAGCCTGATTTTTTAAATAAAATTAGTTTGATTGAAACACACCTGAAATATTGCTATTTCCTAATTGAGTAACAGTACTTATATGTCCATTACCAGTTTGTAACACTCCACTTAAATTTGAATTTCCTGTTTGAGTAACAGTACTAACATGGTCGAAACCAAACTGAGCTACTCCACTAATGTTTCCATCTCCAGTTTGAGTAACAGTACTTGTATTATCTGTTCCAAATTGCAATACACCACTGATGTTACCATCTCCAGTTTGAGTTACGTCAGAAACGTTACTATCTCCTAATTGAAGTACTCCAGAAATATTTGAATCTCCTTCTTGCCAAACATGAGAAGTGTTTCCATCTCCAAGTTGTCCAACAAGACTTATGTTAGAATCTCCATTTATTTGTTGAACTGTTGAAGTATTAAAATCTCCAAATTGACCAACATATGAATAGTTATCAGAACCAACCTCTTGACGAACTGTACTGTAGTTACCATCTCCATCTTGCATTACATCAGATTCGTTGTTATCTCCTAAGTATTGAACTACATAAGAATAGTTACTGTTACCTAGTTGGTCCACGTCAGAATCATTGAACTTTCCTTCGTATTGATATACTGTACTAGAGTTATCATTTCCTAGTTGATAAACATCAGACACGTTTCCTTCTTTATGTTGCCAAACAATAGATTTATTACGTCGTCCGTCTTGATCGACTTTAGAATCATGGTTAAGTCCATCTTGTTCAACCTTAGAATCATTACGTCTTCCATTTTGATCTACTTCTGAATTGTTCCCTGTCCCGTCTTGATCTACAAGAGATACATTACGTCTTCCATGTTGATCTACATCAGAAATATTCAAATCACCTAATTGTAAAACATCAGATTCATTACGTCTTCCTTGTTGATGAACATCAGATTCATTCGAGATTCCAGTTTGCGAAACGAATGAATCATTACGTCTACCATCTTGATGAACATCTGAATTGTTTGTTTCACCTGCTTGAAGCACAATAGATTCATTGAATCTTCCTTCTTGAAGGACAGTACTTTCATTGCTTTGAGCCATTGCTATCACTCCCGACAACAACATTGCTCCTGTTAAAATCACTCTTTTCATAATTTAAAAAATTTAGTTGTTAATTAATTGGTTATTATTTTTTATCTATACTTAATCTATTTCTCTTTCAGTATAGACAACTTTTATTCATCTCTTCATTCTTAAATCAATGCTCAATTGATTAACTAAAGTTTAACTTTTATTAAAATCATATAATTACATAAATCATATTTTCAACTTCAAAACTAATATGTCATTATTTAATAATTTATACAATGATTATTATTAAAAATTAATAATAACTATAATTATTACACGTATATACAAATCAAAAAATACGAATGTCAAAATATATTTGTAATTATTATAATTACATTTACAATAACAAAAATTATATTTTATTGAGCACATCTCAAAAGTACAACCGAATAATTGAGGATAAAATACCCCATTTGGGGTATTTTCGAACAAAAAGAACATCAATCAAATAATAAACCAAATTAAATCGCTTCTCAAATGGAGAATACCAGTTAATCGCAATACTTACAAATCCCATCACCTAACTAACACTATAAAATATGAATACGCTTGTCAAAAACGCCTTTGACATTGAAAGACTTCATTCAAAAGGCACTTTAAAGGCACCTTACCAAAAAAAAGATAAGAATTACATGTATATTTATGATAACCAAAAAAACACTATACAGTATATAACTTCTTCATTTACTAGACTGACTGGTCATCCACAACGAGAGGTCACAAGATTGTTTTTAGATAATATAATTCATGAAGATGACCTATCATATTTCTACAAATGCGAAGAGAAATCTATTAACTTCATGAATCAACATTCCTTTGAAGACATATTCAACTATATATTAATATACACTTATAGAATAAAAACTTTGAAAGGGAATTTTATTAGAATTCTACAAGAATCTCAAGCACTTGAAATAGATTACAACGGAGCACTTTCTAAAACACTGATAACACATAAAGAAATAGAAGATTATGTATCTCGTCCCTTTGACGATTTTAAGATTTATGACAAATCACAACACACTTATATCGACCACAACAACTGCTACAACCTTACAAAAAGAGAAATAGAAATCGTGACACTTATCAAAAAAGGATTAAGCAGTCTTCAAATATCTGAATCACTAAACATAAGCAACAATACTGTAAGAACACATCGCAAGAACATTTTAAGTAAATCCAATTGCAATAGTTTTATTGAGTTGGTAAAAAAACTGAGTTATTAATATTGTGTCATTAAAACACAAACAGAAGTTGTTTATAGGAACAACCAAAGAAGAAACAGAATAAGAACACGGTTCTTTTTGATTTCTCAATTCGCTTAAAATGTGTATTTTTGTCGGAAGAAAAATTTTCGATATGATTGTATTAAAAACTCCTGAAGAAATTGAATTAATGCGTCAAAGCGCGTTACTAGTATCCAAAACACTTGGAATGTTAGCAACCGAATTGAAACCCGGAGTCACAACTTTAGAATTAGACAAAAAAGCAGAAGCATTCATTAGAGACCACGGTGCTGTACCAGGTTTCTTAGGTCTATACGGCTGCCCTTCCACTATATTAACGAGTGTAAACGACCAAATTGTACACGGTCTTCCAACAGACAGACCTCTAGAAGACGGAGACATTGTCTCTATTGACTGTGGTACAATAATGAACGAATACTATGGCGATCACGCATATACGTTTGAAATTGGAGAAGTTGCTCCTGAGACAAAAAAACTTTTACAAGTTACCAAGGAATCACTTTACGTTGGTATTCGTGAGTTCAAATTAGGTAATCGCGTAGAAGACGTTGGGAGCGCCATTCAACGCTATTGTGAAAATGCTGGCTATACAGTAGTCCGTGAATTAGTTGGTCATGGATTAGGAAAAAAGATGCACGAAGGTCCTGAAATGCCTAACTACGGAAAACGTGGAAAAGGGAAAAAATTCGCTAACGGAATGACTGTTGCAATCGAACCTATGATTAATCTAGGAACTAGAAATATCAAACAATTAAGCGACGGCTGGACAATTGTGACAAGAGATGGAAAACCATCTGCTCATTTTGAACATGATGTAGCTTTAGTTGACGGAAAACCTGAATTGCTTTCTACTTTTCAATACATCTATCAAGCATTGGGTATCCAAAGCGACGAAGAAAATGAATTTAGAGCAACACCTTTGGTATTGTAATTATGATAAAAAAAGGTTTTAAAACCATACTAAATCTTGTACCACGACCATTATTAATTAGACTTAGCTATTTAGCAAGTCCAATATTGTCATGGTATCTTAAGGGGGAATCTTTCACAGATCCCATAGATGGAAAGAGTTTTAAAACCTTTTTACCTTATGGCTACGCCACCCAACGAAACAATGCCCTATCTCCTAGCACCTTATCACTAGAACGCCATCGCCTTCTTTGGCTTTATCTTCAAAGAGAAACAGACTTTTTTACATCACCTAAAAAGGTATTGCATTTCGCTCCTGAACAGGCGTTTTATAAGCGTTTTAGAAAGTTAAACAACCTTGACTATACTACCACAGACCTAGAGTCACCTCTAGCTGATGTTAAAGCAGACATTTGCAACCTTCCCTTTGAAGATAATTCATTTGATGTTATACTATGCAATCATGTTTTGGAACACATTCCCAATGATACCAAAGCCATGCAAGAGCTATATCGAATCCTTAAACCTGGAGGAATGGGAATATTTCAAATACCGCAAGACACAAAAAGGACGACTACATTTGAAGATGATAGCATTACTGATAAAAAAGAAAGAACTAGAATCTTTGGTCAATACGACCATGTACGTATATACGGTCTTGATTACTTCGACAAACTAAAAACAATTGGTTTTGAAGTAAATCCAGTTGATTACACAGTCAATTTCACTCAAGAAGAGATTAAGCGTTATGGATTAGCCAAGGGAGAAATAATCCCCGTGTGCTTCAAATAAAGCACAAACACAACGCGCATTACCCCCACTTTACCAAGAATCTTCATGAGTTCTGAGTTAAAAAGTTATATTTGTATTGTTAACACCAACAAAAACAAGTAACATGACAGTTCTAAGCAAAGCTCTAACAACACTACTTTTCCTCTACATTACTTCAACTGTTTTTGCACAAAATAACGCACAAGAAAAAACCGAGACTTACATTAAAAGTGCCTCGTTCATGAAAGACAATCAAGGTGTGATACCATTTTTTCGATTAGGAGAAAGGATGACATTTGAATTCGACGATTTGTTGGCAAACGAAACTAACTATTACTATAGAGTATTCCCTTTCAATTACGATTGGACACCATCCAAATTAAGAACACAAGACTATTTGACTGGAATGGAAAATCAACGTATTCAAAACTACGAAAATTCGTTCAACACCTTACAGATATTCTCACATTACAAACTAAATATTCCAAACAACAATTATAGAATTACCAAAAGTGGCAATTACGTTCTTGAAATTTATGACGATCAAAATGAAGTTGTGATAAGACGAAAATTTATACTTTACGAGAGCCTTGTTAATGTTGGTGCACAAGTTAAAAGAACTCGTAACATTGAGGAAATTGATTGGAAACAAAATATAGAATTCAGTGTCCAATTAGGTGAAAATCAATATCAAAACCCCTCACAAAATATTAAAGCAGCTCTATTTCAAAATGCTCGTTGGGATTCTTACATAAGTAACGTTCCACCTCAGTATACAATAGGGACCGAACTGATTTACAAATACAACAAAGAAACTCAGTTTTGGGGAGGAAATGAATATTTAAACTTTGACAATAGTGACATTAAAGCTGTAAATAAC
Source organism: Myroides guanonis (assembly GCF_900114085.1). Classification (GTDB taxonomy): domain Bacteria; phylum Bacteroidota; class Bacteroidia; order Flavobacteriales; family Flavobacteriaceae; genus Flavobacterium; species Flavobacterium guanonis. The sequence continues at coordinate 35,948 of NZ_FORU01000005.1, read as the reverse complement.
AATATAGTAAAAGTAAATGCAGACACAGGAGTTTACAATACTTTTCTTTTTATAAATCAAGCTCGAAAAAACAGTCTTTATACTTTTTTCCCTGACATCAATGGTAGTTTCTATCCCAGAAATATTTTTAGAGAACAGCCATCTATAGAAGCTGATTACTCATGGGTCTATTTTCGACTTAATCTTTCACAAGATATCACAGATACCCAATATTATGTTACTGGTATGTTCAACAACTATGAGTTGACAGATGAAAGTCTCATGAGTTTCAACCCAGAAACCAAACTATATGAAAAAGCATTATTAATAAAGCAAGGCTTTACAAACTACAACTATACAGCTGTTCACAAAAGAAAAGTTGACCTAAAAGAAGCACCTGATGGAAACTTTGCACAAACTGAAAATCAATATCAAATTCTAATTTATTACAAAGGCACCACAGACCTCTACGATCGAGTAATAGGTTACGGACTAACTAACTCTGAAAACATTGTTTATTAAATCTTTACAATACGTGCATTGATGTCATTATATTTAATAAATTTGAATAATCTATCTTAAAAGCTCTTATTATGGTGTCTCAAATCACAAAAGGAATCAAAATTACAGTGAAGACAGATTTTGAAGGAACCTATTTTAAAAACCACAAAATACACTTTGCCTTTAGTTATGAAGTAACTATCGAGAATCAAAGCAAAGATTCCGTTCAACTATATTCCAGACATTGGGAAATCCACGATGCATTAAATAATCTTGAAAAAGTAGACGGAGAAGGAGTTTTAGGTAAAAAACCTGTAATAAAACCCGGAGAATATCACCGCTATACATCAGGTTGTCTATTAACATCTCCTTTTGGAGCGATGAAAGGCTTTTACAGAATGATTAATTTTAGCACATCAAAAAACTTCAAAGTAATCATTCCTACTTTTAGATTAAGCACCCCATTTGCATTAAACTAAACAGCTTTAACAATCATTTACAACACACTACTAACAAGCTATGTGTTAGATTTTAATTATCTTTGTATGAGATTAAAATTAAACTGATTAAATTAAAGCAATATGCCAAAAGGAATCTACACTGTTCCAAAAGCGTTTAACGAACCTGTTAAATCATACGCTCCTGGAACTACGGAAAGAGAATTGACACTTAATTCTTTCAAAGAACAATACAATCAAACTGTTGATGTCCCTCTATATATTGGTGGTGAAGAAATAAGAACAGGAAATACTAAGAACCTATTCCCTCCATTCGACCATAAACACCATTTGGGTACTTACCATTTAGCAGATAAAGCTTTAGTTGAAAAAGCAATTAGTACAGCATTAGAAGCAAGAGTAAAATGGTCAGCAATGCCATGGGAACACAGAGCTTCTATCTTCTTAAAAGCAGCAGAATTAATCGCAGGTCCATACCGTGCAAAATTAAACGCTGCTACAATGATTGCTCAAGCAAAAACATTACACCAAGCAGAAATTGATGCAGCATGTGAATTCATCGACTTCTTAAGATTTAATGTTGAGTTTATGACTCAAATATATGCTGAACAACCAATCTCTACAGACGGCGTTTGGAATAGATTAGAACACAGACCTCTTGAAGGATTCATCTACGCAATTACTCCATTCAACTTTACAGCAATTGCAGGAAACTTACCTGCTTCTGTTGCATTGATGGGTAACGTAGTAGTATGGAAACCAAGTGCGACTCAAATCTATTCAGCGAACGTAATCGTAGAAATCTTTAGAGAAGCTGGTCTACCTGATGGAGTTATCAACGTGATTTATGGTGATTCTGCCATGATTACCGACACTTTATTAGCTAGTCCAGATTTTGCAGGTATTCACTTTACGGGTTCAACTTCTGTTTTCAACAGTATGTGGGAGAAAATCGGAAAGAATATCAACAACTACAAAACATACCCTAGAATCGTTGGAGAAACAGGAGGAAAAGACTTCGTTATAGCACACCCTTCTTCACATGCAAAAGAAGTAGCAGTAGCATTGACTAGAGGTTCTTTCGAATATCAAGGTCAAAAATGTTCAGCTGCATCTAGAGCATATGTACCTGCTTCACTTTGGGGAGACATTAAGAACTATATGATTGCAGATCTTAAGACTATTAAAATGGGAAGTCCAGAAGACCCAACAAACTTTGTTTCTTCTGTTATCTCAGAAAGCTCTTTTGACAAATTAGCTAAATACATCGAGCAAGCAAAACTTGATTCAGATGCAGAAATCATTGCAGGTGGAAACTATGATAAATCTGTTGGATACTTTATTGAACCAACGGTTATTGTAACTACAAATCCTAAGTACGAAACAATGCAAACTGAATTGTTCGGACCTGTGTTAACTATCTATGTGTACGAAGATGCAAAATGGTCAGAAACATTGAAGTTAGTTGACGAAACTTCAGCATATGCATTAACAGGAGCTATCTTTTCACAATGTCGCTATGCTATAGACGAAGCTACTAAAGCATTAGTAAATGCAGCAGGTAACTTCTACATCAATGACAAGCCAACTGGAGCTGTTGTAGGACAACAACCATTTGGAGGAGCTAGAGCGTCAGGAACTAACGATAAAGCAGGTTCAATCTTGAATTTATTACGTTGGGTTTCACCTAGAACAATCAAAGAAACATTTGTTCCTGCAACGGATTATAAATACCCGTTCTTAAACAAATAAGAAACATATAGACTATTCTATAAAAACGGTCACTTGTTCAAGTGACCGTTTTTTTTTGTTTTATACCACACCTTCACATCTATTTCTTCACTACCCAGTACAAGCATAGATAATTAAACTCTCTGCATTCTATCATTATAGACTTGTCAACTAAATCCACAAAAAAATCCACAGCTACCCTACCTTCTAGGCAGATTCACTATGGATTTTTTTATAATTTAAAACTGATAAACTACAACCATAATAGGTTGTAATAAAATATTAACCTTTATATTTCAAAGGTACATATACTACCTTTTTAGTCTCAAAAAATGGGTCATCGAAAATATGTGATAAAGGAAATTCTACAGCACGTGGAAATCCACTTAACTCTTCCGTTAAATCCCCTCCTTTTAAATATAGAACACCATTCTCAAATTCGTGTTGATTCTCCTTCTTTGTTTTATAACGTATCCAAGAAACAAAATCTGTCATATTAGTAACAGCACGACTTACAATAAAATCAAATTTTTCATTAACTGATTCAGCTCTCTTTTGTTCAGCTCTCACATTTTTCAATCCTAAAGCTGTAACGACCTCATTAACTACTTTAATTTTCTTCCCAATCACATCAATTAAATAAAACTGTGTTTCAGGAAATAAAATTGCTAAAGGAACCCCAGGAAATCCACCTCCAGTTCCAACATCTAATACAGAAGCTCCAGGAACGAAAGGCATAACCTTCGCTATACCCAAAGAATGCAACACGTGTTTTACATATAATTCTTGAATATCTTTTCTTGAGATTACATTAATCTTAGCATTCCATTCAGCATACAACGACTCCAATTGCTTGAATTGTTCCTGCTGTTCTAAAGTCAAATCGGGAAAGTAGCGCAGAATTTCTTCCATGTTTATTTTTTTTTCAAAAATACACATTTTAGTCCGTAAATAATTTTAATCCTCCTGAATATATCTCATTTAATAAGTATCTTTGGAGTTACACATTTTATAAAACTTTGTTTTCAATGAGTACATCACCTTTATCCGATAGAATCAATAGCTTATCAACTTCACAAACTTTAGCTATGGCAGCCAAAGCAAGAGAATTAAAAGCACAAGGAATCGACATCATTAGCCTAAGTCTAGGTGAACCTGATTTCAATACCCCCGATTTTATTAAGGAAGCTGCTATACAAGCCATTCATGACAATTATAGTAGCTATACGCCTGTAGATGGCTATTTAGATCTAAAAGAAGCCATTGCTAGAAAATTTAAAAGAGACAACCATTTAGATTACAAACCTAGTCAGATAGTTGTATCAACAGGTGCTAAGCAATCTCTTTTCAATATTGCTCAAGCAATGATTAACCCCGGAGATGAAATCATAGTTCCTGCTCCATTTTGGGTTAGCTATGTAGAAATAATTAAAATAGCAGGAGGTATTCCAGTTGAAGTACCAACCACTATAGAAAGTGATTTTAAAATAACCGCATCTCAACTAGAAAAAGCAATTACTCCAAAAACAAAAATGATTTGGTTTAGTTCTCCATGCAACCCAAGTGGTTCTGTATACAGCAAAGACGAGTTCGAAAAATTAGTTGAGGTATTAGAAAAACACCCTTCTATTTATGTTGTAGCTGATGAGATTTACGAACACATCAACTTTACAGAAAAGCATACTAGTATTGCTACTTTAGGAACCATGATAAACAGAACTATTACTGTTAACGGAGTGTCAAAAGCTTTCGCCATGACAGGATGGAGAATTGGTTATATTGGTGCACCTGAAGAAATAGCTAAAGCATGTACTAAAATGCAAGGACAAGTAACAAGTGGAGCAAACAGTATTGCACAGAGAGCAACTATTGCAGCTGTAGATGCCGATCCAAGTGTTTTAAAAGATATGGTAGCTGCATTTAAAAACAGACGTGATTTAGTAGTAAAACTCGTTCAAGAAATACCAGGAATGAAAATAAATGTACCAGAAGGAGCATTTTATGTGTTTCCAGATGTATCATCATTTTTCGGAAAAACCATTCAAGGAATCAAGATCAATAATGCAGATGACTTCTCAATGATGCTTTTAGAAAAAGCTCATGTTGCTACAGTAACAGGAGATGCCTTCGGAAACCCGAATTGCATTCGCTTTTCATATGCAACCAGTGAAGAGCAATTAATTGAAGCCTTAAAAAGGATAAAAGAAGCATTGGAATAACTTCAATCAAAACAGTAGATATATAGGGATGCGTTTCAAAACGACATCCCTTTTTTTATTTTAATAGCTGGAATCAAAAGTTTCTCACTTCAAGAATAAAATAGTAAATTTATAGAATATCGAACCTAAATAAACATGAAATTAGAGCTCTTATTAAAAAGTATTGCCAAACACGTTACACTTTCTGAATTAGAAAAACACAAACTATTAACCTTATTTGAAACAAAAGAATACAAAGCTAAAACCAAACTATTAGAAGCAGGTGGTATATGTAAAGACTCTTTTTTTGTATTAAACGGAATAATCAGAAGTTATACCATAGACGATAATTTAGTTGAACATACCTTAAGTTTTGCATCTCCAGAATGGTGGATATCGGATATGTATAGCTATTTTTCCGGCAAACCAGGGGAAGTTTGTATAGAAGTAATAGAAGACGCCGTAGTAATTACTTTATCAAGAGAAAAACAACTTGAACTCTTTAATGAAATACCTAAGATGGAACGTTATTTTAGAATTCTTATAGAGAATTCCTTAATTGCCAACCAACAACGCCTTATGGACAATATGCGTCTAACAGCAGAAGAGCGCTACGAAAAATTCTGCAATAGATATCCAGAAATAAAATATTGTCTACCACAAAAGCAAATAGCCTCTTATTTAGGTATCACCCCTGAATTTTTTAGTAAAATGAAAAAAAAGCTATTGACAAAATAACCCTTTAAAACTTCAGGATTATTGAAAATGAACAACATATCCATTTCTTAATCTACATTAAGTGATGGAAGCATTGAAGGGCAGTATCTTTGTAATAGAAAATCAAAAAATCTTTAACTATGAAAAATAACATATTATTTAAAGCAGACTCAAGAGGCTATGCTGATCATGGTTGGCTAAAATCTCACCACACCTTTAGCTTTGCTAATTACAGAGACAATGACCGTATACACTTTGGTGTACTTAGAGTTCTAAATGATGATGATATTGCAGCTGGGATGGGATTTGGAACACATCCACACAACAATATGGAAATCATTTCAATCCCTTTGGCAGGTGATCTAGCACATAAAGACAGTATGGGAAATGGAACAACCATTAAACATGGTGACATTCAAGTAATGAGTGCAGGAACAGGAATTGAACACAGTGAATTTAACGCTAATAATGACAAAGCCACTGAACTACTTCAAATCTGGATTTTTCCTGATAAAGTAAATGTCACACCTAGATACCAACAAATCACTTTGAATCCAGAAGATAGAAAAAACACTTGGGAACAAGTACTTTCACCAAATCCTGATGACAAAGGAGTATGGATTCATCAAAATGCATGGTTTCATATGGCTGACTTAGAAGCGGGTAAAGAATTAAACTATACACTCAAAGACCCTACAAATGGAATTTTTCTTTTTGTAATTGAAGGAAGTATCACTATTGACAATCAAAATTTAGATAGAAGAGATGCTTTAGGTTTTTGGGAAGAAACAGCTTTTTCAGTAAAAGCAACAACAAACTCACAACTATTAGTTATGGAAATTCCAATGGAATTACCATCATATTTAATCAATTAATAAATATAAAATATTATGGAAGCAAAAATTTGGAAATTAGACACTACACATTCAAACATCGGATTTAGTATTAAACACATGATGTTCACCAACGTTAAAGGAAGTTTTGAAAAATACGATGGAAGTCTAAAAATGAATGAAAGTGATTTTGAAAATGCACAAATTGAATTTAGTGCTGAAATCGCTTCAATTAGCACCAACAATACAGATCGCGATGCACATTTAAGAAGTGCAGACTTTTTTGACGCGGAACAATTTCCAACATTGAAATTCAAATCTACATCTATTGTAAAAAAAGGAGACCACGATTATGATTTAACTGGAGACCTAACTATCCATGGAGTTACAAAGCCTGTCCTTTTAAAAGCAGAATTCAGTGGTTTAATGAAAGACCCTTTCGGAAATACTAAAATTGGATTAAACATCAACGGAAAAGTAAATCGTAAAGATTGGGGATTAAATTGGAATGCAGGTTTAGAGGCAGGAGGATTACTTGTGAGTGAAGATGTGAAATTTGACATAGAAACACAATTGGTATAATTCACACTTACTAAATAATGCTTTTTTTTAAAGCTATAAAAAAGGCTATCATTCATGAATGATAGCCTTTTTCATTTAATAAGACATTAAGTCTATGAAAAACATCCCCTTTATCACAAACATTGCATTATTTTTTGAGGAGACAAGTAATATATATATGTTTATATTTAATTATTTATTATTTTTGACTCTAATAAGAGAGACTCGAAATTTTAAAATTTATAAATTTACGTTTCAGAGATGAAACACGAGTTAATTATCTAATCTAAAAATGGACATACACCCCCAACTTACTACAATTTTCCTAAGCAGTAGTAGCCTAGTAGCAGAGAATATCTCTGTTGGCAAATTATTATTAACCTTGTTTTTAGTATTTCTAAACGGCTTCTTTGTAGCTGCGGAATTCGCTATCGTTAAAGTACGTTCCTCACAAATTGAGGTTAACCCGAATTCTAGCTCCAAAGTTACTTCAATCGCTAAAGACATAGTTACCCATCTAGACTCCTATTTAGCAGCCACCCAGTTGGGAATTACATTAGCCTCATTAGGATTGGGATGGGTAGGAGAAAGCTCTCTTACTCCAATTATCTTAAGTGTTTTCGAATTACTTGGTCTAACAGGAGACCAATGGCCAGAAATAGCTAGAAGCGTTTCTTTCCCAATAGCATTTGCTATTATAACAATATTGCACATTGTTTTTGGAGAATTAGCACCTAAAACTATTGCAATTCACTTTCCAACTAAAACAACCTTCGCCGTAGCATTACCTTTACGCATATTCTATTTCGTTTTCAAACCAGTTATTTGGTTGATGAATGGATTTGCAAATGCATTCTTAAGAATGATTGGAATTACTCCAGTTCATGGTTCAGAAGCTATTCACTCTGAAGAAGAATTGAAAATGATTATTTCTGAAAGTCAGGAAGGTGGAGCTATTCAAGAAACAGAACATTTACTTATTCAAAACGTATTTGACTTTGACAATAGACGTGTTATTAATATTCAAACACTTCGTAAAAATATTTCAGTAATTGAGATTAAGTCAACAGTAGAAGAAGCTATACACTTTGCCATCAAAGAAGGCTATTCAAGATATCCCGTTTATGAAGACACATTAGACAACATCAAAGGAATCGTTTATACGAAAGATTTGATAAAGGCATATATTGAAAGACCAGAACAAACTAATATTGACAGATTAATGCGTGAGCCTATCTTTATTTCAGAAAGTGCGCTTATTAAACACGTATTAAAACAATTCCAAAGTAAACACGTTCAGATGGCAATCGTAACCAACGAAGTAGGTGAATTTACTGGAATCATCAGTATGGAAGATATCCTTGAAGAACTAGTAGGAGAGATTCAAGACGAATATGACAATGAAGAACCAATCGTAGAAACAATAGCTAACGGTATCTATGTCGTTAATGCACATTACACTATTTCAGACATTAACCGTCTGTTACCATGTAAGTTTGCAGAAACCGACCATTATGATACTTTAGCAGGACTCATTTCTGAACTTTATTTTGACCAAGAGTTAAAAGAAAACGATACAATTGAATTAGAACAATACCACGGAACTATCCTTCAAATGTACAGAAACTCTGTTGAGAAAATTCAGCTTACTTTAAAAGTAGATGAGGATAACGATTAAAAAACACAGCTATAACACTTATTGTTAACATACAAAAGGGTTGTTTCTTTCCTATAGAAACAACCCTTTTCTTTTCTTCAGCTATCGCGTAAAATTAATTACAGCTTCTAAGGCTACCTACCCTCCTTTTACTTATCAGTCATAAAACAATACCTTTATATGTTCTATCATTAATATAGAACATCATTAAAAAAAAACAGAGCCATAATACAGCTCTGTTTTTTTAAACATTATCATCTCACCAATCTATTAGTGATCATGTCCACCACCACCTTCATTCTTTATCAAATGACTTTGTAGGTAATAAGCACCTTTTCGAACTATATTTTTAGGCTCTACTGTTTCATCTAATAAAGTTATTTGTACGAACCCTAATTCTGCTATGCCCGTTTTAACTTCAATCCTTTTAAAGTGAAAATGATTTGCATCAGCCTCTTCAAGAATAAATATAAATTCCCTTCCTTCAGCTTTTACAACAGCCTCCTCAGGTAAAGCTGGAACTTCTCTAGAACCAATATGAATTAAAGCATTAACATATAAACCTCCAATTAAATTATCTGGAACATTATCTATACTAGCATGTACAGCAACAGATCTCGTACCTTCTTCAAAAGTTTTTCCGATACTAAAAATTTTTCCTGAAACAACTGTTTGACTCAAGTTCGTTAAAGCAAAAGTCACCTCTTGTCCGATTGAAATTTGAGGAAGATCTTTCTCATACACCATTAGGTCTAGATGCAATTTGGAATTATCAACCAAAGTCATCAAAGCAGCCTCAGACTGAATAGGACTTCCTATCTGCACCCCAATTGTAGCAACATACCCACTTATAGGAGCTACAATCTTTAGAGCTTTACCACCTTGTATAGCATTAGATTGTAACATCCTCAATTGATTAGAAAGAGATTGAAACTTTGACTTCTCAATATTCAAATCAGATTTTATCTTTTGAAATGTCTTTTCAGAATTTACATTTTCTGCTCGTAATGTCTCTTGTCTTTTAAACTCTAATTCCAAATATTCTAAATTACTCTTAGCAACTGCATAAGATTCTTGAAGTTGAATATATCCAGGACTATCTGCATAGGCAAGAACCTGTCCTTTTGATACTTTATCTCCAACGTTAACCAAAATCTGAGTAATCGTCCCGTTTAAGAATGTAGTTACATTTGCTTGATTTTGTGGAGGTAACTTAGTATAACCATTAACCTTAATCACATCAGTAAGGTTCTTTTGCTCTAAGGCCCCTAACTCAATACCAGCCGCGTCGTATTGCGCCTTATTCAACTCTACTTCCTTATTAGCATTATTCACTGTCTCTGTAATCGCCTCTTCTGGATGTTTATCTGCATCAGATACTTTATTACACCCTATTAAAAACACACCCGCTAAAAGCGATAAATATATAATTGATTTTTTCATCTTCTAATTTTATTGATTTACTAAATAATGTAGACTGTTATGTGTTAAATTATATTCTAGTACAGCATCTAAATAGTTCATTTGAATTGTTAATGCTGTTTCTACAGATTGAATATATTCTACATAAGAAATATCTCCATTATTATATGATTTAGTAGCGTGATCTTTTATCGTCAAAGCATTTTGAAGTGCATTCTCAACATAATAGTCAATAAGCTTTTCTTGGGCTTTTATAACTTCTAATTGTTGTTTTACTTGTTCAGCCACCTGTCTTTGCAGATAACTCCTCTCCGTTTTAGCTTGCTCTACTTGGTATTTCAATCCCTTAACTTTTGAACTTTGACTACCAAAGAAAACCGGAATAGTTATACCTACTGAATAACTTGGCACATTCAATTCTTTGCCATAATACTTCATCTTAGATGCATCCCAACCAGACTCTGAACCTATTGAATATCCTAAAGTAATATCTGGTAAAAACACAGATTTCTCTAGTTTTCTAGTCGCCTCAATCTTATCGATTTCATTTGCTGCCATTTTTAATCCAATATTTTCTTCTAAATCGTAATCTGCTATTGCTTCATGTTTATCATATAACAATCTAGCATCACTAGGAACGAAATCACCTTCTAAATTTAAAAGCGTTTTAATGCGTTCCTTTTCATTTTCAAGATTAGATTTATTTTGAGTCATCAACACATTAAGCTCCTGCTCTTTAGCCTTTGCAACATTACTCTCCATCAAAGTAGTTTCCCCAGTACTGTAACGAAGTTCTGCAGATTTAGAAAAACCTTTTAACAAAACAGCCTGCTCATTTAATAGTAACTCCTTTGAAATACCGTAAAGCATATTCTCCCATGCTTGTCTCAAAGTATATTCAACATCAAGTTCTACACCTTCTCTATTGATTATAGCAGCATCTAAATTCTTTTTTAATACTTGTTTCTTCTTTCCATAAGTAAAAGGACTAAAACTTTGGCTGATGTCTAGACTAATATCTTTAGTATCTCTTCCTTCTAAATTCCCAAAACTTGTAGAAAATTCCGTTTTTGGAATATCGAAAGCCGTTCTAGAAAAACGCTTCTCACTAAGAACTCCTAGCTCTGCAGCCTTAATTCCCATATTCTCCGCCTTTGCAATTTCAATTGCTTCTTTCAAAGATAAAACAGTTTTATCCTGAGCATTTACTCCAATGCTCAACATCAACAATAATACAGTAACAACTGTCTTTTTACTCTTTTTTAATCCAAGACCTTTTTCCTCATAATAATAAAGAATTGGTAAAACGATTAAAGTTAGAATAGTAGCTGTAATTAATCCACCTATTACAACAGTAGCCAATGGCTTTTGAACCTCAGCACCAGCACTTGTACTTAAAGCCATAGGTAAGAAACCTAATGATGCAACTGCTGCAGTTAACAAAACAGGTCTTAAACGTACTTTTGTACCTTCTATAATTCTCTCGTAAAGCCCCATACCCTCTAATTTTAAACTATTAAACTGTCCAATCAATACAATCCCGTTCAACACCGCCACTCCAAACAAAGCAATAAACCCAACACCCGCTGAAATACTAAATGGCATATCTCGCAACCACAAGGCAGCCACACCACCAATGGCAGATAATGGAATTGCTGTAAAAATCAACAAGGATTGTTTCACAGACTTGAATGTAAAATACAGCAATACAAAAATCAACAGCAATGCAACAGGCACAGCAATAGCAAGTCTATTAGTAGCTTCTATCAAGTTTTCAAATTGTCCGCCATATGTCAAATAATATCCATCAGGTAAGCGTAACTTATCATCCAAACGCTTTTGAATATCGTTCACAACACTCTTAACATCTCTATCCTTCACATTAAACCCTAATACAATACGTCTTTTCCCCTCTTCTCTACTAATTTGCATCGGACCGTCTTCGTAACTAACATTTGCTATTTGCTCTAATGGGATTTGACCTCCATTTGGCAAAGCTATAAACATGCTTTTAAGGTTTTCAATATCCTTTCTGTGTCCTTCATCCATTCGAACAACCAAATCAAAACGCTTTTCACCTTCATAGACAACACCTGCTTTTTCTCCTGCAAAACTCGCTCTAACAACTTGACTGATTTCTCCAATATTAAGACCATAAAGAGCTAATTTTTCTTTATCATATCTAATCGAGATCTGAGGCAACCCTGCAACGCGTTCCAATTTAGGAGCAGAGACACCCGGTATATCAGCAATCATCCCATTTATTTCTTCACCAATACTCGCTAAACGATCCAAATCCTCTCCAAAAACCTTTATAGCCACATCACTTCTCACACCTGTCATTAACTCGTTAAAACGCATTTGAATAGGTTGAGAAAATTCTGTAGTCACTCCTGGTATATCATTCAAAGCTTCCTCCATTAAGTCTATAAGTTCCTCTTTAGTTTTTGCTGAAGTCCATTCGCTTTTGTCTTTCAATATCACAATCATATCCGCAGCCTCCATTGGCATTGGATCTGTTGGAATTTCTGCACTACCAATTTTGGAAATCACCATGGTTACTTCAGGAAAACGCTCTTTAAGAATTTTCTCTGCCAATGTGGTTGTTTCAATCTCTTGAGACAAGGAACTACCAGAAGAAATAATTACATGGGTTGCTAAATCTCCCTCATCTAAAGTTGGGATAAACTCCCCTCCTAATCTTCCAAATACGAGTATAGAACCAACAAAAAGAGCAAAAGAAACACCCAATATTAAACGCTTAGCTTTAAACGCTTTCTCTAATACAGGCTTATACCAACTATATAGTTTGTCAATTAACTTATCACTAAAGTTTCTTTTTGTTTTCCCTGCATTTTTACTTAAAAATAACGCAGAAGCCATTGGCACATAGGTTAATGATAAAATAAAAGCACCCAGGATAGCAAAAGACACTGTTTGAGCCATAGGTCCAAACATCTTACCTTCAATTCCTGAAAGAGCCAAAATAGGCAGGTAAACAATTAAGATGATTATCTCTCCGAAAGAAGCACTTGTTCTAATTTTAGAAGCTGCTCCAAACACCTCGTTATCCATTTCATCTTGAGTGAGAAGTTTTTTCTTACTGCTATGCAATCGATGGACAATAGCTTCCACTATAATCACAGCTCCATCGACTATCAATCCGAAATCTATAGCCCCTAAACTCATAAGGTTTCCACTTACGCCAAATAAGCGCATCATTGAAATAGCAAACAAAAGCGATAATGGAATCACTGAAGCTACAATCATTCCCGCTCTCCAGTTTCCTAACAACAACACCAATACAAAAACAACAATTAAAGCCCCTTCTATTAAGTTTGTCTTAATAGTGCTTACTGTTTTATCAATCAGCTTTGTTCTATCTATAAATGGTTCGATTGCTACTCCTTCTGGTAGTGTTTTTTCTATTTGTGATATACGTTCCTTAACAGCTTTCACAACTTCTTGTGTATTACCATCCTTCAACATCATTACCATTCCCCCAACATCTTCTCCTTTACCGTCTTTTGTAACTGCTCCATATCGAATGCTGCTTCCAATACGAACATCCGCTACATCACGAATCAGAATAGGAGTTCCGTTATTGTTCTTTACAACAATACGTTCAATATCTTCTAAGCTTTGAATCATCCCTACACTTCGAATAAAATAAGCATAAGGTTTCTTGTCTATATAAGCCCCCCCTGTATTCTCATTATTCTTTTCTAATGCATCAAAAATTTCTACAATAGTAGTATTCATACTCTTTAAGCGATCGGGTTGTACAGCAATTTCATATTGCTTTAAATGCCCCCCTAGAGTATTTACTTCCGCTACCCCTTTAACACCATTCAATTGCGGTTTAATCAACCAATCCTGAATAGTTCTTAAATCCATACTATTGTATTTATCTTCAAAACCCTCTAAAGGATAAACAACATATTGATAGATTTCACCTAAACCAGTACTTACAGGAGCTAACTCAGGTTTCCCAACTCCAGTCGGAATATTTTCTTCAGCCTCTTTTAACTTTTCACTAATTTGAGCCCTTGCCCAATAGATATCCGTATTCTCAGTAAAAACAACTGTTACAACACTTAAACCAAATCTACTAATAGACCTCAATTCGGTTATATTGGCAATTGGTTTTACTGCTTGTTCAATAGGATAAGTGATAAATTGCTCCACTTCTTGAGTAGCAAGAGTTGGAGAACTTGTAATAATTTGAACCTGATTATTGGTAATATCAGGTTGCGTATCCATAGGTAAATTAATAACAGAATAGGTACCCACGCCAATTAAAGCTAGTACAAACAATCCTATTATAAACTTATTACGAATACTAAAATGTATGATTTTATCTAACATAATAGCTTTAGTTTATTGTAAATATCAAACACACTCATTTAAGAATCGAGTGTATCTATTTTATAAGAAATAAAATTTAAGCTATCTTGGGAGGTTGCCATATTGGCTTTTCTTCACCTTGTACTAGATTGTCGAAAGGCAATGGAGTTACCCCAACAGTATCATAAGTTTGTACATTGGAAACATATAAAGCTAAAGCAACAGTAATTGAAGCAGCGCAACATACGCAAGCACATAAAGGAGAACAATCATCCATAGTTGAATGGTCAGCATGCTGAACTTCTCGAACCAAGGTTGTATTATTAGATGAATCAGTCTGTACGTAAACATCCATGCACGGATACATAGCTATTAGCAAAAATAGCATGGAAAGCAACACGGTTATTAATACTCTTACTGATTTCATGAAGCAAATTTAAACTTTTTAGTTCAATTGCAAAAAAATGTTTTAACATTTACATCTCTTTGCAACTCAGTTGCATTGATGCTTTGAATACATCAAATAAAAAACAACTCTCAAAAAGGAAATAATGACAAAAAAAAGACCTATAAAACAATAATTGCCATAGGTCTTTTTTAAATAATTTTAAAAAACTTACAATTTCAAAGCCACACCTAGATTAGCAGTAAAATAGCCACCTGTAGCACTATCCCCGTTTTCTACCGCAGGACCTCCATTATAACCATAATTCTGACTAAAATTAATCACATAAGTAGCATCTAAGTGAACACTAATTTTATCCGTTATGTTATAACGTGGCATAAGTCCAATTTGAACATTTCCTATATTATCTGAACCCGATTTCAACTCACTTTTACCTACTGAAATACCTAGACCAGTATGAGATAAAACTTCGAAAGGTGTTTGAGTAGATACGCCTGAAATAGCTTTACTGATATTAAAAGTAGATTCAAGCATAAACTTATGAAAAGTCAATCCGAAATCAGAATTATCCTTGTCCTTAAAGCCATTATAAGCATAAGTCCCTCTTAACCCCCAAAAATCATCTAACTGATAATGAGCTCCCACGTAAAGACTATTAACACCTGAGAAATCACCTGCTTTAATTCCATCCGTTGGGCTCATTGGAATATTGTATCCCCATCCAAGTTCAAAAGTGGTATTTGCTAAAAACTCTGATGAGTTGTCTTGAGCCTGCACAGAAAATAAACCTGTCGCTAGTAAGGTTATTCCTAGAATAAGTTGCTTTTTCATTAAAATATATGGTTTGTTATTAATTGGTTTAATCTTTTTAAAACTTAAGTTGATTAACTTACTTTATCAACTACTTTTTGAATCTCCATTTCTTTTTGGGCTACAACTTTTCGCAAAGAACTACTCGAGAAGCGATGATCACGACGATTATAAATCAATTCAATTCCTTTAGTTTCACAATACATTCTACCTGTAAAATTCTTGTCTTTATACTCCTCTCCTAAAATACGTACATCTATTTTAAAAGACCTTAAAATATCTTCTAAATCTTGTTCTGTAGCATACGGAATTATCTCATCAACAAACTTACAGCCTTTCAACTGAATGTAGCGTTCTACCACAGTTTGTGTAGGTTTGTTTTTTTCTGCACGATCTAAAGTAGGGTCCGTTTGCAATCCAACTATAAGGTAATCACAATGATATTTTGCTTCCTCCAACATTTTTATATGTCCTGCATGCAACAAATCAAATGTACTAAATGTAATTCCAATCTTCATATTTTTCAAGTATTACGAGAGAGTAAGGCTTCTTTCATTAAAATTACCACCATACTTCCACTGATTTACAATACAAAAAATCATAGAATTAATTTCAGAAAATGTATTGCTCCAAATGTATTTAGTTATTTTCCAACCGATACGTATTTCCAATAATCGCAAAAAGCCTACCATTTATAGAATATTTCAGCATCACCCTCTCTATTCTACACTCATAGGCGATTAAATTTTAAATTTGTAAGGATAATTGTTTCCAAAAGTACAACTGTATTTGATTGCACCTTATATCCACAATATAACTATTACTATAGCTGCTGATTAAAAATATTTTTTTGTATTTTCATAGGGGCTTATAATAAAAAAGTTTTAGAACTATGAATACTTTAATACGACTATTCGAACGATATGGATATGTCTCTCCTTCTTGTAAGGAAGCATTAGAACAACATATTCAAACTTCTCACAAAACCAAGGGTTCTATTCTATTAAAAAAAGGTCAAACTACAGGAAACCTATTCGTACTCGAAAAAGGTTTGGTTCGAGGTTATTATGAATATAAGGAAAAACAAACCGATGTGTGGTTTGGTTTTGAAAACACTATTCTAGGATCAACCTATCAACTTTACAAAAGCAGACCTTCCCTAGAATACATAGAATGTATGGAAGATTGTATTGTACACGCACTTTCTAACCAAGAGTTACTTCGTTTCTATAAAGATTTTCCGGAATTAAATGTCATAGGCAGACGCTTCACAGAAGACTACTGTCTACTATTAGAAGAACGAGCTTTCCAATTACAGACATTTTCAGCTGTAGAACGTTATCACGACCTAATAAAAAGACATCCAGAAACTTTGTTTAGAATCCCACTAGGAAACATTGCCTCCTATTTGGGGATATCGGCAGAAACTTTAAGTAGAATTAGGCGAATTTGACTTATATCAAAATAAGACACTTCTTATTCAATTACTTTTGTGCTTGAATTAAAATAGTAGTCATGAAAAATTTCTTATTCCTATTTGTAGCAATCATATGCGAAGTAATAGCGACAAGTTCCTTAAAAGCATCAGACCAATTTACAAAATTGGTACCTAGCATTCTTACAATTATAGGATATATCGCAGCCTTTTATTTTCTGAGTTTAACTCTAAAAACCATACCGGTAGGAATTGCTTATGCTATCTGGTCTGGTGTAGGAATTGTGCTAGTTACGCTTGTTGCCGCAATACTCTATAAACAACAACCCGATTGGGCTGCTATAGCAGGAATGGCTTTAATTATCGCTGGTGTTGTTGTTATAAATGTTTTTTCGAAAATGGGTAAAGGTTAAATATTTTTCATCATATAATATTACTGTTGCTTAATCCAAAGCAATCTTGAAACATCATACCCGATGCCGCGAGCAACATTTAAATAATTTTGCTTAACTGACTCGGGTATTTCTTTTTCCCTAGAAAGAATCCACAAATAATCCAAATTCTTTCCTGCAACTAAAGCATACTTATATTCAGCATCTAGAGCAACAACATTATATCCCGCATAAAATGGTCCGAAAAAAGAAACTTTTAGCTTAGCCTCATCGGTCTTATCTACAAACTTTGCTTTTCCTTCCGCTTCCTTCCATTCATCTTTAACCTTATTATACCCCCTATTCAAAACAGCTATGGAACCGTCTTCATTTTTTGAATAAGTAGCAGTTGTATAACTTAAATCCTTCTCATATTTAAAATCGATACGAGCAATTTCATACCATGTACCTAAATACCTATCTACGTCGAAATCATGAACCGCTTTAGCAGTTGAAGGAATCGTTTGACAGTTTGAGAATAGCATTATGCATAAGCCCAACAACAAGGAGAATGCTCTAAGACGACCTTTTCTAATTATTTTTTTCATAGAACTAATTATTAATAATTACAATAAGAAACTATGCCACTCCAAAGTTCTAACTAACCACATAAGTCTGCCATTCCGGATTTCTCTTTATATAAGCATGTACAAAAGGGCAGAGCGGTTGTAGTTTCAAGTTATGTTCTTTAATGTAATTCAATGTTTTCTCAACCAATGCAGATCCAACTCCTCTACCAGCTAATTCTTGAGGACTTTCTGTGTGTAAAAGTTTCAAAACTCCACCTTGCTCCTCATAAGTTATAAAAGCGATATAACCATCGACTTCTAACTCAAATCGCTCTAATGCTCTATTATTATTTAAAGCAATGTTTACTAATTCATCATTCATAATCGTCTAATTTAATTTATTTTTAAATTTATTTTAACCTCCTAAAACGTCAATATTTACAATCCTATTTCTCTCTTTAGCAATAGAAATAAAATCACACTACTCAAAACATCAACAACTTATACAAAGACAAAAAACAAACACTAGATAGAACACTAAGCTTGTTTTCTTTTAAAATTACGTAAATTATTGCCAACTCATGTTAAGAGACCTAATTACTTTTCTTTTTTTAGTTACCTTTAATCTTAACTAGAAGCAAATACGGTGTTTGTTTTTACTATTTATCACCTATAAAAATTGTATGATGAACATTAAATTTTCCGGGACTGGGAGCTATATTCCCACTCAAATTATCAAAAATGATGATTTTGACATGTTCGACTTTCGAGACGTTCATGGAGTTCCTTTACCATATAATAATCAACAAATTGCCAAAAAGCTTCAACAAATAACAGGTATAGAAGAGCGTAGATATATAGACGACCAATTGGTTTGTTCTGATATTGCTACTACTGCTTCACAAAAAGCATTAAGCGACAGTAATACAGATCCCGAAACCATCGACTACATCATCTTTGCTCATAACTTCGGTGATATAAAAAAAGGAACAATTCAGTCAGATATAGTACCAAGTTTAGCAGCACGCGTGAAACATAACTTAGGCATTAAAAACCCTAATTGTGTAGGATTTGACGTTCTTTTTGGTTGTCCTGGATGGCTCCAAGGAATCATTCAGGCATATGCATTTATACAGGCTGGAATGGCTAAAAAATGTCTAGTAATTGGTGCAGAAACGCTTTCTAGAGTTATTGACTTACACGATAGAGATTCTATGATTTATGCTGATGGAGCTGGAGCCACTATTCTAGAAAAATCAGATGAAACAGGAGGTATTCTCTCTTTTGAAAATGCGAGTTACACCGTTGAAGAGGCGAATTACATTCACTTTGGAAAATCGTACCATCCAGAATTAGATATAAACACGAAATACATCAAAATGCACGGTCGCAAAATCTATGAATTTGCACTTACAAAAGTGCCCTTAGCCATGAAATCGTGTTTAGAAAAAAGTGGTATTCATATCGACCAAGTAAAAAAGATTATCATTCATCAAGCGAATGAGAAGATGGATGAGGCAATCGTAAAGAGATTTTATGAATTATTTGACATGGAAATGCCTAAAAACATTATGCCCATGAATATTCAAAAATTAGGAAACAGCAGTGTTGCAACCCTCCCAACCCTTTATGACATGATATTAAAAGACCAAATGGAATTCCATCATATACAACAAGGAGACGTTGTATTGTTTGCCTCTGTTGGTGCGGGGATGAACATTAACGCTCTAGTTTATCAACTGTAAACATTATATTCCTGAACAATCTAACCTACTATTTTTGTTTTTAACTTATTCAAATAGTCCGTTATTTCCGGAACCCATTGAAATTTATAAAGTGCAATTAGATGAATAACTACAACTAAGAAAACCTTATAAAGCAAGTCAAACCAAGAATAGTTCGTTAGAGGAATTTCAAACACCAATAAAACTACAACCACAAAAAAGGCAACCATTTTTACAAATGATTTGTCAAAAGGCCACAACCCCATCTTTTTATAGATATAGAGCGTTTTTGCTAGATTAAATAGCGTTAGTGATATCAAAGTAGCATAAGCAACCCCAAGTATCCCCAAATCTGTTTGTGATAGCAAATACCAATTCAGAACTATATTCAACACCATTAAAGATAAAATAGCAATAAGGTTGAATCTATAATACTTTGAGTACGAAATTATTTCAGTATTAAAACCTGTTGACATATTTATGACCACGTTAATTCCCAAAATATAGATAACAGGTAAAGATGGAGCCAAATTCTCATAAGTAGGTAGAATCAAAAACAAAGGTTCTATTCCCACCATAATACAAGAAAACAGAAAAGCACCTATGAAGAACAAATACTTACATACATTCTTGTATTTAATATTCAATTCACCCCATGCATTTTCCTTTATCAATCGAGCTATAACTGGAGCATAAAGCGCAAAAACCCCCGTTGCTGGTATTGCCAAAGTAGAAGCCAATGTAACCGCAATATTGTAAGTTCCATTAGCATCAAAAGAAATAAATTCCGGAATCATCAACGAGTCGACTCTAAACGCAAAAAAAGCACCAAAACTACCCGCAAACGAATAGAGACTATAAGCATAGTAATTTTTTTTCGGCAATTGTTCGAACAAATCTTCATAGCTATTAAACAGTTTGTGTCTATAATGCTTAAAAACATACCTTCCTACCAAAACCATTATAACTCCATATGCAACTACATATAATCCCAAAGCGGAATCAGTTGATACAGCACCATACAACACCAAAATAAAAACCAAAGGCAATGCCAACTTAGGTATTATTTTTTCGTAGAAAGTAGGCACAGATAGTTTTTGCAGATTAGTTGCCTGTCTTTTATATAGCTCTACATAAGCCATGAATAACCCAAGAGGGAAAGCAATTAATAGATACTTGAACTTCTCACCATCTAAATAAAAACTAGAAAGTGCTATCACAATAGCAACTAGAACAGCCATCTTTACAATAGAAAGCAAACTAAAGCTAAACAACTTCTCTTGCAGTTTCTGAGATAGAGAGGGATAAAAATTAATAAGTGCATTTGTACTCCCCAAAACCATAATTGGGAATAGCAATTGGGCAAAAGCATCGACATAGCGAACAATTCCCAACAACTCTTTATCAAGAGGATATATTAAAACAGTAGAAATAACACCAATAGCTACACCAATGTAATTGATTGCTGTGAAAAGAACAGCTTGCTTCGCTGATATTTTACTTGTCATTTATCCCTATTATTGTTTGATACAAATATAGTTTCTTAAAATGGTAAAGTCTTTATTTTTCATAACTTTGTCTCTCTTAGAAAAGTATATCAAGGTATGTATGAACAAAATTACCCCCAAGAACGTTTTCAAATAACGCTAGATTTTTTAGCGAAACACATAAAAAAAACTGATAAAATATTAGACTTAGGGGTTCCAAATCCTTTATCGGAATTAATGCAACAACAAGGCTATTCAGTTACGAGCACAAGTGGGGTAGATTTAGACGACAACCAAGAGGAACTTCTTAACCAAGAGTATAATGTGCTTACTGCTTTTGAAATTGTAGAGCATTTACTGAATCCATACACTATTTTAAAACAATCTAAAGCGAAGCGCATCTTTGTTTCAGTACCGCTACGCCTGTGGTTTAGCACAGCATATAGAAGCAAAACCGACATGAGAGATCGTCATTATCACGAATTTGAAGACTGGCAACTAGATTGGCTATTAGAAAAAGCTGGTTATAAAATCATAGCTAGTAAAAAATGGAGTCACCGCGTTAATAAAATCGGCTTTAGACCTTTGTTAAGAAGATTTACTCCTCGCTACTATTTGGTTTATGCAGAAAGAATTTAATATGAAATACTATGTAATTGTTCCCGCTCACAACGAAGCAAATTTTATAAAGCACACTTTAGATAGTATGGTGTCTCAAACTCATTTACCCAAGAAGTTAATTGTGGTAAATGACAATTCAACAGATACTACTCAATCTATTATTGAGGAATATGTAAATAAGCACCCATGGATTGAACTCATAAATAGAGAATCTACTGCTTTACACCTTCCAGGAAAAAAGGTCATTCAAGCATTCAACAATGGCTTAGAGTATGTAGATGAAGATTACGACTACATCGTAAAATTAGATGCCGATTTGATACTTCCACATAATTACTTTGAAGAAATTTCAAAAGCACTCCAACAAGACCCTCAATTAGGTATGGCTGGTGGCTATGCTTATATTGAAAAAAAAGGAGAATGGATTATAGAAAACCTTACAGACAAAGATCATATTAGAGGTGTCTTTAAAGCATATAGAAAAGAATGCTTTAAACAAATAGGAGGTCTAAAACCAGAAATGGGATGGGATACTGTAGATGAATTATTATGTCATTTTTATGGTTGGAAAATTAAGAGCATTCCTGAATTAAAAGTAAAACATCTAAAACCTACTGGTTCAAAATACGACAGAGAAGCCAGATTCAATCAAGGACAATCTTTTTACACTTTGCATTATGGTTTTGTTATTACACTCATAGCAGCACTAAAACTAGCGAGCAAAAAAAGAAAACCCTTACTTTTTGTCGATTACATAAGAGGTTATTTCAAAGCAAAGAAAGAAAAAAGGCCATTTCTTGTTACTAAAGAACAAGGAAAATTCATTCGAAAATATCGTTGGGAACGAATCAAATCCAAATTAATCTGATTCGTTTTCTCTTTAAATCTCTGAAAACTCATTTGTAATTGGTAATTTAGCCACATATAATTTTTTTATGATAAAGAAAGCTTTAACTCAAATTGGACTCTACTTCATCATGCTCAAAGACGTCTTTAGTAGACCGACAAAATGGAGAGTGATGAAAGAATTAATCTTCAAGGAAATTGACGACTTAATTATAGGGTCATTAGGTATTGTTTCCTTTCTTTCATTCTTCGTAGGAGGGGTGGTAGCTATTCAAACAGCTTTAAATCTTACAAATCCTTTAATACCAAAATATCTAATCGGTTTTGCAACAAGGCAATCAGTAATCTTAGAATTTGCTCCTACTTTCATCTCCATCATTATGGCGGGAAAAATGGGCTCTTTTATTACTTCTAGCATTGGAACCATGAGGGTTACAGAACAAATAGATGCACTGGAAGTAATGGGTATCAATTCATTAAACTACTTGGTATTTCCAAAACTAGTAGCAATTATCTTATATCCTTTTGTAATATGTATTAGTATGTTCTTAGGTATATTAGGTGGTTGGTTCGGTGGTGTAATGGGAGGTTTTGTAACATCAGAGCAATTTATACTTGGATTACAAGATACTTTCATACCATTTCACATTGTATACGCTTTAATTAAAACAGCTATTTTTGGTTTCTTACTAGCAAGTATACCTGCATTTTATGGTTATTACATGAAAGGTGGAGCACTAGAAGTAGGTAAAGCGAGTACTACTGCTTTTGTATGGACGAGTGTTGCTATTATTCTAACCAACTATATATTAACTCAATTACTATTAAGCAAATGATAGAGGTAAAGAACATAGAAAAATCTTTTAATGGGACTAAAGTATTAAAAGGTATCAGTACTGTATTCGAAACTGGAAAAACCAATCTAATCATCGGTCAGAGTGGTTCGGGTAAGACGGTTCTATTAAAAACATTATTAGGAGTTCACATCCCTGATTCTGGAACCATTACCTTTGACGGACGAGATTATGCAAAATTAGACAAGAAAGAAAAAAGGGATTTACGTACTGAAATAGGGATGGTATTCCAAGGAAGTGCGTTATTTGACTCTATGTCTGTTGAACAAAACATCTCCTTTCCACTTCGAATGTTTACAAATAAATCCTCCAAAGAAATTGCCATGAGGACTAATGAAGTAATTGAAAGGGTTAATTTAGAAGGAGCTAATAGTAAAAAACCTTCTGAAATATCAGGAGGTATGCAAAAAAGGGTTGCTATTGCACGCGCAATTGTCAACAACCCTAAGTACTTGTTTTGTGACGAACCAAATTCAGGACTTGATCCTAAGACAGCTATTGTAATTGATAATCTTATACAAGAAATCACACATGAATATCAGATGACTACTGTTGTCAATACTCATGATATGAACTCTGTATTAGAAATTGGAGAACACATAGTATTCCTTAAAGACGGTGTACTAGTGTGGAATGGAAATCACAAAGAAATTCTAAGAACACAGAACGAAGATTTAGTAGATTTTGTTTACTCTTCTGAATTATTCAAAGAGATACGAAGAGTAAGCTTGTTAATGGAAAATAAATAAGCATCATATTCTCATACAAAAAGGGCTGTTACAGATTATGTAACAGCCCTTTTTGTATCATATCGACAATCTTTAAATAACATTCAAAACATAGAAGCACTAAAAAAGGTTCTTTAAAAGTTTTAAAACTTCCAAAGAACCTTTTTTATATAGTTTAGGCATTTATTAATTATGCCCTAACACAATCTATTTTTCAAATTAACCGTTTTTCAAGTTTCTAACTTCTTCTACCGTTAAGTAACGCCATTTACCTCTAGGTAAATTCCATTTAGTTAAACCACCATACATCACGCGGTCTACTTTTAAAACATCGTAGCCAAGTTGTTCAAAAAGAGAACGCACCAATTTAACATTAGAAGCTTTCAATTTTATACCAATCTCAGTTTTTGCTTGTCCGTCAACATAAGCTATTTCATCAACAAAAACGCGGTGATCAGCAATCGTTAGACCATCTTTAATTTTCTCCATATCCGTGTACTTTAGATTTTTATCTAAAGAAACTTGATACATTTTAAAAGAACGATGGTCTGGCGAATTTAACTTTTGTAACAAATCAGAATCATTAGTAAACAACAATAACCCTAAAGTTGTTTTATCCATACGCCCAACAGGTTGTAAAGGATGCTTAGAAGCTGTTTTCACCAAGCTTATAACGTTTTCTTCTGTTATAATCTCATCATTACTAGTAGCGAATCCTTTTGGCTTATTCAACAAAACATAAAGGCGTTTTTCAGGAGTAACCAAACTTCCATCAAAATTCACAACATCACCAGGCTTCACGCGATATCCCATCTCAGTAATAGGTTCCCCATTTACCTTAACATTACCTGAAACGATGTAAATATCCGCTTCTCTACGAGAGCATAATCCAGAATTTGCAATGTATTTGTTCAACCTAATATCATCAGATTCCGCAGCAATTTTTCTTGCTTTAGGTTTTGGTTTAGTAGCCCCAAAAGGTCGGTTGTTAGAAAAATTTCTTTTCGCTCCATCTTCTTTTGCACCTTCTTCTCTCTTAAATGGTTTTGAATCTTCTTTTTTGAAAGGCTTTGTCTCGTCTCTTTTAAATGACTTAGAATCATCTCTTTTAAAAGGTTTTGTCTCGTCTCTCTTAAATGACTTAGAATCATCTCTTTTAAAAGGCTTTGTCTCGTCTCTCTTGAACGACTTAGACTCTTCTCTTTTAAAAGGTTTTGCCCCCTGCTTTTTTGGCCCGACTGAACCTTTTCTTGATGTATTTTTATGATTTGGTTTCCCCTTGTTCATCGCTACTTATTTTTGCAAAGATAATACATAAATAGCTTACTATTTGGGGTCTAATTTCAAATAGCTTACTTTGATAAGAACTTAACAATAAAATGCAGCAACATCTCTCATCTTAAAGAGACTCAAACAGTTCTTTACCATTTACGACAACTTCCGGATCAATGAGCATAATAGAAAAAACTCCCAATAGAATAAGCAGTTTCAGTACAATATGTAACCTATGATATTGCAACGTGGTCTTAGAAAACCACAACTTAACCAGAAAGAAAACAAGAACTCCAATACTTAAATAAAAATAGTAAATCATATACCCTACTTGATGTTCCACTATTAAAAAACGAGTAGGAAATAAGGAAAGAAACACCAATATACTAACCACTACCTTCGTAGCAAGTTCACCAAAACGCACTGGTATTGTTTGATAGTTGTTTGCTAAATCTCCTTTTATATTCTCCAAATCCTTAATCATTTCGCGAATTAGAACTAATAAATAAAGGAAAAAAGCATGTACAAAAATCGCACTATAGAAGTACTTGAAATACATTAGAATACCAAAAAAAGGAAGTATAACAAGAAAAGAAGCTGTTAGATTACCAATAATGGGAAATTTCTTTAGCTTATGAGAGTAAAACCAAAGAATGAAAATATAGACAGAAAAAAATAGTGCCGCGTGTATTGAAACAATAGACACTATACTAACCGATAAAAAATTTAGAAAAAAATAAACGCGAAGTTTGGTGGTTTGACTCACCAATCTATCTAACTTACTCTTGTTAGGTCTATTGATTAAATCTTTTTCTGCATCATAAAAATTATTTATAATATACCCTGCGGCAATAGCCAAAGAAGAGCAGAAAATAATCAAGAATAAGCGCCAATCTAAAACAACATCTAACGCGCGTTTTTGAGGTGCTAAAATATAGATAGAAGCAAGATATTGTGCTACGACAATAACAAAAATATTGTATCCGCGAACCACGGAGAAAAGACTAAAAATCTTAGCCAATATCAACTTGGTTTTTCTTGACACCATTTAGTATAGCATTTGACACCCTATGAAACTAAAACTTATAAACCACTTCAAGCTTATAGTCCTTCAAAGCTTCTTTGGCTTTCTCATAATCAGGTGTAAACCCTAATATATAGCCTCCGCCACCAGAACCACACAACTTTAAATAGTAGTCGTTTGTTTCAATTCCCTTTTCCCACACTTTGTGAAATTGCTCGGGAATCATAGGTTTAAAATTATTAAAAACAACTTTTGACAATTGTTTTGTGTTTGAAAACAAGGACTTCATATCCCCTTTCAAAAAACTTTCAACACATGCATCTGTGTATTTCACAAACTGATTTTTCAACATCTTGCGAAACCCTTGGTCCTTCAAGTTTTCCATAAAAATAGTAACCATAGGAGCTGTTTCCCCTACAATACCAGAGTCTAACAAGAACACAGCACCTTTCCCATCAACTTGTTGAGAAGGAATACCGGTTGGCTCTATATTATCTTTAGAATTAATTAAAATAGGAAGACTCAAATAACTATTCAATGGATCTAGACCAGAACTTGTTCCGTGAAAGAAAGATTCCATTTCTCCGAAAACAGTTTTTAAAATCAATAGCTTTTCACGAGTGAGATTCTCTAAAACAGTAATCTTCTCCTTTGCATATTTATCGTAAATCGCAGCAACTAAAGCACCACTACTCCCAACTCCATATCCTTGAGGAATACTAGAATCAAAATAAAGTCCAGTAGCAATATCTTGCTTAAAAGAATCCATATCGAACTGAACCAATTCAGGTTTTCGTTCTTGTAAATCCTCTAAATAAGAAGCAAACTGCAACAAGCTTTGATTGGATTTCAAAGCTTCACCTTCCAAGTTCGACTCCACCTTTAATGCCCCATTGTAGAAGTTATAAGGGATAGATAAACCTTTAGAGTCTCGTATAATTCCATATTCTCCAAAAAGAAGAATCTTAGAATAAAATAAGGGTCCTTTCATAGCAACAAAAGTATATTGAAATACAAAAATACGGTTTTTTTAATAGATAACAACGTTAAGCAAGCTTTAAAAATCTTCACACAGCTCACAAAAACGCTTAAAATCAACGACATAAAACATCAGACAATTTTCAAAAATTACAAATGCTGATTCTTAAAGCCATACACACAGTGCCTACAACCATTTTGGCAACACTGTCCTTTCATCAAATGATATAACTCAGTAAAAACAAAATAGCCATTCTCAATGTAATAATGAACTCCTTCAATCATCTCACTACGTCGAGTTGGAAAAGGCATTCCTTTTGCAGCTGCAACCAATCCATCTATCTTCATCAAACAAGCATTACATAAACACTTATGATACGTTCCTGCTAAAAAAGCAACAGTCTCTTGACTCAAATTAACTTTTTTACAATCACATTGCTCAATAGCCTCAGCATTACAAATAATTTCAGCTCTACAATGTGTACAATATTTATTCTTCAAAACTCTTTCTTTTTTCTAACATTTGAATAAGTTGATCAACAACTATTTCAAAGTACTATAATTATAAAACTGCAAACCTCCACTTCCCGCTACATGAATCACCTCATCTACAACCTCACCGTTTGACTTCGTCAAACGCAATTGAATTTTATTATCTCCCTTTTCTAGCGGAATACGAGCATAACTAATATATCCAGGTAAACTCTGCCAATTTCGAGTATCTGCCTTTTCAGACAACATACTAAAAAGTTGCACTCCTAATCCTAACCCCTCCAACAACACATCATTATTGCCATTAGAAGACTTTGCAGAAGAAGTCAATGCATATTCCGTAGCCTTTTTTACTGCAAGTCTAGTTAAAACACTCCCTAGCTCTTTTCCCCATCGTTCTTTCAACGTTTGAATAGCTAAAGTATTTACATCTTCCACCAACTCTAAAGAGAAACCATCTTTACCAGTACTAGCTGTTGCGGAACGATATAAAGGAAGTTTTGCCTCATACTTCGGCAAAGCAACTCGTAAACTGTGAATATCACTCAAATTCGCACTTCCTGCAAAACCAAAGTCGAACGGAATCACAAGACCTCCTAAAGCATCCGTAAAGAACAGACTTCCATTATCGCCTTTCACCAAAGTAAAAAACAAATCCTCTTGTCTTTTTATAGGAGCAACACCGTTTTCCCAAAACAAAACCAATTCACCACCCGTTGTTTCCGTATAGTCCTTAAAGGTCATTCCAAATTGATTTTCAAATTTTCTCAACTCCGAAGTAAATCCCATTTTATAAGCAGTGCGCATAACATCATACTTCAGGTTTTCCGGAATAGAAACACCGTAATAAATTCCTTCTTCAGATTGTTGATATACTTCCACAGCGTTTCTATAGGCAATGAAAGCATTGTTTATATCTCCATCTGCCTCATAAATCAAACCTTGCAAAATCAAAGAAAAAGCATCTTTAGAATATCTAGAATCCTTATCGTTGAACTTATCCTTTTGCGCAAGTGTTTGCAAATTAATACGTCGTGCCTCAACAATAGCTGCTTCTTTATCCCCTAAATAAAAATAATTAAGCGCCTTGTAATAATGCAACATAAAGATTTCAAAATCTTCCCCTTTGTAATTCTGTGACATAGGATTAAGCACTGCACCAACTATAGCATCGCCCGTACTATTTAACCCTACTTCATATAACATATCAGCCTCGTTTAGATACTGATTACTCTTTGCATACTCTCCTGCCAAATGGGCTAAACGCCCTTTCTCCATCAAGTAAAGTAATTTGTTACGCGGTTTCGTTAACAAGGGGTTTTTATCAAGAGTTTTTTCAGCCTCTACCCAATCACCTGCCCCTACTTTTTGATAATAATCACTAATTCGATCGTGATAAGAAGCACAACCAAACACGAAAAACATCAGCCCAAAAAGAACTGATGTTTTACATATTTTAAAAATGGTTTGCTTTAAAACCATAGTTTATCTTTTAACTTGTTTCGCTATTTTTTTATCTCCAATCCAAACCACTTCACCTGTTTGAATATTTGTCAACTCTAAGTCAACTTGATAATAAACTACTTTTTGTTTTTTATGCGCATCCACGATAGAATTGATTGAACCTTGCAAAATATAATCCGCTCCATTCTCTAAACCAAACTTTTTCATAGTAGCTGTAGAAGCATTGATTTGCTGGTCAGCACGTTCACCGCGAAGTTCTTCACGTTTTTTCCCTCCTTGTACCAAACGAACTTTTTGCGATTGAATAAAAGAGCGCTCTACGTCTTTTACAAAAGTTTCTGCATCTATATGTTCATGACTTTTGTTTTGAACCATCCCAACAATAACAACCGGTTTCTTACCTTGATTATCCTCCTGATGATTTCCAATCCAAGCACCAGTTAAAACAGCTTGTGTCATTTCTTCTGCAACCATTCTAGAGTCAGAATTATTCCAACCACCGCTAATATCAACTACATCCTCTGTACTGATACGAGTTACTTGTCTTCCACATGAGGTAATAAAAACTCCTGACGCTACTAACAAAGCAGCCAATGCTATACGTTTCATTTGCATAATTATATGTTTTATGTTTTTTTATTAATTAAAAGGAAAACCAAAAATTCCCTGTTCTAAATCCAATTGTAGGTATCCATCTTCTATAGTTGTAATAGCTAGGATAATAATTATAATTAGGATAGTCATAATCCATATAATAACTTCGATTCATACGCTCTTCATGACGATATGCTCTTCGTTGCGCTCTTCGCTCCTCACGTGCTTCATACCAATCATAAGCTTTATAAGTATTCTGCACCGTAGTTCCCATATTTTGAATCAATGAATCATTAACTCCCATGTAATAATCTAAACTTTCCTCAAAGTTAGGATTCTGCTGCTCAACTTGAGCCCAAGCTCCCCAAGACAACATAGTCAAAACAGCTATACCAAAATTTGTAAATCTATTTTTCATAATAACATGTTTTTAATATTACTCAATAATCAATTCCCATGCCACTAATGGAAAATCTCTATAGTAAATATACAAAATAATCACATCCTACACCACCATATAAATCAACAAATCATTTGATAAACAACACTGTAAAATATCCCTCACCCTTACTTACCAAATAATCAAAAAAAAGGAAAACAATCGTTACAATCATTCTCCCTTTTACTCTTTTTAATTCAAGCTACTACAAACTAAGTCTTTCAGCCCCTTCACCAATTTCATCTGCAATATAATGTTGCTGTTGACAATAATCCGCCAAATCACTAGCAATCCAATCCATTACCTCAACCTTATATGCCTTTGGAAACAATAAATGAACATTCGCACCCGCATCCAAAGTAAAACAAACTGGCACTCCGTGCTCTTTTCTAAACTTCCAAATACGCTCAATAATTTGCAACGTATTAGGTTTCATTAAAATAAAATACGGTATTGAAGTCATCATCATAGCATGAAGCGTCAAAGCTTCACTTTCTACTAAAGCCATAAAAGCCTCCAAATCTCCAGACTGCAACACCACCTTCAAATCTTTCAAATTTGTATGCGCTTGCGCAAAGCGTTGTTCTGCAAACGGATGATGATGCATTAAATCGTGACCTACTGTACTTGAAACTTGTTTTTCGCCTTTATCAACCAATAATATCACATCTTGATAATCTTTAAAAACATCATGCACTTTTGCTGAGAAAGGAACTCCAAACAAATTCGACGCTTCTGAAAACTCTTCATTTTCTCCCCAAACCACTATTGAACCAGAAACACTTCTACAAGCACTACCAGAACCTAAACGAGCCAAGAAAGAAGCCTTTTGGTAAAAAAACTCCTGTGTCATATCGGGAAAAAGCGCGCGCTCTAACGACATAATATTGACAGCCAAAGCAGCCATACCAGAAGCCGAAGAAGCAATACCCGAACTATGTGGAAACGTATTTGAGGTATCTATTATAAAATTATAATTGGATATATAAGAGCAATACGGTAAAATACGCTCAAAGAACTTTTGAATTTTAGGTCTAAATGATTCTTTAGGTTGTCCTTCAAACAACAACTCGAAACCAATACCAACAACCTCTTTACGTTTATAGCGCAATGAAGTAATCGTCTTACAGTTTTTCAATGTAAAACTCAAAGAGGGGTTAGCAGGAATCTGATGTTCCTTTTTCCCCCAATATTTAATTAGAGCAATATTACTAGGTGCACTCCAAGAAAAAACACCTTCTTCCAAGGTAGGATTTATAGCTTTAGCTATAAAAAACGTATCATCTATCATAGTTGTAATCTTCTATTCTACTGTTTGCATAAAACAGCTTTTACAAAGATAACTTTAATTTATAAAAACACACTTATGACAATACAAAACCGCCATTCCTAGTTGCTATTTACTCCTTTATCAATCTCAACACCCAAGGTTCCATTTCTTTTCTATATTGCACACTGATATAAAAAGAATCTATAGGATTGCTAAACACAAATGCATTGCTTTTCGGAAGTTCATTCGCTGCACGGAAAACTAAGAAACCACTACCTCCATACAACCCCTTCTCATAAAAATCTTTAAAACTAATATATAGCGGTTCATTTCGGCGTTGCTTTTGAACAATCAAAACATCTAAAAGCTCCTTTTTAGCAATATACTTTTCTTTAAAAAGACTCTTATAACGAATGCCTTTTTCATCTATAAACACATGGATAAAACATGATTTATAAACAAACACCAAAAGCAACACAAAAAAGAAAAACGCAATCATCGAAAGAAATGAGTTTTGAGTGCTGACAAACAATGCCGTTAAAAACAAAAAAAGAGGAATCATTACAAAAAGCATCACAGCTCTTGTTCCCCTATTATAAAAAGAAAATCGCTCTCTATTCATTTCTAGTAGCTATTTCACGAGCGGCAATAAAACCCGTAGTCCATGCATTCTGAAAATTAAACCCTCCAGTAATAGCATCTATATTCAATACTTCACCTGCAAAAAATACGCTAGGCAATACTTTACTCTCCATAGTTTTAAAATTAACTTCCTTCAAGTCTACACCACCAGCTGTAACAAACTCCTCCTTAAAAGTACTTTTTCCATTTACGTGAAATGAAGCAGCGGTTAACTGTTCCGCCAAACTTTGCAATTGTTTTTTATTGAGGTCTGCCCATTTTGCTTCTTCATCAATCCCAGCTGCAATAACGAAACGCTCCCACAAACGGTTTGGGAAATCAAATGGAGATTTCTTAATCACCCATTTTTTCGCATGTTCATCTTTTAAACCCAATAAAATCTCCATCGCAGAAGAAGTAGTTTCTCCAGGAAGCCAGTTTACCAGAATCTCAAATTGATAGTTCTTATTAAATAATTCTCTCGCGCCCCATGCAGATAATCTAAGAATACCCGGCCCACTCATTCCCCAATGCGTTATTAGTAAAGGACCTGACGCCTCCAAATTAGAATTTCTTACAGAAACCTCTGCTAAAGAAGAAACCCCCATCAAATCTTTGATACGTGGATCTTTAATATTAAAAGTAAAAAGTGATGGTACCGGCTCTACAACAGTATGTCCCAACTCAGAAATTAAGTTCCACATCTTAGGATTACTACCCGTAGTAAAAACCAAATACTTCGCTTCCATTCCACCTTGATTGGTATCCACTTTCCAACTAGACTCTTTTTGAAAAACCTCTTGAACACTATGCCCTGTTAAAATAGCTATTTTTGCTTTCTTAGCAGCTTCCAACAAGCAGTCTATAATAGTCTGAGAAGAATCAGAAGTAGGAAACATCCTACCGTCCTCTTCAATTTTCAATTCAACTCCATGCTCATCAAACCAAGCAATAGTATCTCCAGAACAAAACTGATGAAAAGGCCCTAACAATTCCTTAGAACCACGAGGATAAAACTGCGTCAACTCCTTTGGGTCAAAACAAGCATGGGTAACATTACAACGTCCACCACCAGAAATGCGTACTTTTGAAAGAACCTCTTTGCCTCTCTCTAAAATCGCGACTTTTAACCCTTTGTTTTTTTCAACAATATTAATTGCAGTAAAAAAACCCGCTGCACCACCACCAACAATTATAACATCGTACACCATTCACAAATTAGTATTTAAACAAGGTAAATCCTTTCTACCTTTTTATTTAGTTCAAAAAAATATATCTTTACAACCACAAAGATACTTACTTGCGATTTGTTCTGAATCATCACTTAAAGAAGAATATGAAAAA
The DNA here is from genome assembly GCF_900114085.1 of Myroides guanonis. Taxonomy (GTDB): domain Bacteria; phylum Bacteroidota; class Bacteroidia; order Flavobacteriales; family Flavobacteriaceae; genus Flavobacterium; species Flavobacterium guanonis. Next base: position 2,195 of record NZ_FORU01000005.1, on the reverse strand, counting down.
ACTTGCCCTTTTATCACTCGTACTATTGTTTTCAATGTGTAAAAGCACGGTTACTATCTTTGCTCCTAAAGAAGTAGCTATAGAAGAAAAGATTGCTGAAATTAAAGAAGAAAACAGACTTCCAGAAGAAAAAGATGTAGTTGACTTACCAGAATACGCACAAGTACGCGATGATTTCCGTTCTGTATCTGAAAAATCAAGAGAAGACTACCTTAAAGGAATGAAGGCAACCGAAGACAACTATTCTGTAGTCATACTTACCAAAGGATTTAAAGGTGAAAACATCACTGTAAGCAATGAAGACAGATCCTTTTATAGAGGAATGACCATGAGCGATCTTAAATCGGGAATAGCCAAGTCAATTCGCGTAGACAATACTAAAGACTTTACGTTAACTGATGGTTTTACTGAAGGTTCACTCACCATAGAAAGCAATCACGCAAAGATGTTTAAGTTTATCTATGTAATGAAAAACAACGCAGATAAAGAAACTCCTTTTAGAGTAACGTTTAGCAATACATTACGCCCTGTTAGATAGACAATGGAAAGACGCGATTATCTTTTAGATATGATTGAAAAAATGGCCCAGTTCTTAAGAATGCTGTTACAACAACTTTCAAAAAAAGAAATATCAGAAGACAAGGCAATAGAAAAAATTGGCAGTTATTTTAATATCGACTTTCAAACCATACTCGGTCTAGAAAAAGAAGTACAGTGGAAAACACTAAACGACATCCCTAATCTAAACTCAAAAAACCAAGAGTTATTAGCCGATTTTTTTGTAGAAATGGCAGAAAAAGCAAATACAGAAAACCCTCAAAAAGCTATTGAATATAGAAAACTAGCGCTACACACTTATGAGAATATCAACAACACTAGCAAAGAATTTGATATGACACGTTTTCAGAAAATAACAGCTTTAAAAACCTTATAACTTACTTTTTGTTTCTAGATTTTTTTTCCTTTTTCACTTTTGCCTTGCCTACGGTAAACACCGCAACTTCACCAAGTGCTTCTTCTTCTAATTTAACCGTAATAAACTCCATCACTTTTTTCGGAGTTACGTATTGATCGGTATATCCCAAAAAACTAAATTTCAGTATTACATCTTCAAGTTCAATATCTTCAGGAACTTCAAACTCAAACACTCCTTCAAAATCCGCATACACAGTACTATTTATTTCAGGATGACTCGATAAAAAAACCGCAACACCTGGTAAACCTACTTTATCATTAGCATCTACCACCTTGCCTTTAATTATTACTTGTTTTTCTTGCAAAAACTCATCAACAGATGGATTTACAGCAACATCACCCATAATAGTTATTTCAGTCGAAACCCCAATTTCTATCTCTCTCTCGTTATTTTGTGCCATAGCAGGACTCACACTTAAAACGGCAGCCAAAGCTATAGTTGCCGCATAAGAACTCCTCTCTTTAGCCATAGGAAAATCCAGCAGCTTTGTTGGGATTTTTCCACACACTCCTTTGTTTTCTTCTAAGAAAACTTGAAGTTCAGATTTGGTAAAACTCGAAAAATCATGTACTGTTTTATCACAAACCGCACAATATCTTCCCTTTTCAGCACTAGTCATAGAATCCCAGTTTTCAGAACAAGGTTTTGGAATGGTTATTTTGTATTTCATACTTATTAAGACAACTATAATTGAGGTTTTTTCATAAAACTAACATTGCTCTAATATAAATAAAAACTTCAAATACTGCACTTCTGTTTGTCTTTTATAGACTTGATAAACTCTATAATTCTCCTCAATAGTCCAACACTATGCTAAAGATGATGATTATCCTCTTTTTAGACACAGTTTCTACTCTCTATTAGAAGTCAATTGAAATAGTACTCAAAGTCCACTCAAGGTCCATTCAAAGTGACCCGTCCTGAAATAGCTGTACAGTTCAAAACAAGAAAAAATGGAAAAATCAGGACAAAAAACCAGTCAACGTTACCATCTAAAGTTCATAGAAAAAGTGGTCCAGGAAGTTGAGTTTGGAGCTACACAAATTTCAGTTATAAATAAATATAATTTAAATAAAACCACGGTCAATGGTTGGATGCAAAAATACGGTAGTCAAGAGTTTTTTAATACTCGACAAGCTCGTAGATATTCAACTAATCTAAAGCGGAAAGTACTTTTGAGTATTAAAGAAGGAAAGATGAGTATTCAGGAAGCTAAGGT
>NZ_FORU01000021.1 GCF_900114085.1 Myroides guanonis | reverse complement strand
ATAAGCCACCTTAGCTTCCTGAATACTCATCTTTCCTTCTTTAATACTCAAAAGTACTTTCCGCTTTAGATTAGTTGAATATCTACGAGCTTGTCGAGTATTAAAAAACTCTTGACTACCGTATTTTTGCATCCAACCATTGACCGTGGTTTTATTTAAATTATATTTATTTATAACTGAAATTTGTGTAGCTCCAAACTCAACTTCCTGGACCACTTTTTCTATGAACTTTAGATGGTAACGTTGACTGGTTTTTTGTCCTGATTTTTCCATTTTTTCTTGTTTTGAACTGTACAGCTATTTCAGGACGGGTCAAGGTTGAGTGGACTTTAAATAGGGTTTTATACATTATAGCAAGAGTATTTGGGATGATGATTAAGCGTTGAGATCTATTATTGAAATGGATTGATAATTTTTAAAACAATGTTATTTTAGATGGTTTGTTTTATTATGGAGACGAAGTAGGATGGTGAAAGTACTATTATGAGGGTATATTAAATAAAATGTTTTTATCAGAAAGGTGATTCCAAGGATAAGTATAATCAATATATTAAATTTTATGTAATCCCAACGCTCTCTTTATTGAGATCGTTTGGATTTGTTATTTACAATATGGAAGAAATACAAACCTTTTTTAGGAGAAAATAATTAGAGGGCGGAGTATTAAGAAAATTTCTTGTAGATATTTTTAATGAACGATCTAGATTGGTGTGGTGGCTTGATAACAGTTGAGCCTTTCAATAATGTTTGAAATTAAAGCCGAATTATGATAACTAAGAACGAAGTATACGTACTATGATTATTCAGGTTTATTAAAGTATTAAAAAAACTAATTTATATATTTGGCTTATCTGATGTTGTGAGAAATTTATTTAAAAGAATATATTGGACAAAGTTTTTATTAGACAGAGTTGGTGGGATTATTATAACGGATTGGTAAGTATACTATATGAGTTTGATGTTTAAAAAGATATTATTGTTTCCTTCAGTTTTTCTATTGGTTGCAATTGCTTTTGTAGGTTGTATTAATAATGATAAGGATCTGGGTATTCTTAATAACAATACAGAAACGATTTCATTTTTTAAAGAGATGGATTCTCTATTGGATAACAATATATATGATGCTGAAAAGAGACTAAAAAAGATTGAAAAAGGTGTAGATAGTCTAAGTAATGAGGAGTTAGCTTATTTCTATAATTTTAAAATTGCCTTGCATTTAAAAAATGACGATTTTGATAGTATTCCTTATTATGTTAATCGAGCATTTTCATATGATGTTGAACCAGAGAGTAAAGATTTACAGATTCGATTGAATTATAATTTGGGTAAATATTATCGTTTTACTGGTGATTACAGCAAAAGTTTAGAATATACATTAAAGGGACTGGCTCTTTCAGAAGGTTATAAAGAAAAACAGATTGAGCTCTATAATAATTTAGGTGGAATTTATTTTGAATTAAGTGATTTTGATTTAGCTATGACTTACCTTAAAAAATCCTATGATTTGGCGGTAGAGACTAATGATACAAGAAAAACTGCTATCGCTTATGCTAATTTAGGGAATGTGTATGTCTTGACGGGAAGGATTGATGAAGCGAGAAATAGCTTGTTAGATTCTTATTTGTATTTTGAAAAAATCCAAGACACTGTCAATATCATTAAAAGCTTAACGTCTAGAAGTAGAGTGGAACTTTTAGAAAATAATTTCGATGCTTCTATTAAATTTTTAAGTGAAGCGAAAGAGTTGAGTTTACAGACTAAAGACGAGGCTCAATTAGGATTGATTTATCAACATTTGGGGAATGTTTATAGAGCGAAGAAGCAGTATGAAGAATCTATCGCTTACTATAAGAAAGCCTATGCTATATCTGACAAGAAGAATGTAGCTCGTGATAAAATGAATGCTCTTGAAGGACTTTCAGTTAACTATAATTCACAGAATAAATATAAAGAAGCAAATGAAAACTTGGTTAAGTTTTATCATATACGAGATAGTATTTATGGAGTAAAGGTAAGACAGAAGGTAGAAGAATTTAAATGGACAAAAGCATTAGACGAACAGAAATTCGAAAATGATTTGTTGTCCAAAAAAATTGAAACTGAAAAATTGAGTAAGTCGAACTTGACGAAGACTTATATAATTATTATAATTCTTATTTTAATGGTTATTGTTTTTATCTGGATGCTTTATCAGAACAATAAAAAGTCTTTGAGTATTTCTAATTTAACCAATGAACGATTAACAGATAAAATCGCATCAGAGGAGATTTTAAAACGGGTTCAAGAGGAACGATTTCAAGAAGAACTAGAACTGAGAAATAAAGAGCTTATTTCACTAAATATTTTAATCTTAGCTAAGAATAAAATATTTAATGAAATCGAAAATACTATAATTAACGAGGGGGGAAATCCTAAAAATTTGTTGACAGAGCTCAAGAATGTTATAAAGTTAAACCGCAATCAAGAACATGATTGGGAGAAATTTAAAGATGTCTTTGAAAAAACTCATCCTGAGTTTTTTGAAGTTATAAGAACGAGTTATCCACAACTTTCAAAAACGGAAATAAGGGTTTGTTCCTATATTAAAATTAATATGCCAAGTACTGAGATATGTGCGATGTTAAACATTAATCAAGACAGTTTAAACAAGACTCGTTATCGAATACGAAAGAAGTTAGAGCTTCAAAAATCAGATGATTTGGATGAGTTTGTTAAAGCTTGGTGATGAAATTTATTTCTAACCTTTTTCAAGGCATGTCCATAGTATTATTCTTGCTAGAATCTTTATGTGATTGATTTGTAGTTTTTTGTATGTGTTAAATATAATTCTGTCCATTGTTTGTCCATTCCTATAAATAGGTTTTTAGCTATTGCTGAATTAGTTTTGGTTTCGATAATTAATTTCAACCAATCTAACTATTATGAAATTTAAGATAACTTTTAGTTTGCTAGCCTTGGCTTTGTTGTTTAGCTTTTTGCTTTACGGTAATGTTAGGGCATTTCATTATTCTGGTTCTACTTTAGAATCGATTATAGATGAAATCTACACAACGGTAGGTGATGAAACAGAGACAGGGGAGCGCATGACAAAAGAATCTCGAGTTAGTTTTGCGCCATGCACTACTTCGTCATTACCTTTTTTCGAAGGATTTGAATTAGCTTCTGAATCAAAAGATTGTTGGACGATCTTGGATAATAACGGTGATGGAAACGCCAATGCGAATCAATTTAGAATTTTTAATAATGCAACTAATGCTTATGAGGGGTCTTTTTCAATGTATTTCAATGGACAAAATACAGGTAAAGTTCATGACGATTTTTTAATCTCTCCTGAGTTTACACTTCTGAATACAGAGATGTATCAGCTGACGTATTATTATAAAACTACAGCCTCTGCAAATACTGAGTTTGAAGTATTACTTTCTAATGGTGGCATTACTGCGGCTGATTTTACAACTGAATTACAAGCAAAAGCGGCTCACAAAACACCAGCTTACACTAAGAAAGTAATTTATATAGAGAATATAGGAGGTGCAATAAATATAGCTTGGCGAGTGTCTTCATTGGGACAATCACCTTTATATATTGATAAAGTATCATTAGTTAAAGTAGGATGTAAAGCACCAGAGGAGAATGTAGTTGTTAGTAATATTAATAAAGATAAAGCTACTTTTTCATGGACAGACGGACTTAATTCACAGTGGGAATATGTTGTGCAAGACTTAGGAGGTGGCACACCAGTTGGTAGTGGAACATTATCTAATAAACCAACAGCGTCCACAGATAAGACAACAGGGACTGGAGGTTCTCCTTTATTGCCAAATACAGAATATGAATTTTATGTTCGTTCAAGTTGTGGTGTTGGGATGAATAGTTCATGGGTTGGACCTATTGTATTTAGAACTTTGTGTGATACTTTACCACTTCCTTTCTTCGAAGGTTTTAACTTGGGAAGCTCTTCAACGATTGATTGTTGGACTATTGTAGACGAAAATGATGATTCAACATCTGCGACAAATAATACTTGGAGTTTGACTACTACTCAAAAGTTTCAGGGATCACATTCTATGTATTTCAGTGGAAGTAGTACGAAACTACCTCATAACGATTGGTTGATTTCACCTACTTTTAAATTAGATTCAGGTAAAAAATACCGATTTAAATATCATTATAGAACAAATGCGTCTTATCAGACGGACTTTAAAGTAATGCTTGCCATAAATGGAAACAGTGTTTCTAATTTTAAAAAGGAGTTATTGTCGAAAAAGAAAGAAAGCAATAATAATTGGATTGAGGAAACTCTTATTGTTGATGGTGTTAATGGAGAAGTTAATGTTGCATGGAATGTGGTTTCTGAAAATAACATGACTCAATTGTATATTGATAATGTGTTTTTTGAAGAAATTCTTTCTTGTCCCGAACCCATTAAAGTTGATAGTAAAGATGTGAAATCAAATGAAGCGACTATTTTCTGGACTGATGATTATGGTAAAGATTGGGAATACGTGGTTCAAAAGGCAAAGACAGGAACTCCAAAAAGCGGTGTTGCTACTAAAAATAAGGAAGAAAAGGTAACAAAAGATATTACTGGTAATAATTTGATACACAATACTGAATATGAGGTGTTTGTTAGAAGTATATGTGAGGATGGAACATTTAGTATTTGGTCTTCTGTTTATGTGTTTAAAACAGAATGTGATGTCTTCGTAACACCATTTTTTGAAAACTTCAATACTAATTCTCAGACATTTAGATGTTGGGAAATAATAGATGGGAATAAGGACTCTAAGAACGCTCAGTTTGGACCTGATATCTGGTTTGCTAGTCCAAATGCTTATGAGGGAGGTAGATCTATGGGGTTCACAGGGACAGCTGTAGCTGGAAAGATACACGATGATTGGTTGATTTCACCAAAAATTAAGTTTGAAACGGGAAAAATGTACCGTTTAAAGTATTTTTATAGAACGCATACGTTAGCGAATAATGAGTTTGAATTTGAAGTGCTTTTGTCAAAAGAAGGGGCTGATGTTTCAAAGTTTACGACTACTGTTGTTGCAAATAAGAAATATGACCCTAGTTTGATATGGAAGGAAGAGTATGTGTTTATATCTGGGGTAAGCGGGGATGTTAATATTGCATGGCATGTCGGCTTGGCTGAGAAAGCGACTAATATCTTTATTGACTATGTAAATATTGAAGAGGTTCAAAATTGTCCTGAACCTATTGCATTGTCAGTGGACAATGTAGAGAGTGATGAGGTTACCATTTCTTGGAAAGATGATATGGGAGGAACTACTTGGGAATATGTGGTTCAGTCAGAAGGATTGGGAATACCAACTGGAAATGGGACTTCTACTATATCTAAATCGAATGTGATAACTCAAGATAATTCAGGTGTGTCCTTAAAAAACAATACGGATTATGAGTTTTATGTTCGCACAAAGTGTTCTGGAACGAACTATAGTATTTGGAATGGTCCTTTTAAATTTAAAACAGCTTGTGGTGTAATGACTGTGCCATTTTGGGAAGGGTTTAATAAGAACTCTAAGACATTTGGTTGTTGGACGATTTTAGATGAGAATAAAGACTCAACTTCTCCTACAGGTAATGGTATTTGGAGAGTTACTGAATTTAATCTTCAAGAAGGAGATCGAGGAATGGAGTTTTCTTCTTCTACCAATGTCAATAATGATGATTGGTTGATTTCTCCAACGGTAGCTATGGAAAACAGTAAATATGTTTTGAAGTACTATTATAAGGGGAATTTCAATGTAGGAAATCCTTATATAAATGAAGTTGAAGTGTTGTTATCAAATAATGGAATTGCACCTACAGACTTTACCAAAACGGTAAATCCAGTTGAACAATATGACAATACAGTATGGAAAGAAAAAGTTGTGTTTTTTGATGGAGCTGTTGGTGATGCAAATATTGCTTGGCATATTGTTTCAAAGAACGGTGCAAAGAATTATACGAGTATCAAACTTGATAATATTACTTTAAAAAAGGTAGAAACATGTCCAGAACCTTATTATGTTACCGTGACTAATACTAGTTCGACCAGTATTGATTTGGAATGGAAACAAGATGGGGGAATAACAAATTGGGAAGTATTAGTTGTAAATTCAGGAGAAGATGTAACTGCTACACCTGTTAAAACAGTTTCTGTAACTACGAATCCTAAAGCGAGTATTACTGGATTGGATACCGGAAAAGGGTATACTATTTATGTTCGCGCGAAATGTGGAGATGGTTCTTGGAGTTACTGGTCAACTGGAGTCAATTCAGGTACTAAGATTGGAGGTAATGACGATTGTTCAGGAGCAATTACGATTCCTGTTAATGCAAATTCAGAATGTGCAAAATTTGTTTCGGGATCTTTGTTTGGGGCAACAGAATCAGGTGTGATTTCGTTTTGTAGTAAAGATTTGAAAAAAGATGTGTGGTTTGAATTTACAGCCACTAAAACGATTCACTTGTTAAATGTGAAAAATTTAAAGGCTATGTCTCATACTACAACAATACCTTTTTTAAATATTACTCTTTATGAAGGAAATTGTACAGGATTGGTTAACGTTAAATGTTCTAATGCAGGACAAGGAGATTCAAAAACAATATTAAGTGACTTAGTTGTTGGACAAAAATACTATGTGCAAATAGGTAATTATGACAGATTCGATTCAGCGGATAAAATTATAGAAGACCAACAACCTGATTTTACTTTTGATTTGTGTATTACTTCGCTTGATAAGTCTCCGGTTGAGATAAGTGAAAGTGGAGATAAATATACACTAGATGAATTGATAGAAGATGTTTTGATTCAAACGGATTGTAATTTGGTATCTAATATTAGATATCAAAATGGAGATCCTAATTCTACTAACAATTATAATACTCTTGGATATTTTAACAAAGGAGAGTCCGATTTTCCATTTAAAGAAGGAGTCGTGCTTTCTACGAACGAAGTAAAATATGTTGGAAGACCCTATATGGGATATGATGCTCCTAGGGGAGAGAATGGTAGAAGATGGATTGGGGATAAAGATATCAATGATGCAATTGATGATGCGGGTGGTGGACCTAGGGCTGATAAACGAGTTACTCAAGTGGAATTTGATTTTATTCCTATCAATGACTCTTTGTCTTTCGAGTTTTTGTTTGCTTCTAACAGTTATCACAGTGGATGTCAATATTCTTGTTCAAACGGAGCTTTATTTGCTACGTGGTTAGAAGATTTAACAACTGGTGAGAAGCAAAATTTAGCTAAACTTCCAAATAATGCCTCCATCAGTATACAAAATGTGGCGGATGCGAGTAAGCGTGAGCCTGCTAGCTCATGTGGTGACAGAAATGCAGAATATTTTGGAGATTATTATGCTATAAACAATAAAGATATTACAGCTCCAATTGATTTTGCGGGTGTAACAGCTCCTATTCAGTCAAGGAAAGTTGCGGTGGTTCCTGGTAGAAAATATCATATTAAATTGGCTGTGATGGACTTTTGTGATGTTACACCTCACTCGTCTGCTGTGTTTTTTAATGCAGGAAGTTTTGATCTTGGGAAATTGGATTTAGGTGAAGATATGTTGGTTGAAAACAACAATGCATTGTGTGATGCAGAAACTGTTTTAATTCAATCGGGAATTACTACTTCTGAAGAGCTTGTGAAGAAGATTGAATGGTTTAAAGATGGGGTTTTAATTAAAGATGCAAATAAACCAGATTTGGAAGTTAGTGCTTCTGGTGAATATGAGGTGAAAGTGAATTATCCTGATTTAGGATGTTCTTCTTCAGGTTCTGTTAAAGTTGAAATTTATCCTCCAATTTCTACTGAAGTGAATAAACCAAAAACGGTTACAGTTTGTAGATTTTCTTTGGAAGATGTAGTAGTAGATCTTTCACAAGTGGAATTGGATATGTTTAGTAAAACAGATCGCGAGAAGTTTAAAACGACATATTATAAAACTGCTTCGGATGCTGAATTAGGGGAGAACGAGATTTCTAATACAACAGATTATTCTTTTGGAGTTGCCCCAGAGGGAGCTGCTTTTTATATCCGTGTTGAAAATGAAGTGACGGGTTGTTATGAAGTATTCACTTTTAATGTAGCTGTTGCAGCAACGGAAAAACCTGGTTCAAGAAGCGATGTTAAGGTTTGCGCTAGTTATACGTTACCTGAATTAGAGGCGAATCAATATTATTATTCTGAAGCTGGAGCTCATGGACAAGAATACAAAGCGGGGGATGTGTTAGATGTGGCAGGTGAATACCGTATGTATATCTTACAGCGCAATGGTGAGGCTGCTTGTTATGAAGAAGTTTCATTTAAAGTAATTATTACGGAGCCTGTTGTGGCAGATGTTTTTGAAAATAAAGAGTTGGATTGTGAAGTTCACTTTTTAGCACCTTTGTCTAGACACAATAAATATTTTACAAAACCAGGTGGTGAAGGAGAGGAGCTTTCCGTAGGAACTCCAATTCCTTTTGGACAGACTATTTATGTATACGCAGCTTCAGAGGATGGTTTATGTACAGATGAAAGTAGTTATACTGTTTCTTATACAGAATGTCCAATTCAGAAGGGGATTTCACCGAATGGTGATGGTTTGAACGACGCATTTGATTTAAGCAATCACGGTGTATATGATTTGAAGATTTACAATCGCTATGGTTCAGAGGTGTATTCTCATGGAAGAGGGTATAAAAATGAATGGATGGGACAAGATAAAAATGGACATGGATTGCCAGATGGGACATACTATTATGTTGTGATATCTCATGGAAATACTAGAACTGGTTGGGTTCAGATAAACAGATAATTTGTTAGCTAGTAGTGATGAAGTTAAGAGGATGTGAGTTTGTTTTTTTAATAGAAAATCTCCTTCTTCTTAGCCGAGTCGCTCAATAAGTATTTTGAAATGAGATTTTTTGTTTCAAATTAATTAGGTATTAGTTATAAATAATATAGATATGAAGAAGAGAGATATAGTTGTCTTGACATTGTTGTTGTTAGGTATAGATATGTATGCACAACAAAATCCACATTACTCGCAGTATATGTATAACCAAAGTGTTTTGAATCCTGCTTATGCTGGTTCAACAGAAGCTTTGTCTTTAGGAGCATTACATAGGCGTCAATGGGTTGGTTTAGAAGGAGCTCCTGTTACAACAACCTTGTTTGGACATAAGCGTGTTGGGAAGAATGTAGGGTTGGGACTTTCTGCTATTTCAGATAAAATTGGACCTGTTACTGAAAATAATATTTATGGAGACTTTTCTTATACATTGGATTTAGGAAATAATCAACATTTAGCATTGGGTTTAAAAGCTGGTGTAACAATGCACGATATTGGATTGTTTTCTGAAATTGGAAATGGAGGTGTCGGTCATTTACCAAATATCGATGATCCTGCTTTTAAGGAGGATTCAAAATCTACACTCTTTAACGTTGGTTTAGGAGCATTTTATTATTCTGAGAATTACTATGTTGGTTTAGGCGTTCCAAACCTTTTAAGGGGTACTTATTTGAACTATGACGGCAAGCAATATGGTTCTCAGGAAATACATATGTTTTTAACTGGAGGATATGTGTTTGAGGTTAATGATATGCTTAAATTGAAACCTTCAGCAATGGTTAAATATGCAATGAATTCACCAGTTTCTTTTGATGTTTCTTTTAATGCATTATTTATGGATAAATTGGAAGTAGGAGCTACTTATAGATTAGAGGATGCTGTTGGAGGTATGATTAATTATCGATTACTTCCTAACCTTAGAGTGGGATATGCTTATGACCACGTTATGTCTGATTTAAAAGTTAAGGGTAAGGCATCTCATGAGTTCATTTTATTATATGATATTTTCTTTTCACGAAAAGTGTCAAGTTCACCGAGATATTTTTAGAGTTTCATTTAATGTTTTAGTCAATATTTTGAAGCTTAAAGCCACCCATTTGGGTGGCTTTTTTATTTGATAAAACTCGGTTTAAGATATAATGTAATTATATTGGTGTTGTGGTAGTATTAGCTTAAATTACTTGAATGAGTAGGGGTTAATGTAAGTGGTAGATGTTTATAAAGAATAAGACTCTCTTTTGACTTTACTATTTCTTAGTAAAAACCAATAAAAAAAGCTGTTTCGTTCTCGAAACAGCTTTAGTTTTATTTTGCAAAGATGTTAGTCCCAACTTCCATCTGGTTTTGGGTAACAAGTTTTGTCCATATGTCTTTTCTTACCACTAGAGCAAGTTGGAATTTTGTCATATTCATATATCTTAGTTATCTCACGTCCGAATTCATCTTTTATTTTATAAGAGATTTCTTGTCTTGTTGTAAAACCGTCTCCATCATCATCTTCATCTAAAAAGTCTGGAATTCCATCTCCGTCTGTATCGTCATTGAAATAATTCCCATCTCCGTTTAGGTCTTCAATCAGCGAAGGGATACCGTCTTTGTCATGGTCTCTGCTTAATTTACTCACTAATTGTAAATCAAAAATTATAGGTGCATATTTACCTATTTTTCCACTTCCAGCACTTCCATTGAAATATGCCAGTCCAGATGGAATAAATACTATTGCTCTTCCTGCGTTTTCATAGCTATAAGTTCCATCTAGGTTATCAATAATCCCAGTAGCTGTTTTAAGTAGCGATAGACTTTGTCTGAAACCTGTTATGAATGTATTGCTGATACCGCTTTTTGCTTCTGATATTGTTTGAGGATATGAACTCCATGCTCCATTTTTGTTGTTGTCAAAAACTTCGTTTTTAAGATTAAAACCTTTGTAGGTTGTGAAAACGGAATCAATAGAAATAGGAGATTCCCCTCCACCTTCGTTTAATAATACGTAATAAATTTTGTATTTGACAGAATCGTTTACTTTTAGATATTTTGCTAAAGAGTAATCATTTGTTGCGCTATTGATAGGTTTTACTAACTCCCAAGCATCATTCGTCATTTCGATTGATTTTAAAGGAAAATTAGTTTGATCCCAAATAGAGGTTTCTCCGTTTTGAATACTATCCAAGAACACTTCACCATTCTCAAGCTTCATATAGTTTTTCTTTAGATATGCCTCTATATCCGCAATGTTTTCAGCATAAACTTCCTTTCCATCTCTAATTGGTTCAGGTTTAACACTGATGTTGTCATCTTTTTTACAATTGCTTGCTAGTATACCTAAAAATAGGATTCCAAGTACTTTGAATATTCTATTCATTTTTTTTAACTATTTTAATGGTGCAAGATACAATTTTCCTTTATTTTTGTGTAGTATGAAAAGGGAATTTATTTAAGAAAATGCGGATAGACAAATATTTATGGAGTGTTCGATACTATAAAACTAGAAGTATTGCATCAGAAGCATGTAAGAAAGGACACATTACAGTTAATGGACAAGTTGCAAAACCTTCACGAGAGGTTTTTCCTACTGATAAGGTTACTTTGAGAAAGGACCAGATTGTTTACAAATTGGATGTTTTGGATATTCCAGTCAATAGAGTAGGAGCCAAATTAGTAGCTATTTATTGTAAAGATGTTACACCACAAGAAGCTTTTGAACATTTGGAATTACTGAAATTATCAAAGGATCACTATAGAGCAAAAGGAACAGGAAGGCCAACTAAAAAAGATAGAAGGGATATTGATGGATATTTAGAAGAAGACGGAGGGGAAGATGTTGAATGAAGCTTTTTGGAGTAGTAAGTATCAATCCAAATCTACTCATTGGAATGCAGGGGAGATAACAAAGCCTTTGAAAGATTATGTGGATCAACTTAAGGATAAAAATATTAATATTTTAATTCCAGGAGTTGGACATGGGCATGAGTTAAAATATTTATTTAACCAAGGTTTTAAAAATGTATATGTTATCGATATTGCTACAGAGCCATTAGATTACATTAGAAAGCAATTGCCTGCTTTTCCTAATGAGCGGTTGATACATGGTGATTTTTTTGAGTTAGAAGGTTCTTTTGATTTGATTTTAGAGCAAACCTTTTTTTGTGCTTTAAATCCAGATTTGAGAGAAAAGTATGCGCAGAAAATGAATGACCTTTTAAGTTATAATGGAAAGCTAGTTGGTGTTTTGTTTGATTTTCCATTAGACACAATTGGATTACCTCCTTATGGAGGAAATAAAGAGGAATACGAGTTGTTGTTTATGAATCACATGCGTTTGATTAAAATTGAACGATGTTACAACTCTATTAAGCCAAGAATAGACAGAGAATTATTTATACATATAGAAAAGAAAAATGACTAAAAATATAATCTTAACTAAAGAACAAATAGAGCATAAGACCAAAAGAATTGCTTACCAAATTTATGAAACCTTTGTTGAAGAGGAAGTGATTGTTATTGCTGGTATTTCAAAAAATGGATTTGTATTTGCTGAAAAGTTAGCTGCTCAATTGGCTCTTATATCGAATATTGAGGTGAAATTATGTGAGGTATTTGTTGATAAGCAGCATGTTTTAGCTCCGATAACTACATCTATACCTTCTTCGGAGTATGAGAATTGTAACGTGGTCTTAGTAGATGATGTTTTGAATTCAGGTACGACTTTGATTTATGGGGTAAAGCACTTTTTAGAGGTTCCTTTGAAGAAATTTAAAACTACAGTGTTAGTTGACCGCAATCACAAGAAATATCCTGTGAAAGCGGATTTTAAAGGATTGTCACTTTCAACTTCTTTATTGGAGCATATACATGTTGTATTTGATGGAGAAGAAGAGTATGCTTATTTAAGCTAGTTGGCTTATAATTTCTTTAGATATTTCTTCAGGGGTTTTATTATCCACATTAATTACATTAGTTGCTTGATAATAATAGAAACTTCTATCAAATAATTGTTTTGCAATAAAGGTGTCTAAGGGTTCTTCTTTGTTTTGAGCTAAAATAGGCCGTTTAGACACTTCAAATTGCAATCTATGAACCAAAGTGTCAATAGAGGCTTTTAAATAAAAAGAACGGGTGTTTTCTTGATTTAATAACAGATGGTTATTTGCGTAACATGGAGTGCCTCCGCCTAAGCTTAATATAAAGCTGTCTGAAGAAGACATTAATTGTTTGAAATATTCATGTTCTTTTTTTCTAAAAAATATTTCACCTTTTGATTTAAAGATATTCGGAATAGAGTCTTCGAGTTTTTTTTCTAGATATTCGTCTAAATCGATAAATGGGATTTGAAGTTCTTTGGCTAGTGTTTGAGCTATCGTGGATTTGCCAGACCCCATATATCCTAATAAGATAATTTTTTTCATAAAAATAAACAATTGATATATTGTGAGTTATATAATAAGATGAAAATAAAAGCAAATTTATGTCTTTTTTCTATTGGAATTGAAAATAAAGATTCTATATTTGCACCCGCATTCAGGGAATGAAATTAAAGACTTGATAGCTCAGTTGGTAGAGCACAACACTTTTAATGTTGGGGTCCTGGGTTCGAGCCCCAGTCAGGTCACTAGATTAAAAATAATTTCTGTTTGCAATGACTCAATAGCTCAGTTGGTAGAGCACAACACTTTTAATGTTGGGGTCCTGGGTTCGAGCCCCAGTTGGGTCACAACAAAAAGCTTCACTGAAAAGTGAAGCTTTTTTTGTAAACAGCACTTTTTGAATTCTCCGGTTCAATCTCAAAATCTGTGTTTACACAAATATTTTAGTCAGTCTGAATAAGAAGAAATCAGTATTTCTGACTCCTCTAAACTGAGCTCTAAACGCTTTTATTTTCGCATTAAAAGATTCACCGATGCATTTGTAATTCTATTGTTGAAATAGCTTATATGATGTTCCTGATTTTTTACAATTATAATTGTGCTATTAAAATAAACTTGCAGCCTTTAAATACCAAACTTTTAAAGAGCAACTAAGTAATAACACAATTAAAATTATAGAGATAAATGAAAACATTGAATATTACAAAATTTGCAGCAGTTGGACTTATTTTAATTTTATTACTTCTGCATGTCCTTGATTCGACTGTAAATCCCAATTGGCAACCTATTAGTGAATATGCATTAGGTAATTTCGGTTGGTTAATGAATTTGGCTTTTATTTTATTTGGGATATCATTTTTATTTTTGGGTATTTCAATATTTAAGAAATTACCAAATATAGGTGCAAAGATTGGATCCATTCTATTGATTATTTCTTCAATAGGTAACTTCATTGCTGGTTTTTTTAACACTGACCCGATTACCACTAAACCTGAGAACATGTCTTCGAGTGGAAACATTCATAGTGTTGCTGCTGGTTTGTTAGGATTTATGATTTTATCAACTGTTTTTATACTAATCCCATTTTTCAAGAATGATTCACTGAAACCTTATAAAAAATCAATGTTAATCATAACTATTCTACTTTGGTTTTCGGAATTAACCTTAGTTAGTGTTATGGGGTATTATTTAAGTGAAACCAATGGGATAATCTCTGCAGAAACACCAATAGGTTGGTATGGAAGGATTGTTGTGGTGTTATGTGCAATATGGTGCTATATGTGTGCCGATAGTATCCAAAAAGCGAATTCTCAAAATTAGTAGATGTAATGGATAAAATAGAACAATTCATTGAGGAAAAAATTAAACTTGAATTTAGACCAATTTTCTTGAGTTTTAGGACATTGATACAGAATAAATTCCCACATTTACAAGAGGAAATGCGTGGAGGGACTGAAAAATATTATGGTGTACCAGTTTACCGAAACAACAAAATTATAATGACGGTTAGCCCAACACAGAAAGGTATCACATTCTCATTTACCGAAGGCAAAAAAATGAAAGATAAGTTCGGAAAGTTAGAAGGGGTTGGAAATAAATCGTTAAACTTGAGAATTACAAATTTTAAATACTACTCTGACGAACTTCTCGAGTATTATATTATGCAGGCAATTGAGATAGACTCTATAGCAGAGTAAAGTGGCAGGTTTATTATTGAAGTACTTAATTTGAATACCTTTTTTTGAATTTGTATAGTTGGATATAGACTTGTGTATACGTATAAATAAGAAACCCCAATATTGTATCGAGGTTTAGTTTTTTTTAGAATCAATTCAAGTGTGTCTATGTTGGAAATTTTTCTGTTATTTCCAATATTAGATGTTTTGCTTTAATCTTTTGCTAATGTATGAATATTGTAATGTCTCCTTCCAATTGAATCTCTAATTTAGTAGATTAAAGAGACTATTTTTGTTTTGTAAATCAAAAAAATCTTTTATTAAACAATGTTTAGGATGTTTTGTATTATGATATAGTGGTCAAACGCTAATGGAGGTAAATTGTTTAAATTAAACCATTTTAATTCTTTAGCGTCGTCTTTTGCTATAGGATTGACATTTTCTTTATTGACATAACAAACGTGTGCAAATGATATATATCGACCTCTTGGGTCTCTGTTTGGATCGTCATAGAATGAATGAAATTTTGGTTGTAATATTAAGCTAGTTTCTTCCTGTAATTCTCGCTTAGCGCACTTTAAAATAGTTTCATTTTCATCCACGAATCCACCAGGTAGTGCCCACATGTCTTTGAATGGTTCATTTTTTCTTTTAATTAGTAGTATTTCATCGTTTGAAATTACTGCTGTGTCTGTTGTTAGGTTAGATTTATGTTTCATAATTCTAGTTGTTTGTGATTTTGAATCAGCCAATTATAAATTTTATATAATTAATTTTTATAAAGTGACTGTTTGTGAAAAACAAGGTAAAAAGCAAGTATCTATTAGATCTATTGTTGAGCCTAAAATTAGATTTATGTTTCAAATTAATCATTGTTCTATCTGTTGTTTCGAACAGCTAGCCCAAAGTTGTTTTTATTGTAAATTTAAAGGCTTGAAATAGTCTTTGGCTTCAGATATGTAAAATATTTTGAGTTAGTGAGTTGATATTCAATATAATTTTGGTTTGTTATTTTAGCTGTTTAAGGAATAATATTTATAAATTCAAAAGTATGATAATAAAAAATGATATTCTAGGTCTTGAGAACCAACTTTACGAGGCAATGAAAAGTAGTAACGTAGAAATACTCGATAAACTGTTGCATGATGATTTGCTTTTCATTACCCCAAATGGTGAAACTATTACAAAAGAAATGGATTTAGAAACATATCGAAATGGATATTTGAAAATAGTTGATATTATTTCAAATATCGAACAGCTAAATATTATAGAGGATTTAGCTGTTATTACACTGAAAATAAATTTGAAAGGAAGTTTTAATAACGAACCTTTTGAAGCCCAATATAGGTATATTCGTTTTTGGAAAAAATTCTCTGGAGGAATAAAAGTTGTGGGAGGAAGCGGTATTTCGATTTAGTTTTTGAATAAAAATTGTCCAAAAGGGAAGACGAAACACTCTAAATAGTTTTTACGGTATTTATGTATGTAGTTATAACCTTTATTAAATTGTTCTGATTCACTACAATGGGGTAATAAATTTAAACCTCACTTTTTTGTGAGGTTTTTTTGATTGATAGATTTGAATGGATAAAATAGTAGTGTTCCTTAAGGAAATCACAGCGGATAGTTTTAATTTTTTATTATTTAAAAACGGAAAATGCTCCATCTACAATTAACTCCGTTCCATGTATGTAAGAGGCTTCGTCTGAGGCAAGAAATAATACTGCATGAGCAATTTCTGAGGGGGCACCAAATCGTTTAAGTGGTATAGTAGGTATAACATTTTTAATTACATCTTCTATTTGTTTCGGATTTAGACCGGTATTGTTGAATCCATTGGTTTTAATGTATCCTGGACTAACTCCGTTCACTCGAATACCTTTTTCGGTAAATTCTGTCGTAAATGTTTTAATAAAGGATTTTACCGCTGCTTTAGCTGCTGAATAAACTGAGAAGTTTAGCATTCCCATCTCATTAACAACCGAAGTATTGAGAACAATTGAACTTCCATTCGACATTAAAGGAAGTATTTGTTGTACCGTAAAGAATGTGCCCTTCACTATCATATTGAATAATTCATCGAAATGGCTCTCATCAGCTATTTCAACTGATGAAAATTTGGCATAGCCTGCATTTACAAAAAGAACATCAATATGTGGAGTATATTGCTTTACTTTTTCTTGTAAAAGTAAGATGTCCATCATGTTGGCGGTATTAGAAACAAAACCATAGGAGTTTTTACCGAGTTGTTCTAAAGCTCTGTGAACAGTTTCGATACTTCTCCCTGTAATGATTGCATTACCACCTTCTTTGATAAATTGCTCTGCTGTAGCATAACCCATCCCATTTGTTCCGCCAGTTACTAGAATAAACTTGTTTTTGAATCTTTGCATAATATTGATTTTAAGTACATTACAAAGATGTGTGGATTTTATAACCTATAAAATCCGATAATTGCTATATTATTAAAATTTTTGAAAAGAAGATCACTTCAATTAAAAAGCATTGTTCATACAATCATAGAATCACACAGTAGAAGGTTATGATTATTTGTCATGAGATATATGTTCTCTTAAACATGCCGCTGTTATTGATGATTTGTCTTTTAATAATTGTGTGACGGTTCCTGTAAATATTATATTTCCTCCGTATTTACCTGCTCCAGGCCCTATATCTATAACCCAATCTGCTTGTGAAATTACATCGAGATTATGTTCTATAATGATTAGGGTGTTTGCTTTTTCTACTAAATTATTTATAAAATTCAGAAGCATTTGTGTATCATTCGGATGTAATCCTGTGCTTGGTTCATCGAGAACTATTATCTTATTGGAATGCTTTAGTTCTTTTGATAGTTTGAGGCGTTGTCTTTCTCCTCCTGAAAAACTGTCTAGACGCTGTCCTAAAGTAAGGTAACCTAATCCTAATCTAATTAGTATATCAAAGGTTTCGAAATAGAATTCGTCTTTAAAAAAGTCGATTGCTTCTTCAACAGTCATTTCCATTATCTCTACAATATTTTTATTATTGTATATATATTTTAATACTGCTGGTTTAAATCCTGAACCTTCGCAAATTTCGCATAATTGTTCTATGTCATCCATAAATGCTAAGTCGATTTTTTCTACTCCATTTCCTTTGCAACTTTCACAAGCTCCTTCACTATTTCTACTAAAAAGTTTATTGGATACATGGTTTGCTGTCGAAAATCGCTTTCTTATATCGTCAGATAAATTCAGATAAGTTAGCAAATTGGAACGCTTGTTAGCGACGAATAAGGATTGGTCAATAATGGTTGTTTCAGGGTGTGTTTTTGGTAATTCCTTGTTAATTAATGTGCTTTTTCCTGAACCTGCTACACCTGTTACTACTGTTAAAACATTTCGTGGGATTTTTACATAAATGTTTTTAAGATTATGCAAATGAGCATTTTCAATTTCTAAATATCCTTTTGCTTGCCTTGGGTTATGGTTGATTAGAGGTGTTTGTGCAAAGTAAGTTCCTGTTTTTCCTTTCGAGTTTTTGAGTCCTTTGAAGTTACCTTCATATATAATTTCACCTCCTTTTTTTCCTGATAGTGGCCCCATATCAATAACCCAATCAGCGACTTTAATTAAATCGGGGTCGTGTTCAACGATTAAAATCGTATTTCCTTTATCTCTTAGTTGTTTAACGATGGAAGCGATATTTTGTAAATCTTTTGGATGAAGTCCTATACTGGGTTCATCGAAAATATAGATTAAGTCTGTTAGATTATTGCCTAGATTTCTTACCATTTTTATTCTTTGACTTTCACCACCCGAGAGTGTACTTGTGATTCTGTCTAAACTTAAATACTGTAAGCCTATGTTTGCAATATGTTGAAGCTTATTTCTAAGCTCCACAAGAACGGTTTCTAAAGTTGAAGATTGAAGCGAATTTACAAAAACTAAAAGCTCTTCAATTGAAAGTGCCGTGCAATCCGAAATGTTTTTATCATTAATTTTACATGAAAGTATGTTTTTATTCAATCTCTGTCCTTGACAAGATGGACAAGTTTTTGTTATGATGATATGACTTAAGGCTTCTTTCCTAATGATATTCTCTTTGGATTGCTTTTTTAAAAATGAGTTCGCAATTCTAGGGATTAATCCTTCATATTTCATGGTTTTACCCCATTCTTTATTTGGATTCTTAGGCTTGTGTTGTGGAGCGTTTAAAAGTATTTCCCATTCCTCGGCAGTATAGTCATCTAGTTTTTTATCGTTGTCGAAATAACCAGAAAGAGTATATCTCAATAAGCGGTAGCCTCCAGGTTGGAAAGTAGGAAATTCTATTGCCCCTTCATTTAAAGATTTTTGTTTATCAATGAGTAATTCTACATTAACGGTTTGTACAAAACCAAGACCTTCGCACTCAGCGCACATTCCTAATGGATTGTTGAAAGAAAATGCATTAGAGTATCCTACAAATGGTTTTCCTATTCGGGAAAAAAGTAATCTTAAAGAAGCGTATACATCTGTTGCTGTACCTATTGTTGATCTAGCATTTCCACCTAACCTTTTTTGATTTATAATGATTGGTACATTTAGGTTTTCAATTTTATCTACATCTGCAACACCAATGTGCTGCAAACGATTTCTGATGAAACTGCCTTGAGTTTCGTTGAATTGTCTCTGTGCTTCAGCTCCAATTGTTTTAAAGACTAACGAAGATTTTCCTGATCCTGAAACACCAGTAAAAACAGTTATTTTATTTTTCGGTATTTGTAAGGATATGTTTTTCAGGTTATTCTGTCGTGCATTTGTAACTATAATTTTCTTCATAAATAATTAACTTTGGTAATAATTAGCAAAGTAAGGTTTTGGTATCTAGTGAAAATTGTAAAATTCCCGAAGTTTTTAAAATGTATAATACACATTGAAATTTTACTATTTTAAAAAACAATAAATAAATAGCTTTCAGAATTAAAATTACAAATAAAAATATCTTTAAATTAAGTATTATGAATTTATGAAAGCTGTTTTTAAGACTGTCGTTCCTAATAAGTCAATTGACTTATATGTGAAAAACATCATGTTATTTGAGAAAGAAAGAAATCTCTATACTTCATTGCCTTTTTTTGCCGATGGCTACCCTGGATTGATGTTTCAACAGACCGAGCAAAGATTAGTGGTGTATCCGTATAATAAAACTATGTCTACCGTATTTTTGTATGGTCAAACTCTAAATCCAATATCGCTTGAAATATTCGGGACCTATAGGATTATTGTTTTTCAATTATATCCATTTGTATTAAAATCACTTTTTGATATCCTTCCAAATGATATTAAAGATAATTGTTGTGATATGACCGATTTCTTAAAAAGGATTGGGACAGATTTTGATAGCAACTTATGTAATGGCATGACAACTAAGGAATTAATTGAATCCATAACAGAAATCATTATTCTGCTTGCTGAAAGGAAAACAAAGAGCCTTGATAAAAACATAGTATGTGCCGTAAAAGATATCATTGAAAGTAAGGGACAGAAAAATATTCAATCAGTTATTCTAAAAACAAGTTTAAGTAGTCGAACTTTTGAGAGGCGATTCCTTGCAGAAATAGGGCTTAGTGCTAAGCATTTTGCGAAAATTATACAATTTCAATCATCAATGAAACAGCTTTCATCGAAGGAATATATCAAACTTACTGATATAGTATATCAGAATGGTTTTGCCGATCAGTCTCACTTTATCCGCTCTATTAAAACTTTTACTGGTAGAACACCTAAATATTTTAAGAACCGATAAATGATGTCGTATTTGTTCTATTTCATTTCAATTCTATTGAGCAATTTTACATAATAAACTTAAAATTAGGAACTAATGAAGATTGTTGTATTTGGTGCAACTGGCACTGTAGGATTAGAGATTGTTAAACAAGCGTTAGAAAGAGGATATGAAGTAACGGCTTTTGCACGTGATCCTGAAAAATTATCGGAATTGAGAAAAAGCAACTTGTTGATACATAAAGGTGACGTTTTAAATTCTAAGGATGTAGAAGATTCAATTGCAAGACACGATGCCGTGATTTGCTCATTAGGGGATGGTCGCATCGGTAAGATTAGGGCTAAGGGAACTCTTAATATTATTCAATCTATGGATAGACTTAATATTAAAAGATTTATTTGTTTATCAACTCTTGGTGTTGGTGATAGCTACGAAAATCTTAATTTTATTTGGAAACATATAATGTTTGGGTTTTTTCTTAAATCAGCATTTAAGGATCACAAATTACAAGAACATTATATTTTTAAAAGTTCACTGATTTTTACGATTGTTAGACCAAGTGCACTTATAAATGGAGCAATTACGAATGATTTCAAAATTGGTTTTGACGGTAAATTTAAGGATCTAAATTTGAAAATTTCTAAAGAGGATGTCGCAAATTTTCTACTAGAACAACTTCATAAAGAGGATTATTTAATGCAAGCTGTTAGTATTTCTAATTGATTATGAAATGAGGGTGAAATTTTTAGAATCGAAATTAAATAGCCCGAAATATAGTAACTATTAAAAAAATAAACAATTTTTGATTTTTTACAATTTTAATAGTAGCTCAATTAAGAACTTGTAAGTTTATTTATTGTACTTACAAATAAGAATTATATAAATGAAAAAAATTGAGAAAAGTGTTTTTAATAGACTTATAGGAGTTTGGGAAACAAGAGGAACTATTTTAAGAGATAATATAAATTCAAAATTGGTTGGAATTGATAGCTATGAATTCATTCTTGAAGGGAACTATATTTTGCACAAAGCTAATGTGATAATGGGAGATATTAAGAGCGAAACTTTTGAAATTATAGAATTGGATAATTCTTTTGAACAGGGAAAAATGTATTACTATAATTCAAACGGGGAAAAAGGTTTGATGAGAGCTAGTTTGTATGAAGATGCTTTTATTATTAAAGGGGATAACTTAAAGTTTGAAGGTTCTTTGAAAGAAGAAGATACCCTGTTAATAGGAAAATGGTACTTACTTAGTAAAGATGATGAGTGGATTGAATTTATTGATTTGAAGCTAACCAAATTTGGAGTATAAAATTATTGGATAACCCAATATCCTTTTGGAGGGTGCTATTTGTGTTAAATAAAAAATCCTCTGACATTTACTGTAGAGGATTTTTATTATTTTAGATTTGAAAAAATCTTAGTTCATAGTGTGAAAAACATTTTGAACATCATCGTCTTCTTCAATTTTTTCAAGGAGCTTTTCAACATCAGCTATTTGTTCTTCGGTTAATTCTTTGGTTACTTGTGGTATCCTATCGAATCCTGAAGAAAGTATTTCTATATTTCTATTTTCTAGTTCTTTTTGGATAGCTCCAAAACTTTCGAAAGGAGCATAAATCATAATTCCATCTTCGTCTTCGAAAATTTCATCAATTCCAAAATCAATAAGTTCTAGTTCAAATTCTTCAATGTCTATTTTATCGTCTTTTGGTATTCTAAAATTACAAGTGTGATCAAACATAAACTCGACAGAACCTTGAGTTCCAAGTGTTCCATTACACTTATTGAAGTAACTTCTAATATTAGCAACCGTTCTGTTATTATTATCTGTAGCTGTTTCTATGAGTAGCGCAATTCCGTGGGGTGCGTATCCTTCAAATAAAACCTCTTTATAGTTTGCTGTGTCTTTATCGGTAGCGCGCTTTATAGCTCTTTCGACATTGTCTTTAGGCATATTCGCAGCTTTGGCGTTTTGGATTACAGCACGAAGTCTTGAGTTGGCCTCTGGATTTGGACCACCTTCTTTAACCGCCATTACAATATCTTTACCTAGTCTGGTAAATGTCTTTGCCATTGCAGACCAGCGTTTTAACTTTCTACCTTTTCTAAACTCAAAAGCTCTTCCCATAATTCGTATACTTTATTTTTTAGTAGTGCAAAAATACATCATTATTCAATTTTATCATAAAAAAAAGGAAGGTACTTTAGACCTTCCTTTTAGTATGTTTTATTTTTTATAAAATGGTGTTTTTACGATTTTTGCTTCAACATCATTTTTACGAATTCTAATTAATATTTCTGTTCCTTCTTGTGCTAGGTTTGTTGGCACAAAGCCCATTCCTATTGCTTTTCCTAGGGTAGGAGACATAGTTCCAGATGTAACTTTTCCTATTACATCGCCTTCTTTATTAACAATTTCGTATCCAGTACGTGGAATACCTTTTCCGATCATTTCAAAACCGACCAATTTGTTTTTTATTCCAGCTTCTTTTTCAGCTTTTAAATTATCACTGTTAACGAATTCTTTTGTGAACTTTGTAACCCAGCCTAATCCAGCTTCTAATGGAGATGTTTCTTCTGTTATTTCGTTACCGTATAAACAATATCCCATTTCTAACCTTAAAGTGTCGCGTGCTGCCAATCCTATTGGCTTAATTCCCCAATTTGCTCCTGCTTCAAATACTTTTTCCCATACAGCTTTAACATCTTCATTCTTAACATATAATTCAAAACCACCAGAACCTGTATAACCTGTTGCAGAAATTATTACATTCTCAATGCCTGCAAATGTTGCTGTAACAAAACTATAGAACTTAATTTCAGATAGATTTACATCTGTTAGACTTTGCATTGACTCAATAGCTTTTGGACCTTGAATAGCTAATATAGAATAAGAATCTGAAAGGTCTTCAAAAACAGCATCTACATTATTTTGAGAAGATACCCATTCTCTATCTTTATCAATGTTTGAAGCATTAACAACCATTAAATATTCTTCATCGTTCACTTTGTATGTTATTATGTCATCAATAACTCCGCCTGTAGTGTTTGGTAAATAACAGTACTGTGCTTTTCCGTCAACTAGTACTGAAGCGTCATTTGAAGATACTTTCTGAACTAACTTTATTGCATTAGGTCCTGAAATTTTAAATAAGCCCATGTGCGATACATCAAAAACTCCTACGCCATTTCTTACCGTTTCGTGCTCAGCATTTACTCCTTCATATTGAACAGGCATAGAAAAGCCAGCAAATGGAACCATTTTAGCTCCTAATTCTTCATGTATATGATTTAAAGTTACTTGTTTCATTGTATTGAAATTATTTATTAATTATTGGCGCTAAAATAAGTCTTTTAATGATTTGAAAGAAACGTTTGCATAACTTTTCCTTTAGCATATATAAAGGAGTTATTTTGATGTCAGCTACTCTGAAAAAAAGGAATATCTTAAAGATAGTTGGTTGATAATTTACAAGGTTTTGTTTACGATTGGTTCTAAATTTAGTTGTAAATTAAAGTAATATCTAGTGAGGTTAAGACTACTTAAGGTTAAAAGTTAATAATTAGTTAATAGTATACGATAGCTATAATTAGGTTTTAATGCGGGATTTTTTCATTAAATATCTTTATTTCAGATACTTATGCTTTGTGTTTTGATTTTTATATTACAATAGTGTAAATATAATTTAATAGAGAGTAATTGAGGCTTTTTGCGAATAAATAGAGATAATTGAAAACTTAAATTTGATTATTTCTCATTTATTTTAAGCTAATATGACAAAAATCATATTTATTTCTATTTTAAATCGATTATTTTGAGGTATAATAATCATGTTTTTGAATTTAAAACAAATTGATTTAAATTATATTACATTTGCGTTATGAGAAAGTTGTTAGGTTTATTTTTGATAATGTCTAAAATGAAGGTTAATATTCTATTTTTTTTAATTGTTTTTTTAACTTCACATACTTTGTGTTCCAAAGAGTCTATTGACAAATTTGATAGTATTTTCAGGAAAGTAGTAGTAGAATTAACGGGTTCCCAACCAGATTATGCAATTCATGTTGCTGATTCTTTATATAAAAATTCATCATCAGAGACTTTGAAGATGCGTTCTTTGATGCTTTCTGCAAATATTTACCAAGAGATAAATGATAGAAAAAATGCTCTAAAACTTAGTAAACGAGCATTAGAGTTAGCACGTACTAAGAAAGATATTGAATGGCAAGCGCGTATACTTGGATTTATTTCTACACAATATCGAAATATTGGATTAATTGAAGAGGGAGAAAAATATATTTTAGAGAGTGTATTGGCTATTGAAAAAATTGAAGATTTGGTTAAAAGGAATCTTTATAGGGTATTGTTATTACAGGAAAAAGCCTATTATGCTTTTGCAAAGAAGAATTATAATATTGGTCTAGAATACTTGGAAGAGTCTGATAAAGTTTTTGATTTAATACCTATTTCTAGTAACCATGGTTACCACCGAGCTATTTCTGAAGAGCTACGTGGACGTTTATATTTGGAAAAAAAGGATTTTTTAAATGCAGAGAATGCATTTCTTAAAGCAAAAAACTTTTTAGATCCATATAATAATTTTACTTATCCTTTATATGGTTATATCTATACTGGATTAGGAAAAACCGCTTTTGAAAATAAATATACTACAGAAAAAGTTAAAGATTATTACAACCAAGCTTTGTCTTTAGCAGAGTCAGGTTTTAATAGTAATCTAAAATTGTTTTTATATGGAAACTTAGTAGAGTTTTTTAAGAATACTGGTGATTGGGAAAAATATGGTGAATTCAACGAAAAATTGAGATTGGAGCAGAAAACGACGTCATCCTATAAAAATGAAACTATAAATCAATTGTTTGATGAGAATGTTTTTGAGAAGACATTATTAGAAGAGCACTATAAGCTTTATCTAACTATAGGATTAGGAGTTTTAAGTATATTATTATTGATTTTCTATTTGTATAGAATTAGAGAACTGAAGAATAAAAGAAAGTACGTGTTAACTTTAAAATATTTTGAAGAGAATAAATTAAGGTCCAAAGAGATAATTGGAGGAGTTATTGCTAGAGAAGAAGTGCTTTTGAGTTCTCCTTCTATACTTAAGGAACAAAAGTGTAACGATTTTAAAATATCTTCTCAAACTGAAAAAAGAATACTCAGGAGGATTGAAGAGTTTGAGGAAAGATTGTTATTCTTAGAATCAAGTGTGTCCATTTCTTTTTTAGCGTCATTTTGTGATACAAATATTAGATATATCTCAAAAATATTAAGAGATGAAAAAGAGCAAGATTTTAGTTCCTATATAAATACGCTGAGGATTTTTTATGTAATTCAAAAGTTAAAAGAGAATAAAGAATATAGGAGTTATAAAATAAGTTATCTAGCTGAAATTTCTGGATTTTCATCTCATAGTAAATTTTCGTCTGTATTTAAACAAGTTGTTGGATTGTCTCCATCAGAATTCATTGATTTACATAATAAATTTGAAGTTACTGATAATTAGTGTTGTAAGTTTTTTATACTGTCTGTTTTCGGAAAATGAACAGCCAAAATATTGGGAAGTACAAAAAAAACAACGTGTTTTGTCAAAAAAATATAATGCAATTAATATTGAATATATCGGTAAGTGACATACGTTGTAAAAGACGTTTTCTCTTTATTTCAACATTTCTTTTGTTATTGATTGTTGAATTATTATTCTTTTGGAAAACTGAATCTATTGTGCTGGTTGCATTTAATGGACCTGTTTTATTTTTGTTTCAGTCATTATTTATAAATGAAAAGGCTAATAGTTTAGAAGAAATAGCAATTCATTTAGTAATCCCATTCTTGTATTTATGTCTTTTCAATTCTACTCTTAGTCAATATGAACTCTATAGTTTTGGTATTCCAGCCATTTTGCTATGTGTATATGGTATTTTAATTTTAGTCAAAGGAGTCAAACATAAGGTTGATTTACATATCAGTGTTTGGGTAAAATATTTGAGTTGGTTTTCAATTATACTTGGAGTTCTATCATTTGTACTTTACTTGAGAAGAGAAAATATTGTTAATGTACAATTCTGTGTCTATCAGTATATTATATCTGTATTTGTTTTTACTATCATTTATACGCTGTTATTGATTTCAAATTTGATAATCTTCAATATTAAAGAAAACTCTAAATTATTAAAGGATAGTAAGGAGGAGGAAAGGCAAAATATGACGATAGATATAACTACTAAATCGGGTAAGTTAGTTTCAGAGTATTTTTCTGTTTCAAAGGATTATTTAAATCCTAATTTTTCTTTTGAAGATTTTGCCTTACAGATGGGAATGGAAAAGAAAGTTCTTACCTCAGTTTTGAATCATGAATTGAATATCAGCTTTTATAATTTATTGGCTCTTAATAGAGTAGAGATGGCAAAGAAGCTTATCGAAACACAGTCGGAAATCTATACTCTAGAATATATTATGATAGAGTCTGGTTTTCGCTCTAAATCAACTTTTAATAGGAATTTTATAAGAATTGTAGGTATGACTCCATCTGATTACAGAGAACGTTATTTTAAAACTGAAGCTAATGTTTGATCATAAACAATTATTGTCTTTAATATTTCTCTTCGGAGTTTTGGTTTTTACTATTTATAATTCCATATTATTTAAAAGGCAAAAAGAGAATAATCATATTGTTTTTAAGGCATTATATTGCTTTAATTTCTTTATAATGTTTCATGCTATTTTAAGTTTTACTTCAAATCTTATTTTTGATGATCGTTTTTTTCTTGATCTTGGGGACCCTTTAGCCCTTTTTTATGCTCCATTTTATATTTTAATATTAAAGTTAGAGAGTGGTAACGTTGAAAAAATAAATAGGAAGTTTTGGTTTTATAATTTTTCACTCGGTATCTTGTTCTCTATCGTTTTTTGTTTATTAATTTTTAACAGCTATTTGTATCAGTTGTATGTTGCAATCTACGTAAAAGTGTTGTTTGGAGTAATTGGTGTTCAAATGATTGCGTATGCGGTATGGGGAATGTTGTTAATTCAAAAGAATAGAGTCGTTGGAAATAAAACTAGAGTATGGAATCTTTTTTTTGACGGATTAATTGTTATTTGCATAACGGGCACTTTCTTTTTTACAGGAATACATAAAGTGAATGAACTTTTGGTGGGAGATATTGAAAGTAATGTATATATAGTTCATTTGTTTATGTTATTGGCTTCTATTATCATACATAGGGTTTTTGATAAGAGGTTTCAGTTTAATAGTACTGCTTTTAAAAAAGAAGATTTTAGTTCATCTTCGTTGATTGAGAAGAATGTTAGTTTAGAAGATAAATATTCTAAGTCTAGAATTGATGCCGAGTTATTGAAGGTTTATGCTCATAAAATTGGCTCTTTAGAATCAGATTATTTTTTGAGAAGCGATCTGAATATTGAAAAGATGGCTCTTGATTTAAAGATTTCAACGCATCACTTATCACAAGTTTTTTCAATAGCTTTTGAAACTAATTATAGTCAATATGTAAACAAGCAACGTGTATTGTTTGCTTTGAGTTTACTACAAGATCAAATTTTGTTGGAGGTTGATAAGAAAAAATCAATTTCTGAAATTGCATTTTTATCTGGGTTTAATTCGGATAGTTCTTTTTATAGGGCTTTTAAAGATAGTTACGGTCTATCTCCAATACAATGGGTAAAAAAGGAAGAGACAAATAAGTTGAAATCTTCTGATTTTTAATTTGATGTTTAGAAGCTATATGGAGATGATTCCCAAGTACTTTTGAAGTATATAATATTACTTTTTGGATTAAACTCTTTCCTTTTTTTAATGATTTTTATTAAATGCTATGTTTAATAAATTCATTCTTTTTCAATAATGATATCCTTGTGTCTATTTGTTTTAACTCAATACTAGGATGTATGTCTAGTATTGTCGTATACGCTATAATATTTTTGATTTAAGAGTACTGTATAAAATACTGTAGTAATTTAATTATATCATCTGTTTATATTGGACTTTAACTTTATAACAAGTTTCGTTATTCTCAATTTGTCTTGTTTTGTCATAATTACTTAAAATTTTGATGTTGATTCCCTTAGAGGTGAGTTGTTCTGCCATCCCAAATTAAGCATCTTACATATTGTATTCTTGAGATTTATTGAGAACATTTATCAATTTTAGTATAATGTTTTTAGATATTCTATAATATGGTAATATGAGTTAATTTGTATGTCCTCATGCTTCTTTTTTAGATTTAGAATAAAAATATCATATGTAATTATGTATTTATTGAAGTTTTATACATTTATACATTAAAATATTATAAAATGTGATTGTTTTTCAGATTATCTATCTAATGAGACACAAGCTTTTATCATATTTCGGAATATGAATAGAACAGGAACTAGTTTTAAGTCAGTTTTAAAATTAATTTATGTAAGTCGTTGATTTTTAATTAATTGATTTTTTGTCAAATAATTGGTTGCGCATACTAGATAATTTTTTGACTGAAATTCCATATTGCTAATCCTTTAATTTGTTAGTGAATAAAAGGATGATATGTGTGAATTTTTATCTAATAGTGATTTTTCATATAGTTATTGTTTGAAATTAATAAAATTATAGCTTTTTCATTCCTTTTTTAAAATCATGAGTGTTTTGACTTTTAAAAGTCTTTTATGAATTAAAAAAATTAGAAAATATGAAAAAAAGATTACTTACAGTAGCATTTTTAATGGGAGCCTGGGGTGCGTATTCACAGGTTGGTATTGGTACTATCAGTCCAAATAAATCTTCCCAATTAGAAATTGTCGCAAAAGACAAAGGGGTATTAATTCCTCAAGTTCCATTAAAAGGATTAACTGACAAAACAACCATTGTAAATGGAAATGTTTCTAGTTTATTAGTTTGGAATACTAGTAGTGTGGCTGATGTGACACCTGGATATTATTATTGGATGCAAAACAAATGGTTGCGTATCCTTGATACTGATACTTTATCAGATTTAGATTCTAATACTACTAACTCAACTTTAAGTGTTGTTGGAGATCAATTAGTTCTTACTGATAGTGATGGTAATAAGGTTTCTATTGCATTGAAGTCTATTAATTTACCGACATCTTTGGTTAATAATGGAGATGGTACATATACCTATACTTCTGAAGATGGAACTACCTCAACTATTAATGTCCCTTCTGATGTTATCAATAATTTTTATGATATCATAAATAATGGAGATGTATTACAAGACCTTATAACAGTTTTAGGAGATACTTATGTTGGAGGGAATGTTTATTATGACGGTACCAAGTTTACGTATGTTGATCAAGCTGGTAATTCACATATTATCAATTTTAAAGATGTAGTTAAAGCTAATGAAACGATAACAAAACTTGTAAATAATAACAATGGAACCTATACTTATACCAATGAAGCAGGAGATGCCGTAACTATTGATGTACCTGCAGATGTTATTAATAATTTTGAGGATATTATCACAAACACCGATGTATTGAAACAGTTGGTAAAACATTTGACGAATACAACAGTTGGTGGAAACGTGTTTTATGATGGTGATAAGTTTACTTATATAGATGAAAATAATGTAGTAAAGAATATCACTTTTGAGGAAATTATTAAAGCAAATGAAACTCTTACAATTCTAAATTATAATGAAGTTACAAATGTTTTAACGTATAAAGATGAGGATGGTATTGATACAGTTATTGATTTAAACATTGGGTCTATTACTTATGATTCTAGTGAAAATAGAATCACATACAAAGATGGAAATGGCCAATCTACTCCTTTGACCTTGAACCAAACTAGTTTAGTTTATGATAAGGCAACTAAAGTATTAACCTATACAGATTCAAAAGGTGTAGCTCATGCTATTGATTTAGGAGCACTAGTGGCAGCTCATGAGACAATAACCACTTTAGTTAATAATAACGATGGAACCTATACATATACTAATGAAGCAGGAGTTGCTGTAAAAATTGATGTTCCTGCTGATGTTATTAATAATTTTGAGGATATCATTAATGAAGGGGATGTTCAAACAATTCTCAATGAGTATATTATCAAAAAAGTTGGAGGGAATGTGTCTTATGATGGTAATGACTTTTATTATGTCGATAATAGTGGGGATTTAGTAAAAATTGATATAATTGATAAGGTAGTAAATAATATTAAGAATGAAGGAGATATTTATGATGAAATTATCAATCTTATTAAAAACAAATCTGATGTTCTTTTAGACAATGGGAATGGTACTTTTACCCACACCTCTGTAAATGGTACTCCTGTTACTTTTGATGCTAATACGACTAGCGTAACAGTAGCAGATGGAGTTTATACATTTTTAAACGGAAAAGGTGATATTATCACAACTATAGATACCAATGTTGATGCATTTGATGTTACTTATAACAATACTATTTCAGGATTAACATCTGAGAATGTGAAAGATGCAATAGATGAATTGGCAAATACAATTGGATCTAGTAAAGGAGATTTAATTGTTGGTGGCGGAATAGAATTTACTGGTGGAAAAAATGGACTTGCTAAACTTCTGTCTGATGCAGCTATTCAAATTGCAGATGGAGGAGTTACTGCTTCAAAGATTGGTGATAAAGCTGTAATTGCTACTAAGTTAGATGGTGGCTTAGGAACAGAAGGTCGCGTTGGGGTAGCTAATGCAAATGGAGACGTTATTTACAAATCACTAGATGAAGTTGTTAAAGCAAATGAGACTTTGACAGTTTTAGCCTATAACAATACTTTGAATCAGTTGACTTATACCGATGAAGATTCAACTCCAAAGGTTATAGATTTAAATGTGGGTTCTATTTCTTATAGCGCTACTGACAATGCTATTACCTATACTGATGAAAAAGG
>NZ_FORU01000019.1 GCF_900114085.1 Myroides guanonis | reverse complement strand
AAAATAATTCATCAATTGCGGAAGTAGCTCAGTTGGTAGAGCTCCAGCCTTCCAAGCTGGTTGTCGCGAGTTCGAGCCTCGTCTTCCGCTCTTTGAAAAAGGTTATCGATATCGATAACCTTTTTTTGTTTTTATACAAAAGCAGAAAATCCTGTTATACTTCTACCAACAATTAAAGAATTGATTTCTTTAGTACCTTCATAGGAATAAATCGCTTCGGCGTCCGCAAGAAACCGTGCTACATTGTACTCTAAAAGAATTCCATTGCCTCCCATTACTTCTCTTGCTTTAGATACTATGTCTCTTGTTCGTAAAGTACAAAATACTTTTGCTAAGGATGCATGTTCGTCCTTCAATTGATCGGAATCTTGTAATTCAGAAAGTCTAAATACTAGGGTTTGCATAGCAGTTAGGTTGGAGAGCATTTCTACTAAATGGTTTTGTATGAGCTGAAATGAGGCTATCGGTTTGCCAAATTGTTCTCTTTTTTGAGTATAAGCCAAAGCATTTTCGTATGCTCCTCTAGCACATCCTACTGCCATCCAGGCGACTCCTGCTCTTGTTTTTTGTAATACTTTTGCAGTGTCTTTAAAGCTATTAGCGTGTTGTAATCTATCTGTCTCTTGCACAACGCAGTCTTTCAATGTTATTAAACCATTTTGTACTATACGTAACGCCATTTTGTCCTTTATCTTTTCTACACTAAAACCAGGGTTGTCTTTTTGAACTATAAAGCCTTTTACTTGGTCGTCGTCGATATCTCTTGCCCATATAATTACTATATCTGAGAAAGTAGCATTACCTATCCATTTTTTCTGTCCATTGAGAATCCAACCATTTGGTGTTTTTTTAGCGGTGGTTGTTAATCCTCCTGCAACAGCAGATCCTACTTCTGGTTCTGTTAATCCAAATGCCCCTATAACTTCTAGCTTTTGCATCTTTGGTAACCATTTTTCTTTTTGTTCTTCAGAGCCACAATGGTAAATAGATCCCATTGCTAATCCGCTTTGAACTCCAAAAAAGGTTGCAACAGAAGAATCTGTACGGGCCATTTCACTTGCTATTATTCCTTCCATTAATGATGATTTTCCTGCACATCCATATCCTTCATAGGTTAGTCCACAAATATTAAGTTGTGCTAGCTTGGGAATTATTTCAAAAGGAAATTCATCATGCAACCAATATTCATTTACAATAGGTTGTACTTCTTTCTCCATAAATGATCGAACCTTTAGTTGTAAAGTACGGTCTTCAACGCTTAATTTTTGATCCATTTCATAGAAGTCGGCGTGAATGGGAGGAAGGGTGTGTTTTTTGTTAGTTCCTTTTAGGAGTTTTTCTAGTCCTTGTAATTGGTTGTCATTCAAGTTTGAGACTGCTTGAATCATTTCAGGTAGGTTGAGTTTCTCGTTTAAATGCTCGATTTGTTTAAAATCGAGCATTTTTAAAAGCTTGAGAGTGCTTGTAAGTCTTTTAAACATAATCTTAATGTGTTGATTGGTACCATAATGTACAAAAAATATAAATTAAGATTGCTGTCTTAGTGGTATTTAATTCATTTTGTAAAAACAAGTTTATTTCAAATGACTCAAATCGCTATTGGTTGGAATTTCAATTGGAGTTTTTCCTTGTTCAAAGAGACGTGCAGACAAACTTCCTTTTAGGGTAATGGTATTTCCCAGTACTTCTAACCAGCTTCCTTCCCGTAATCCAACGACTGGCTGCGTATTGAAGGCGTGAAACTCAGCAATTCTAGTTTCTCTGGTTTCACCCATATGTGTTGAGTTTGGTATAGGGTCTAAATAATGTGGATTTAAATTAAATGGAACGAAACCAAATGTTTTAAATGATGGAGGGTAAACAATGGGCATGTCATTTGTCGTCTCCATTGTTAGTCCACAAATATTACTTCCTGCACTTGTTCCTAAGTAAGGGGTTCCCGAAAGTACTTTTTGTTGAATAGTTGTTATTAATTCGTTTTGATATAATTGTTTTACTAACAAAAAGGTATTACCTCCTCCTGTAAATAGTGCTTTTGCTTGATTAATGGCCTCTCTAGGGTTTTCATATTCATGGATTCCTTCTACATGGATGTTTATTTTTGAAAAAGTTTCACGAACTTTTGCTGTGTAATCATCATGACTTATACCGCTTGGTCTTGCGTAGGGTATAAATGTAAGAGTATCAATTCCTTCAAAATGTTTTTCTAATTCTGGTAATAGGTATTCTAAATAACTACCGCTGTGTAATGTTGAAGTGCTTGCTATAATTATACGTTTCATTTTTTTCTTCAAAAATATAGAATTTTGACAATACTATCTAATTACTGATTTGTCAAGGAGAGAATGGGAGATAAGATTGATATGAAAAAAAAATAAAAATGCAGATTCATTGTTTTGAGAGATATGATTGAGAAAGAGTTATTTTTTTCATTAAAATGTTGAATGATTTTCTAACTGATTTAATGGTTTTAACATATTTTTATCTTCATTAAGTTTTAAAATGAAAGATATTCGGATATTTTTACGGCTGTATTATTATACTTGGAATAGAATGAGATATATATATTTAATATTAGTTTTTTTAATTACTCTTGCTGGAGTGGCACAAGAACGTGATTTGGTTCAAGGAAAGATAGTTTCTCGTTCTAGAAACTTGGAAGGAATATATGTATCAAATGTAAATACGGGTGAAGCTGTTTTAACTTCTAAGGGCGGCTATTTTGATATCGAGGCTCAAATGAACGATACCTTAATGTTTTCTGGAGCTTTGTTTATTGGATATCGAAGAGCATTGGATGATATAGATTTTAAACGTGAGATTTTATTGATTCCTCTAGAAGAGAATGATTTAATGAACCAATTGGATGAAATTATTATTACTAAGATTACATCCGAATCATTAGGTTTAGTACCGAAGGGTATAAAAAAATATACGCCTGCTGAGAGAAGATTGTATACGGCTACTTCTGGAGGAGGACTTATTCCAATAGATATGATTGTAAATGCTATCACTGGAAGGACTAAGATGTTGAAGAAAGCATTGCAATATGAAAAGCAAGAAATGAGAAAGGAAAAACTCAGTGATTACTTTTCAGTTGAATATATTGTGAATAATTTCAATATTCCTGAAAAGTACGGGATTGGGTTTATGTATTATAGTGTTTCAGATGAAGAGGTAATTTCTTTATTGGGTGGTAAAAACGTAAATAAAGTTAAATTGGAAGAGCGATTGGGCGGTTTGGCTTTGAGCTTTTTGGATTTAATCAGTGATAAGGACAATGTGGAACATGTAAAAGTAATTGAGGAGTAATTTAACATGAGGTTTTACAAGAATAAAGACAAGATTTCTGAAATCTTCGTAGCTTTGTAGTCCTAATTAAAACGAAGTACTTATGTTTGGTATAGGAGGAGGGGAAATATTCTTCATCATATTGGTTATTTTAATGTTATTTGGTTCTGATAAGGTTCCTGAAATGGCACGTTCTTTTGCAAAGATGATGGCGCAGCTGAAAAATGCTACCAATGACATAAAGAATGAAATACAAAAAAGTGCGGAAGAGTCCGGTGTCGTAAAAGATATTAAGGAGGCTTTGGATGTGAATATTAATCCGGTTGATGATATCAAAAATGAAGTGGATAAAGTGAAGGAGGATATTGAAGATATCACTGGTCCTATTAAAAGACAGATGTAATGTTGGAGAATCTTATAGCGCTTGATAAAGAACTTTTGATTTATCTGAATAATCTTGGTTCGGAAACTTTTGACCCTTTCTGGTTGATTATTACTAAACAGCTGAATTGGCTACCATTTTTTTTGATGTTATTTTATTTCATGAAAAAAAAGTTGAGCTGGAAAAAGGTGGGGATAATAGTTTTATTCTTGGCATTTCTAATTCTGTTAACAGATCAGCTAACAAATTTGGTGAAATACAGTGTTGAAAGATTGAGACCCTGTAATACTGAGGATATTAAGAGTATGATTAGAATTGTAAAATCTAGTAGTAGTTTCAGCTTTTTCTCTGGACATGCTTCTAATTCTTCTGCGACCATGCTTTTTCTGTTTTTGATTTTGCGTAGATATTATAAACATGCTTATCTTGTGTTTATTTTTCCATTGATATTTGCATATAGTAGAATTTATCTTTCACTTCACTTTCCTGGCGATATTCTAGTAGGATTTGTGGTTGGAATTATTAACGGTACTATTTTCTATAAATTGTTTCAATGGGTAGAGCGAAAATATAATATATAGGTGTTACCTCTATAAACGAAAAAAGGTTGATGTTATATAACATCAACCTTTTTTCGTTTATAGTACTCTGCTTACAGTTAGTCCGTCTCTTATTGGTAATAAAATGGTTTCGACTCTAGGGTCGTCTTTTAAAAGCTTGTTATATGAATCAATAGCAATGGTGCTTTTGTCGCTTTCTTTTATTTCTTCTAATACCTTTCCAGACCACAAAACATTGTCAGATAGTATAATTCCTCCTTTGTTCATTTTTGGTATTATTAGTTCGAAATAGTTACAATAGTTTGGTTTATCTGCATCTATGAAAACTAAGTCATATTTTTTATCTAAAGTTGGGATGATATCTATAGCACTTCCTAAGTGCTGAGTTATTTGACTTCCCCAATTTGACTCATCGAAATATTTTCGCTGAAAATCTATAAGTTCCTCATTGATGTCAATGGTGTCTAAACTTCCTGTTTCCTTAAGTCCTTCGGCTAAACATAATGTAGCGTAGCCTGTATAGGTGCCTATTTCTAAAATATTCGTAGGAGCTACAAGTTTGGAAAGTATGCTTAGAAATCTACCTTGAAAGTGGCCACTTAGCATGCGGGGTTGTAATATTTTTTGATGTGTTTCTTTGTCGAGCTTTTTTAAAAGTTCAGGCTCATTTTCGCTGTGTTCTGCCGCGTATCTTTCTAATTCTTGTGAAATGAAATGCATAATTTTGGTTTCAATATTTCGAATTGTAAAGATAGTTAATTCATAAACATTAGGAACCGCTTAAACAATGCTTCTAAAAAAGTTGTATTTTAGTATTCACTTCAAAAAGACTGTATATGAAAGTTCTGTTTAAGATATTGAAAATAGTGTTAGTAATTATCGTGGCAATTGTTGGTTTAATGTATTTGTTTAAAGTAGATTATCTTCTAACAGCAGTACGGACTATTTACTTTAATGGGCATAAAACAGCTTTTTTAGAGGATTATGAATTTTTCCCGAATAGGGTAGTTGACAATGGAGTGGCTCAGCCATGGGCACTATCTAAAGATTATAATAGCGTTAAGTCTACTGAGGTTTTGGAAAAGACAAATAAGGAATTGCAAACAGTAGCTTTTTTGATTTTTAAGAATGACAGTTTGTGGTATGAGAGTTATTACGATAACTATACCAAAGATTCTAAGTCTAATTCTTTTTCAATGGCGAAGAGTATAGTTTCTGCTGCTCTAGGTAAGGCAATTCGAGAAGGTAAAATTCAAAGTTTGGAGCAACCTGTTATTGATTTTTTGCCAGAATTAAAAGGAACATTCAAAAAAGAACTGACTGTTGGTGATTTGTCTTCCATGGCTTCTGGATTAAAGTGGGATGAGGCTTATTATAGCCCGTTTTCTATAACGACACGTGCTTATTTTGATAAAGACCTTAGAGGGGTTATGATGGGGCTAGAAATAGTTGATAAGCCTGGGGAGAAATTTGCCTATAAAAGCGGTAATACAGAGTTGCTTGCAATGGTTTTGGAAAAGGCAGTTGGGAGTTCTTTGTCTGAATATGTTTCTAAAAGCTTTTGGGTCCCAATGGGAGCAGAGCATGAAGCGTTATGGCAATTAGATCATGAGGGGAATGGGATAGAGAAGGCGTATTGTTGTTTTGCTAGTAATGCACGTGATTTTGCGCGATTTGGAAAGTTGTATAAAGACTTTGGGTTTTGGAATGGTGAACAAATATTGGATAGTGCTTTTGTTGCAAAATCGATTGTTCCGAGGTTTTCTGAGAGTCCAGAATATGGTTATGGATGGTGGTTGGTTCATTATAGAGACCAAGATTTTTTTTATATGAGAGGACATTTGGGACAATTCGTAATTGTTTCTCCTAAAGATAATTTGTTGATCGTTCGTCTAGGTCATTTGA
The DNA here is from genome assembly GCF_900114085.1 of Myroides guanonis. Classification (GTDB taxonomy): domain Bacteria; phylum Bacteroidota; class Bacteroidia; order Flavobacteriales; family Flavobacteriaceae; genus Flavobacterium; species Flavobacterium guanonis. Next base: position 45,527 of record NZ_FORU01000019.1, on the reverse strand, counting down.
AAGGTTTGGAAGTTGATGGAGAGCCTCATAGTCGAGATTTATACGTTTATATAGATGAAGCATACGAAATGCTTATGAATAGAAAATAATATTTTTGCTTGTTTAAAGTTAGATGTAAGAGATATGTTTGATAAGGTGAGATTGGACCAGATTTTGTTTCTGGATATAGAAACGGTTCCTGAAACAGAAAATTTTGACTCATTGGATGAGGAAATGCAACAGTTGTTTGAGGCCAAAACTGCTTACCAAAGAAAGGATGGAGAGGAAGTTTCTCAATTTTATAATCGTGCTGGTATTTGGGCGGAGTTTGGTAAAATAGTATGTATATCTGTTGGTTATTTTGTTTTTAAAAAAGGTGATAGACAATTTAGAACAACTTCTTTTTACGGTGATGAAAAAGTCATATTATCTGATTTTAGTAACCTATTAAATACACACTTTAATCAATCTTATCATGTATTGTGTGGGCATAATGCAAAAGAATTTGATTTTCCTTTTATTGCAAGAAGAATGTTGATTCATGGTGTACTTATCCCTGAGAAACTACAATTGTCCGGCAAGAAACCATGGGAAGTAGCTCATCTAGATACTATGGAGATGTGGAAGTTTGGTGATTATAAACATTTTACTTCTCTAAAACTTCTTACTAAAATATTGAAAATTCCTTCTCCTAAGGACGATATTGATGGAAGCCAAGTTGCTGATGTTTTTTATAAGGAGAAAAATATAGACCGAATTATAGTGTATTGCGAAAAGGATGTTGTAGCTGTAGCTCAGGTTTTTCTGCGATTTAAGGGAGAGCAATTGTTGGGGTTGCATGAAATCATGTCAGTCGAGATTAGTTAAATAAAAGTTAAAAACAATATATTGTAATGCTTGTTCTAAATGCAATTGTCAATTTTGCAATTCAAATCAAGATAATGAAAACAATAAAGTGCCATACAAATTTTTATACCATGTGGATTTCATCTGCAAGGGCGTCTATGGAATAAACTTAATTGATAATTAATATATAATCCAAAAGCCCTTGCATATTTGCAAGGGCTTTTTTTATGCTTAAAACTATGATTTTTACGATTTCTAAACAAAATACATTTTATAAGTGGATGCACTGCACTCCTGAGGATTTGTGTTGTCTTAAAAGAACGTAGTTTTATTTTTAAATATAATAAAATATAAAAGTCCTTTTGTTCAACACTGACAAAAGGACTTTTTTTATACCATAGATTTACTAATTTAAAAGAAGAAAAAATGAAAAATGATGTTGTGAAAGTGCTGGGATTTACTACTAGAGATACCCAGTTCGCGTTAAGAACTGCTACGACTTCCTTAACAATAGGGCTACTAGCTGATGTGTCTAAGGAGGTTGGTACTGCTGAGGAATATGAGTTGGCTAAATTAGCAGTTAGTATTCACGCGGTTGGTAATCAACTGGGTTTAGCACTAGGTTTAAATCTAAAGTCTATTCAAATAGAGGTTTTAGGAGAGTTGGCTACAAATGAAACAGAGGTTGCTGATAAACAAATATTCAAAAAAGTTGATATTGTTGTGAAACCTAGTTCAGAACGTTCTATTGTTGCATTAAAACAGTGGATGGACGAATTGAAAAAAAGAAGTGCTGTTTTTATAGACTTTCACCAAAAAGTACCAACTATCTTAACTTTGGTTAAGGAATATGAGCAAGTTAAAGTAGCTTAATGTTGTAGTGAGAGCTTTATTAGGAAATCATTTTTTTGAGTACCTTGCCGTATCAAGTTTACATATTGATTATGTCTAAAGTTATTGAAGTATCTAATGTTCAGGTAGCCTTTAAAAAGGATGGAGAGTGGAATACTATTTTACATGATAGTTCTTTTGAAGTACTAGAAAATGAAATAGTTGGAATTGTTGGTGAGTCAGGTTCCGGAAAGTCCATTACTTCTCTTGCTATAATGGGATTATTACCAAAAGGAGTAGCTCGCATCTCACAAGGAAGTATTTTGTTTAAGGATATTGAATTGGTAGAATTAAATGAAAAGGCTTTTCGACAAATTAGAGGGAAAGAGATTGGTATGATTTTTCAAGAACCTATGAGTTCTTTAAATCCATCTATGAGATGTGGTGCTCAAGTTGAAGAAATTTTGCGTGAACACACTGCTCTTCGCAGGGTGGGTTTAAAACAAGAGGTGTTGAATTTGTTTGGAAAAGTTAAGTTACCAAATCCTGATGTAATTTATAAAAAGTATCCTCATGAGCTTTCGGGTGGTCAAAAGCAACGTGTGATGATTGCAATTGCAATTGCATGTAAACCAAAGTTGTTGATTGCAGATGAACCTACTACCGCTTTGGATGTTACCGTACAGGAAGAGATTATTTTATTGTTGAAAGAATTACAGCAAGAAACCAAGATGAGTATTATTTTTATTACTCATGATTTGTCTTTGATTTCAAAAATTGCTAAAAGGGTTGTGGTGATGTATAAGGGTGAAATTGTAGAGCAAGGATTAACTGAGGATATTTTTAATAATCCCATAGAACTTTATACTCAGGCTTTAATAAAGTCACGTCCAACCATGGAGTATCGACAAAGAAGACTTTCTACTGTTGGGGATTTTATGAACAATACAATTGAATTAGGGGTGATTGAACCAGAGGAAAGAGATGCTCGTTTAAAAACGATATATGCAACTGAACCTCTACTGCGAGTATTAAATGTTGAAAAGGAATACTTGAGTTCAGGAACTTGGTTTTCAAAAAAGCGTTTCAAAGCTTTGAAGGGGGTGAGTTTGAATATTTATGAAGGAGAGACTCTCGGGCTGGTAGGTGAGAGTGGATGTGGAAAATCCACTTTAGGTAACGTTATTTTGCAACTTGATAAAGCTACTAGAGGTCATATATTTTATAGAGGAGTAGATTTAACATTGTTAGATAAAAAAACCTTACGAGGCCTTAGAAAAGAAATTCAAATAATATTTCAAGACCCTTATTCGTCCTTGAATCCTAAAATGACGGTAGGAGAGTCAATTATGGAGCCTATGATAGTTCATAAGATGTATTTTTCTAATATGGAACGAAAGGAAAAGGTGTTGGACTTATTAAATGCAGTTGGATTAGATAAAGCGAGTTTTAAAAAGTACCCTCATGAGTTTTCTGGAGGACAAAGACAAAGAGTTGGCATTGCGCGTACAATCGCGTTACAGCCCAAACTGATTATTTGTGATGAGTCTGTTTCAGCTTTAGATATATCTGTGCAAGCACAGGTTCTTAACTTATTGAATGACTTAAAAGACCAATTTGATTTTACATATTTATTTATTTCTCACGATTTAGCTGTAGTGAAATATATGTCAGACTCAGTGGTAGTGATGAGGAATGGTTTAATCGAGGAATTTGGTGAAGCAGATAGCTTATATGAAAATCCTAAAACTAACTACACTAAGAAATTGATTGCATCTATACCAAAATAAGAAGTTAATCAGTCAATGTTAAAGGTGCCTTTTAAATATTTTTCAAAAAAGGTTTTCTTGTAAACTTCTCCTAATGGAATTTCAGATTCCTGAATGTATAATGAGTGATTGTCAAATGATTCTATACATTCTAAATTCACTATATAAGACTTACTTACGCGAAAAAAGTCATCGATAGGTAATTTCTGATGCATATTCTTTAGATTCATAGCTGTTATTAGTTTTTGATTTTTGGTGTGAATAATAACGTAGTCCTTAAGTCCTTCAATGAACAATACATCCTTAAAATATATTTTATGAAAGCGTCTGTCTGCTTTTATGAATAGAAATTCAGGTGTGTTTGATTCTATTGTATTTTTATTGTTTGAAAGCAATTCATTATATAAAATAGCTTTTTTGATTGCTTTATCCAATCGATGTGTGTCTATTGGTTTTAGTAAATAATCAATAGCATCAAGTTCATAGCTCTTTAAGGCGTATTGTGGATATGCTGTCGTAAAAATAATTAATGTATTTTCTGGAATTTGTTTAGCAAATTCTAGTCCATTCATCAAAGGCATTTCTATGTCAAGGAATATTATATCCACTTGCTGGTTATTTATGAATTCTAAAGCTTTTACTGCAGTTGAAAATTTATCTAGTATCTCAATACTAGATATTTCTTTAATCAATGCTTGAAGCTCTTCTCTAGCAAGAGGTTCGTCGTCTATAATAATACAATTCATATAGGTATGGTTAAATTTACACTGTATTCTTCTTGATTTGTTGTGATGTCTAATTGGTATTCGTCTTTATAAAGAAGTTCTAAGCGACGTTTTATATTGATGAGTCCCAATCCATTGCTTTTGTTTTTGTAAGTGGTGTTAGTTTCTATACTGTTTGAATTAGTACATGTGAAGTTAAGTTTTCCTTCTGTTATATGAAGATATGTTTTTACATATGTTTTATCCCCATTTGGGTTTACACTGTATTTTATAGCGTTTTCAATAAATACTGTGAATAGACCAGGGGGAATAAGAACGCTATTGAGAGTGTTCTTGCTAATAGTGCATATGGTTTCTATTTCAAAATCGTCTTTTCTTATTTTTTCAAGATTGAGAAAATTAGTTATGAATTCTACTTCGGATGCTAGAAGTGTTTTTTCTCCACTGTTTTCGTACAATTGATATCTTAAAAACTCAGATAGTCTAATAATTACTGTATTAGCCATTTCTGGATTAGTTCTTATTAGAGCTTTTACATTGTTTAGCATATTGAATAAGAAGTGTGGACTGATTTGGTTTTTTAATACATTCATTTCCATATTGAATGTAATGTTTTTTAACTCTGAGATCCGTTCATTGTCTTTAAGCCAACGTTGCAATAATTTTATAGTGGTTGAAACAGATATTAAGGAAGCACAGAGTATGATTACTCCATATAAATCTGGTCTTTGCCTCAGTACTCCATTTTGAACTATTTTATGAGAATCGAAGTAGTTAAGCTGAAAAAAACCTAAAACTTTTATACCTACCAATGCTAAAAATAGTAGAGAAATTCCATATAGAATATATTTAGAACGGAATAGAAGCTTTGGTATTAAAACATACATGTTTACATAGAACATAATTACAAATATTATATAGATTGTTATTGCTACATAATATCCAAATGGGGCTCCATAAACGTCAACAATACCTTCTCCATAAAGAATAAGAAAAAATACGGTTAGAAATAGAATGTGTCGTTTTAATCGATGTCTTTTTTCAATTAAAAATTCCAACATTTTCCTGTCTCTATAACCTTGTGTATCTGTAGTCATGAATCAGTATTTAATTTAAAGAAACAAATTTATAATATCTTTAATGACGGATCTCATATATTATACGAAACGATAAAATTATTATATCAAGCTTTTTATATTTAGTATAATAAAGTTACTGTTTTATATAAAAACAAAAAAGCGTTTCCTTTTAAGTGATTTCTTTGAAAACTTAAAATATGTAAAGCTATGAATATCCAAGTGTTTTTAGATAATTTGAATTCCAAACAGTTAATAGGTAATAAAAGCGAAATGGTAATCGAAACTAGGGTGTTTAGTCGTATTACTAAATATTATAGTGAGAGTATTAATTTATTGGGTTGTATTCAGCTTGAAATAAATATAGTAGAGGTGGATGGTTTGAAGGTTGGGGTATTGTTTTATGAATATAGTAGATTAAAAAACAATTTATTCCATTCATTTTTATACGTTCCTTCTTCCTCGGTTTTTTTTAGAAAAGAGATCGGTGTTGATGAGTTTTGGTTTGTTTTGATTGAAGAAAATTCATTAGATGAAGTAAGGGTGGCGAATGATTTTGTTGATAAGTTTAATCTTAGAGAACGTTACGATAAAGTGTTCGTGTCTAGTTATTCAAATTCAGTGTTGTCTCGTATAATGAGAGTTTGAGTTTTATAAGATAATATTAATGGGAGTGTTTTTTTGTTAAGGAGTGTAGGTGTAGAAGGTAAGGTTTTTGATTGTTTTTGATTTGTAAATCTGGCATGTAATTATATTTCATGCCAGATTTTGATGTTTTATGCCCCCTTGTAAGGGACTTCTTTTTCTTTGAATATAATTCCGTTTTCTTCTAATTCTTTTAGGATAGGGCCATAAACTTCTTTATCGATAGGAAGTTGTACTCCGGGAGTGTTTATGATTCCTTTGAGGATTTTTGAGGTAGCGATAGCGACTGGTAATCCTACTGTTTTTGCCATTGCTGTATAGGTTTGATCATCTCCTATACATACCATTGTTGAGTCTATTTGCTTTAACTCGCCATTTATCTCATATCCGATTTTGTGATACATCACAATCATATCTTTATCGTGTTCTTTAAGAGTCCAACTGTCAGTTAGAATTCTTTCTAGAACTTGAGCTGGAGTGGCATTTTTTAATCCTATGATCTTATTAGGATTGAAAATATCTAACTCTTCTAGTTTGTCCCATAAAATGTCATCCATGTCTATGTTTAAGGCTAGTCTTAATTTTACTTCTACAGAATCTGTAGGATGATATGGGAGATATAGATTAATGAATTCTCTGTAAGACATCGTTTCTGAATTATCTATTATATAGGTATCATCAGTAATACCTAATTCAACGAATACATTCCAAGCACGAGAGTATCCAACCCTACGAATAGTTCCTCTAAATACTGTGGATGCGTCTTCTAGCCCATAGATCTTTCTGTATTTTAAAGAATCTCTATTTGCATACCCTTCAAAACGGCCATACCCTTCAACTTGCATAAATTCGGTTCGTCTAAAAACCTTGTTATAAGGAATGTATTTGTATTGCCCTTCTTGTATGAATTTTGCTGCACCTCCTTGTCCTGCTAGTACTACATTTCTAGGATTCCATGTGAATTTGTAATTCCAGATATTGTCATCTGATTCTGGGGCAACCAAGCCTCCGCAATAAGACTGGAAAGATATTGTTTTACCTCCTTTTTCTTTAATTTCATCAAGAATACGCATAGCACTCATATGGTCTATACCTGGGTCTAAGCCACATTCATTCATAAACACCAATCCATTCTCTTTTGCAGCTTCATCTAGTGCAGCCATTTCAGGGCTTATATAGGAAGCGGTTACCATGTGTTTCTTGTAGGTGATGCAATCTTTGGCTAATTCTATATGGTAGGATGCAGGTAGCATAGAAACTACAATATCTGCTTTTTGAATTTCTGTTCTTCGCGTTTCAATGTCGAACAAATCTAATTGAATTGCTGTTGCGTTTGGATGGTTTTTCGTTTTTCTAATTGCAGATTCAAGAGAGAGGTCTGCAATTGTTATATGATATGATTCTTTGTTGGATTGTTCAAGTAGATATTTTATTAAAGAGGATGCAGATCGACCTGCGCCTACTATTAAAATGTTTTTCATTGTGTTTTGGGTTGGTTAACTTTAGCACTAAAATAGTTATTTTAAAGAATCTTAGGGCTTTTAATTTGAAAAATTAGCGTAACTTTTTTAATCAACTATCGTATCTTTGGAACAAAACACATGGGACGAAAAATAATTTTTCTTGGCTGTATCCTTGGCGCAGTCGGAGTAATTTTAGGGGCACTAGGAGCACATGCTTTAAAGGAAGTATTAACGGAATCACAACTTGTAAGTTTTGAGGTTGGAGTTCGATATCAAATCTATCACGCGATTTTACTGCTTTTCGTTGGTGGAACGACTTATTTGTCTGATTCTGTAAAAAAGACCGTATCTATATTGGTTTTTTTGGGAGTTTTGTTCTTTTCAGGTTCAATTTATCTTTTGTCAACTAATGAATTAACATCGATAAACTTCAAAATATTAGGTCCAATAACACCTGTTGGAGGAATTCTATTGATTTCAGCATGGTTATTAGTAGCATTTAAAGCTTTAAAAAGCGAAAAAAGCATTTATTAGAAGATTTATACACTTCATTTTAAATTTATTTCTAAGTTTGCATACAAAACTAAATATACAACACAATTTATTGAATATGGATATTTCTGAATCAATTTCATTAGAAAAATATGGTATTAAAGATGTTGTAGAAGTGATTTATAATCCTTCGTATGACTTTTTATATAGTGAAGAAACAAAACCAGAATTAGAAGGTTTTGAAAAAGGTTTCGTAACCGAATTAGGCGCTGTTAACGTAATGACTGGTGAGTTTACAGGTCGTTCTCCTAAAGACAAGTATATTGTTAAGGACTCTGTAACAGAAAATACCATTTGGTGGAATTCTGATAAATGCGCGAATGATAACAAACCTATTGATCAAAAGACTTGGGATGCGTTGAAACAGAATACTGTATCGCAGTTATCAAATAAAAAGCTTTACGTAGTTGATGCTTTTTGTGGGGCAAATGAGAATTCTAGATTAAAAGTTAGATTTATAATGGAGGTAGCTTGGCAAGCACATTTTGTAAAAAATATGTTTATCAGACCTACTGAAGAAGAATTAGCGAATTTTGGAGAGCCAGATTTCGTAGTAATGAATGCTTCTAAAACTTCGTTTAAAGAATACAAAGAATATCAGTTGAATTCTGATGTATATATAGCATTTAACTTGACTGAGAAAATCCAGATTATCGGGGGAACTTGGTATGGTGGTGAAATGAAGAAAGGTTTGTTCTCAATGATGAATTATTATCTTCCTTTGCAAGGAATGGCATCTATGCATTGTTCTGCAAATAAAGGAAAAGATGGTGATGTTGCTGTTTTCTTTGGTTTATCAGGTACAGGAAAGACAACTTTGTCTACAGATCCAAAACGTGAGTTAATCGGAGATGATGAGCATGGATGGGATGAAGATGGAGTGTTTAATTTTGAAGGTGGTTGTTATGCAAAAACAATTGATTTAAGCAAAGAAAACGAGCCGGATATCTATAATGCTATTAGAAGAGATGCGCTTTTGGAAAACGTAACGGTTGATGTTAATGGGGTTATTGATTTCAAAGATGGTTCTGTTACTCAAAATACTCGTGTTTCTTATCCTATTGATCATATTGAAAATATAGTTAAGCCAGTTTCTAAAGCTGGACACGCTACTAAAGTTATTTTCTTAACTGCGGATGCCTTTGGCGTAATGCCTCCAGTTTCGAAACTAACTCCTGAGCAAACAAAATATTATTTCTTGTCTGGTTTTACAGCTAAGTTAGCAGGAACGGAGCGTGGGGTAACACAACCTGAACCAACTTTCTCAGCTTGTTTTGGTAAAGCATTTTTATCATTACACCCTACTCAGTATGGAGAAGAATTGGTAAAGAAAATGGAAGAGCACAATGCAACGGCTTATATGGTTAATACAGGATGGAATGGTACTGGAAAGCGTATTTCTATTAAAGATACACGTGCTATCATTGATCGTATATTAGATGGGTCTCTTGAAAATGCAGAAACTAGTATAGTTCCAATTTTTAACTTTGAAGTTCCAACTGCTTTGGAGGGGGTTCATACAGAGATATTGGATCCTAGAAATACATACGCTGATGCTTCTGAATGGGAAGAGAAGGCGAAAGATTTAGCAGGACGTTTTGTGAAGAATTTTGTTCAATACACTGATACAAAAGAGGGAGAGTCTTTGGTTAAATCTGGACCTCAATTATAGAAATCTTACTGAGTTATATATGTTGAATGGGAAGAGTATTGAATTACTCTTCCCATTTTTTTATTCTTAGTCCATAAAAAAAGCACCCTATTTAGGATGCTTTTTTATAGTTATATTCTATTCTTTGTTATTTGTTCACTTTTGTAATATAGTTCTCTAAAGCCATAGTCATTGATGGTGATTCTGGATTAGGAGCCATGATATCAACTCTTAGGTTGTTGTCTAGTGCTTCTTTTTGTGTCGTGCTTCCAAAAACTGCAATTCTAGTATTGTCTTGGGTAAAGTCAGGGAAGTTCTTAAATAATGATTTTATTCCAGTTGGACTAAAGAATACTAATACATCGTATTTAACATCTGCTAAATCTGATAAATCGCTCATTACAGTTCTGTAAAAAACCCCTTCTGTCCAGTCTACCCCAAGTTCGTTTAGGATTGTAGGAACTTCTATATTAAGCTGATCTGACGCGGGAAGTAAAAACTTCTCGTCTTTGTATTTTTTAATCAATGGTGCTACGTCGGAAAAATCTTTTTGACCAACATAGATTTTACGCTTTCTATACACTACATATTTTTGTAAGTAATAGGCTACAGCTTCAGACTGACAAAAATATTTTAAAGATTCAGGTACTTTAAAGCGCATTTCTTCCGCTACTCTAAAAAAGTGATCAACAGAATTCTTGCTTGTTAAAATAATAGCAGTAAAATTGTTTAAATCAATTTTTTGATGACGAATTTCCTTTGCGCTAACACCTTCAACGTGGATGAAAGGTCTAAAGTCAACTTTAACTTTATACTTCTGCTGTATTTCGAAGTATGGGGAATTCTCTACTTTAGGTTCTGGTTGTGAGACCAAAATTGTTTTCACTTTCATAATAGTATTTTTCTAATGCTCTAAGATTTTGTAAACCAATAATACAAGAACAAATAAGGAGCTATTTCAAGAGTGCAAAGATACAAAATAAAATAGAACAGATTATTGGTAATTGTTTTTTGATATAATTTTAAAAACTGACTATATAATATGATGTTTGTTGCTAATAATGTAATAATTATAATGATAATTGGTATATTAGAAGCAATGTTGTTGTAGAAAAGGATGAGGTCAATAGGTAAAATAAGCATTGCAACGTAATTCCTATAGTTTACTTTTTGCAAATTAAATTGTTCTGCGAATTCTTCAATATTAAAAGTTGTAGCTATGATTCGTTCTATTAAAAATTTTGAGAGAATGAATAAACAAACAATATTAAAGACGCTTATGAAAGAGCGTAAAGAGTAATAATCTATAGCTCCGAAATTCTTTAAGCAGATTTGAATAAAGAATGAAATAGAGACAACTTGAATAAAGAAAAATGATAATGTAAAGGTACTTCTCAGATTAGTCGAGTCTTTGTATATCTTGTTGTATTTTGAAGAATATGCTAGCCGTAAGAATTCCGAAAACCGAACCTCATAAATAGTTTTATTCATAGCTATTATTCCAAAGCTAAGAAGGAAGATTATAGTAGCCCAATCTTTGCTTTCTATAATCCGTTCGGTTAAAATAATTTCATTCATAACGGATACAAAATTAGTAAATTTTTGTTTCCTATCGAGATTGTATTTTATTTAAGTATCAACTTTATAGAAAAAGGTTACTTTTGTAATCAAACGTAGTGCTATGGAATCAGGAATTGTTATTATTCCAACATACAATGAAATAGAAAATATTCAGGAAATAGTGGAGGCTGTTATGAGCTTGTCCAGTAATTTTCATGTTTTAGTTGTAGATGATAATTCACCTGATGGGACTGCTTCTTTAGTTTTTCAACTTCAATCTCAATATTCAGAAAGGTTATTTTTAGAAGTTCGTGAAGGCAAAAATGGTTTAGGAACCGCTTATGTTCATGGATTTAAATGGGCGTTGAATAGAAGTTATGATTACATCATTGAGATGGACGCTGATTTTTCTCATAATCCTTTAGATTTACCTAGGCTTTTGGATGCGTGTGTGGGGGGTACTGATATGGCTATTGGTTCACGTTATGTAACAGGAGTAAACGTAGTTAACTGGCCTTTAAACAGGGTTCTTTTGTCATATTTTGCTTCGGTATATGTGCGTCTTATAACTGGAATGGAGATAAAAGATACTACTGCTGGATTTGTATGCTATAGGAGAAAAGTACTTGAGTCTATTGATTTGAATAAAATACGTTTTGTAGGTTATGCATTTCAAATAGAAATGAAATATAGAGCTTACGTTAAGAAATTTGTAATTAAAGAAGTTCCTATAATCTTTACTGATAGAACCAAAGGACAATCTAAAATGTCTAAAGGTATTATTAGGGAAGCTATTTTAGGGGTAATTGTTTTGAGGTTTAAACAACTGGTAAATCGATTGTAATATGCAGAAATATTTAATTAAAAACGGAATTATTGTAAATGAAGGGATTCAGTTTACTGGTGATGTTTTGATAGAAGATGGGGTGATCTCCAAAATAGATTCAGTTATAGAAAACATTGATGGTGTTAAAACAATTGATGCTTCGGACTGTTATGTCATTCCAGGTATGATTGATGATCAGGTTCATTTTCGTGAACCAGGGTTAACACATAAAGGGGATATTGAGACAGAATCTAGGGCGGCAATTATGGGAGGAATAACTTCTTATATAGAGCAACCTAATACGGTTCCTAATGCTGTTACTCAAGAGTTATTACAGGATAAGTATGATATTGCTGCTCGCAAATCTTATGCGAATTACTCTTTTATGATGGGAGGGACTAATGATAACTTGGCCGAGGTTTTAAAAACAAACCCGCGAAATGTTGCGGGTGTGAAATTGTTTCTAGGTTCTTCGACAGGTAATATGTTGGTTGATAATCAGGAGGTTTTAGAGAAAATATTTTCAAGTACTTCAATGTTGATTGCTGTGCACGCAGAAGATGAAGCTACTATCAAAGCAAATCTCGCTATTCAAAAGGACTTATATGGTGATGCAATTCCAGTGCAATCACATCCGATAATTCGAAGTGCTGAGGCTTGTTATTTGTCTTCTTCTAAAGCGGTAGCTTTAGCGGAAAAGACAGGGGCTAGACTTCATGTTTTTCATGTCTCAACCGCTCGTGAAACCGAATTGTTTAGAAATGATATTCCATTAAAGGATAAAAAGATAACGGCTGAGGTTTGTGTACATCATTTGTGGTTTACGGATGCTGATTATGATGTTAAAGGGAATTTTATTAAATGGAATCCAGCAGTTAAGAGTGCAGAAGATCGTGAAGGCTTGTGGAAAGCATTATTAGATGACAGAATAGATGTGATTGCTACTGATCATGCTCCTCATACTTTAGAAGAGAAGAGTAAGTCTTATAGCGAAGCTCCGTCAGGTGGTCCGTTAGTACAACATGCCTTAATTGCATTATTCGAAGCTCATAAAAATGGGAGAATAAGCGTGGAGAAAATTGTTGAAAAAACGGCACATAATCCTTCAATAGTATTTCAAATAGAAAAGAGAGGTTTTCTTAAGAAGGGATATCATGCAGATGTTGTAATCGTAAATCCAAAAGCAGATTGGGTTGTAAGTAAGGAGAATGTTGCTTATAAATGTGGGTGGTCTCCTTTTGAAGGACAGCGATTCCATTCTGAGATTACGCATACTTTTGTAAATGGGAAATTAGTATTTGAAAATGGTGTAGTGGCTAGTGAAAAGGCTGGAGAGAGAATGCTTTTTGAAAGATAAGATTATGAAATACTTTTTAATAATAATTAGTTTTTTGACATTGTTGTCTTGTGAAGAAAAACATGAGAAGCCGACTCCGTTTATTGAAGAGGGGACAATGAAGGATATTATGTATGATTTTTCTTTGGTTTCGGCAATTGAGGGGGTGAGTGCTTATTATACAGATACAGTTTCAAAAATAAACGGTGCGTCTGTTTTGAGAAAATATGGGATAGATAGTTTGACTTATGTCAAGAATAGTGAATATTATCTAAATCTTGATAAAGGAGTTTATCTCGATATGCAATTAGAAGTTAAGAAAAGATTAGAAGAGCAAAAAGCGATTATTGATACTTTGGTGAAAAGAGAAAATGATGATAAAATAAAACTAGGAGTTGTGAAAGACTCGCTGGTATTAAAGGATAGTTTAGGTGTGAAAATAAATAGTTCTAAGGTTAATGATTTGAAGAAGGCTGCCAAAGGCTTAAAGCTTGAGTCAAAACTTCAGAAGTTGAATTGAAAGTGAAGTTGAGTTCTTTCTTAGCTTTGTTATTATCATAATAATAAATTGAATGAGAAGCTTTTGCGAGAGATCGTGTAAAGCTTCTTTTTTTTGTTGTAAGTAAACTAATAATAAAGTCAATACGCCAAGCTATTGAAGTTGCTAAAGTACCAGCTTGAAGTGTTGGTGGTTTCTTTTGTAGCTTTAAAGCAATTTCATTCATTAAGTCATGATAAGAAATGTTTTCAGCCACAAGAATGAAACGTTCATTAATAACAGAGCTCTTCATTAAATAAATCATTGACTTTGCCACATCTTTAACTCCAATAATAGCAGCGATTCCCTTTGTGTAGAATGGGAATCCCTTATTTATTTTTGTAAAAAACTCTTGACTTCCATCCTTAAATACCCCATTTCCAAAAATGATGCCTGGATTAACTATAATGGCATCTAATCCTTCCTGAGTTCCTCTCCAGACCTCAAGTTCTGCGCCGTATTTTGAGATAGCGTAATCACTGTGATGTTTGTCGGGGTTCCATTCAGATTCTTCATCAATTAATTCGCCGATTTTTACTGTATCACCTAAAGCAGCGATAGAGCTCACGTAGCAGAATTTAGTGACTCCAAATTCTAAAGACATATTTACTAAGTTGGCGGTGCCTTCAATGTTGATTTTACGAAGTAATTCTTCGTCTTTTGGGTTAAAGGATATTAGGGCGGCGCAATGATAAACATGACTTATATCTTTAAAAGCTTTTTCTAAAGCGGGGCAGTCTGTTACATCGGCTCTTACCCAATTGATTTGTAAAAATAAAGCTTCAGAATTTACACTTTTGAAATACTGTAATGTCTTTTTGATGCTATCCTCATGTCTATAAATAGCTCGGACTTCCTCTCCGTTTGAGAGAAGTTGGTGCAAAAGTGTTGCACCTAATAAGCCAGTACCTCCAGTTACTAAAATCATAGATAAAACAAATGTAAGCGATAAGTTTAATATACTAAAAGAAATAGTTTCAAATGTCCATTGTTTTGTGTTTTTATAATGTTTTCGAGGTTAAGGTGTAATTGAGAAGGGCTTGAGTTTTATTTTTGAATGCTTTAATGTTCCATTTGCTTTCTAATTGAACTATATTTGCGCAAAATATATTTAAATGAAAAATTTTATTGAAGAAGTGACTTGGAGAGGAATGCTCCACGACGTTATGCCAGGCACTGAAGAACATTTGTTGGAGCAAATGCGTGTAGCGTATGTGGGAATTGACCCAACAGCGGATTCATTGCATATTGGACATTTAGTAGGTGTAATGTTGTTAAAGCATTTTCAATTAGCAGGGCATAAGCCAATTGCTCTTATTGGAGGTGCTACTGGAATGATTGGAGACCCGTCTGGGAAGTCTAATGAGAGAAATCTATTAGATGAAGCGGCTTTGCGTCATAACCAACAGGCTATTAAATCACAGTTAGAACGTTTCTTGGATTTCAATTCTGGAGAAGCGAATGCTGCTGAATTGGTTAATAATTACGATTGGATGAAAGAATTTTCATTTTTGGAATTTATTCGTACTGTTGGAAAGCATCTTACTGTAAATTATATGATGGCGAAAGATTCTGTGAAGAAGCGCTTGAATGGTGAATTTGCAGAGGGAATGTCATTTACAGAATTTTCATATCAATTATTGCAAGGTTATGACTTCTTGCATTTGTTTGAAAAGAAGAGTGTTACACTTCAAATGGGAGGGTCTGATCAATGGGGTAATATTACAACAGGGACAGAGCTAATTCGTAGAATAGCTAGCGAAAAAGCATATGCTTTAACGTGTCCGTTAATTACTAAGGCAGATGGTACTAAGTTTGGTAAATCAGAAGGTGGAAATATTTGGCTTTCTGCGGAATATACATCTCCATATAAGTTTTATCAGTATTGGGTAAATACTTCTGATGCAGATGCAGAAAAATATATTAAGATATTTACGTTCATATCGAAAGAAGATATTGAATCTTTGATTCAAGAGCATCAACAAGCACCTCATTTAAGAGTGCTTCAAAAGCGTTTGGCAGATGAGGTAACTATTATGGTTCATGGTGAGGAACAATTGGAGAATGCAATAAAAGCATCAAATATTTTGTTTGGTAATTCTAATGCTGAAGATTTAAAACAATTAGATGAAAAGACTTTTTTAGAAGTGTTTGATGGAGTTCCTCAGGCTATTATTGAGATGAGTGATGTTGAAGCTGGATTGGGAATAGTAGATGCGTTGGCTAGTAAATCTGGATTTACCACTTCTAATGGGGAGGCTCGAAGAGCTTTACAAGCGAACTCTATTTCGGTAAACCGTGAGAAGGTAACTGAAGACTATGTTATTACTAAAGAAGATTTGATTAATAATCAATTTGTCTTGTTGCAAAAAGGAAAGAAAAACTACTTTGTATTACAAATTAAGTAGTCTTTTATAGTATTCAAAAAAAGCCCTCTTTGAGGGCTTTTTTTGTTATAATGAAAAGATTAATTGTCGTTTAGTTCGTTGCTTTTATAAAGCATTGTCTTTAAACATATTCTTGTTTATGTTGTCAATGTATTCTAATAGTTCTTCTCTTCCTAGTTTATCTTCGGATGAAGTAACAAAGTAAGGAGGCATTTCTTCCCAGCCACTTGCTAAAAGAGATTTTTTATAAGTAGCAACATGTTTGTCAATTTTGGTTTTTCCTATTTTATCTGCTTTAGTAAAGATGATAGAAAATGGAATTCCATTCTCGCCTAAATATCCAATGAAATCAAGGTCGATGTTTTGTGCGTCGTGACGTATATCTACCAATACAAATGCTGATATTAATTGCTCTCGCTCTTCAAAATACTTAGTGATGAATCTCTGAAAAGTTCTTTTGGTTTGTTTAGAAACTTTAGCATAGCCATATCCAGGTAAGTCAACTAAAAACCAATTAGAATTGATTTTAAAGTGATTGATTAACTGGGTTTTTCCAGGTTTCCCTGATGTTTTTGCTAGGTACTTACGGTCTGTAAGCATATTGATTAACGAAGACTTACCAACATTAGACCTTCCAATAAAGGCATATTCTGGTAAAGGTTCTTTAGGACATTTACTAACTTCTGAGTTGCTTATGACAAATTCTGCTGAGGTAATCTTCATTTTTATAGGTTTCTTTTAGTCAGCCAAGCTTCTAATAGTTCATTGAATTCATTAGGACGTTCCATCATAGCAGCATGTCCACATTTGTCAATCCAAAACAATTCGGAATCTGGTAATAATTCGTCAAATTCAACAGCCACTTCTGGTGGTGTTACTTGGTCGTTTTTACCCCAAATCAAACAAGTAGGTGTTTGTATTTTTGGTAAATCCTTAGCCATATTGTGACGGATCGCACTTTTAGCGATAGTTATGGTCTTAATTACCTTTATACGGTCATTGACAGTTGCAAAAACTTCATCTACTAATTCTTTAGTAGCAATAGAAGGGTCGTAAAACACGTCCTCTGCCTTTTTCTTTATATATTCGTAATCACCTCTTTTAGGGTAACTGTCGCCCATAGCGCTTTCGTAAAGCCCAGAACTTCCAGTTAGAACCATACCTTTTAGTAATTCAGGGTACATTTTTGCGTGATATAACGCTATATGACCACCCAATGAATTACCTAATAAAATCACTTTATCAAAACCTTTAAAAACAATAAAGTCCTTCACAAATCTTGCGAAAGCTTTTACATTAGTTTTAAGTAGGCTGTTAGTGTATAAGGGTAATTCGGGTATAATTATTTTATAACCTTTGTTATTAAAATAATCGGCAACACCATCAAAGTTACTAAGTCCTCCCATTAATCCGTGTAGAATAACGATAGGAGTGCCTTCACCTATTTCGTAATATCGGTATTTACCTTCTACTTTTAAAGTTCGCTCCATGTAATCTTTCATGCGATTTTTAAATTCATACAAATATAGGCTTTTAAAATTTACAAAATTTAGTATCGTTCTATAAAAAGAATTTTTTTAGACAGTTTAGTATTGTCTTTTATGTGTTTTTTGGAATATAAACTGTTGTTTTTTAGTTGATAATGATATGGTGATTAGGTTTGTATAGCTTTTAAAATGTTTATAGACTTCTGATTTTTGAATATGGTTGTTTTCTGAATGTGAAATTATGAGTTTTTATGAGGATTCGACTAATCGTTAAAACTTTGTATCATTTTTCCAATTTGAAAAGCGATTGTCCTGTGTTTTTTAATTTTGAAGATGGTGGGAATATATTTAAAATGGCTATGTATAAAATGTTTAAGAATGCTATTAATATGTAAATTTGATACTGCAAAATAAATTAAACGTGATAAAAGTACTGATTATTGACGATGAGGAAAAGTTGAGAAACTTGCTGTCCAAGATTATAGGATTAGAGGGATTTGAAGTTTTTCAAGCTTCTACTATTAGAATAGGATTTAAAAGATTAGACGTTGAAGATGTAGATGTGGTAATTTGTGATGTGAAATTACCCGATGGAAATGGTATTGAGACTGCGAAGCTTATCAAAGAAAAACACCCATTCCTTGAAGTAATTTTATTAACTGCATTTGGTAATATTGCTGATGGAGTCCAAGCTATGAGGAATGGTGCTTTTGATTATATTACTAAAGGAGATGATAACAATAAAATTCTACCTCTGGTTTACAAAGCATCAGAGAAGGCTACTTTAAATAAAAGAGTTAGAACGTTAGAAAAACAACTTGGAGAAAAATATACTTTTGAAAAGATTATTGGATCTTCTAAGGTTTTACAATCTTCTATTGAGCTTGCTCGCAAGGTGGCACCAACAGACACAACAGTATTGTTAACCGGAGAAACAGGAACAGGAAAGGAGCTCTTCGCTCAAGCCATTCATCAGGCAAGTGCAAGGCGTAGTAATAATTTTGTTGCAATAAACTGTGCGGCATTCAGTTCGGAGTTACTAGAGAATGAATTGTTTGGTCATAAAGCAGGTGCTTTTACAGGTGCTAACAAAGATGAAAAAGGACTTTTTGCAGAAGCTCACAATGGAACAATCTTTTTAGATGAAATTGGAGAGATGCCTTTATTGCTACAAGCTAAGATATTACGAGTGCTCGAAACGGGTGAGTTTCTTAGAGTAGGAGATTCAAAAATATCGAAAGTTAATGTAAGGGTTATAGCGGCAACTAATCGAAATCTAGAAGAAGAAATTGAGAGAGAGCATTTTCGAAGTGACCTTTATTACAGGCTATCTGTATTCACTATTAACGTACCTTCTCTTAGAGAGCGGAAAACTGATATAAAACTTTTAGCAGTGCACTATGCTAATTATTACGCACTGTTTTCAAATCGTAACCCCATCACTCTTTCCAAAGCCTATTTAACAGCGCTTGAAGATAATCCATGGAAGGGAAATATTCGTGAATTGCGGAATGTAGTGGAGCGCAGTGTTATATTGACGGATGGTGATGTATTGGAAATAGAAACCTTGCCTACAGAATTTCATCATAGTAAAACCGAAAACAAGCAACTGTCAGCATTTTCAATGGCAAGTGCAGAAAAAATTCATATTCAAAAGGTCCTTAACCATACAAAAGGAAATAAGGCAGAAGCAGCCCGTCTACTAGAAATAGGTGTTGCAACACTTTATAGAAAAATAGAAGAGTATGGAATTGGAAGCTCCAATGTGTGATTCCTTATAAGATTAATAAAACGCTCTTATTTTGAGAAAACCCTATCATTTTGATAGGGTTTTTTTATGATTTTTATTTAGTAAAAAAATGCTATCACTTGATTTTTAGTGGTTAAGAGGGTGTTGTCTGTTTTTGGAATAGAACTTGGCATATAGAATGTCGAAGACCTTCACGATGAAAGTCAAAAATTAAAAACAATCAAGAATGACAGCACTTTTTATAATCGCCATAGCAGTATTCGTATATATCTGTTATGTACTTATCAAGCCAGAAAAATTTTAATAAATAAAAAGATGAAAAGAATTAAGAATAAAAGAATATAGGAATGAACACAGAAATTTTAGGAATACTCGTCATGTTTGGTTTGTCTATAATCTTGGCAATACCATTAGGGAAATACATTGCAAAAGTTTACGCAGGAGAAAGAACACTGTTAGATCCCATTTTCAATCCTTTAGAAAAATTGTTTTATCGACTAAGTGGTATCAACCCAAAGACAGCTATGAATTGGAAACAACATATAGTTGCATTACTTATTATTAATGCTGTGTGGTTTGTATTGGGTATGATTGTTTTAATGATGCAAGGCAGCTTGCCTTTAAATCCAGATAAAAACCCGAATATGTCTGTGGATTTGGCATTTAATACTGTAGTATCGTTTGTGGTAAACTGTAATTTACAACATTATTCAGGTGAATCTGGTTTAAGTTATTTAGGACAGTATTGGTTGATGTTTTTACAGTTCGTTAGCGCAGGGACAGGAATGGCAGCGGCCGTTGTTATTTTTAAAGCTTTTAGAGAAAAAACAACTATATCACTTGGGAATTTCTATGAACATCTTGTAAAATCCTGTACTCGTATTTTATTGCCAATATCATTTATAGTTGCAGTTGTTTTAGTGTTTGAAGGTACTCCCATGACTTTTGAAGGAAAAGACACTATGACCACCCTACAAGGTGATACTGTATCGGTTTCTAGAGGGCCTGCTGCTGCATTCGTTGCAATAAAACATGTAGGAACAAATGGAGGAGGATTCTTTGGTGTGAATTCAGCTCATCCTTTTGAAAACCCCTCCTACTTGACAAATATGGTTGAGATGATAGCACAGATGGTAATACCGATGGCTATGGTTTTTGCTTTTGGGTATTTTATAAAAAGAGGAAAACTTTCTTGGATGATTTTTGGAGTCATGACACTAGGGTTCCTATTGCTTGTTATTCCTACTATTCGAACTGAAATGTATGGAAATCCTGCAATAACAGCAATGGGAGTCGAACCTGGTTTAGGCGCTATGGAAGGAAAAGAAGTCCGATTTGGAGCAGCAACATCTGGTTTTTGGAGTATTGCCACCACTGTGATATCGACAGGGTCTGTAAACGCAATGCACGATAGTATGATGCCCTTGTCGGGAATGAATGAGTTGTTAGCAATGATGACTAACAGCTTTTATGGAGGGGTAGGAGTTGGTATTTTGAATTTCTTCCTATTTCTTGTTTTGGCCGTTTTTATCAGTGGATTGATGGTAGGTAGAACACCGGAATTTCTAGGGAAAAAAATAGAAGCCAAAGAAATGAAGATTGCGATTATCATAACATTACTTCATCCTTTCCTTATTCTGGCTATTACAGCTTTAGCCGTTGCGCTACCTGATTACACAGTAGAATCGATAAATAATCCTGGTTTTCATGGTTTTAGCGAAATGCTTTATGAATATACCTCATCTGCTGCAAATAACGGTAGTGGTTTTGAGGGCTTGAAAGACAACACCCCTTGGTGGAATATAAGTACTGGGATTGTACTGATACTTTCCCGCTTTTTACCAATTATAGGACCTGTTGCTATTGCTGGACTATTGGCAGAGAAAAAGTTTATACCAGAGGGAGGTGGGACTTTGCAGACAGATACTTCCACATTTGGAGTTGTAGTATTCACAGTGATTGTAGTAGTAGCTGCTTTAGCATTCTTTCCGGCATTGGCATTAGGGCCATTAGCAGAGTATTTTTCAAAAATTTAAAAACATCTAAAGATATTTAAAATGAGTAATAGTATAACCATGTTTAAAAAAGATCTTTTTTACAAAAGTTTGAAACAAGCTTTTGTAAAATTGAATCCCAAAAGTATGTTTCGAAATCCCGTAATGTTTACGGTTTGGATTGGTACGTTCATTATGCTTATCGTAAGTATAGCTACTTTGTTTGGAGTTAAGGAACAAGGAAGCTTCGCTTATAATGTAGCGGTTTTTCTAACCTTATTCCTCACTTTGTTATTTGCAAATTTTGCAGAAGCCATTGCAGAAGCAAGAGGTAAAGCGCAAGCAGATAGCTTAAGAAAAACACGACAAGAAACACCTGCCAAACTTCAAAATGGAAGTGTTGTTTCATCTGCTGAGCTTCAGAAAGGGGATGTATTCATATGTGAGTCTGGTGATATAATACCGTCAGATGGGGAAATCATAGAAGGATTAGCTACTATTGATGAAAGTGCTATTACTGGAGAATCTGCTCCTGTGATACGTGAAGCAGGTGGTGATAAAAGTTCTGTAACGGGAGGAACGAAAGTACTTTCTGATAAAATTGTCGTTCAGGTAACTACGCAGCCAGGAGAAAGTTTTTTGGATAAGATGATTACCTTAGTGGAAGGGGCTTCTAGACAAAAAACACCGAATGAAATAGCTTTGACTATTTTACTAGCGGGTTTTACATTGGTGTTTATAATTGTTTGTATAACCCTAAAACCCTTTGCGGATTATGCAAACGTAAGCATTACAATTGCTTCATTTATCTCTCTATTTGTTTGTTTAATTCCAACAACTATTGGTGGGTTATTGTCAGCTATTGGTATTGCAGGTATGGATAGGGCGTTACGAGCTAATGTTATTACAAAAAGCGGAAAAGCTGTTGAAACAGCGGGGGATATTGATGTACTTCTTTTAGATAAAACGGGTACTATTACAATAGGAAACCGGAAAGCAACTCATTTTTATCCTGCTAATGCTATTGATGAGAAAACACTTATAAGAGCAGCGGTATTGAGTTCTATGGCAGATGAAACACCCGAAGGGAAGTCAATTTTAGAACTAGCAGGAATCAATCCTCTAAGTTATGAGGTAAAGAACCCTGTGTTTATCAAGTTTACTGCAGAGACAAGGAGTTCGGGAATTGATTATGAAAACACACGAATTCGAAAAGGAGCAACAGATGCTATTAAAGGCTTGGTTTTGACAGCTGGAAATCAATTTCCTTTAGAGGTAGAGAATAGGGTTAAAGAGATATCTCAGAATGGAGGAACTCCTTTGGTAGTTTCAGAAAATGAAAAAGCACTTGGAGTTATTGAATTGCAAGATATTGTGAAACCAGGAATACAAGAACGATTTGAGCGTCTTCGTAAAATGGGAATTAAAACGGTAATGGTTACAGGAGATAATCCCTTAACAGCCAAGTTTATTGCGGAGAAAGCGGGGGTCGATGACTTTATAGCAGAAGCAAAACCGGAAGACAAGATGAATTATATAAAAAGAGAACAATCAGAAGGACGGTTAGTAGCTATGATGGGTGATGGAACTAATGATGCTCCAGCTTTGGCTCAGGCAGATGTAGGAGTGGCAATGAACAGTGGGACTCAGGCAGCTAAAGAAGCGGGAAATATGGTAGATTTGGATAACGACCCTACGAAATTGATTGAGGTGGTGGAAATTGGTAAGCAGTTGTTGATGACTCGAGGAACGTTAACCACCTTTAGTATCGCTAATGATGTGGCGAAGTATTTTGCTATTATCCCTGCCTTGTTTATAACAGCTATTCCCGCTTTGCAGGGGCTCAATGTTATGAAGTTACACAGCCCTGAAAGCGCCATCTTAGCTGCGGTAATTTTCAATGCAATCATTATCCCACTCTTAATTCCGTTGGCTTTGAAAGGTGTTGCTTATAAACCAATTGGTGCAAGCGCGCTTCTTCGTAGAAATCTTTTGATATATGGATTAGGAGGTGTTCTTGTTCCTTTTGTGGGAATCAAACTAATAGACATGGTGTTGTCGATTTTCTTTTAAACCCGTTAAATCACTAAAAAATAAACTAATGAAAAATCATATTATTCCCGCAATAAAACTAACGGGTGTATTAATCGTATTCCTAGCAGTAATATATCCCTTTTTAGTATGGGGAATTGCGCAATTGGGTCCTAATTCAGGAAAAGGAGAGATTGTAGAGTATAAAGGGGCTGTCTATTATTCTAATATAGGGCAAGTCTTTTCTGAAGCTCATTATTTCTGGTCTAGACCATCTGCTGTAAATTATGATGCGGTTGGTTCTGGAGCTAGTAATAAAGGGCCTTATAATCAATTCTATTTAGAAGAAGTTCAAACAAGAATCAATACTTTTTTAAGACTTAACCCAGAAATAGATAAATCGGAAATTCCCGTTGACTTAATAACCGCAAGCGGTAGCGGACTAGACCCAAATATTTCAGTTCAAGCAGCAAAAATACAAGTTAAGAGAATTGCAAAGAGTAGAGCTATAAATGAAGCGAAGCTCTATGAATTGATAGATGCGCAAACAGAAAAACCATTATTTGGATTGTTTGGACCTGAAAAGATAAACGTATTAGAACTCAATATAGCACTCAATGAAAGTACTTCTAAAAGCAATCAATAAAATGCAGACTACAGTTAGTACAAGATTCAAGCTGTTTTTGGCTTTCTCGACTGGTATTGTTACAACCTTAAACGCTCAGGAAACAGAAAATAAGACATGGAAGATTCGGGGTAATGGAGAGTTTTATTATCAAACCGATTTTAATAATCCAAAGGCAAATACAAGACCGGTTTTTGTGTATAACCATAATCGAAACAACGAGGTAAATCTAAATTTGGGTTTGCTTAGAGTGAATTATGAAAGGGAACATCTTCGGGCTAATTTAGGTGTTGCGGTGGGTACTTATATGAATGCAAACTACTCTTCAGAATCAGGAGGGTTTAAGAATATTTATGAAGCGAATGTAGGTTTTAAATTGTCAAAAGAATATGCGTTGTGGTTAGATGTTGGTATTCTGCCTTCTCATATTGGATTTGAAAGTGCTATAGCAGGAGATAATTATGCTCTTACAAGAAGTATGATGGCGGAAAACTCACCCTATTTTGAAACGGGAGCTAAATTATCCTATAGAACTAGCAGTGGTAAATGGGAAATGGCAATTTTGGTATTAAATGGATGGCAGCGGATTCAGCGAGTGGAAGGAAACACTACCCCTGCAATTGGACATCAGTTAAGTTATCGACCTAACGAAAAAGTGTTGTTAAATAGCAGTTCTTTTATAGGTAATGATATGCCAGATGAACAACGTAAGATGCGATACTTTCATGATTTATATGGACAATTTCAGTTGATGGATAAGTTTGCTTTACAAGTGGGGTTTGATATTGGAATGCAGCAACGAGAAAAGGGGAGCGAACACTATGCTGTTTGGTACACACCAATTATAATAGCTAAATATGCTCCAACAGAAAGAATGAATGTTGCAGTTCGTGGAGAGTATTATATGGATAAAGAAGAAGTTGTTATTTCAACGGAAACAGCTAATGGTTTTCAGACATTTGGTGTGTCATTAAACATAGATTACCGCGTTTTACCCAATTTATTATGGCGGTTAGAAGTAAAAAAATTGAAAAGTAAAGACGCTGTTTTTCTTATGCGTGATGGTGGATTGAATGAAGACATTACAGGGGTTGTTACTTCAGTGTCGATAAGTTTTTAATAGTGCTAATATGAATCCTATTCCTCCTGAATACTAAAGAGGAATTTGTAAATTTGATGGTAATAATTCTTTGTTATGGATGAAAGAAAGAGTGCTGAGCATTTTTTGGGTTTAATTCAAAAATCTCGAAAGGGCAAATTCAAACTTTATATCGGTATGAGCGCAGGTGTCGGAAAAACCTATCGGATGCTTCAAGAAGCTCACTCTCTTTTAAGGAATGGTATTGATGTTAAAGTAGGTTATGTTGAAACGCATAATAGGGAGGAGACCCAAGCGTTATTAAGCGGGCTTTCTGTCGTCCCTCGTCGTAAGCTTTTTTATAAAGGCAAGGAGTTAGAAGAGTTAGATGTGCAAGCTATTATACATTTAAGACCAGAAGTAGTTATTATTGATGAATTAGCGCATTCTAATATAGAGGGAAGTAAAAATGAAAAGCGATGGCAAGATGTTTTAGATATACTAGATAATGGTATCAATGTTATAAGTGCGGTAAACATTCAGCACATAGAAAGTTTAAATGATGAGGTTAAAAATATCACAGGCGTTGATGTACAGGAACGTGTTCCTGATAGAGTGGTAGCGCTAGCAGATGAGGTGGTTAATATCGATTTAACAGCTGAGGAGTTAATAGACAGATTGAAAGAAGGAAAGATTTATGAAGCCTCGAAAATAGAATCGGCATTGAGTAATTTTTTTAAAAGCGAACATATTCTACAGCTCCGAGAATTGGCACTGAAAGAGGTTACTTCACAAGTACAGCGAAAAGTGGAAACAGAAGTTTTTTTGAATCCAAATATTAGAAAAGATTGTTTCATGGCATGCATTAGTTCGAATCATAAAACAGCCCGAAATATTATTAGAAAAACAGCTCGTTTGGCAAGCTATTACAATAGTAAATGGTATGTGATGTATGTACAGACTCCAAAGGAAAGTTCCGATAAAATAGCATTGGATAAGCAACGATATTTGATTAATAATTTTAAGTTAGCTACGGAACTCGGTGCGGAATTAATAAAAATACAGGGAAAAAATGTTACTAAAGCTATTATTACAGAATGTGAAGAACGCAAAATAACAACACTCTGTATTGGTAAACCACGTATTACATTTCTTAAAATTCTTGCAGCTTCCGACACCTTTAATACTTTATTGAAAAGTTTAGCACACGGTAAAGTGGATCTAATAATACTATCATAATGAAGATAAAAACAAAATTGACGTTTGGCGTAGGGCTTTTATTTTTAATGATTATTGCGCTTGCAACGATTAGTGGATGGTACGTAAACGAACTAAAGAAAGATACCAATAATATCTTAGTGGCTAATTACAACACTATTCAATATTCTAGAAGTATGCTGTTGGCATTAGAGGATATTGAATTAGATAATGAAGCATTGGATATTTTTCAAAAGTATCTCGATAAACAACAGTTGAATATGACTGAAATAGGAGAGGTTGAGGCTACTAATCTTATTCTTAAACATTTTGAACGGTTAAAAACAGCAGGATTAAAAGATACGAAATTAGTGTCGTCTATACGGAAAGACATCACGGAGTTGATGAGGTTGAATATGGAGGCTATCGAAAGAAAAAGCCATATAGCAGACGACACCGCACAGCATGCAATTGTGATTATTTCTTTTGCGGGAACTCTGTGTTTTCTAGTAGCTTTTGTGTTATTGATTAATCTACCATCAAATATCGCTAATCCGATTGAAGAGTTAACTAGAAGTATCAAAGAGATTGCTGGACAGAATTATAAGAAGCGTGTTCATTTCGAAAGCCATAATGAGTTTGGGGGTTTGGCTAAGTCTTTCAATACTATGGCGGAAAAACTAGAAGAATATTCGGAGAGTAAACTAGATAAAATTCTAAAAGGGAAAAAACGTATCGAGACGTTAATCGATTCTATGCATGACGCAGTAATAGGAATAGATGAAACAAACAAAATATTATTTATAAATGACGAAGCATTAAAAATAACCGGATTAGACCGTCAGCAAATTTTGGGAAGGCAAATTCAAGATATAGCGGTTACCAATGATTTAATTCGGGATATAGTCCGAAAAACAATAGAATCAAACAGCGATAAAGAATTAGAAGAACCGATGAAAATTTATGCAAATGGCAAAGAAAGTTATTTTGAAAGAGAGAGTATCGATATCAATATTGTTCCCACAGGAGAGGAAAGCAGTCAATTTATAGGACAGGTAATCATGTTGCGAAATATAACCCCATTTAAAGAGCTAGATATGGCGAAGACAAATTTCATAGGGACGGTTTCTCATGAATTTAAAACTCCTATTGCTTCTATAAAAATGGGTGTACAGCTGTTAGAAAATAAACAAGTGGGAATCCTTAACGAAGAACAAGAAGAATTGATTAATGGCATTAAAGATGATGTGGATAGATTGTTGAGAATTACTGGGGAACTGATATCTATAACCCAATTAGAAAGTGGAACAGTAAAAGTTGTTAAGACAAAAGTGCCAATATTTTCTATAGTTGATTATGCTATAAATGCTAATAAGGTAATTGCAGAACAGAAAAAAATCAGATTACAAGTATTGGTTCAGGAAGGTCTTGGGACTGTTCTAGCAGATAGTGAAAAAACAGCGTGGGTACTCACAAATTTAGTATCTAATGCGGTGCGGTATTCGTATGAAAATTCTGTCGTAAATATAGAAGTTAGTTTGAGAGAGAATCAAGTAAAGTTTTCCGTTAAAGATGTAGGGGAAGGTATTCAAGACGAATATTTAGAGAAAATATTTGAACGCTATTTTCGCATTCCAGGAACTAAAAAAGAAGGAACGGGATTGGGTTTGAGTATTAGTAAAGATTATATTGAGGCACAAGGAGGGACTATATGGGTTGAGAGTGATTATGGGGCGGGAAGTACTTTTTGTTTTACGTTAGACTTAGGTAGAGGTGATTAATGTTTAAATTTTGAAAAACTTAATTACTTTAATGAAAATATTCTGAGGCTAGGAGTTTTTTCATTTACACAAGGTGTTGAGTGATGATAAAAAAAACCACCTGAATAAGGTGGTTTTTATATAAGATAAAAATAGTTTTAGACTATTTAGCTGCAGCATAACGTTTTGCTACTTCATTCCAGTTAATTACGTTGAAAAAAGCTGTAATATAATCAGGACGACGGTTTTGGTAGTTTAAGTAGTATGCATGTTCCCAAACATCCATTCCTAAGATTGGTGTTCCTCCACATCCAACTCCTGGCATCAAAGTGTTGTCTTGATTTGGTGTTCCACAAACAGATAGTTTTCCGTTAGAAACACATAGCCAAGCCCATCCTGAACCAAATTGAGTAGCTCCTGCTTTTGCAAATGCTTCTTTGAAGCTTGCAAAAGAACCAAATTCTTTAGCAATTGCGTCTGCTAATTCACCTGTAGGTTCTCCTCCTCCATTTGGACTCATTACTTCCCAAAATAAATTGTGGTTGAAGTATCCTCCTCCATTGTTACGTACTGCTCCGTTAGACATATCTAGATTTTTAAGAATCTCTTCGATTGATTTTCCTTCTAAGTCTGTTCCTGCGATTGCAGCATTTAAATTAGTTGTATAAGCATTGTGGTGCTTTGAGTGATGTATTTCCATTGTTCTCGCATCAATGTGCGGTTCAAGAGCGTCGTATGCGTAAGGCAGTTTTGGTAATTCGAAAGCCATAATTCGTATTATTTAAAAGATTAGTATTATTTTTATTCAAATTTAGTGATTTTTCAATAGAATCAAAAGGTTTTGAACCTATTAACTCTAACTTAAAATAGTATTATATTTCGTGTCTATAGCCTCATTTTCAATTTATAATGCTTCCGCAGGATCTGGTAAAACGCATACTTTGGTGAAGGAATACCTGAAAATTCTTTTAAAAGATCGTCAAGATGACGCCTATAAGAAGATTTTAGCCATCACTTTTACGAATAAGGCGGTGGAGGAAATGAAGTCGCGTATTGTAAACTCACTGTATGCTTTTTCATTGGAGACTATACCTGAAAAGTTTGTTGGAATGTTTGAGCAGTTGGTGGAGGAAACGGGATTAAAAGAGTCTGAAGTTCAAAATAAATCGGCAAAAATAATAAAGAGTATTATTCATAACTATGCAGCTTTTGATATTTCTACTATTGATAAGTTTACACACAAGGTAATTCGGTCTTTTGCTTTTGATTTGAATTTACCGGTAACTTTTGATGTTACTCTTGAATCAGAGGAATTGTTGAGAGAAGCTGTTGATGCAATCATTTCTAGAGCAGGTTCTGATAAGCAGTTAACAGATTTGCTGATTGATTTTTCTTTGGATAAAGCCGACGATGATAAGAGTTGGGATATCACGAGAGAATTGTTAGAGATTGGATATCTATTGATGAATGAGAACAATCGTGAAGAAATTGCTCTGTTCGAAGAAAAGACTTTAGATGACTTTGTTAGAGTTAGAGATTTTCTGAAAAAAGAAATTAAACGATTAACAGAATATACTAAAAATATTGGGACCGAAGCATTGGGAATTTTAACTAACGAAGGAATTG
The DNA here is from genome assembly GCF_900114085.1 of Myroides guanonis. Taxonomy (GTDB): domain Bacteria; phylum Bacteroidota; class Bacteroidia; order Flavobacteriales; family Flavobacteriaceae; genus Flavobacterium; species Flavobacterium guanonis. Next base: position 15,795 of record NZ_FORU01000019.1, on the reverse strand, counting down.
ATTTAAAATCTTTTTCAAGAGGAACGTTTCCTAATCATTTGGTGAATATTGCAAAGGATGATGTGAAGCCCGCTCATAAGAGGTTTATAGTCTTTGAAGATATTCAAATAAATAAAACTGCTAAAGACAGAGATTTAATAGAATCACATATACCTCGTTTGCTAAGCTTGTTAGAGAAAGTTTATGAAGGTTATAGCAAGAGAGCTTTTAATCAGGCATTTCTAAAAAATATAACTCCACTGTCATTGCTTAATGCAATAGGTGTAGAATTAAAAAAAATTCAAGAAGAACAGAAGGTTTTGTCCATTACGCAGTTCAATTCTATTATATATAACGAAATTCAAAACCAACCAGCGCCTTTCATTTATGAACGTATGGGAGAACGCTATCGCCATTTTTTTATTGATGAGTTTCAGGACACTTCCGAAATGCAGTGGTTGAATTTAATTCCTTTAATTGATAATGCATTAGCAGGAGAAGATGAGGCAGGGGTTAAAGGAACCTTAATGATTGTAGGTGATCCTAAACAGTCTATTTATAGATGGAGAGGAGGAAAGGCTGAACAATTTATAGAATTGAGTAAAGGGAAAAATCCATTTTCAAACCCTGAGAAGGAAACAGTTGTCTTGGGTAAAAATTATCGTAGTTATTCAGAAGTTATAGCGTTTAATAATAGTTTTTTTAAAACAGCATCTGAGCGATTTAATAACATTGATTATAAGGACTTATATGAAAACAACAGTTTTCAAGAATGTAATTCCAAAGTGGGTGGGTATGTCAGTATTCAGTTTTTAGAAGAAGAGGAGGAAGAATTAACCTCAGAAGAACAATATACACGAGCAACCTTAGGTGCGATAAAAAAAATAAAAGAGCAAGGTTTCGAATATAGTGATATTGTAATCTTAACTCGTAAGCGATCTGAAGGAGTTGCTTTAGCAAACTATTTAACAGAGGAAGAAGTGCCTATTCTGTCCTCTGATTCTTTATTGATTAATAATGCTACAGAAGTTCGTTTAATTATAAATGTCTTGCGCTTTTTGAGAAATGCAAAAGATGCTGAAGCTAAAGCAATGATGCTCTATTTTGTTGCCTCTAAGCAATTAGAAGGGCTCGAAGTACATGATTTTATAGTTGAAGGATTGTCGATGGAAGGTGAAGAGGAATTAGAGAAATGGTTGCTAACAAAGGAGGTCGCTATTTCATTTGAATCGTGCAGAAGGAAATCTTTGTATGAGGCCGTTGAGCAGATTATTCGCGCATTCTTACAGGAAAAGAGTTCTATTTCTTATGTGCTTTATTTCTTGGATTTGGTGTTAGAGCGAAGCATTAAAAATCACTATGGTATTTCAGATTTCCTTGAGTATTGGGGAGATAACTATCAGAAGTTTAGTATTCCAACTCCAGAGGGGGTTGATGCGGTACAGATTATGACGATTCACAAGTCAAAAGGATTGGAGTTTCCAGTGGTAATATTCCCTTTTGCTGAGGAAGATTACAGTCGTTCTAATCGCGATAAGCTGTGGTTGGACATAGAAGATGGTGAGCTTGATTTTCCAAAAGCTTTAGTTGATTCTAAAAAGGAGGTTATGGAATATGGAGGAATGGCATTGGAGCTTTATGAAGCCAAAGAGCAAGAAGAGCTATTGGATAATCTAAATGTTTTATATGTGGCTTTAACAAGAGCGGAAGAGCAACTATACATAATAAGTAAAAAAAATCTTACGACTAAGGGAGAGTTAAAGAATAATATGTCAACCTTTTTCATGGAGTTTCTAATGAAGAATGGTTACTATAATGACAATGATTTTTATTTTGATTTCGGAAGTCCAATAAAGTTGTCAGTAAAGCAATTGTCTTTACAAAATCAGGATTTTCAAAATAAGACTGTTCAATCGGTTAATTTACCTTTGGATTTTAAGTCGATAAAAATAGCTCAGCGAGAGGCATTGATGTGGGATTCTGTAAGTCAAAAATCTATAGAATACGGAAATCTAGTGCATAAAGTATTGTCATATGTTTTGAGTGAAGGGGATATTGAAAAGGCATTGGAGACTTGTGTGGAGAATGGCTATTTGACGGAAGCAGATACTGCGGGAATAGGAACTGTAATACGAGATATTGTAACGCACTCTGAATTAAAGGAGTATTTTGATTCGGATAAAACTGTTTATAATGAACGTGCTATCATGTGTGTGGGGCAAAAAAACAGTATTCCTGATAGGGTAGTTGTTGATGGAAATAGGGCTTATATTTTGGATTATAAAACAGGAAAACCCAATGAGAAGCATAAAGCTCAGATAGAAGGATATGGTGTTTTATTGGAAGAAATGGGATTTGAAGTTATGAAAAAAGCATTGCTCTATACGGGGGATGTTTTAAAAGTAATACATTTGTAAGTTAAGTAAAATAAACAATCGTTTAATATAAAAGATATGTACGGGAAAATTAAGGATCATTTGCAAAATGAGTTAGATGCCATTGTAGAGAATGGTTTGTTTAAAAAAGAGCGTATCATCACTTCACCACAAGGAGCGGAAATTACAATTTCTACAGGTGAGAAGGTGTTGAATTTTTGTGCTAATAATTATTTAGGACTGTCTTCACATCCTGAAGTAGTTCAAGCAGCAAAAGATGCTTTAGATTCGCATGGTTTTGGAATGTCTTCAGTTCGTTTTATTTGTGGAACACAAGATATACACAAAGAATTAGAACAGAAAATCGCTGATTTTTATGGAACAGAAGACACTATTTTATATGCGGCAGCGTTTGATGCAAACGGAGGAGTTTTTGAACCGTTGTTAGGTGAAGAAGATGCAATTATTTCAGATAGTTTAAATCATGCTTCTATAATTGATGGAGTTCGTTTGTGTAAAGCAGCTCGTTATAGATATGAGAATAACAATATGGATGACTTAGAGCAACAGCTTATTAAAGCAAATGAAGCAGGTCATCGTTTTAAAATCATTGTTACTGACGGAGTGTTCTCTATGGACGGATTAGTTGCTCCTTTAGATAAGATATGTGATTTAGCAGATAAGTATGATGCACTAGTAATGGTTGATGAATGTCATGCTGCTGGTTTTATTGGTGCAACTGGTAAAGGAACCTTGGAGGCAAAAGGAGTGATGGGACGTGTAGATATCATTACGGGAACACTTGGTAAAGCTTTAGGTGGTGCTATGGGTGGTTATACTACTGCTAAAAAAGAAATTATAGAATTGTTAAGACAACGTTCAAGACCTTATTTATTCTCAAATTCTTTATCTCCTGTAATTGTTGGTGCATCTATTAAGGTTTTAGAAATCTTAGGACGTGATACTGTTTTAAGAGATACTTTAGAATGGAATACGAATTACTTTAAGAAAGGTATGATGGAAGCTGGTTTCGCTATCATTGATGGTGATTCTGCTATTGTTCCTGTTATGCTTTATGATGCTAAATTATCACAGATAATGGCAGATAAATTGTTAGAGAAAGGTATTTATGTGATAGGATTTTTCTTTCCAGTTGTTCCAAAGGATAAAGCGAGAATTCGTGTTCAATTATCGGCTGCTCACACCCAAGAACATTTAGATAAGGCTATTGCTGCTTTCATTGAAGTTGGAAAAGAGCTAAAAATTATAAAATAATAGACAGAATTTAAGGTAATTACAGTGATTCTTAACGAAAAGTTTTGTAATTCACAATTTAACATTGTATTTTTGCTTCACATTACGATTTAGTAAATAAAATAAAAAAGTTATGAAACATCTCAACAAATTAATTGTAGCTGCACTTCTTTGCGCGGGATTTACGTCTCAAGCACAGAATGCTGATCACCCTTGGGCGGTGACTATTGGAGCGAATGCAGTTGATACTAAAATTAGTTCAACTAGTAATTTTTCAAATAGATTAGGAGGTTATTTTAATGTAAAAGACCAATGGAATATTCTTCCATCTGTATCTTACTTAAATGTAGCTAGACACTTAGGAGACGGATTCTCATTTGGTTTAACTGGGTCAGTGAATAAAATTGACAAGTTTGTGTTGACTGAAGCTATGGGATACGAAGTAGTTAATCCTGGTGATTTGACGTATTATGGTATTGATGCTGAGGTTAAATACAGCTTCAAAGATTTATTGAAATTCAAAGTAGTTGATCCATTCTTGTTAATTGGTGGAGGTTATACTTTTATGGGTGATGCTAGTGCTGGTACAGTTAATGGAGGTTTAGGATTTAATTTCTGGTTTACTGAAAATATTGCTTTAACAGTACAATCTACTTACAAGCATTCATTTGATGATACTAGAACTCCAGATGTTGATGTTGCGTCTCATATGCAACACTTTGCAGGTATTCGTTTCCAATTTGGTGGAAAAGATACTGATGGTGATGGAATCTTAGATAAATATGACGAGTGTCCAGAAGTTGCTGGTTTAGCTGAATTTAACGGATGTCCTGATACTGATGGTGATGGTATTCCTGATCATTTAGATGAATGTCCTACTGAAGCTGGTTTACCAGAATTGAATGGATGTCCTGACACTGATGGTGACGGTATTGCTGATCATTTAGATGCATGTCCAGATGTTTTCGGATTGAAAGAATTCAAAGGTTGTCCTGATACAGATGGTGATGGTACTCCTGATCATTTAGATGAGTGTCCAGAAGTTGCTGGTCCTAAAGAAAACAAAGGTTGCCCTTGGCCAGATAGAGATGGTGATGGTGTTTTTGATCATTTAGATCAGTGTCCAGATGTTGCTGGTCCTGCTTCTAACAAAGGTTGTCCTGAAATCAAGGAAGAGCAAGTGAAACAAATGAATGAGTACGGTAAAACTATCTTGTTTAATACTGGTAAATTCACATTCCAAGAATCTTCTTACAAAGTTTTAGACAATATCGCTAAAATTATGAGTGAGTATCCAAATGCTAAGTTCCACATTGCTGGACATACAGATAGTACTGGATCTGACAAAATCAATATTCCTTTATCTGAAAACAGAGCAAATGCTGTTAAAGTTTATTTGATTGAAAAAGGAATTGATGCGAAAAGATTAACTTCTGAAGGTTTTGGTTCTTCTAAACCAATCGATTCAAACAAAACTGTAAAAGGTAGAGAGTTGAATAGACGTGTTGAAATCCAATTAGTAAAGTAATTTGCTAAACTTAAATAAATTAAAACGCCTCGATATTCGAGGCGTTTTTTTGTTATATTTAAATTATGAATACCAATACATTTTTAAGCCGTTTAGCGGTACAAATTAAAGCGGATTTTCCTGAAGATCTAGATGGTTTAACTATTGTTTTACCAAATAAGAGGGCTAAAGTCTTTTTGTTAGAGCACCTTAAATCTCAATATGATAGACCTGTTTTTGCTCCTGTCATCATAAGTGTGGAGGATTTAATTCAAGAAGTGTCCGAGATTAGGGCAATTGACTCTGTTGAATTACTGTTTGAATTTTTTAATATTTATAGAACGATTGTTGAACCTTCTAAACAACAAGACTTTGATCATTTCGCTAATTGGGCAAAGATGTTACTTCAAGATTTTAATGAGATAGATAGGTATTTATTGGATCCTAATCATGTTTTTTCTTATTTAAAAGATATCGAAGATATCAAACATTGGTCTTTAGATTTAGAAAAGAGAACACAATTAATTGAGAATTACTTGGAGTTTTGGAATATGATGCCTGTGTATTATGATGCATTGTATTCTTATCTAAAAGATAAAAAAATAGGTTATCAAGGATTGATTTATAGAGAAGCGGTTGCTAGGCACAATGAGTTTATAAAGAAGTCAAAAGATAGTAGTTATTATTTTGCAGGATTTAATGCCTTGAATGCTGCAGAAGAAGTGATTTTTCAGAGCTTTTTAGAACAAGGTGTTGGAAAGGTGTTCTGGGACATCGACGAAGCTTTTTTGAATGACCCTTATCATGATGCAGGATTGTTTTTGAGAAGAATAAAGAAGTCTTGGAAATATTATAAAACAAATCGATTTGAGTGGATTATTGATGAGTTTAGAAAACCTAAAAACATTCACATTATTCAAACTCCTAAGACGGTTGGTCAAGCAAAGATTGTTGGTCAATTAGTCAATTCTATTGCTTTAGAAAATGGATCGTTAGATCGTACAGCTGTGGTTTTGGGTGAAGAGCAAGTGTTGATGCCTATATTGTATTCCTTACCTGACTCTGTTTCTAGTTTGAATATTACTATGGGCTATGACGGGAAAAGTAATCCCGTTCAGATTTTTTTGAATAAGTTGTTTAAGTTGCATTTGAATGCTCTTAAGAGAAATCAAAAATCTTCTGTTTTTTATTATAAGGAGGTGTTGGATGTTCTAACGAATCCTGTAGTTGCTCCATACATAAATGGTGAGAAAATTGTAAATGAAATCAATTCAAAGAACTTGACGTTTTTTGGATTTGAGCGTTTTGAGTCTTTGGGTTTAAGTTCAAATAGCTTGCGCTCTATGTTGTTTGCTTCTTGGGATAGGTCACCTTTGGAGGTTTTGAATTTATTGCTGGAAATCGTTTTAGAGTTAAAATCGCAATTAGGAAATGATTCTGAGGAAGAAAAGCTTTCTAAAACTTTTTTGTATTCAAGCTTTCAGCTTTTAAATCGATTGAAATCGTATTGTGAGAAATATGATGTAGTGGAGTCTTTAGATACTCTTTATGCGATTTATAAGCAGATAATGGATTTGGCTGCAGTATCTTTTGAAGGTGAACCTTTGCAGGGGTTGCAAATAATGGGAGTGTTAGAGAGTAGGGTGTTGGATTTTGAAAATGTGATAATCACTTCTGTTAACGAAGGGAAATTTCCTTCAGGTAAATCTCAAAATTCATTTATTCCATACGATGTGAAGAGGGAGTTGGGATTGCCTACTTATAAAGAAAAGGATGCTATTTATAGTTACCACTTTTATCATTTGTTATTGCGTGCTAAGAATATCTATTTGTTGTATAATTCACAGTCGGAAGGATTGGATGCTGGAGAGCGAAGTCGCTTTTTAACTCAATTAGAAATTGAGCGTTCTAAAAATCATAGTTTAAAACACGAAACTTATTCTGCTTATTTACCTGAAAAAGCTTATGAGCCTATAGAGGTGTCTAAATCTGAATTATTAAATAAGAGGTTGAAAGTAGTGGCTTCAGAGAAGGGGTTTTCTCCTTCTTCTTTATCGACTTTCTTGAGAAACCCAATTCAATTCTATATGCAGCGATTGCTAGGAATTCGTGAAGTGGATGAGGTGGAAGAAAGTGTAGCTTTGAATACATTAGGAACTATTATACACCAAGCTCTTGAGAATCTCTATCTTCCTTATGTAGGAAAGAATCTTGTTTTAATGGATGTAGAACAAATGCAAAAAAAAGCAAATGTTGAGGTGGAAAGGCAGTTTGAACTTGAGTATAATAGTGATAAGGATAAGTTAGGTAAAAACTTGCTGGCTTTTGAAGTTGCGAAAAGACATGTATTCCATTTCCTTGAACAAGAGAAAAATTCTTTGAAAGATGGAGATGATGTGCGAATCATTGCTTTGGAAACAGGTCTGTCTTATGTTTTAGAACACAAGGATTTACCTTATCCGGTTCGTTTGACTGGTTTTGTTGACCGAATCGAAGAGAGGGACGGAGTTATACGAGTAATTGATTACAAAACTGGTAAGGTAGAATCTAGGCAAGTTCGTCTTACAGATTGGGAAGGGATGGCATTGGAGTTGAAAAACGATAAAGCCATACAGTTGCTCTGCTATGCTTTAATGTATTTTGATTCATGTGCGGATAAACCTTTAGAAGCAGGGATTTATTCTTTTAAAAATAGGCGCGAAGGCTTTTTGTTCTTTGGAGTAAAAAATGGGAGCTCTGTAGATACTCTTATAACCAAAGAGGTTTTGGAAGATTTTAAGGATGAGTTAGCAGGATTGCTTAAACAAATTTTAAATCCAGAAGAGTCTTTTTTAGAGACTTTATAGTTTATTAGATTTAATAAAATATATAATAGCGTCTTTGAGCTCCTCTGTGTTTTCTATGTGTAACATATGGCCTCCAGGCAATGTTATAAGTTTAACCTGTGTGTCTTCAATTTGTGTTATGTTTTCTTCATAAGGTATGACGGAGTCTTTTTTACCGGTTATTAGTGTAATTGGATATGGAGCGAAATGTAAAATAACTTCTCTATCTGCACGAATTTTCATGCCTTCTAAGGCTGCAATAATGCCTTGTATTGGCATTTTTAAAGCTTCAGATTTTGTGGATTCTATTTCTTTTAGATAAGTTGTTCTTTCTTCTTCTCCAAATAGATTTGAGGTAGCTATATTGATAAAAGTTGTTCTGTTTTTTTTAATAAGTTCAATGGCTCTATCTCTATTAATTTTCCTTTCAGGACTGTCTGCTCTAGAAGTAGAAGCAATTAAAGCAAGTCCTTTGACATGGTCTGGATACAGCTCTGCAAAGGCTAGAGATACGTAGCCCCCCATTGAGTGGCCTAGAAGTGTGATTTTTCTTAGTTTTAATTCCGAAATCAAAGCAAAAACAGCATCCGCCATGTCTTCCATTGTGTGAATGTACCCCATGCATTCGCTATTGCCATGTCCTAGTAAGTCAATGGCTATGACACGATGCTTTTGTGAGAAAAACTCGAAATAGGGTTGCCACATATTTAAGTTTTCTAAGAAGCCATGAAGAAAGATAAGGGTGCTTCCTTTTCCTTTTTCGTAATAATGTATTTTAGTGTTTTTATAGTTTATATACTTGTAATACATAGCGATATTCTTTCAAAACTAATTACAAAAGTACAATTTTATATAGACTTTGTAAGAGTGATTTTTTGATGTTGTATAAAATGATTCTAAATAGCAAAATATCTTATATTTGTTGTTTCAAAGATTTTACATTTAAAGATAAAAGTATGTTGTGGATTAAGAAATTCGATAGGTTAAGTATTGCAATTTGTTTGTTGATCACTGTGGGAAGTTTTGCACAGAAAGGAATACCTTATAAGATATATTCTGAGAAGGGAAAATCTATTTCATTCGAGAAAATGACTCAAAAATTAGGACGAGCAGATGTGGTTTTGTTTGGAGAATTTCACGATAATTCTCTAGGGCATTGGTTGCAGTTGGAAGTGTTGAAATCATTACATGTAGGTAATCGTTTAATATTGGGAGCAGAAATGTTTGAGGCTGATAAACAAAATGGACTCGATGCTTATCTGAAAAGTGATATTTCTGAGGAAGATTTTTCGAAAGAAGTTCGTTTGTGGCCTAATTATAAAACGGATTATAAACCTTTAGTCGAATTTGCGAAAGAACATCAATTAAAGTTCATTGCGACTAATGTACCAAGACGGTATGCTAGTCAAGTTTACAAACAGGGAGTTGAGTCTTTAGATAGTTTGTCGATGGAAGAAAAGACATGGATTGCTCCGTTACCATTCCCTTATGACGCAAATCTTCCAGGTTATAAAAAGATGATGAGTATGTTTGAAGGAAAGCATTCTAATGACAACTTACCTAAAGCACAAGCTATAAAAGATGCTACGATGGCTCATTTTATAGTTGAAAACTTTGAAGAAGGTAAATTGTTTCTCCATTTTAATGGTACATATCATAGTAATTTTAAAGAAGGTATAGTTTGGTATTTGAATCGCTATAGTGCTGATTTACGCGTAGTAACGATTGCTATGATTGTTCAAGAAGATGTGTTTAAATGGGATATTGAGAATAATGGTATGGCTGATTTTATTATTGTAATAGACCGAAATATCACTAAAACTTTTTAGATAAAATATCAATTATGTAAGTTTTGAGTTTGTTTGCTTGTAAATTATTAGTGTTTTTATAAAATTACGTGTTTTTTAATTTGTTTATACTCAGTATAAATAATTGAATCACCTTTGTAAATGCGTGGAAATAACAGTACTTTTGAGTGATTTTTTACAAGAAAACTATTAAAATTACATTATGGCAAAATCTGCACTATTAAAGTCATCCATTGGTAAAAAATACTGGATGGCTCTTACTGGGTTATTTTTATGCGTGTTTTTGGTAGGTCACTTGGTGGGAAACCTTCAATTGATTTTTGGTGATGCATCGGCATTCAATGAGTATGCGTTGTTCATGACTACCAATCCAGCGGTGAAAATCCTTTCTTATTTAACTTACTTATCTATTCTTTTCCATGCAATTGATGGAATTGTTTTGACAATTCAGAACAAAAAGGCTAGGCCAATTGGTTATGCAAAAAACAATGCTTCTTCAAACAGTGCTTGGCAGTCAAGAAATATGGCTGTTTTGGGTACTTTAATTTTGATTTTCATTGCTACACACATGACTAACTTTTGGGCTAAAATGCATTTTTCTGAAATGCCATTACAGTCTGAAATTGTAAATATTCAAGGACAGGAATTAGAAATATACAAGACAGTGCAAGGTCAGCCAATCCCAGCGAACGCTGTTCAAATGGGACAAGTAGAAATTAAAGGAACTGGTTTCTATGAGACTGGAAGTGACTTTAAAATTGCTGATGGTTATAAAGACTTGCATAAGATTACAATCGAATTTTTTAAGGATCCAGCATATGGATTAGCTTTTACGATTTTTTACGTGTTTTCAATGATAGTGTTGGCGTTTCACTTGCTACACGGATTCAAAAGCGCATTTCAGTCACTAGGGGCTAATAATCCTAGATATAACGGATTAATAACAACAGTAGGAAATGGCTTTGCTATTATTGTTCCTTTGTTATTTGCTATTATTCCACTTTATATTTACTTTGTTAAGTAGTCATAAAAAATTTGATTATGAAATTAGATTCTAAGATTCCAAATGGACCAATCGACAAGAAATGGTCTGATTATAAAAACCATATAAATTTAGTTAACCCTGCTAATAAACGTAACATTGATGTTATTGTAGTTGGTACTGGTTTAGCAGGTGGTTCTGCAGCTGCTACTTTGGCAGAATTAGGTTATAACGTAAAAGCTTTTTGTTATCAAGATTCTCCTCGTCGTGCGCACTCTATTGCAGCACAGGGAGGGATTAATGCTTCTAAAAACTATCAAGGAGATGGAGATTCAGTTCACCGTTTATTTTATGATACTGTAAAAGGAGGAGATTATCGTGCGCGTGAAGCAAACGTATATCGTTTAGCAGAAGTTTCAGAAAATATTATTGACCAATGTGTGGCTCAAGGAGTTCCTTTTGCTCGTGAGTATGGTGGTTTACTTGATAACCGTTCTTTTGGAGGTGTTCAAGTTTCTCGTACATTCTATGCTAAGGGACAAACTGGACAACAGTTGTTATTAGGAGCTTATTCTGCGATGAACCGTCAAATCGGTCGTGGAAAAATCCAAATGTATAACAGACATGAAATGCTAGACATTGTCCTTGTAGATGGAAAAGCTAGAGGTATTATTGCTCGTAATTTGATTAATGGTGCTATTGAGCGTTATTCTGCACACGCTGTAGTAATTGCTACTGGTGGGTATGGAAATGTTTTCTTCCTTTCTACAAACGCAATGGGGTCGAATGTAACGGCAGCTTGGAAAGCTCACAAACGTGGTGCTTATTTTGCAAATCCATGTTACACACAAATTCATCCAACTTGTATTCCTGTTTCAGGTGATCATCAGTCAAAATTAACTTTGATGTCAGAATCATTGCGTAATGATGGTCGTATTTGGGTTCCTAAGAAATTAGAAGATGCTGCTGCAATTAGAGAAGGTAAATTAAAACCTACTCAATTAGCAGAAGAAGATAGAGATTATTATTTAGAAAGAAGATATCCTTCATTTGGTAACTTAGTTCCTCGTGACGTTGCTTCACGTGCTGCTAAGGAAAGATGTGATGCTGGATTTGGTGTAAATGCGACTGGTGAAGCTGTTTATTTAGATTTCGCTGCTGCAATTGATCGTTACGGTAAAGAGCAGGCTCGTTTACAGCATTTGAATGAAAATGATGCAAAAGTTGTATATAAATTAGGAAAGGATGTTGTAGAAAATAAATACGGTAACCTTTTTCAAATGTATGAGAAAATCGTTGATGAGGATCCATATACAACTCCAATGATGATTTATCCTGCTGTTCACTATACAATGGGTGGTCTTTGGGTTGATTACAACTTGATGTCAACTATTGAAGGTTGTTACGTTCTTGGAGAAGCTAACTTCTCTGATCATGGAGCTAACCGTTTAGGGGCTTCTGCATTAATGCAAGGTTTAGCTGATGGTTATTTTGTGTTACCTTATACTATTGGAGATTATTTATCAAAAGATATTCGTACAGGTGCAATCCCTACAGACTTACCTGAATTTGATGAAGCAGAGAAAAATGTTAAAGGTATTATCGACCATGTATTAGGTAATAATGGTACGCATTCTGTAGATTATTTCCATAAAAAGCTTGGGAAAATTATGTGGGATAAAGTAGGTATGGCTCGTAATGCTCAGGGATTAACTGAGGCTATGAGTGAAATTACTGCTTTAAGAGAAGAGTTTTATAAAGATGTTAAGGTTTCAGGTACTGCGGATAGTTTTAACCAAGAGTTAGAAAAAGCTTTACGTGTAGCTGATTACTTGGAGCTAGGAGAGTTGTTCGCTAAAGACGCACTTCATAGAGAAGAGTCTTGTGGCGGTCACTTCCGTGAGGAACACCAAACAGAAGACGGAGAAGCAAGACGTGATGATGAAAACTTTGCTTACGTTGCTGCTTGGGAATACAAAGGAAAACCTAGTGAGGCTGTACTTCATAAAGAAGACTTGGTTTTCGAAAACATTAAATTGGTAACTCGTAGTTATAAATAATATTGAGATTTTGATGGTAACATCAAGTCTTATTGTAAAAATTCGATGCAAATGAATCTTACACTAAAAATATGGCGTCAGAAAAACGCTAAAGATAAAGGTCAAATGGTTGATTATAAAATCAACAATATTTCACCTGATATGTCCTTTCTTGAAATGTTGGATGTTTTGAACAATGAATTGGTAGAGAAAGGTGACGATCCTGTTGCTTTTGACCATGATTGTCGTGAGGGAATCTGCGGTATGTGTTCTTTATTTATTAATGGAGAAGCACATGGTCCAGATAGAGGAGTTACTACTTGTCAATTACACATGAGAATGTTTAAAGATGGAGATACTATTTATATCGAACCATTTAGAGCAAAAGCTTTCCCTGTAATTAAAGACTTAGTAGTTGATCGTACTGCTTTTGATAAAATTCAACATGCAGGTGGTTTTATTTCTGTAAATACTTCTGGTAATACGCAGGATGCGAATGCAATTCCAGTTCCTAAACATGACGCAGATAGAGCATTTGATGCAGCTACTTGTATTGGTTGTGGTGCTTGTGTTGCTACATGTAAGAACTCATCAGCTATGCTTTTTGTTTCAGCGAAAGTATCCCAGTTTGCTTTATTACCGCAAGGTAAAGTGGAAGCTACTGAGCGTGTTTTAAACATGGTAGAAGAAATGGATAATTTAGGTTTTGGTAACTGTACAAATACAGGTGCATGTGAGGTTGAATGTCCAAAAGGAATTTCATTAGAGAACATTGCTCGTATGAATAGAGAATACTTAAAAGCTAGTTTTAGATAGTTTTTTTAAATTTTTCACAAAAAAGGGTAAGATATTAGTGTCTTACCCTTTTTTTATTGACTGTTTTATTGAGTTAATGATGAAATGAAATGTTAGATTTTATGATTTTTTTTTATAATTTTATGGATTAATTATTTATTATGAAAATAGCTCTAGTTAAAAAGGGTTTAGCCTTGTTTGTTATTTTTCTGGCATCTATCTTTTTGATGTATGGTAGTCAGAAGATAGCGTTTATGGATAAAGCATCAGCTGAAATTTCCACAATTACTTCTGCATTTGAAAGTATACTATTTGCAGCGCCAGATAACGATGATTGTAGTTCTGCTTTGGAACTATCGATTAATCCAACACTGACTTGTGTTGCTATGACACAAGCTACTTTTGTCGGTGCAACTTTGAGTACTCAGGTAAAGCCTGCATGTGCTGGAGCCATGACAAAAGATATTTGGTTTGAATTTACTGCTACTGCTACTTCTCATCGCATTTCAATGGAAGATTTTGGTGCGATTACATTTACTGCCTATGTAGCTGTATATGATAAAACATGTGGAGCAATGACGTCGGCTACTAAAGAGTGCTTTACATTGAGCAATTCTAATACTGGTAAACAAAAAGTTTTGGAGAAGTTAGTTATAGGGAGAAAATACTACGTGCGTATTGGAGTTGCAGGTACTGCTGAATTCGCATTTAAAGTTTGTTTAGCTACTATTCCACCTCCTCTTAAGGTTAGTCCTAGCGGTGAAATGTATTCTGTCGAAGGATTGGTTAAGGATGTATTAGTAAAGTCTGGTTGTAATTTGGTTTCGAATGTAACATACCAGGTTGGTGATGGAAGTGCGAAAACAAAGTCGGTAAATACGTTTGGATATTTTAATAAGAATGGATCTGATTTTCCATTCGAAGAAGGAGTTGTTCTTTCTACTAGTGAGGTTCAGTTTGTACCAGGTCCGTATAGAAATGGTGACAAGGGAACAAATACAAACAGATGGCTCGGTGATAAAGATTTAAATGATGCTATTGCTGATGCAGGTGGAGGAATTTCTGCTGATATGCGTGTAACTCAGGTAGAATTCGATTTTATACCTGTTAAGGATTCTTTGCAGTTTGAATACTTATTTACATCTAATAGTTATGATATAAGTTGTGGGAATGCTGGTTGTAATAATGGTGCAATGTTTGCTGCTTGGTTAATAGATACTACTACTGGAATTGGTGGAAATTTGGCGAAAGTACCTGGAACTAATAAACCTATTGCATTAAATACAATTAGGAATGCTACTATGTCAGGAAAGACTTGTACAAATGAAAATGAAAAATATTATTGGAAACATTATAGTAACAATCAATCAGATCCTTTAGAGGCATCAATTAATTTTGTTGGACTTACTACTGGTTTACAATCTTTAAATAGTAAAGTTGTTCCTGGAAGGAAATATCACATTAAGCTTGCTGTATTAGATTTCTGTACAACGCCTGATCATACTTCGGCTGTTTTCTTCAACGCACGTAGTTTCGATATTGGTACACCAAGTTTAGGAGATAACTTGGTTATCGAAGGAGGAAGTGCTTTGTGTCCGGGAGAGACGATGGTATTGAAAGCGGATTTGAATCCAAATGACTATGTTATTCAATGGACCAAAGACGGAATGGATTTAGTTGGAGAGAACGGTCCTACCTTAACAATTAGTTCTAAAGGTTTGTACGGAGTAAATTTGGATTACAAGAACGTTGCTTGTTACCTAGTAGTTGATCCTATTCAAGTTGAATACTACGACGAGATCATCATCGAAAAACCACCTTTAAATTTGGTTCAGTGTAAGTCACCAACTGCAACGACTCTATTTAATTTAGAGTCCAGTATGAAGGGTGTTACACATTATCCAGTAACGGCTATGTTCTATGAGAGCAAGTCCGATGCAGAGAACGATACGGGCCAGATTCCGAGTTACTATAATTTTGACAACACCTTCAGTTCAAAGACTATATGGGTTCGCATCCAAAGTGCGATTAGTCCTTGTTTTAAAGTATATAGTTTTACCATCAAGACCGAGACATGTGTCATAGGTTTGGTTCCGTTAAACGATATGCATATTTGTAATACACCGGGTTCTACCTTTGATTTAAGTCAATATGATTCGATAGTTTATCACGGAGCAGCCGGTTATACCGTAGAATACTTTATCAGTAACACCGATGCTATCGCTCGATTG
>NZ_FORU01000018.1 GCF_900114085.1 Myroides guanonis | reverse complement strand
ATCGTGAAGCTATTGCTATTGAAGCTGCACTTTCATATCCCGCACGAGCGGTTATCGAAACATTAGAAAACCTAAAAGAAGAAATAGGAGTCCCTAAATTTATTAGATGTGATAATGGACCAGAGTTTACCTCTAAAACCTTTACACAATGGTGTGCTAAGAACTTTATTGAGATTAAATATACCCAACCTGGAAAGCCGATGCAAAATGGATACATAGAGCGATTTAATCGTTTTTTTAGAGAAGATATATTGGACGCATTTTATTTTAATGATATATACCAACTGCAAAGACTCTCTGATAAATGGAAAAGGGATTACAACTTTAACCATCCTCACAAATCCCTAGGAAATAAATCTCCTAAAGAATTTAAGCCAAGATTTGATGAAGAATTTAAATTCTTCATCAAATCTGACAAGAATATCAATTATTTGTCGAATTTAGAGGTGTCCTAAAAAAGGGAAGCCTACAGTCTCTAAAGTGTATAAATTCAAAAGAATAAAATTGTAGTTAATTTAAGTAGAAATGATCTCAAAACAATTCCTTTACTTCTTTACAAATTAACGAATAACCAAATTAACAAATCAGCCTCTTTACAAATAAACAAAAAGCCATTCTTTTAAAGAATGACTTTTTGTTTATTACTTATCTATGCCTCTAAAGCGTCAACTAAAGCCGCTTCTTCATTTTCGGCCCACTGATCTGTCTCTTGTTTTGAGTTTTTTAATGAATTGAATCTCTCTAATTTCTCTGAATCACCTTCTTCACCACTAAAATAAGGAAAAACATCCATTATAGGAGATTCTGATACAGCAGGTATTGTATAATCACCCATAGTATTTTTCATGACTCTAATTGTATTGTCAAAAGCTTCCTTTACGTCATTAGCTTGTACCAATAAAGATAAAGTTGTTTTTCTCTCTTTACCACTTTCTTCATCATATGCCAACAAAGAAACTTTAGATTTAAACCAACGATCCGCATTTTCAAATGGATGTATCTCTGCGTAATTTGCTATATTAATAGTAGTGATTTTGAATTCCTCACTAATAAAGGCAGACATCTCTTCGTTAATCCTTCTTTCAGCCTCAGTATAGGACAAAGCATCCACTAAATAAGGTTCAGTGACTACTTTTTGTTTTCCTGTGTCATCTAATTTTCTATATTTTACTTTGCATTCATACCAAGTTGCACTCATCTCTATATTTTTTTAAGACGCCAAAGATAGCTTTTAAAGAGAAGAAATAAAGTTGCTTCTATAAATAGATATCCACAATTTTAACCATGTTTGAATAAACGTTGAAATTTATAATATGTAAAACATAATATTTTACACTTGTAATCAAACTATACTGATGAAGACAAATTATTTACTTGTTAAAAACAATCTTATAAACACATATTAAAATATATTAGTTTCAAAAAACAAAACTCAACAACTGGAAACAACAATTTAAATATGTATTTTAATAATCCTCTACTCTTTTATTCTAATCTTTCTTGATGCAGAAATCAAAAAAACTTATTTATCCAAGCGCCTGTTTATGATACGATCAAAATAATCCTGTAGAAAAGCTTTACATCGCATTTCTATTTCTTCCATCTCTTTAGTTTTACGATTGATTAAATTTACTCTCAACCCCTTGTCTTTAATGTCGTAAAAACCCGTCACTTCTCTTCCGTTGAAACGGACGATGTAATTTCCTTCTTGATATGTATATTCATTAGAACCGTAATTGATTGTAAAGGGTGTTGCCACAGTATCATTTAATAAACTTCTACCCCAGCTTCTGAATGGCTTATCGTAGCCTATCAAATCCAATATCGTAGGATAGATATCGATTTGTTGTGCTAAACTCATATCCACCCCCTTTAAACGCTCATCTGGTGTATAGAACAGTATAGGAACAGCTGTTCGATTGGCTACTTCTCTATACATGGCATAGTCGATTTGGCTAGTGTGATCAGCGGTAATGATAAAAATGGTGTTTTTAAACCAAGGTTCTTTACTACTTTCCTCAAAAAATCTTTTTAAGGCATAATCTGTATATCCAATAGTCATATGAATCAATTGATTGCCTTCTGGAAACTTACCTTCATATCCTTCTGGTAAGGCAAATGGCTCATGAGAACTCACACTAAACATCGTTGCAAAAAAAGGGCCTTTCTTTTTATTTAAAGTTTCTTTCATAAATTGAAAAAATGGCTCATCCCAAATTCCCCAAGTACCGTCAAAATCATCATCATTATCATATTCCGACATCCCGTAATAATGGTCATATCCAAGAATATTTCCAAAACCTAAAAATCCCATAGATCCATTTACAGCTCCATGAAAAAAAGATGTATCATACCCTTTTGAATTCAAAGCAGAAACCAATGATTCTATTTTTTGATTTGGATAAGGAGAAGAAGTAAAAGCATCTTTAAATGAAGGAATGCCCGCAATAATAGAAGACACTCCATGAATCGATTTATAACCATTGGCAAATGCATTTGGAAAAATCAAACTGTGTTGTGCCAACGAATCCACAAACGGTGTGTAGCTTTTAAAATTAGGAATAGTTGTCCCTTCATTGAATGATCCGATATACTCACGAGAGAAACTTTCGATTATAAATAAAACGATATTAGGGCTAATTGGTTTATTAACATCATAGTGCTTTACACTACTCACATAAGAATCCACTTTTGCAGGATCCATATATTTGACCTCCTTATAACTCGTCTTTCCAAAGGTTCTCAACACTGAAAAAGGAGTGTTCAAAACTATATCTCCATGTTCAGGTCGCTTTGTATAACGATTCGCATCTACCGTATTAATTGGTCTATTCTTTTTGGTAACTCCCCCTCTAATTCCTACAATAACAGCAAAGAATGTGATGATAAAGATTATAATAGATGAGTATAAATACTGTTTTCGAGACTCTACTTTTTCGACTTGTTTTACTTTTACCTTTAAATAAAGAAAAATCCACAAACTGGTACACAGAACGAATAACACAAAAACCAACCAATATTTAATAGAGAAATTCATCAAAAGTTTTAATTTGTTCTCCTCGTGTTCTAAACTATCAAACACCGCAATACTAGTTCTCGACAATACAAAACGGTAATATATTAGGTCGATAAAATTTGTAGCATACGCAATCAAATTCGGTATAAAATAAACGAAAAAAAGAAGCGTTTGGTATTTTGGTTTCGTATTTACAAATACAGGTATAATCGATAAAAATATGAACAAAAGGCTCATATATAATATGGCTGCACTGTCAAAAGCCAATGCATAAAAAGAAAGTAATAAGAATTGTCCAGCAGAATCAACATTCAATAAATCTGCATTATAAAAATAGAAAAGTAATCGTGCTATAAAATAAAAGACAAAAGCAAGAGATAATCTATAGAGCAATACTATGATTTCGTTAATTCGAAATTTGTTAATCGCCATGGAGTTAGTTTCGGTTTAAAAAATTCACCCAAAATTAATCATTACTTAACATCAATCAACAAGTCTTTACAAATAGAGATACTTTTTATTCTTTTAAATCTATATTGTCATAAACACCTACAAATTGATTGCTTTTATATCAATAATCAATCTAAATAGCAATCTTTTACTTAAATATAATTTTTATAGACTGGTGATAATACCATAAACAACAAAGCCATTCTTGAAGGAATAGCTTAGTTGTAGTATTCTTAAAAAATCATTTTATCTCTATGTTTAGTCCTAAGACTAAAGAAATTTGCCTATTAATGTTTGTAGTTAAAAGAACTAGTAATATTCAAATAAGGCTGTCATATGACCATTATCATAAGTTGCTTTTATTGGAAATCCTTTAGAATTATATTCATAATTATACTCCACTATTTCTCCACTCTCCTCATTTTTCACCTTAACAATGTTATTTTTACTAGTATAAGTGATTTTTTGGAATGCCACTGGAAAGATATTACTCTTAGAAATATTTTTATCATCATACTCATAAGTGCTTGTAATTATCTTATCAAAAGGATTACTACTAAATTGTTGTTTACTTACATTTCCGTCTTTATACTGATACTCTATAACAAAGTCTAATATAAATTCCATGTCATTATTTGAATAATAATACTCATCTTTAATTAAATTCTTAGAAGAATCATAATAATATTTATTTTTACTAATGTAATCAGGTAATTTATAAGTCGCCTCAACAATCAAATCATTTTCATAAGTATATGTTTCTTCTATCTCATTTTTAGATGTACTCATCTGTTTATATTTTCTTCTAACAACTTTATTTCCTTCATAATACAAATACTCATTTGTTTCTGTAGTACTATTTGGATTAGTTCTTGTATTTTTTATAACCTCAACAAAACCATTTGCCCCATAAGAATACTCATAAATAGACTCATATTTTACTTGTTCACCATATTCATTTATATAATCAGCAATAATCTTTTCACTCTTTAATTTAGTCACTTCTCTTCCTTCTGTGTCATCATCATTTGAACAAGAAACTCCAAATGTAATTGTCAATAGCAATAATAATATTTTTTTCATTCTCATAACTTTTATTAAATGTTTATTTTAAAATCATAAATAAAAAACCTCATTAAGATAGCTTTTTAAAAATTTTTACAAAACTATGAATTCTTTTCTAAATCAAGTCATACTATGTTGAAATAAAAAAAGCCAGTCTCTAATAAAAGAAACTAACCCTATAATCTTTAGAAGTTATAGAAATACAATTGATAGAACTTCTTTTTTTTCCTACTCAAGAACTTATAAGAATAAGAAGTTTCTATAGATAAGTCTAGTAATTTAAAAAAATCTAGTAGAGAATACATCTCTAAAATTGCTATCTCTTTTTTGTTGTAAACACAAAGAAACACCCAGGAAATATAGATATTATTAATTTAAAATAGAAATTGCCATCTTTAATAAAATCTAAACTAGCCATAGAATTAAGATTTACATTGTTAAAATAGAAAATATATAAGAACATCATCGTCATTAATATAAATAGAGTTTCTCTCTAATGCTATAGACAGATAATAAACGTTTTATATTAAAAGATCCTTGAAAAAACATCTATGAATAACAAAAAAGCCGTTTGATTTTTCAAACGGCTTTTTTGTTATTCATTCAAAATAGAAAACAATTTCTACTCTTCTGCCTTGTTTTTTAATGCCATCAAAATACTGTAAGATCCTTCATGTACTATCTTTTTATCTCTAATTGATTCTTTGTTTAGAATCTCAATAAATCCTTTGTCCTCTACTCCTGTCTCTACAGCTGTCATTAAAAACTTATTGTCTCCTAATGCTTCAAACACATAATTTTTGTTCTCATACGACACTACGCTTTTAGTAGGCAAACTTTCTGAACTATAATTTTGTAAAGGAAGGATTGCATTTACATAGAGTCCTGCTATCATCTCTGGGTTATTCTCATTGAATCTAGCAATGATTTCAGATCCCCCATCTTCCCCTATCTTTGGTGTTTTACTAACTACAGTAGCTCCGGTTTTTTTATCAGAATTTTGATTGCTATAAACCAACAAGTTTTGACCTACTTTTACTCCTTGTAAATCATTTTCAAATACAGTAAGCTTTATTAACAGTCCTTCTGGATTAATCAATTCAAACAAAGCATCAGATGGTGTAACATATTGACCTCTGTTTACTTTCACCTCACTTATAACCCCACTGAAAGGAGCACGAATATCAACTGAACTGTTTATATTGTTTGATGTTAGTTGTGACGGATTAATTTGAACCATTTTTAATTTCTGCTCTAGAGCACTTCGAGTCGCTAAAAGCGTATTGTAAGTCGCCTCTACTTCTTGGAATGCCTTATCACTAGTTGCTTTATTTTGGTTGAGTTCTTTTTGACGATTATAATTTAATCCTACAGACTTTAATTGTGCTTGTGTTATCAAAAACTCTTTTTGAAGTTCAATGAGTTGTTGGTCCTCTACAATAGCAAGTATGTCTCCTTTTTTAAACAAACTTCCTGGCAGTACTTTAACCGATTTAATATGTCCGCCCAGTACACTCGAAATCGTTGTTAAATGTTCTGGAGAAACGAATATCTTTCCATTTAAATGAATAGTTTTCTCTATTTCTTTTGGTTCTAATGAAGTGGTGGTTAATCCAATTGTTTTTGTTTGTTCGTCGCTTAGAACAGCCACATTATTGTTTGAAGCCGATTCTGTTTCCACTTCATCTACTTCACTTTTTTGCTGATTACAAGAGCCACTTAATAGCACAATTGCCATTAATAAAAGACTTCCTAAAAATGTTTTCATAACTATGATTTTGTCGTTAGATATTGTAATTGAATAGCTGCTTTATTTAATAAATCTAAAGCTTCTATATAATCTGATTGTATTTGAACTGCTTGATTGGTCAGTTGCACCCATTGTAAATAATCGATATTTCCCAGCTCTAATTGCTGTTGAGCGGTTACTAGAATTAAGTCCGCTTTTTGCAACTGCTTATTCTCGTATTTATCAATTATTTCTTTGCGACGCAAATATTCTAAATGAACTTGTTGTAAATCTTTTTTGAATTGCTCTTCTTTCATCTTGTATTCATTCTCCGCTATAGCAACTTTTGTCTTAGCTGCTTTTGCTACCTTTCGCTGACCTTGATTGAATATGGGTAAGCTAATTCCTACTTGAACATAATCAAAGCGATTGTCATTGATTTCTTTCATACTCTGACTTTGATATCCCAAAGTAAACTCAGGGTTTAGCTTACTTCTTTCCCATTGTGCTTCACGCTCTCGAATAGCAATTTGCTGTTCTGACAGCCTTAAGTCTGGGTGTTCCTCTATATTGCTATTTGCGATTTCAGCATCTAGGTTAACTTTTAAAGAACTCGCTTTAGGCATAAATACAACTTCGGATTGAAGGCTTAATTGAAGTTCTAAAAGCTGAAAGTCCAACTCATTGTCCAACAAAAGTAGTTGATTGGCAATTTGATCTCTTTGAACCTCAATAGTTGCTTGTTCTAATATGGTCTCTTCACCCAATTCTAACTTTAAATCTGCTTTCTCTAAAAAATGAGCATACAGACTATCAATGAATTGCAATCTTGCTCTTTTTTCTTCTAAAATTAGAAGATGATAAAATGTTTCAGAAACTTGCTTTACTATTTGTGCCTCTGTTAACTCTTTTCCCAATAAAGAAGCTTTCCACTCTTCTGAAAGTACTTTTTTCTTTTTAGTATAAAACGTTGGGAAATTGAAGCGTTGTGTTATTCCAAAACTATTGTCTTGTGCACTACCTTGTATATTTCCAAAATCCCCAGAAACTTCCGTTTGAGCAAAATCTAAATAAGAAGCTTTTATTCCTTCTTGATATTCTACCCATAAAGCACTATTTTTTATCGATTTGTTTTGTTGCAATGCCATCACAGTAGCTTCTTCAAGACTAATCTTGTTTTGTGCTACAGTTGAATTTAACCCAACACTTAAAAACAAAATCAAGACAGTCGCTTTTTTGTATTTCTTCCATTTTGGAATTTGAATTTTCTCAAAAATTACATACAGGATAGGTAATACAAACAATGTTAAGAAAGTCGCTAACATTAAACCACCAATCACAACCGTCGCAAGTGGACGTTGAACCTCTGCTCCAGAACCAGTGCTAATCGCCATAGGTAAGAAACCTAAAGAAGCAACAAAAGCAGTCATTAAAACTGGACGCAAACGAACACGAGTTCCACGGACTACTATTCGCGTGATATTTGTTAAGCCACTTTTTTGTAATCGGTTGAACTCCGATATTAAGACAATCCCATTTAATACAGCAACACCGAATAAAGCGATAAATCCTACACCTGCACTTATGCTAAAAGGCATATCTCGAAGCGCTAAGAAATAGACCCCTCCAATAGCTGAAAGTGGGATAGCTGTGTAAATCAGTAAACTGTGTTTCACTGAACGAAATGCAAAATACAACAATAAGAAAATCAACGCCAAAGAAACCGGTACTGCTATACCTAGCCTAGCTTTTGCCTGATTTAAGTTTTCAAAAGCTCCGCCATAAGAAATCGTATAACCCGTAGGTAATTTTATCTTAGCATCCACTTCTCTCTGTAAGTCTTCTACAATACTTTGTACATCTCTACCTCGAACGTTGAAACCAACTACAATTCTTCGTTTAGTATCTTCTCTTTGTATTTGATTTGGACTGCTCTTCATTTCAATTGTAGCTAATTGATGTAAAGGAAGTTGCTTGCCATTAGATAATGGAATCAATAAATTTCGAATGCTTTGCACATCCTGCTTTTGATTTTCATCTAATCGAACCACCATATCAAATCTGCGCTCACCTTCATAGACCCATCCTGCGCTCTGTCCTGCAAAAGCCATATTTACGATACGGTTGACATCTACAATAGAAAGCTTGTGTTGCGAAAGTGCTGCTCTATTATAGTCAATGACTATTTGTGGCGCACCAATAACAGGTTCTATATAAAGATCTTGTGCACCATCTATAGTTTGTATAATAGTCCCAAGTTTTTCGGCATATTGTGTTAGATTGTCTAAATCTTCTCCATAAATTTTACAAACAATATCCTGACGTGCACCAGTCATTAACTCGTTAAAACGCATTTGTACTGGAAATTGAAAACCAGTAGTTAGACCTGGAATCACCTCCAAAGATTTGCTCATTTTTTCAGAAAGTTCTGGAAATGTCTTGGCTGATGTCCATTCTCCTTTAGGTTTCAATACTATAATCATATCTCCAGCATCCATTGGCATAGGTTCTGTGGGAATTTCAGCACTACCTATCTTTGTAACTACTTTCTCTACTTCTGGAAATTGTTCCATTAGAATTTTAGCTGCTTGGGTAGTTACTTCTTTTGTTTTATTGATGTTACTTCCTGGAAGAATACGCATTTCTACCGCAAAGTCTCCTTCTTCTAATGATGGAATAAACTCACCCCCCATTCTTGATAGTACAAAAACAGCTCCGATGAATAGCAACAAAACGGTGGTAAGTATTACCTTCTTAAATTTTAATGCTTTAATCAAACAAGTTTGATGTACTTTTTCTATCCGACTCATTACACGATCGGACATATTCGCTTTTGTCTTTTTATTCTTATTTAAAACCAAAGCGCTCATCATCGGAATATAGGTCAATGAAAGTATAAATGCACCTATTAGAGCAAAAGCAACCGTTTGTGCCATAGGTTTAAACATTTTGCCTTCTATACCTTCCAACGTAAGAATTGGTAAATAAACAATCAAGATAATTATTTGACCAAAAACCGCTGAATTAACCATTTTCGAGGCTGAATTGGAAACCTCAACGTCCATCTCGTGTTGACTTAGTCTGTTTTTAAAACCAAAGTGCTTTTTAAAACCGAGCTGATGCAGAACGGCCTCCACTATTATGACAGCTCCATCGACAATCAATCCAAAATCAAGTGCTCCGAGACTCATAAGGTTTCCACCCACTCCAAAGAGATTCATCATAATAACTGCAAACAACATCGCTAAAGGAATAACAGAAGCCACTAAGAATCCCGCTCTAAAGTTCCCTAAGAACAAAACGAGTATAAAAACCACTATTAAAGCACCCTCCATAAGGTTGGTTTTCACGGTACTGATGGTATTGCTTACCATTTTAGCACGGTCTAAAAAAGGCTCTATTACAACTCCTTCTGGAAGTGTTTTTTCAATAATAGCAAGACGCTCCTTGATGTTTTGAACTACCTCATTAGCATTCTCACCTTTCAACATCATGATTATCGCTCCAGACACTTCACCTTGATCATTATAAGTCATCGCACCATAACGAGTAGCATAACCCTCTTTTACTTCTGCCACATCTTTTATGCGTATGGGAGTGTCATTTACAGTAGATTTTATAGAAATATTTTCTATATCATCCTGACTACCAATAAGTCCTTCCGTACGAATAAATAGTACGGTTTCCTTTCTTTCGATATAGGAGCCTCCAGCATTTTGATTGTTTTGTTCTAACGCTTCAAAAACTTCATTAATATTTACATTTAATGCCTGTAAACGTTGAGGATTAATAGCTATTTCGTATTGCTTTAGCTTTCCACCAAAACTACTCACTTCTGCAACCCCTTTGGTTCCCAACAACTCTCTTCGAATGACCCAATCTTGAATGGTTCGGAGTTTGGTTTCATCGTATTGGTCTTCATAGCCTTCTTCGGCGCGAACCACATATTGGAAAATCTCACCAAGACCTGTTGAAATAGGTCCAAGTTCAGGCATACCAATGTCGGCAGGAATCTGTTCTTTTACTTGTAATAATCGTTCACTAACTTGTTGACGAGCCCAATAAACATCAGTTTCATCGTCAAAAACAATGGTAACTAATGACAATCCAAAACGAGAAAAGCTTCTAATTTCTTCAATACCACTAATATTGCTAGAAGCTTGTTCAATGGGAAAGGTTACTAGTCTTTCTATATCTGCAGCTCCATAAGAAGGTGCAACTGTGATTACTTGTACTTGATTATTAGTGATATCTGGTTGTGCATCTATGGGAAGTTTGGTTAACTCATAGATACCAAGAATTATGAGCCCTAAGGTAAATAGGGCAATGATGAGTTTATTCTTTACAGAAAACTCAATGATTTTATTTAACATGTTTCGTTATTTACTAATTGATTTTATAACATAGTATTACTGCCAAGAGATTTCTTGGAGTTTTAAATGTCTAGTGTTCAATTAGCTCAATCGAGGAGGTTGAAAAATATTTGATAGATATTGGTCCATCAGATTTTCTTCATGCTTAATGATAGGTTTTTTGAATTTAAAATCCCTTGTTTCAGGAATTAAGGTAAGAGGAATTGTAGGTGCAATAGAAACGATTGTTAGCACAGAGCTTAAATCCATAAAAGGAAGTTTTTGATCCGTTTCCCAATCTTCATCTTTCTCATGACCACCATAATGATGTACAACGTAATGAATCAATCCACCTTTGTCATATTCCATATAGTGTTCTATAAAAATAGGCAATTTCAACACTTCAGACAGAGGTGTTGTAGAAACCATTAAGATTATAGTACAAAATATGGCTATTTTTCGAATCATTGACGCCAAAATTAGACTATTTGAAACTGTCTCACAACTTATAGACTAGCTAACTTAAAAGAGTAACCTAAACTTAATATTTGACTTTGCCTACTTAGCTCCTTAGCCTCTTCGTGTATTCTCAAATTAACAGGGCCGAGTGTTAAGTTTTAGTCCGGTGGACTGAAATAACGATGGAGCCAGCAGGCGTGATGGCCATAAAGGTGAAAGGAAACTGAAATTAGGCGACGTTAATGAATAATCAGATTTCAGCTTCTTTACCTCCTTAGCTCCTTAGCCTCTTTGCTCATTTTCAAATCAACAAATTAGCCACTTTGCCTCCTTTGCTCCTTAGCTCCTTAGCCCCTTTGCTCATTTTCAAATTAACAGGGCCGAGTGTTAAGTTTTAGTCCGGTGGACTGAAATAACGATGGAGCCAGCAGGCGTGATGGCCATAAAAGTGAAAGGAAACTGAAATTAGCCTCCTATTATTTTAAATCCTTTAATAGAAATTGCTCTATAGAACTCGTTTTGAGTGAATCTACACCATACATTTCTGCATAGTCTCTCCAGTTGCTCACCAGTTTTATACATGAATTGATAAGTCCCTCAGGATTTCGAATTGAATTTTGTTCAGCTATGGTTAATAGATCTTCCCGTGTGAAATTTTTTCTCTTTCCATTGATACTCAAATTATGTTGACTTACCCATTCACTATCTGGACGGTATGCAAAACAAATGTCATAGGCAGGGGCTAATTTCCATTTTCCTGACCTATCCATTAAAAACGAGAAATTCTTGGTATGATCGTCACAATTCCGTGCAATTACATTGAAAATCATACGCTTAAACATTTGTTCCGCCTCCGCATAAGAAAGTCTTAATTGTCGCATAGTTTGAAAGACTTGCTCGTAACTATATGAAGTAATATTTGAAAAATCATAGTGCTGAATTGCACACAATGTCTGAGTATGTATTTTTTGATTTCCACCTCCTCGATCAAAGCGCTTCGTCATAAAATGAACTCTATTATTTTCTTCTATTAGCCTAGATTCCATCATTTCTATTCCGAAGTCAGTAGCCATTTTGTAGTAAGCCATTTCTACACGTCCATAACCTTTAGTCTCGCCAAACTGTACATCACTCACTTCATCAAATTTAATCAACCAATGCTCAAACCCATCATCAGCTAGTGTTTGACCTGATTTTATTTGTCCTGTTTGTTCATTATAAGCAATAATAGCTTTGGGACGAGCTCCACCTGCGGAAGTACCCATTTTTAGAACATCCATCATAACATCTTCCATGTTTTTTTTTGTTTCGAGAAAGACATTTTCTTTGTTTTGAAGTAAAGCCTTAGTTGTTTCGATTAGATCACTTAACTCTATAGTATAAGAAGAAGATTCTTTACCAATAACAGGTTCAAACTCCAAAGCTCCCATTCCTCTTTTACCAATAAAACACAGCAATTCTACAGGATTTAAACTATTATCTGGACGTCCTTGTCTAGCCAACCATGTATTTATTAAATCCCTACCATAACGATCTGGTAAAGCGTCAGCTAATAGCCCTGGCATTCCTTTGAATGTTTCACTCTCTCGATGCTCTGGAAAGCTATAAACTTTATTGTTAAAAGGCATTTTTATTGGAGCAACGGGAAACGCTTCTAAATCAAATTTAGGCTCATATTCAAATATCGCAAGTTCTCTATCAGAATCCCAAGCCACTGCACCTAATCGCTTACCAAAAACATTAATAAAAGCTGTTGTTACCATCCTAAATCGATATCATCATTACTTTCAGAAACTTGTTTTGAAACCCGTTTACGCTTTTGCTTTTCCTTTTTAGCTAATTGCAAAGGGCTTATTTCTTCGCTTGTCTCAAACTCTCGAAGCACGTATAAAGCATCTAATATTCGTAATATTTTTATCAAATTATTCAACGAAATATTATCTCCACGCTCAAGCATACTAACAGTAGAACGACTTATTGCGGCTCGCTTCGCTAATTCTTCTTGAGTTATATTTTGTTTAATTCTTGTCTGTTGTACGAACAAGCCTATAATACTTAATATTGCTTTATCTGAGATGAGATTAATGTCTGTTATATTAGTCATAATAGCTTAATTTTATACTTAATGAATGATATTTCATTCAATATAGTAATCTATCTTATTTAGACACTAATGTACAAAAAAAAACTCATAACAACTAAAATCCCCCTTAATGTTGTATATTTCATACATAAATTAAATACGAAGTAAACAGTGAGCAGAAGTAGAAAACGCAATCAGTAGCTCAACCCTGTAATTCTACTTCGCTTAGCGATCGACCCTACTCCAACTCCCTCACCTCTTCACGTATTTTCAAATTACCAAATCAACAAATTTACTCCTTTACCTACTTAGCTCCTTAGCCCCCTTTGCTCATTTTCAAATTAACAGGGCCGAGTGTTAAGTTTTAGTCCGGTGGACTGAAATAACGATGGAGCCAGCAGGCGTGATGGCCATAAAAGTGAAAGGAAACTGAAATTAGGCGACGTTAATGAATAATCAGATTTCAGCCCCTTTGCTACTTAGCCTCTTCGCGTATTTTCAAATTAGCCTCCTTTGCCCCCTTTGCCTCCTTTGCCTCTTCACGCATTTTCAAATTATCGAATAACCAAATCAACAAATTAGCCCCTTAGCTCCTTTACAAACAACCACATTAACGTATTTACAATCTCTTCATCTCTTCAATCATAAAACGATGCATTGGTTGTGATAATACTTTGTATTTTTGCTTACAAAGAACAACATCATGATTATTATAAATTCTCCATCTACAAACGCTTATTTCAATATTGCTTTAGAGGAATACCTATTATACAAATATCCCACAGAAACTATTTTCTTATTATATATCAACGCACCTTCTATCATAGTAGGTAAATTTCAAAACACATTAGCTGAAATAAACCTAGAATATGTAAAGGACAAAGAAATCAAAGTAGTTCGCCGTATGTCTGGTGGAGGAACTGTATATCACGATTTGGGAAACCTGAACTTTTCATTCCACACTTTATTAGGCAAACACGACTTTATGGATTTCTCAACATTTACGGAACCTGTATTAAATGTTCTGAATAAATTAAATATTCCTGCAAAATTAGAAGGTCGTAATGATTTGTTAGTGGATTGTAAAAAGTTCAGTGGTAATGCAAAATTAGCTAGAAATGGTAAGATGATTCAACATGGAACAATTTTATTCGATTCCAACATGGATATACTATCAGACGCTCTGAAAATAAACCCTTTAAAATACAAAGACAAAGCTGTAAAATCCAATCGTTCTAGAGTGATTAATTTAAAAGAATATATATCTGACAATACTACAGTCGAGGATTTGAAGCAAGCGTTAATCGATGAAATGATTTCTAAAAATGATCATGCTGCACTTTACCACTTAACTGAAGAAGACTTTTTAGAAGTTGAAAAATTAGTAGAAACGAAATACAGTACTTGGGATTGGAATTTTGGATTTTCACCAAAATACAACTTTCAGAATGCTATTAAAATACCTGCGGGATTTATAGAAATACACTTAAATGTTGTTCGTGGAGGTAGTATTGAAGAGGTTAAAATTTTCGGGGATTTCTTTGCTTCTAAACCTATCGAAGAATTGGAGCAAAAGCTAATCGGCTTAAATCATAATGAGCAAGAAATTCGAATTCTTCTAGAAACTTTAGACCTCACTTCTTATTTCGGAAAAGTAACCGTCGATGAAATTATTGAACTTTTCAAATAACTTAAAAAAAGAATTTACTGCACTTTTTTTGATTCAATACAAAATCCCAAACTACATAGTTTGGGATTTTGTATAAAAGGAACATATAGCCTTTTTGTTTTATGTCCTAACTGAAAAATATATTTAGATAGAAGAAAACCATTTTTGAAAAAGACCACCGATAAAAGGTGTTGGTTTCTCCTCTTCTTTAACTGCAGCAATAATACCAAGAATTAAAGCTACCAAAATAAGTATACTAGCTATTTGTGCAATTATCCCACCTACTACAGGAACGAAATTCAACACGGACAATCCTATAGATATAACCGTAATTCCGATACTTTGACGAATATGAAATCTACCAAGACTAGTCGGGTTATTCTTATTCATAATAAACGCAATAACAGTTCCAATGATAGTTAAATATGATACGATAGCTATCGTTTTTCCCTGTGAAGTGTTAATTGAGTTTCTGTTGTTTGTTTCCATTGATATTACTTTTAAGTATGTTATTTAGATTATCTACTGCAAATTTATAGTGATGGGTATTCTATTCCTATAGCTGAAACTAGGGATATTTCAAGGAGTGTAATCCTTCCCATTCTAAATTAGCTGAAAACAGGGATTGTAAACCAGAGTAAGAAATTAAATATTTGTAAATCAATTCTAAAAAATAAAAAACAACATCTCAATCTGTAAACTTTTAATTTAGGAACAATTACTAGATAGCTATTTTTGTTAAAAAGGCTATTTATTGTTTATAAGAAATTATACTTTAGCCTTCTCTATAATGACCAATATTTACTATCAATGAGTCTGCATTTATCAGCTTTAAAACCTATTTTATTAAGTATATTATTCTGTTTAATAACTCATTGTGTAAAAGCACAAGAAGTCATTGATAATTTAAAATTACAATACGAAAGCAAAAACATCAGTGATTCGGAGAGATTAATATTAGCTGGTAAATACATAACTGCTCTATATTCTAACAAACAAGAAGAAAAAGCTAAGCAAATATTCAATGAGAACTTAAAAATTGCTCTTCTTCAAAAAGACAGTAAATACGCAGCTAATTTGTATGCTATAAACGCTATGAATAATCGCATTTCTGATCGTTTAAAAGAATCTGAAGCTAGTTTTACTAAAGCACAAGAATTTGCAAACAAATCTAACGACCTAGAGATAAAGGGATATATAAATTACTGTAAAGGATGGTTACAAACACGAGATAACAAAGAAGGAGAAGCTGTTAGAAGCTTTCTTACTGCCATTAATTTTTACGATCAAGCCCCTCCCTCAAATACACTCAACGCACGAAAATCTACAGTCTACAAAGAGCTTACAACTATTTATGCAAATTGGAATGAACTTCAATTGCAAGAAAAATACAGTTCACTTGCTTTAGAATTAGCCATAAAACAAAATGACCCACTAGCAATTTTTGATGCTTATATGCTTATGGGATATATGTATGAAAACAGTTATGTAGCAGACGATAGCAATATTAAAATGCGAAATGATGCAGAAAAATATTATCTATTGGCGATTGATACCTACAATAAGAACAAAAAAAACATTCCGTTTCCCTCCCACCTATCGTTTGTTGCAATCAATCTAGCGAATCTCTATTTAAGCTATTTTCCTGATAGTTATAACGACAAAGCACTCTATTATGCTGAACTTGCTAAAAAACAAGGCTTAGCTTCGCAACAATATACTCATATAGCTTCTGCTTATGGAATTATGGCAGAAATAGCCCTTAAAAACAATGACCCGAAGCTTGCAAAAGAACATCTACTTCAAGCTCTTTTAGAAATTTCTAAAAGTGGGTTTACTAATCAAAATATCATATTAAGTATCTATGAAAGTCTTTCGGAAATTGCAGAATCGGAGAATAAATTAGATGAAGCTATACAGTTCCACAAAGCTTATATGGACACCTTTAAATCTATCCACAATCAAGAACAAATTGAATTGGGTAGAAGATTGGAAGCACAGTTTGACAAAGAAAGACAGCGACAACAACTTATAACAATGCAATTGGAAGCTGACAAAAAAGAACAGCAAATCAATTTGATGAACAGCATTAGTCTACAACAAAAGCAAGAATTTGAGAACTTAAAATTACATGAAGAGAACCAAAGCAAAAAATTAGAACTATCTCAATTAGAATCAGAAAAGAGAACCCAAGAACTTAAACTATCAAGATTAGAAACTCAAAGTCGAGCACAAGACATCTTGAATTATAAAAATGAAATTAACTACAAAGAGAAAATAAGCAAATACTACATAAGTTTAATTTTAGTTTTCTCACTAGTCGTTATTCTACTACTGTATGCTTATAAACAACGTTCTAAGACTCTTAAACAAAATAAAGAACTCTATAATTTCACCTTAGACAAAGAAAGACAAAATACTAAGATTTCAACACTTACAGCCATGTTAGATGGTCAGGAAAAAGAGCGTGGGCGAATTGCTAGAGACTTACACGATGGTTTAGGTGGATTGCTTTCAAGTACTAAAATCAATTTATCACAACTAACAGATCAGGTATCTCTTCCCTTTAAAGATGACCTACAAAAATCATTAGAGCAAATAGATTTAGCTGTCGAAGAGCTCCGCCGTGTTGCACACAATCTAATGCCTGATTTATTAAATAGATATGGTTTACAAGAAGCATTAAAAGATTATGCTGTTCGTATGTCTAATGAACAATTGCAAATAGACGTACAATTTCTACACTGTCAGAATGATTTAGATAAAGATAAACAATTATTGATTTACAGAATTATTCAAGAACTAGTTAACAACGCAATTAAACATGCTTCTCCAAATCAAATTTTAATACAAATAGTAGAAGAAGATACCAGTTACAATATCACTGTTGAAGATGATGGAGAAGGTTTTGACATTACTAAGGTTAAAGGAAATAATTCTACGGGACTATATAATATACAATCGAGAATCGACTTTTTGAAAGGAGATTTTAAAGTCTTTTCTGAAGAAGGAGTTGGAACGAGTGTTGAAATAATTTTTCCTAAAAACGATATTAAATGATAAAAATAGCAATTACAGACGACCACCCCATACTATTAGAGGGATTAAAAAACATACTTTCTAAGGAAGATAATTTTGATGTAGTTGGATGTTATCCAACTGCATTAGCAATGAATAACTCATTAACCTCTACGGAAATAGATGTACTCCTTTTGGACATTAATCTCCCAGATGCCAATAGTATAGAGTTAATAAAGCCTCTTAAGCAACAATTTCCCTTTATGCACATAATCATTATTAGTGTCCATAATGAATATGCTGTTATAAACAGTGTTCTAAAGGAAGGTGCAGAAGGATATATCCAAAAAAATGCTTCTATAGAGGAGATAGTAAATGGAATTCAACAAATTCTAGAAGGTAAAATCTTCCTATGTGCACAAACCAAAAGTATTGTTGATAGAAAAACAGAAGATGGTCTAAGTACCGTTCCAAAACTAACAAGAAGAGAAAAAGAAGTTTTGGTAGAAGCTGCTTTGGGGCTAACTACCTCTGAAATTGCCGATAAACTATTTATTAGTCCACATACCGTTGAAAGTCATCGCAAAAACCTTATTGTGAAATTCAATACTAAAAACCTGAGTTCTGCTATTAAACTAGCTATAGAATACGGTCTTATAAGGCAATAAGATTGAGATTGTTCAAAAACCCCCATTTTCGGGGATAATCATATACTGTTCTCTGTTTTACCTTTGCTTCAACAAAGAAATCAACCCATTAGCGATTCTTTAGATCAAAGGGGAAACACATTAAAAACCATCCTAAATAATATAATATACCGATGATTAGATTAAAATCCTTATTGCTCTTAATAGTCACTATTTCCTGTAGCTTTCTATTAACAGGATGCTTTGACTTTATTGAAGATATAAATATAAAAAGTGACGGTTCTGGAACTATTAAGGCAACACTTAACTTGAGTAAAAGCAGTACTAAAGTAGCTTCTTTAATGAAACTAAAAAGTGTTCAAGGAATGGACATACCTTCCAAAGAAAAAATTCAAAGCGAGACAGAAACCATGATTGCAATTTTGAAAAAAACAGAAGGTATCAGTAATGTAGCATACAGTCTAGACTTTACAAAATACATAGCCAGCGTTTCCTGTTCTTTCTCTTCTGTCAAAGCTTTAAACGCATTTAGTAAAACCATAGCCTCTCATTTTAAAACCTCTATTGAAGGATCTAATAGTTATGCATTTAACGCTAAAACAGGTGTTTTTTCTCGGTCGTTTACAGCCCCTTCTAAACTAAACAAAGAATATACTAAAATTTCAGAAACAGATAAAAAGTACTTTGATGACGCTTTTTATACACAAATCATCCGATTTGATAAAACAATAAAATCTCAAGGAAACAAATCCGCTAAAATATCGAGTTCCTCTAAATCAGTATTACTCAAATTGAAAGCAACTGACTTAGTTACAGGAAAAACAACATTGCAAAACACCATTACATTAAATAACAAATAGAATATGAATATAAGAAAAATCACATTAGTTACATGTATTGCCTTTACAGGTTTTCAAGTTACTGCCCAAGACTTGTCTACAAAAATTCCAGCACAAGCCAAGTTGGTTGTATCAATTAACAACAAGGGAATCGTTGTAAACAGTTCTCCAGAAATACTCAAAGATGCTTTAATCAATTTTGGACTATACAAAGATTCTAACAGCAACCTTACAAAGGGATTACAATCAGATTTTAACCTTGACAAACAGGCTTACTTCTATTATACAAACACAGACAGTATCCAATATGTAGGCTTTTTAGCTCCTCTAAAAGAAAACCATAAAATTAAAGAACACCTTTTCCTTGATTATGATGTACTTCCTTCAAGTAAAAACTATGAAAGAAGAGTATCTAAGGATGGAGAAACTCAAGTCGCTTGGGACAATGAAAGTCTGTTGATTTTAACAGGAAGCTTAAACGATGATTACTTCAGAACAGAAGAAATATCAGAGCGCTTTGGTTTAGAATTTGTTTCCAACAATACTGGTGATTGGAACTACAACGAAGATTTGGCTGTAGCTGCCGATAGTGCATGGGCTACTGAAGAAGAAAGTTTTATTGAAGAACCCTCAGCTACCTATGAAACAGTTTATGTTCAAGAATCTATTGAAGAACCGATTAGTGCTACAGAAGTAGAAGAAGCATGGGAAACGTATGAAGCACCTTATGTTGAAGCTGTAGCAGAAGCCGCAGCAGAAGTAGCCCTTGATGCTACATATGAACTTGAATACCCTGAAGTGACTGAAGCAGAAGATACATCAGAAGCTTATGAAGACGAATGGAATTGGTATTCGCACCTTTTAAGTCCTGAACAAGAAGCAAAAAATGATTCTATCAAAAAAGAGCTTTTTAAAGATTGGATTTCCAATGATTTTAGCGAGTATTTAAATCCAGAAAACAATCTCGGAAAAAACAGTGCTATTAAGATTTCTAAAAACAATCATTTAGTTCGTATTTGGGTACCTAATCTCGATCAATTATACGGTGATATTATACCAAATGAAATTGTTTCAATGGTATATAATTTAGATATGAAAAATCTAAAATACGGTTACAAAGATGCTACATTAGACCTTATTCAAGAGCAATACAATCTTAAATTTACTGCAAAAGTGAATGTGGATGATGAAATGGCGGACTATCTAAAAACAATCACAAAGAATAATTTCAATAAGAAATTAACAAATTACATTCCAAAAGATTATATCGCTTATTCTTCTCTAAACATAAGTACAGAAGAATACTTAAAGCAATTACCAAAGTTCATTACAAGATGGTACATGCCAATAGTAGAAGACGAGTTTTTCGGTATAATTGCTACTGCCTTAGAGATTACTTTAGATGAAAAAGCTATTGGAAAAGTAGCAAAAGGAGACAACCTACTTTTTATTAATGAGTTGAAAAAGGTAACGAAAGAATACGTTACTTACGATTATGATGAAGACTACAACTATGAAGAAATAAAGGAAACAAAAGAAGAATACGTTCCTGACTATTTATGGATGTTTACTTCCGAAGACCAACGTCTGTTCAAAAAAATACTTGAATATGCTATATCTAAAGAACAAATAGTATTTGAAAATGGTATTTATAGAAAAAATGCAGAATATAACTCAGAAGATATCTACTTCCTTTTCAAAGATAATATTGTCTTTGTAAGTAGCAATTTAGATCAATTAACAGCTATTAAAGAGAATAGATTTGTTAATGATACTAATGCCAACTTAAAGAAAGATATTTTATCAAATCCATTTAATGTAAGAATCAAAACTGCTGCTCTACTTGAAATAACAACCAAGCTAGAAGTTCCTGTTTCTTTAGTTAATAATGAGTCACTAGAAACTCTTTCTGAATATGGAGATATTCAAGTAAAAGTATCGAAAATGAAGAGAAATACTATACACAGTGAGATGTCTATAGAATTACCTAAAAGAGAAAATAACGCTTTACAGTACATTTTAAAAAACCTATTTACAGAAACAAATCTTAACAGTATAAATGAATTATAAATGAAAAAGACAGCTATTATACTCGGTGCGCTTTTACTCTTAACTATTTGTTTTACAATAGCAGTTTATACTGTTCGAAAAAGTAAAATTGAAGAGCAGTTTGTGAGTGAATCGAGTACTAGTGTTTTATCTTTTGCAATTGATGATCTACTTTTAGATAATATTTCCAGCTTAATTACTCTCAATAAAACTTCTTCTAAAGAGGAAGAAAACGAAAGTGATAATTGGAAAACAAAAATCATTTGGAGTGCCGGAATTTCTATTCCGGCCCGAATGTATTTATTTAC
Organism: Myroides guanonis; assembly: GCF_900114085.1. Taxonomy (GTDB): domain Bacteria; phylum Bacteroidota; class Bacteroidia; order Flavobacteriales; family Flavobacteriaceae; genus Flavobacterium; species Flavobacterium guanonis. The sequence continues at coordinate 44,354 of NZ_FORU01000018.1, read as the reverse complement.
TTTACCACAAAACACACAGCAATTCTATGGAATCGTTGGAGTAAACAATTACGATAATTGCTTCTCTTTTTTTGCTACCTATTTTCCAGACTCAATTAATTTTATAAATAAAGAACAAGAAATTATCAGTGTTACTATCAACAAACACCTAAAACTTGTTTTTAATAGAAGTCATTTAGTTTATGAGATAACTGGACAAAACAACACAAGCTTTGAAGAGCTACAAACGCTTTTGCAAACTCCAAACACTTGGTCCAAAGTTAGTTCATTAAAAGGAGCTGAAAACGTTTTGTCTAACAAGCACATCTCTTATGTTCAAATAGACAATTCCTTTAGAATTGAAGCTACAGTTTCAAAAAACAAAACTGAAATTGAAGGAGAATGGAAACTTTCCAACAATTTAAATAATGGTTTTCAAATAAGAAAGATGGATACTGTTAATCAAGCAGTACGTTTTTGGAGTTTTATTCCTATTGAAGAAATACCAGCTCTCTCCTATTTTATGACGAAGTATACAGGTCTTGATCAAAAAACACTATCTGTTAATTATGATAATTATTTCGACTTACAGATTAAGAACGAATTAATTATTCAAAAAGACACGTCGATTACTTATAGCTATGACGATGATTTTAATGAGATAGAAGAAGTAACAATACAAGAGCAAAAAGTTCCCAACATTCAACTTACTTGGAAATATAATACTCTTTTAAAAAACTCACTTCCTACCAGTATGTTTTACAAGTTTCACAAACAAGAAATAGCACCATACTTAGTAAGTACAACCTTAGAAACGCCAATTAATTCAACAAAAAACACAGCAACTTCACATCCTTTATATTGTGCTATAGACTTTGAAAAATGGCCAGATATGTGGAACTTATTTATATTGAAAGATTTAAAAAACAGAAAGGTTAAGGTAGAGGTGATAACGACTCTTAAAAGTGAAAACAAACTATCTATAAAAGGTTCAATTACCTATTAAAAAGTCCTTTTTGTAGACTACTTTTCAATACTGAAAGACCATTTAATTATAAATGAAAGACTCATTTACAATTAAATGGTTAATTAGTTTAAATTATCATCAATATTTATATTAAAAGAACAAATAATTTATTTTTTATAGTATATTAGATTTTCAAAAGTAGCTGAACTAACCCCCTAACTTACATTATTCATGGTATTTAAATCTTTAGTAGCATTCTTTCTTATGGGTACATCTATTGCGATTGCACAAACAGAACAAATTCTAATTGAGAACGTTAGAATATTAGACCACAATAAAGCATCTCTTACAGCACCGATGAACGTATTAGTTTCAGGTCAAAAGATTGAAAAGATAAGTTCTTCCTCTATTTCTGTAAAAGGGAAAGATGTTGTGAAAATAAACGGAGGAGGTAAAACCTTAATGCCTGGTTTAATTGATGTTCACGTTCATATGGTATTTGGTGCTTTAACAATGGCTGAATTGATGTCTCCTGATATGACTCAAGAACTTATAATACAAAAAGTGGGAGAATCATCACATAAAATGTTAATGCGTGGATTTACAAGTGTTCGTGATGCGGGAGGTCCTATATTTCCTTTAAAATTAGCTATTGATAATGGTAAATTAAAAGGTCCGCGCATATGGCCATCGGGTGCTATGATTAGTCAGACCTCAGGTCATGGTGATTTTAGAACACCTGAAGAACGTTCACGTAGGTTTTTTGGTAAACCTTCTCGCGGTGAAGAATTAGGAGCTACATTCATCGCTGATGGACGCGACGATGTTTTAACAGCTACAAGAGAGAACTTACGTTTTGGAGCTAGTCAAATTAAAATTATGGCAGGTGGAGGAACTTCTTCAGCATACGATCCAATCGATGTAACTCAATATACTTTTGACGAGATGAAAGCTGCTGTAGATGCAGCAGAAGATTGGGGAACTTATGTAATGGTACATGCATATACACCAAGAGCGGTTCAGCGTGCAATTTCAGCAGGTGTGAAATCAATAGAACATGGTCAAATGCTAGATGAAGAAACATTGAAATTAATGGTTGAAAAAGATGTGTGGTTAAGTCTTCAAAATCTAATGGACAACAATGCCAATATGACGCCTCAACGAATTGAAAAGCGTAAGCCTGTATTAGAAGGACAAAACAAAGTTTGGCCATTAGCTAAACAATTAGGTGTAAAACTAGCATGGGGAACAGACTTCCTATTCGAACCGGAATTAAACGATACTCAAAACAGTTATATATTGCGTCTTCAAAAATGGTTTACCAATGCAGAAATTTTAAAGATGGTAACCAATGACAATGCTAAACTATTACAAATGTCAGGTTTACGAAGCCCATATCCAGGAAAGTTAGGTGTAGTTGAAGAACAAGCTTTAGCAGATTTATTATTAGTTGATGGAGACCCTCTAAAGGATTTGTCCTTAATTGATAATCCTGAAAAGAACTTTTTATTGATTATTAAAGATGGTCAGATTTATAAAAACACTATAAAAGATAAAAAATAAGTTTTCATATAGCATAAAAAAGCCAACCTATATAGGTTGGCTTTTTTTATACTTGTCTACTAGATCTTTATTCTTTGAATGATTTTTAGGAGATATTCCCTATTCTTAGAATCTTTTACCCATTGTGGCAATCTACTTCCAATACTGTTATTCTGAATCTCTAATCCATTTCTGCTCCGTAAAGTACTACCTATATAATTCTCTATTACTTCTAAATGTTTTGAATTATAGGCCCAAAGAAGTCCAAATTTAGTATCAATACTATACCATACTTCAAACCCAAAATATGGGTCATAAGGTCCATTTAAAAACATCACTCTGCTTTTATATTCCTTTCCCTTGCTATTTGTATATAAAGAAAATTTAGGAGTATTAAAATACTTTACTGTGTAACCGCATGCTATGCATGAAAACTGTACATCCAATTCATACTCATTAATATTTTTATAAGGTTGTCCCCCAGAAACTAGAGCTCTTGATTTACACTTAGGACACACAACCTGTATCTCCGAGATAAAATCCTCATTTCTGACTGTGTAAGCTGATTGATTCATTTTTATAGTACTAAGTTTATAACTACCCTATTCAAATTCGTAAAACTAATTCTAACGTAAGTTTAAAACTCAAATATCGACACTTAAAAGACGTATTTTGGAGATTATATCTAAAACCCTCTAATTACATTCCATGTAATAGATAGTAAATTCTCTTTCAAAATTCGCTCTAATTGCGTTGTTGTAAAATACCTATCACAGGGTATTTTTGCGCTTCTGTAATTTCTTATTTTTGTAAATGCGAATACTATAAAATGAAACTGTAATAATTTTGAATATTCATTTGATTTGATATAGTATTTCTCTAACTTTATTACTCACTTATTTTAAACATAATCAAATGGTAACTAAAAGCAGTACATCTTGTTTGAATGAGTTTGAACTAAACAGACAATTTCATAGTATTCAAAAAGACATTAGACAAAATGCTTATAATATTACTGATCTAGGTAGTATTATACCTGCTGCTGTTATGTTACATAATTTAAATGAAATGCAACCCTTAGGAATTCATTATATGAATAATTGGGGATGCGAACGCTTGGGAACCTCGGCAGAAGAAGTCAATACATTAGGTCCCGATTATTATGAGAAATACTTTGTAAAAGAAGAATCAATCACAATTTTTAATGGTATTCAAAACTATCTAGGAGAAGCAGACTTTTCACGTCAATATAACTTTTTTCAACGTGTTAAGCTCCACAAACAAGAAGACTACACTTGGTTTTATTCAATATGTAAATTACTTCAAAAGCCCACAAAAGAAGGAACGCTTAATCAAATGATTATACTAGCGAGTCCTGTTGAAGGAATAGACCGTGTAATAGGACGTGTAAACAAGGTTTTAGATGAGGACCAATTTATAAAAAACAACTATAAACAATTTGCATTACTAACAAAACAAGAAAAAGTAATCATATGCAAAATTGCACAAGGAAAACCATCCAAAGAGATTGCTGATGAATTATTTATATCAGTGCATACCGTACAAACCCATCGCAAGAATATACTTAGAAAAATTCAATGCAACTCCTTTGCTGAACTACTAAGATTTGCTATGGCCTTCGAATTGGTATAGAATTACTCTCTTTTTTATCTCTTAAAGAGTGAGAAGTGTACCGGAGACAGAAACCATTAGTACGAATCAACTCATTAACGCATTCACAAATCAACAAATCACCCTATTTACTTCCTCGCTTATAAAAATGAATTAAAAAAAAAGACTAAATTTAACTGCTTCTTTAAATGAAATACTTTGAAAGCATAATTTAACTTGAATACATTTTTAATATGAATCCGGAAAGCAACTACATTGAAATAAACAAGCACTCTTGGAATAATAGAACCGAAACACATCTAAAATCTTCGTTCTATAATCTTGAAGGATTTTTAAAAGGTGAGTCTTCGTTAAATCCGATAGAGTTAGAAATACTTGGGGATGTAAAAGGAAAAAGTATACTACACTTACAATGTCATTTTGGACAAGACAGTATCTCTTTAAGTAGACTCGGTGCGGAAGTTACGGGAGTGGATTTATCAGATAAAGCAATAGAAAATGCATGGAAAATTGCTAATGAAACAAACTCAGATGCTCAATTTATATGCTGCGATATTTATGAATTAGAAAAACATTTAAACAAACAATTCGATATTGTTTTTACAAGTTATGGAACAATAACATGGTTACCTGATTTAGACAAATGGGGTAAACTAATTTCTAATTTTTTAAAACCTAATGGCAAATTCGTATTTGTAGAATTCCACCCAGTAGTTTGGATGTTTGATGATAATTTTAAGAAGATTGGATATAATTATTTTAATGTTGAAGCTATTGTAGAAACGGAAAGCGGAACCTATGCCGATAAAACAGCCAATATTTCACAATCATATGTTAGCTGGAATCACAGCATGAGTGAAGTATTAACTGGCTTACTAAATAACTCATTAAGAATTAATGAAGTTCAGGAATATGATTATTCCCCATACAATGTGTTCAGTAATATGATTGAATTTGAACCTAAAAAATTCCGTATAAAACACCTTGAAAATAAAATACCAATGATATATTCCATAGTTGCAACAAAAGAAAGTCTTTAAAATTTAGTAAAATAAAGTAAGATATTAATTAGCATCACTTAAACTTCTCTGTAAAGAGCAGTATTATTTCCTATCAATTAAATAGGAACAACTATGACCTATATAATTTTTCATTTAATCCAATTCTGATTGAGCGTAATCTAACAAAACACTTTCAACATCTTTTAGACTTATTCCTTTTTTTGAGCTGAGTTTTATATTAATTAAATAATCTTCTTTATTTCTCTTATAGCCATTTAATGAATCTAAAATGTGATTGATAGAATATTCCTTAATATCGATATTGTATATTTTACTACCAAGTGAATCTATTTTAAATACTTGATTGTCTTTTTTGTTGTAAATAACATATTCTATTTGAACAGAATAATCTTCTAGACTTTTGAAATAAGGTTTTTCAAAAAACACAATAAAAAGAGGTAACAAAGTGAGGGATATATTCCATAAAATATGAGATGAAATAGAAGTCAACATATTAAACCTAACCCTCAAAAAAGTTAGAAACACTCCTCCTATAAGTTGAGTAGCTACAATAACAGGAAGGAATAAATAAAAAAGAACTGATTCATTTGAATAGTTAGAACTATGTATAAATCCAAAGATTAAAATTGAAAGATACACTAGATACTTAAAATAGATATTCCATTTTTCTCTATTGACAAAAAAGGAAAATACTTTATTATATCGCAACAAGTACCGGAAAATAAACTCCTCTACAATCGGAACTAATACTCCAGTTATTATTAAAGTACCTAAAAGTGTATTGTTTTTATAATCGATTTCTTCTTCAACAATTAGAGGTTCGATTTCATTGAGAAAATACAAGATTGGAAATACAACCAAAACATTCAGTGCTAACTCAAAAACAAATATTGAGAGTAGGTATTTGAGGTTTTTTCTTAATGACCAATTATCAATTCTTTCATCAGTAGGAAACCTCACAAATGCTATAACTTCAGATAAAATATTTTTCATAAAAATATCAATACTCTATTTATAGTTATGCAATAGAGATTTAGATTATGTATTAACAACATTCACGCGAATTTACACTTTTATACATAATCCTTTTCGCTTTCACATCCCTTTTATTAACACTTATATTTTAACTCTTTGCTCCTTTCTACATTTCCTCTAAACCACCCCTCCTACTAGCTCTATCACAATTTTAGTCTACCAAACTAAAACTTAACGCTCGGTTCTACTCCTTTGCTTTTTCTAATAACAACAAACTCAAAATCTTCTTAAATTTTCATTTTTTTTAACTAAATTGCTGTATATGGAAACAAATCCCGATGCAATAATTATAGGTGGTGGTTTAGCAGGTCTTACGGCTGCAATACATCTTTCCAGAGAGGGATTGCAAGTCGTTTTGATTGAAAAATCTAAATATCCACGCCATAAAGTATGTGGAGAATATGTTTCCAATGAAATCTTACCATATTTATATTCGATTGGTGTAGATATTTTAAAAATGAGTCCCACCCAAATTAATACCCTTGAATTTACAACACACAACGGTAAGGCAATCAAAACACCATTACCTTTAGGAGGTTTTGGAATCAGTCGTTACACTCTTGATAATTACTTATATCAAATAGCTGTTTCAAATGGATGCACTGTTATTAATGATACTGTCACAGCAATTTCCTTTGTTGAGAATTTGTTTACAATTACCACGCAGAATCAAGCTTTAAAAACTAAGCTTGTTTTAGGAGCATATGGAAAGCGTTCCAATATCGACCAGTATTTAACACGTGATTTTATTAACAATCCAGCCCCATGGTTAGCAATAAAAGCTCATTATTCTGGTACTTATCCCAATGATATGGTTTCTTTACACAACTTTGATGGTGGATACTGTGGAATTTCAAAAGTAGAAAACAACATTATAAACATTTGCTATTTAGCAAATCTAAAAACTTTTAAGAAATACAAAAACATAGAAGAGTACCAACAAAATGTACTATACCAAAACAAATATATCAAGTCAATTTTTGAAAACAGCACTCCTTTATTTGAAAAACCATTGACCATTAGTCAAGTTTCTTTTGACAAAAAAAAGGCTGTAGAACACCATATACTCATGATAGGAGACACAGCAGGTCTGATTCACCCTCTATGTGGTAATGGTATGGCAATGGCGATACACAGTGCTAAAATTGCATCGGAATTGGTTTTAGATTATCATGCTGGAAAAATAACTTCTAGACAATTATTAGAAAAAACATACCAAGAACAATGGCAACGATATTTTGGTAAACGCTTATATATGGGTAGGCTTTTATCACAAATGCTCCAACATAAAACCAGTACTGCTCTATTATTCAATATAGCTACGACATTTCCATTAATCCTACCTTGGATAATCAAACAGACTCATGGTAAACCAATTTCTCTATAATGACTATAAACACAGAATTTAGATCAGAACAAACCGAGATAATGGATGATTTCTTACTTGAAGGAGAAGAATTAATCAAAGCATTGGATAAAATCGCACACATCAATCGATTTCTAGGTGGTAATAAACTTACGCTTGACGGCGTAAAACAATTATTAGCAAAAAGTGACACTTCCAAGCCCATAATAATTGCAGATATAGGTTGTGGCAATGGAGAAATGCTTCGCATGTTAGCTGACTATGGTTCTAAAAATAATTTAACTTTTAAAATGATTGGTATAGATGCCAATGATTTCACTATAAATTACGCCAAGAAACTTTCTGGCAATTATCCCAACATAGAATATCACTGTACAGATGTATTTAGCAACAAATTCGAATTATTAAAATACGACATTGTGTTATGTACACTTACTCTTCATCATTTTTCTAATGAAAAAATAATGAATTTAATTGCTACCTTTAATAACAATGCAAGCACAGGAATAGTAATAAACGATTTGCATCGCAACAAATTAGCATACTGGCTTTTTGAAAAAATATGTACTTTTTTTAGTCTAAACAAGATGTCCCGAGAAGATGGACTTATTTCCATATTAAGAGGATTCAAAAAAAATGAATTAGAAGATTTTTCCAAAAAACTAAACTTAAAGAATTACACCATTCAATGGAAATGGGCATTTCGCTACCAATGGATAATCAATAAGATATGAACGTAAAGATAGTAACAGTTGCAAAACAACTACCAAAATACTCACGTACCACCGATGAAATACTTCCATTTTTAGATATATGGTTGCATGAACAAGATGCGCGTTTTATCAAAAAAGTAAAAAAGATTTTTGAAGCTGCCGCCGTTGACAAGCGCTATTCTATTATGGATCCCGCTGAAGTTTTTACAGCGACTTCGTTTGAAGATAAAAATGACATTTACTGTCGAGAAGCAATTCTTTTAGGAGAACAAGTACTTCAGAAAGCACTTGAAAAAGCTAATTGGAATCCTCAATCTTTAGATTACATTATCACTGTAAGTTGCACGGGAATTATGATACCTTCACTAGATGCTTATCTTATAAACAAGATGAAACTCAGACAAGACATTGTAAGATTACCTGTTACTGAAATGGGGTGTGCTGCTGGAATATCAGGTATTCTATACGCTAAAAATTTCCTCAAATCCAATCCAGGAAAACGAGCTGCGGTTATAGCTGTCGAATCACCTACAGCAACTTTTCAATTAGATGATTTTTCAATGGCCAATATTGTGAGTGCCGCCATTTTTGGTGATGGTGCAGCTTGTTGCTTATTGTCATCCCAAGACGATGACTGCGGTCCTACTATACTTGATGAACAGATGTATCATTTCTATCATGCTGAACACATGATGGGTTTTAAACTTACAAATAGTGGTTTAAAAATGATACTAGATATAGAAGTACCAGAAATCATTGCATCTCATTTCGAAGACATTATTCATCCATTTCTTCAAAAAAACCATTTAGAAATCAAAGACATAGACCATATGATATTTCATCCAGGTGGTAAAAAAATCGTTGCAACAGTTGAATCCCTTTTTTCTGGTCTGGGGAAAAACATTAATGAAACTAAAGAAGTTCTTAAACAATATGGCAATATGTCCAGCGCTACAGTTCTATATGTTCTGGAGCGAATTATGGACACCAAACCTCAGCCAGGCGAAAAAGGTCTCATGTTGAGCTTTGGTCCTGGATTTTCAGCACAACGGGTCTTATTACAATGGTAATCCTATAAAATACAAACGATGAACTTAAATGATATTATAACACAATTACCTTATAGCAAACCATTTTTATTTGTAGATGAATTACTTCATGTAGATGAAAATAGCATTTCAGGAACCTATACCTTTGATGAAAACCTTGATTTTTATAAAGGACATTTTAAAGATAATCCCGTAACTCCTGGGGTAATTTTAACCGAAACCATGGCGCAGATAGGTTTAGTTTGCATGGGCATACATTTGTTGAACAATAATTTAGAAAAAGATACCGTAATAGCATTTACATCAGCTGATATGCAGTTTCTAAAACCTGTATATCCCAAAGAAAAAGTTACCGTCTCATCACAAAAAATATATTTCAGATTCGGTAAACTAAAATGTGACGTTGTTATGAAAAACGAAACAGGTCAAGAAGTCTGTAAAGGCATATTGGCTGGCATGATAACAACTAGATTATGAATAGAGTTGTGATAACTGGCTTGGGTGTAGTAGCTCCAAACGGAATTGGAGTCCCTGCTTTTACTAATGCAATAAAAAATGGAGTCTCAGGTATACGATACGATGAACAATTGCAACAATTGCAGTTTTCTTGTCAGATAGCGGGTAAGCCAGAAATAACTGACGAACTAAAATCAAAATATTTTACTGATCTCGAACTCCGGGGATTTAATAGTACTGGTATACTATATGGAGTCATAGCAGGTATTGAGGCATGGGAAAATGCGGGATTACCAATCGAAAAAAACACAGAACCTGACTGGGATACGGGAACCATTTTTGGAACAGGGACATCGGGCATTGACAAATTCCGAGAAAGCATTTATAAGATTGATGATTTGCAAACCCGTAAACTCGGTAGTACAGTAGTAGCTCAAACTATGAACAGTGGTATCAGTGCATACCTTGGCGGAAAACTTGGACTTGGGAACCAAGTAACCTCCAACTCTTCAGCCTGCGCAACGGGCACAGAAGCTATTTTAATGGCTTATGACCGAATAAGTTCAGGAAAAGCAAAACGCATACTAGCTGGTAGTACTTCAGATAGTGGTCCTTATATTTGGGCAGGTTTTGACGCTTTACGTGTTTGCAGCTCAAGATATAATGGCACTCCAAATCAAGGTTCTCGTCCTATGAGCGCTACTGCCTCTGGATTTGTTCCGGGAAGTGGTGCTGGAGCATTAGTCATAGAAAGTTTAGAAAGCGCTTTAGAGCGAAATGCAACCATTTACGCTGAAATATTAGGAGGTAGTGTAAATTCAGGTGGACAACGAGGAACGGGTAGTATGACAGCACCCAATAGCCTTGCTGTACAACGTTGCATTACCGATTCTCTTAAGAACTCTGGTATCTCCGCAACAGAGATTGATGCTGTAAATGGACATCTCACCGCAACTACAAAGGACAGTCTTGAAATCGAAAACTGGGCAAAAGCATTGAATCGTTTTGAAAATGAATTTCCTTATATAAACTCCTTAAAAGGTATGACCGGACATTGTCTAAGTGCTGCGGGAAGTATAGAAAGCGTAGCTGCTGTACTTCAGCTTCACGAGGGTTTTATTTTTGGCAATACCAATTGTGAGGATCTACATCCAGAAATATCATCACTTATAAGTCCCTCAAAAGTTCCCTTAAAAACAAAAAATTATAATCTGAATATAATTGCTAAAGCTAGTTTTGGCTTTGGAGATGTAAACGCCTGTATAATATTAAAAAAATTTGACAACGAACTATTATGAACAAAGACGAACTAATTGCCAAATTAAAGGTTATCATCAAACCTTATACATCTAATATCGAAGCTTATGAAAACTTATCGGAGAATACCGATTTCATTAGTGATTTAAACATTAATTCAGCCAACTTAGTCGATATTGTATTGGATATTGAAGAAACTTTCGACATATTAATTGACACTACAGACATGCAACGTATGCTCGATGTTAAAACCGCTGTTGCTATCATTCAAAGCAAACTCGACGCAAAATGATTGGCAATGATGTGATAGATTTATCTCTGAGTCGGCGTGAAAGTGATTGGCAACGCAAAGGCTTTATTCAAAAACTATTCACAACTAAAGAGCAAAGGTTAATAGTTAATAATTCAAATTCTGAAACTATCGTATGGTTGTTTTGGAGCATGAAAGAAGCCGCATATAAAATACACAACCGCCAAACTAAAAGAAGAGAATTTATCCCTCAAAAATTTGAATGCCTAATACTAACCGAAACTACTACTTGTGTTACAGGGATAGTTAGATTTTTAGACATGGTTTACTACACTAAAACCGACATCTCAATAGAATTTTTACATACTGTTGCTGTTACTTCTTTAAACGATTTGGAAGATATAATACAAATTGAAAGAAGAGGAATCGGAAAAGACGAACACGGTATCCCATATCTACTGTCAGCCCAAAATAAACATCAACAAGCAGTTTCGATTAGCAATCACGGTCGTTTTGAAAAAGTCGTTTTAATTAAAAACAAAAAAGTACCAAGCATATAATATACTTGGTACTTAGATAATATTAGCTATTTACTTTAATCGTACAATTTACTTAATGATGATCATGCCCACTATGAGCTTCACTAGTTTTTTCTCCTTCCGAAACATCAACGGTAAAATCAGCGGTTTGTAATTTTCCATCAATTTTAAACTGTACCCACATTCTATAAACACCAGGTTTATTTATGCTTGTTTCAGCATAAATTGGAAGTTGTTTATCAGACATGGGATGAATGTGTAGAAAATCCTTATCGATTTGACTAATCATCACAATATGGGCAGTTGCTCCAAGATAATTCTGCATATCTGCAACTTGAAATTGTTTACCATCTTTCTCAATTGTAAACTTTAAATCTTGGGGTCTATTGGTTTTCAAATCTTCACCGTTGAGTAATGTTACAGTATAACCACCTACTTTAGAAACATATTTCGGGTCCAACTTAGCCACTTGATTACTAGGGATACCTTTTATTTCAATCTCTTGTTTATCTACAATACCAGATGCTCCAACAGCTTTAAAATCTGTAAACATTAAGTATTTTCCAGCAAATGGAAATGTTTCTGAAACATTGTAAGTACTATCTGTTTGTTCTTCTGGGTGAATATGATCGAACCAAGTTAACTCCTCATTTACAACCAAAAGGTGCATTTTCATATCGTGTTGCACTTCTAATGGAACATTCTTTCCGTTATCAGTAATAGAAATAGAAAAGTTGACTGGTTTACCAGATTCAATAACTCCTTGTTTTGATGAAATATCAACTTTTAACGCTTTAATCTCATCTTTTTTAATGGGTTGTAAATCCATACCACATTTAGTACATTTATACCCTTCCATTCCCTTTACTTCAGGATGCATAGAACATTCGTGTGTATATTCTTGAACAGCTTCTTCTGATGTCTCAGATGTTTCACTCTTCTTATTTTCTACGTTATTACAAGCTGCAAAAGCAGTCATGATAACGGCTAATGCTAAAATGGATTTTTTTATTTTTTTCATATGATTATCTTTTAACTACATCCAACAATTAGCGGATGTGCCTTCAATAAATAGATTACCATAATTGTGCCAATTTAATTCCTTTTGAATTATGACTTTTATTTTAAAAAAAACTCTAAAGTTCTAATCACTTTAGGGTTTTAAAAAGTATTCTTAATTCAAGAATTATGGATTTGTCGACCATAAATCAAACTCCTTTACAAAATCACGTAGTAATATAACATCAACCTAGAGAATAATAAAAAAACACTAATTTCTTAGTGTTTTTTTTATTAAAAAGAGTGTTATTACTCTGTTTTAAATTGTTCTTCCTGATCTTGTGTCGTCGCTTTCGCAGTTGGATTGTTATGTTCTTTTGTGGCATTTTTAAATTCCTTGATACCAGTTCCTAAACCTTTCATCAATTCTGGAATTTTTTTACCACCAAACAGCAACAACACAATTGCAATAACTAAGATAAATTCAGAAGGAGCTATCGCTCCAAGAAATACTAATAGTGAATACATAGTATGAATAATTAATATTACAAAAAAACAAATGTAATTATTTATATAATCCGTTCTTTATTTTTACCTATATATTTGAATACAATGAAGTTACACTATTTTAATTTCAGCACGTACCTCTCATTAAAACAAATTAAAAGTTTAACTATTTAGCAAGGTTTGAAGCTTTTTACAAAACAAATTGAGGAGATTACATCGAAACTCAAACAATATTTTATAAGTATTAATTTTGAAAATAATCTCTGATATCCAGATCTATATAAAAAAATATCGATAAATAACTCTTCTTATGCCTATTTGACAAATAGAACTGCTGTATTAGATTATTTAAAAGTGATTCGATTAAAAACAAAAAACCCAATTCTAAAAAATCAGAATTAGGGTTCATGAATTTAAAATAATAAAATTGAAATAATAAAATATTATATAGCACCTCCCATTTGAGCTCCTTGATTAGACTCACCTTCTTTTTGGTCATCATTCTTTATTCCACGTTGTTTACACGTTTTGCTTTTTGAGTCTACTTGACCGAAATTGGAAGTAAAGCAAAAAAGATGTTCTTCAATATCATTAGTAGTTACATCATCAGTACCGAGAATGGTAAAAATAAATTGGTAAGACTTGAGCGTAGCAAATTTGAAAAAAAACATAAACCTAACACAAATACTATTTGCTATAGAAGATGAAGGAAGTACTATATTTCATAATCGTCTTTTAAACATTAAAGTGTTAAATCAATTTAGGTCTAAAAACTAGTATTACTGTTTTACTTTACACAAGAATATCCAAAAAAAAAGCGTTGTAGTTAATACTACAACGCTTTATAAAAATATAATTACAAATATCTTATTTCCCGATACAAAAATTAGCAAAAATATTACCAAGCAGTTCATCATTACTTACTTGACCAGTAATCTCACCGAAATAATAAAGTGCTTGACGAATGTCTATTGCCATTAAGTCTGCTGATATATTTGTTTGTAACCCCCATTTCACCTTTTCAATTTCTTCTAATGCTTTTAACAACGCATCATAATGTCTGGTGTTGGTTACAATAGTTTCATTATTTCTCAATGCTCCAGTATTTACAAAGCTCAATAAACTGTCTTTTAACCCCTCTACACCTTCTTTTTCTTTAGCAGACATGAATAATAACTCTGGTATGTATGTCTGACAGCTAGTTATTTGCTCTTCACTTAATAAATCTCTTTTATTGCAAACTACTAATAAAGGTTTTAGTGGATATTGATTTTTTAATTTCTCTACCTCTACTTTAATCTTCTCCAGTGTGCTTTCATTCAATTTACCTCCGTCTATTAAATAAATTACAACTTGGGCTGCTTCTATCTTCTCAAATGTTTTTTGAATCCCAATGCTCTCTACCACATCTTTCGTCTCGCGTATTCCCGCAGTGTCTATAAATCTAAAGCCAATTCCATCTATTACCAATTCATCTTCAATAGTATCTCTAGTGGTTCCTGCTATCTCTGATACAATTGCGCGTTCTTCGTTCAACAATGCGTTTAATAGTGTTGATTTACCTACATTGGGCTCTCCCACTATTGCAACTGGTATTCCATTTTTAATAACATTTCCTACTGCAAACGAATCTATCAATCTTTTTAATACAAATTCTATGCGCTGAATGAGTTCACGAAACTGAGTACGGTCTGCAAATTCTACATCCTCTTCAGAGAAATCAAGTTCTAACTCGATTAGAGATGCGAAGTTTAATAATTCTTCTCTCAACTTAGCTATTTCACTAGAAAAACCACCGCGCATCTGTTGCATAGCTATCTGATGACTTGCTTCATTATCTGAAGCAATAAGATCTGCTACAGCTTCTGCTTGAGAAAGGTCTAACTTGCCGTTTAAAAAAGCACGCATAGTGAATTCCCCTGCTTGTGCCATTTTACAACCCTTTCTCAATAGCAATTGTATAATTTGCTGCTGAATGAATGTAGAGCCGTGACAAGATATCTCAACGGTGTCTTCACCCGTATAAGAGTTAGGCCCTTTGAACAAAGATGTCAATACTTGATCTATTACTCGATCACCATCTACTATATGTCCTAAATGCAATGTGTGCGTTTTCTGTTTTGTTAACTTCTTCCCTTTCACCGATTCAAAAACTTCTTCCGCTACTTTAATTGCATTTTTTCCAGAAACTCTTATAACAGCAATAGCTCCAGCTCCTGAAGGAGTAGCAAGGGCTACAATGGTATCTTGTAAAATCATATTCATTCAATCTTTAAAGGTGCAAATATACGGTTTTATCGTCTGTTTTCTAAAATGCTCTTTTTAGTAGTTCTAGATGATTTAAAGCTTACATTTTTAAAAAAAATCAAACTATATTCTTATCTTTATGGAACAAACCAAATTAGATTACTATGAAAAAGATACTATTTCCTACAGATTTTTCAACTACTGCTAATAATGCCTTGGTTTATGCTTTAAAGATGGCTGAAAAATATGGCTCTACTCTTTATGTATTACACGCATATGAAATGCCTGTGATTTCTGCGACTGCCAACCCTGTAATGGTTCAAGATGTTTATAAAACGATTGAACTCGGCAAGTTTGAGAACTTTAAAGACCAGGTACCTTTCATTAGACAGATTGCAGAAGAACAAGGTTTATCACATGTTCCTATGTTATACATTTTAGAAGAAGGGTTTTTAAATTCAATTATAAAAAAATGCGTCAAGGAAGAAAATATTGACCTAGTTGTCATGGGAACTAATGGAAACTCAGGATTTGACAAAAAACTTTTAGGTTCAAACACAGCTAATGCTATCTCATCGCTACATATTCCTGTTTTAAGCGTTCCTCATAATGCAGTATTTCATGGAATACAAAACATAGCCTTTACTACTCTTTTTAAAGACAAGGATTTAGAGATATTAGATAAGCTTATTCCTATTGCAAAAGTTTTTGAGGCTGAAATAGAATGTTTACATATCTCTTCAGAAAAAACTACCATTAACGGTCAAAAGCTTGCAGAATGGCGAGAACGATATGAAAATGAACCTATTTCTTTCCATTTCATAACTAGTAAAACCGTTGACGAGGCTATTTTTGAGTTTATGGATGATGAAGAT
Source organism: Myroides guanonis (assembly GCF_900114085.1). Taxonomy (GTDB): domain Bacteria; phylum Bacteroidota; class Bacteroidia; order Flavobacteriales; family Flavobacteriaceae; genus Flavobacterium; species Flavobacterium guanonis. Next base: position 27,919 of record NZ_FORU01000018.1, on the reverse strand, counting down.
ATTGACTTGGTTGTCGCTGTTACTAGAAGTAGAAACTTTTTTGAAAAACTGTTCAGCTCTAGTATGACTCGTAAATTGAGTTATCATATGGACACTCCAGTATTAGCATTCCATGAAGAGTAATTTCATATCTTTATATTAATTGTTACGTATAACCCTGTTTCAAAATGAAATGGGGTTATTTTTTACTTTTCATTTACTGAACTACTTCTAGGATGAAATTTCTCCAAGACCGAGCGTAAATGTTCTCTATTTACATGTGTGTAAATTTCAGTAGTGGTAATAGACTCATGACCTAATAGCAACTGTATAGCACGGATATCCGCTCCATTTTCTAATAAATGAGTCGCATATGAATGTCTGAATGTATGGGGGCTTATCTGTTTTTTTAACCCTATTTCTACTGCTGCATTTTTAACGATAGTGAATATCATCGCTCTTGTAAGTTGCCTACCTCTCCTATTCAAAAAAACAATATCACTGTACTTAGAATCTATTTTTAAATGAGATCTTATCTCTTGCATATATCTATTTATAAATCCCATTGTATCGGGACCTATAGGAACAAAACGATGTTTTTCTCCCTTTCCAATAATTCTTATAAATCCTTCTTCGAAAAACAAATCCGATTTTCTTAAATGCGTAAGCTCACTCACTCGCAGCCCACAACTGTAAAGTGTTTCTAAAATCACACGATTTCTATATCCTTCTGGAGTAGAATGGTCTATTCCTTCCATCAATAAATCTATCTCTTCTAAAGCTAAAACATCGGGTAGTTTGCGTCCAGTTTTTGGTACTTCTATTAAATCCATAGGAGACTTATCTAAACAACGCTCCAGTAGCAGGTAATTGAAAAAGCTTTTTAAACCAGAAATAATACGTGATTGAGTAGTTGGAGCAACTTCTGCATTTATTTGATATAAGAATGCCTGAATTAAATCGGGTGTAACTTCTAGTGGACTAATAACTTCATTATATTGAGCTAAATATGTTATTAAACGCTCAACATCAAATGTATAATTGGCAATAGAATTTTCAGACAGAGCTCTTTCAAGCTTGAGATAAGTGCGAAAACTGCTTAAATAGTAGTCCCAATCTTTATGTATCATTAACACTGCTTTAAAAATCAAAGATACACAAAACAAAAAGAGGAACTGCTTTCACAGTTCCTCTTCCTTATTTAAGATAAGATAATTCTAAATTAGAATTTGTAGATCAAACCAAATTTAGCAGAATCAAAGAAGTTATCAAACACGTTGATATTTGCATTGAATTCACTAACTGATTCTTTTCCATCTTCTTTCATAGAATCATATGAAATAACGTCTGCCAAAGTGAAAGATAAAGCTACATTTGGAGTTAAGAAATAATCAAAACCTAAATGTAATCCAGTGCTAATTCCTTTTGCTTTAACGTCAGCGATATCATTTTTTAATTGGTTGAATCCAACTCCAACTTCAGCATAAGTATGGAAACGATTACCTAATTCCAAGAAATTATAACGTCCGAAAACACCTCCGTAGAAGTTATTAAATTTCTCCGTTTTAACACCTGCAACTTTTTCTGTTTCATTACCAACTTGGAAAGAAGCTCCAACTGCAAATTTGTCATTTAGCATATAACCAACTTTTGGGTTAAAGTTAAAGCTAGATGTTTTTGTTTCAGTGTTTTTATCGTTTGTAGAGTTTAATCCGAAATTTCCTTCTACGAACACATCACTTTGTTGGAATCCGTAAGTAGGTTTGTCTTGAGCTTGAGCAGTTAATCCGAAAGCTAAAACAGCTGCTAATGATAATACAATTTTTTTCATTGTTAGATTATTTTGAATTATTAACTAGACAAATTTACAAAAGTTTACATGAAGATAATGTCATTTTTACATAAATATAACATTTACAATAAACAATATTTTACAATCATCACTAACATACTCACTTGCAATTACATAAAAAACCAAGTATATGACAAGTTTTAATGTTAAAAATCTTAAATCACTCAACTAGGTAACTTATATAATAATTCACATCTACTGTGTCTTATAGTTTTAGTGAATATTTTATAATCGATCAAATGCAATTACTATACCGTTTCTTGCGTTTTAACTTGTATTCCAAACGCTTTAAAGGTTCATAATACCTAGTAAACCTCTTCGAATTTTAATTATATTTGTATCATACATTTACAATCCTATGAAAATAGCAATCCTAAACGGACCTAATTTAAATTTATTAGGAAAAAGAGAACCTAGTATTTATGGCTATCAATCTTTTGATCAATTCTTCTTGCTACTAAAAGAACAGTTTCCACAAGTTTCTTTCACCTATTTTCAAAGTAACCATGAAGGCGAATTAATAGATTCATTACACAAATACGGATTTGAGTATGATGGCATCATTTTGAATGCAGGGGCATACACACACACATCAATAGCGATAGCAGATGCAATCAGTGCAATTGAAAGCCCCGTTATTGAAGTTCACATCTCTAATGTACATTCAAGAGAATCTTTTAGAAGTCATTCTTATATTGCAGCTGTATGTAAAGGTTCTATATCTGGTTTTGGTTTAAATAGCTACACACTAGCACTTCAATCCTTTTTGTATTAAAATAACCTAAATGAACAAACTCCTTCTTGTTTTAACGTTATTACTTCTTCACTTGAATGCATTGGCTCAAATTTCGGGTCGTATTATTTCAAATAAAGGAGTTCCTCTCGAACAAGTGGCTGTTTTTGTTGAAAACACAACTCTGCTTACATTTACAGATAAATGGGGTAACTTCACTATTGAGGAACCTGCCAAAAACACTTATATATTTTTTCAAAAGGAGACCTACGAAACAAAAAAAATTAGCTGGCACCCCAAAAGATCTTCTAACAAAATCGAAATAGCTTTAGAGTCTACCATACTAGATCCTAATTTTTTTTCTACAAAACCACTAGACCCTTTCGCTCTCTTCATTGTTCAAGCAGCTAGTAAAAACCGAAAAACTGCTGAAATGAGCAAATATACTGTTGACTTTTATTCAAAAGCTTCTTTAGAACTAAGTAATAACAGAGCTAAATTTTTAGGACAGGAACGCAAAGACTTAAATCCAGCTCTTGACACCGACACTGTTCATGATAAATTTTTCTATTTAAGTGAACTTTCTTCATCTTTAACTTTTAAAAAACCTGACTATTTCAAAGAAAGAGTTTTGGGTATGAAAGAAAGTGGTAATAACAATGGTTTAGAATTTCTTACGGGAACAGATGCACATATTGATTTTTATAGAAAGGAAATTTCTCCAACTCTAAAAGTGATTTCCCCTCTTGCACCTATTGCTCCGAGCTATTACTTTTTTCAATTAGAAAGAAGTTTTAAATCTAACAACCATACCATATATCAGATTAAAGTTACACCTAAAAGAAGTAACGAACCGGTTATGGAAGGTTTCATCTATCTAGTTAAGGACTCTTGGCAGTTATATGCCGTCGATGCAAAGATTAAAGCTGCTAATATTGGTGTTACGAAAGTGGACGAATTTTATTTACAACAAAATTTCGTATTTGACGAAAAACATCAAACATGGGTTAAGGATAAACAATACTTAGATTTGAAAGGAAAATTTCTTGTTTTCAATTATTACGGTAGTTTTAAATCAACTTTTACGAACTATAAGATTGTTGACACTCTTTCAAAATCTGATTTTACTAGAGAACTAATTCAATATGAGAAAGACTTTAGTAAAAAGGGAGATTATTTTTGGGTAATGCACAGAAAAATCCCTTTAACTGAAAGAGAATCCAATCGATTTGACAGAAGCGAACAACTATTGGAAAGTAGAAATGTGAAATTAGTCTTAGATTCTATCGACCGTGGTACTAACGCTTTTACCTTGTTTAAATTAATAAAAGGTTATGAGTACCACAACTCATTCAAAAATAGAAAATACGTTTACCAAGGACTTATATCTTCTTTTGCTTTTAATCCCGTACAAGGCTTTAATGTAAATACTGGATTAGTATTTACACAAAACAGAAAAGACGAGCGTAAAACAGAGTTAGGTGTAGTTCTGAGTTATGGTATTGAGGAAGACAAACCTCGTTTTTCCGGTTTTGCCTCTCATATGTTTAATAAGAAGAATTATAACACTCTTAACCTTTCTGGTGGAATGATTATTGAACAATTTGGTCAAGAAAAAGCTCCTATCAAAAACATTATTAACTCTATTGCAGGCGCTTGGTTCGGAAAGAACTTTGCTAAATATTATCAAAAAGATTTTATTAAAATTGCTTATGAACAATATGCTTTTACCGGTTTAAAATTAAAATCAAGCTTTGAATACGCAAGCAGAACGCCTTTGTTTAACAACATTATTTCTCCTCCATTTGTACCAAGTTTAAATTTCAGCTCAAACAATCCTATAGACGACTCAAATTACACAGACGCTCCTTTTGAGTCACATAGCATTTTTAAATTTAACGCAGGTATCGAATTGGTCTTCGATCAAAAAATTATAAGCTACTCAAATCAAAAGCAATATATCCGAAACTCTAAATATCCTGTCCTTTCACTTCAATTGGAAAAAGGTTTAAGTTCTAGTATTAAGAAGTATGATTACACATTTATTTCGCTATCTACTAAATACAACAGCTCCATTGGCTCTATTGGAAATCTAAGCTTTGGTTTTGACACAGGAAAATTTATCGAGCAAAATGATATTGCTTTCATGGATTATAAGCACTTTTACGGTAATGAAACGCCGATTGGCTCTAGCCCTGATTACAATAAGCAATTCAATTTATTACCCTATTATGAATATAGTACTCGGAAATCGTATATTGAGTATCATATTGAACACGACTTTAAGGGCTTCATTATTAATAAGATTCCTATTTTAAATAAAACTCGATATTCTCTTATATTAGGTTTTCATCACTTAACAGTCGAGGACAAATCTCCATATCAAGAGTTCAGTATCGGTTTAAATAATTTTGGATTCGGTAAATTTAGACCATTTCGAATTGATTATTTTAGGTCTAATTACAATGGAGGCTTTAAAGATCAAGGAATAATTCTAGGTATTAAAGTATTGGATTTAATCCAAAAATAAAAAACATCAATCTTTATCACCAGACAGTACGGATTTCTATCTAGAGACCTTTAAGTGTTCTTTCTATTTTTCTAAAATCACTGACACTCGTTTAATTATTTTAAAAAAAAAGGAGTAAAACAATATGTTTCACTCCTATGTATGTAATATAAGAAAACGTTTCAGTTTAATTGACTCTTTCAATTTTAGCGCCTAATGCACGTAGTCTTTCATCGATTCGTTCATATCCTCTATCGATTTGGTCAATATTTTGAATAATACTTGTACCTTTTGCAGATAAGGCAGCAATCAGAAGAGATATTCCTGCTCGTATATCTGGTGAAGACATATTGGTCGCCTTTAGTTTTGATTTAAAATCATGTCCAATAATGACAGCTCTATGCGGATCACACAAAATAATCTTTGCCCCCATATCTATCAACTTATCCACGAAGAACAATCTGCTTTCAAACATTTTTTGATGAAGTAGAATCTCCCCTCTTGCTTGAGTTGCAACTACTAGTATAACACTCAATAAATCTGGTGTTAAACCAGGCCAAGGTGCATCAGAAACAGTTAATATAGACCCATCTATAAAATTTTGAATTTCATATCCATTAGTATGAGCCGGAATATAAATATCATCTTCTCCTGACAACTCTAGCGTAATCCCTAATTTTCTAAATGCTGTTGGTATTAATCCCAAATGTTTCCAGCCTACATTTTTTATAGTTATTTCGCTTTGTGTCATGGCTGCTAAACCTATCCACGAACCTATTTCAATCATATCTGGAAGGATACGGTGATTACAACCACCTAAAGCACTCACTCCTTCAATTGTCAATAAATTAGAACCTACTCCTTGAATTTTAGCTCCCATTGAAATCAACATAGAACACAATTGCTGCGTATAAGGCTCACAAGCAGCATTATAAATTGTAGTAGTTCCTTTTGCCAAAACAGCAGCCATTAGAATATTAGCTGTTCCTGTAACAGAAGCTTCATCTAAAAGCATATAAGTTCCCTTCAGTTCTTCTGCTTCCACTCCATAAAAATGGTCTTCTTTATTATATCTAAAAGTAGCTCCTAAATTAATAAAGCCTTCAAAATGGGTATCTAAACGCCTTCTTCCGATTTTATCACCTCCTGGTTTTGGAATATATCCTTTTCCAAAACGTGCCAATAATGGTCCAACCAACATGATCGATCCTCTTAGTGCTTTTCCTTCTTCCTTGAAATCTTCTGATTCTAAATAACCAAGATTTAATTCATCTGCTTGGAACGAAAATTCGTTAGCTCCCAAACGTTCAACCTTTACCCCTAGTTTTACCAATAAATTGATCAGTTTGTTGACATCAATAATATCTGGTATATTAGAAATAATAACTTTTTCAGGGGTTAACAAAACGGCACATAACACTTGCAGGGCTTCGTTTTTTGCTCCTTGTGGATGAACTTCTCCACGTAAAGTAACGCCTCCTTCAATTTTAAATGTTCCCATTTCTATTTTTTAGTTTTTGAGTTTTGATAATTTTTATGTTGTTTCTTTCCTTTGGGATTATTGTTTGTAAACCCGCTTTTATTTGATACCTTTTTATTGACTTTTATTAAATCTGAAGAGGTAGACAACTCTTCTTCTTTCTTGAAAAGATTTATCTTTCCATTAGATAATTCACATAGATGCTCAAATATCACATCATCCTTTACAGTGTCTTTATTCCAACTCAAATAACTTTTTTTCATGTGATTAGCAATCACCATAATTAAAGCATCCTTCATTTCTCCTTCTTCCCACTCCATAGCTTTATCTATCATATACTTGATATTATTACCATAGAAACGGTATTTTGGGAAATTCTGTGGATAATCTAATCGCTCTGGCTTAGTACTTACTGATTCTCTACTTGGTATTGGAAATGGACTCTCTACATCTAATTTAAAATCCGCTATCATGAATAGCTGATCCCACAACTTATGCTGAAAATCAGGTACATCTCTTAAATGAGGATTCATGCTCCCCAAAACAGAGATAGCATATTTAGCAGCTTTATTTCTCTCAACACTGTCTTCAATTGAAACAACATGTTCAATCAATTTTTGAATATGTCTTCCATATTCAGGTATGATTAAATGCGATCTTAGAGCGTTGTATTCCAACTCTGAGACTATCTTTTCCGTAACTGCTTCCATAATGTGGTTTGTTTTTAAACGAGTCGTAGCATTTTGTTTTTAAAAACAAAAACTACCACTAAAATACTATAAAACTATTGACGCCTTATAGTGAAAATGAAGAAAATTATAGAGATACGATTCCTTCAATTGAAGACATATCTTTATACTTATTAATGACTGCTTCTGCATTAGGCATAACTACACGAATAGAAACACTAGTAAACTTTTTAGTACTTGAATCACGCGTTTCGATTTCTGCATCTAACCCATCAAAAGCTTGTTCAATACGAGCTACTTTAGAAATATCCGCGGGAACAATAAATTTAAACAAATAAGAATTTGGCCATGAAGTGCTTTTTTCTAATTCCCCTTTTAGTCTCTCGTAGAACTCTTCTGTTTTCGTATCCATTATTGTATTATTTACGCAAATATACGGTTTTTATATATATTTTAAAATGCTTTTATCACTGTTTAAGAATCATAGGTAGTTAAAGAATTTTAGTAACCAAAGTTTTTATTGTAATTTTGCGCTTTCATATTTTTTTGAGGCGAAATGAATAAAAACATCATTTTAATTATAGGAGGTCCTGGATCAGGCAAAACAACTTTAATTGATTATTTGTCGAACCAAGGACATGTGTGCTATCCTGAGATTTCTAGAGAGGTTACTTTAGAGGCTCAAAAAAAGGGAATCGATCAACTTTTTCTAAAAAACCCATTATTATTTAGCGAGTTGCTTTTAGAAGGTAGAATAAAACAACATCAAAAAGCTTGTGAAGAAATGGTTGATGTAGTTTTTATTGATAGAGGTATTCCTGATGTTCTTGCCTATATGCATTATATTGGAGATCAATACCCTGAATCTTTTGACTTGGCTTGCAAAAAACATACTTACTCAAAGATCTTTTTACTTCCACCTTGGGAGACTATTTACCAAAGTGACGAAGCTCGTTATGAAAACTTTGAACAAGCAAATACCATTCACTCACACTTAGTCGAAACTTATAATAAATATGGCTATAATCTAATTGAAGTTCCAAAAGATACTGTAGCAAATCGGGCAGATTTTATCTTAAACCAATTATAATATAAGAAGGGTACATTTAAAACTTGTAACCCTTCTTTTTTTTGAATACTTTTATACTTAACGGACAAAATAGTGGCATGATTCAACCAATAGAGTTACTACGAGAATATTGGAAACACTCGGAATTTAGAAATCCACAAGAAGCGATTATCCAAAATGTTCTTGCAAACAAAGATACTTTTGCACTGCTACCTACTGGAGGCGGTAAAAGTATTTGTTTTCAAATTCCAGGTCTTATTCTTCCCGGTATATGTCTTGTCATATCCCCGCTTATTGCTCTTATTGAAGATCAGGTTCAAAACTTACAACATAAAGGTATTAAGGCTACTGCAATTGTGGGCAGCAATAGCATGGAAGACATCTCTGACATTCTTGACAACTGCATGTATGGTGACTATAAATTCCTTTACCTCGCACCTGAACGCCTGCAGCAAGCATGGATTATTGAGCGCTTGGAAAAACTTAAAATTAATTTAATTGCAATTGACGAGGCACATTGTGTTTCCCAATGGGGTCATGATTTCAGACCAGCTTATCTACAAATTCATAAACTTAAAGAAGTTTTCCCAGACAAACCTTTTATAGCACTCACCGCTTCTGCTAACCTTCAAGCACAAAACGATATTATAGAACTACTTAAGCTTGAGAAACCAACAGTTTTTAAAAAAAGTTTCTATAGAGACAATCTGTATTATGGGGTATACAAAGTAGAAGACAAAGAACAAACTATCTTTAAAATTCTTCATAAAAATCCAGCTCCGACTATTATTTATGCTAGAAATAGAAAACAATGTCAACTTTTTTCAGAAAAACTAAACCAACTTAATTTTCAAAGTACTTTTTTTCACGGGGGACTATCATCAAACGAAAAGAAAAAACGCTTGAAATCATGGCTTGATGAAAAAACACCTATTATCGTCGCTACTAATGCTTTTGGAATGGGAATAGACAAAGACAATGTAAAAAACGTCATTCATATACAAATTCCCGAAAATATCGAGAGTTATTACCAAGAGGCTGGTCGTGCTGGAAGAAATGGAGATAAAGCTTTTACTACACTCCTCATCAATCATGAAGACATACAACTAAATCATATCTCATTTAGTAACACTCTTTTTGACAAGGACTTTCTATTGCTTGTTTACAGAAAACTAAACAACTTTTTAAGAATTGCTTATGGTGAGGGTTTTAATTCTCAACACAGCTTTAATTTTAATGCATTTTGCACTCTATATAAGTTACCTACAAAGAAAACATTCAACGCCTTACAATTTCTAGACCGTCAAAGCATTGTTAAATTCTCACAGAACTTTGGTAGTAAAACCAACATTCAATTTACTGCCTCTAGCAGTGTTCTCCTTGATTATGCGTCGACTGATGAAAATGAAGAGAATTTTCTTTTACATCTTATTAGAAATTACCCCGGTATCAATGAATTCAAAATAGACTTAAATTTAGAAAAGATTTCAGAACTGATTGATAGTGAAGTAGAATTGTTAAAAAACTATTTGCTAAAATGGCAAGAGAATGATTTATGTATATATGAACCAGAAGACAATGACATTTCCATGGTATTTTGCGAAGCAAGAGAAGACGACAGAACTCTTTATAGAACTCTCCCCTACCTTAAGCAGCAAAATGATTTAAAGAAAAAGCAGTTTAAATCTATGTTGTTCTACGTTGAGAATAACGATATTTGTAAAAACAAAATCATACTGCACTATTTTGATGAAGAGTGTTTAAAAGATTGTGAAAAATGCTCTAGCTGTCTAAAAAAGAAAAAAAATGAAGTTATTCCGAATTTAAAAAAACTAACTACGGATATTACAACGCTTTTAGAAATTGGGCCGAGAAGCATAGAAGATATAGAACAGCTTCTAGAAACTAACTCAAAACACATTCAGACAGCAATTATGTTATTGTTGGAAGAAAACAGAATTACACCAAACGAAAATAATCAATATATACTAAAATGAAAGATCTTCGTATCGTATTTATGGGAACTCCAGACTTTGCAGTCGGTATCCTAGACGCCATGATCCAAAATCAATATAATGTTGTAGCTGTAATAACAGCTCCAGACCGTCCGGCAGGACGTGGACAAAAAATAAAATACTCCGCAGTAAAAGAATATGCTTTGGAAAAAGAGCTTAAAATTCTACAACCAACAAACTTAAAATCAGAAGAGTTTCTTGACGAATTAAATAGTTTAAATCCAAACTTGCAAGTAGTAGTTGCCTTCCGTATGTTACCTGAAGTTGTTTGGAGAATTCCTGAACTTGGAACTTTCAATCTTCACGCTTCTTTACTTCCTGACTACAGAGGAGCTGCTCCTATTAACTGGGCAATTATAAATGGTGAAACTAAAACTGGTGTTACAACCTTTTTCATTGATGAAAAAATTGACACCGGAGCAATTATATTACGTAAAGAAACATCTATATTACCAGAAGAGAATGCAGGAGCTTTACATGATAGATTAATGAATTTAGGAGCGATAGCTGTTGTTGAAACGTTACAAGCCATTCAAAACGATTCTGTAAAGACAATACTTCAACCAGCTGAAGAAACTAAAACAGCCTATAAATTAAATAAAGATAATTGTAAAATTGATTGGTCTAAATCAGGTCAAGAGATTCACAATCACATAAGAGGATTAAGTCCTTACCCAACTGCTTGGTGCGAATTTAAAGATGAAGACGAATCATGGACAGTTAAGATATATGAAAGTCTATTTGAAGCTTCAAATCATCAAGATTCCTTAGGTACCATAATTACTACTAAAAAAGAAATGAAAATTGCCGTTTCAGATGGATACATTCACATACTTCAATTACAGTTTCCTGGAAAAAAACAAATGTCTACTGCAAGTCTATTAAACGGGATAAAACTAAGTAAAAGCGCTAAAGCCTTATAACACATAGGCTTCGAGGGTTTTTATAAAAAACAAGGTAAGTTATCAACAAACAGTAAAAAGTTATTAACAATGGTAAAGTATTTATTGCTCAACACTTGCTTTATAAAGGAATAACTTTAAATTTGTATGAGAACGTATTAAAATAACCGTTAAAAAAAAATTATTATGAACAAAACAGAATTAATTGATGCAATTGCAGAAGATGCAGGAATCTCAAAAGCAGCAGCTAAAAAAGCACTAGAATCTTTTTTATCTAATGTTGGTGAAACTTTGAAAAAAGGTGGTAAAATCTCTTTAGTAGGTTTTGGATCTTGGTCTGTATCTGAAAGAGCAGCTAGAGATGGTAGAAATCCTCAAACTGGTAAAACGATTCAAATTGCTGCTAAGAACGTAGTTAAATTTAAAGCAGGTTCAGAGTTAGAAACTGCAGTTAACACGAAATAATATTAGTATCTTATACGATATAAATTAGACCTTACTTATTACAGTAGGGTCTTTTTTATGTTCAATAATGCAAACTCTCTTTTACACCCCAAACTTATGCTTCCCTCATTTATAAATAAAGGTGATTTTCTGCTTTCATTACCCACAACAGCAACTGGAGATAGTGTTTTTTCTAGATCTGTTATAATACTTGCAGAATACGAAGAAGAAGGAGCTATTGGTTTTATTTTGAACAAACCCCTAGACATTGAAATAAATAGTTTAATATCGGAAATAAACGCAAATTTCACTATATATCACGGTGGTCCAGTTGAGCAAGATAAAGTCTTCTTTCTTCATGTTAGACCTGATCTTATTTCCAATGGGGTTGCCATTAATGAACATATGTATTGGGGAGGAGATTATGATCAAGTTGTACACCTAATCAATTCAAAAAAACTAGAAAAAGAAGACATTCGTTTTTTCTTAGGTTATTCGGGATGGGATTTTGATCAACTACATAATGAAATAGACGATAACTTCTGGATTCATATTTATGATAATATTGATTATAAAAAAATATTCCTTACCCCCTCTCAGACTCTTTGGAAGTCTTTTATTCAAGATCTAGGTAAGGAATATTCTATTTGGGTAAACGCCCCTGAAAATCCAGATTTTAATTAAGATAATCTGATTTTCGCATTAAGTCTTTTCAGTAATTCCTGAGTAACATTTGTAGTATACTCTTTTTTTCTATACTTACTCACTGCCTGAACCCCAACAATACAGTTTGTTAAAAATAACTCATCTGCTTTCTGTAATTCAAATGGTGAAACGGATTCTTCTACTAATTCATAATCCTTATTGTTAGCAATTAATTCAATTATTTGCTTACGCATTACTCCTTTTACACATCCGTCTGAAACAGGTGGTGTTTTAATTTGATTTCCCTTTACAACAAACAAGTTTGACTGTAGAGCTTCTATTACATTTTTTTCATCATTTAATACTAAACAATTTTCAAAACCATTCTCTTTCGCAAAAATACTTCCTACAACTTGAACTAATTTATTAGTCGTTTTTAAAGTCGATAACAAATGTTTAGTAATATAAAAATCACGAAACAATTCTACTTCATATGTCCCTTCATTAAAAACATACATTTCGTTTAAAAGCCTCTCTGAAGTCACAACGTACCCGATTGATTGCTCTTTTGGTAAGTAATAACCCTCTGAATCCCTATAAACCGTAAAACGTACTCTATAAGCCGTTGAAGAGTTGATATTCTCTATAGAAATAGATTTTTTAATTTCTTTCTCAAAAAACTCCATAGTAAAGTTCATCGGAATTTCCATTCTCAATATCCTCATTGAAGACATCAATCGAAAATAATGATCTTCTAAAAATAATACTTTACCATCTAAAACTTTAATTGTTTCGAAAACTGCATCACCATAGAGAAACCCTCTATTGGTTTCAATCGATATATTTGAAATAGCTTTTTGCTGTCCGTTTAAATTAACCATTATATGCCTCTATTTAAAAGAACAGCAAATATAAAGCTTATTATACAGAACCCAATACTTGTTTAAGATCTGAAATCTGATTTTCCCATAAAAGTTTTGATTGTTCTAAATCTTCCTCATCAGAAAAATCAACTACAACTAAATTAACATCTTTTGTAATTTCGTCTTTGAGAATTTTGATTTCGAAAAAATACTCAGTTTCTTCGTTATCTTCATCTAGCCATCTAAACTTAACACGTTCATCTGTTTTTTTTGTAACTAACCGAGCTTTTTCTTCTGAATCATCCCAATGGAATGAGTAAAACTCCCCCCTAGAATTAACATTATCAGCAAACCATTCACTCAACCCAGACGGATCAGAAATATACTGAAAGAGCAGCTGTGGAGATGAGTTAATTGGGAATTCTAATTCGTACTTAATTTTCATAGTTTTTCAATTTTGACGTGTAATATAGAACATTTAAATTAATATTAAAAAATAAAAATTTAAGTTTTTATCTAAATCTTTAAATATATAATTTTTGGAATATTGATTTTTAATTCTATATTTGCACCCGCATTGCACAAGTAATGCAAGCCAAAATGGCGAGGTAGCTCAGTTGGTTAGAGCGCAGGATTCATAACCCTGAGGTCACGGGTTCAACTCCCGTCTTCGCTACTACATGGGACAAAGAAGACTTTTTCTTCTTTGTCCCTTTTTTATTTGTTGATATTCTACTATTAATCAAATAGATAACTTGCAAAACTTCATTGATCCTTGTAGTTCGAAACTGATTTTCTGAAATCGTGAAATTCTCAGGATAAATCGAACCAATTCTTGATTGAGACCAATCCCCACTATCGTAGTATTCATTGAGCTTCAAGAGGTTTTCTACACCTACTTTTAATATTTCATCAATATCTTGATCATCTACATTAATACCTGCTAATTTTAATTCCAGCCTGTTAATTACTGCCCATAATCAGATTTCATATCTCTATAATCTGAAGCATCGATTTGTTGTGTTGCTAATAAATCTCTTGCGTGCGAAAGTCTCTTTTCATAATCTTTGAGCTGAGCTATTATTTTAAGCTTTTCTTCATATATTTCTTTGGTCTGCTCTCTATAACATTCTGATAAAACAGTAATATAAATATTTTTTATCTCCGGTATAGGAACAAACTGTTTTAAATTCTTTATAAATACCTCGTTAGCCGTATCAGAATTTATTCTGTATTTACAGCCTGCAGCATCAGATAGCCGAAAGATTAACAAGGAAGAGTTACCAAAAAAAATAAACTCGGAAGAGCTAAAAGAAAAATTGGCTGAGTTAAATAAAAAGCTCAAGGAGCCAAACAAAAAAACAGCCAAAGAGCTTCAAAAACTTCAAGAGGAACATCTGCCAAAACTCGAAAAACACGAAAAGATTTAGTGATTTTAGGCAATAGAAACTCCTACAGCAAGACTGATCCTGACGCTACCTTTATAAGAATGAAGGAAGACCATATGAAAAACGGACAGTTAAAACCTGCATATAATCCTCAGATATCCACAGAAAATCAATTCCTTACAAACGTATCTATCCATCAAACACCTAACGATACTGCAACTTTAAAATCCCATCTGGAGGAATTTGAAAAAAGGTACCAAAAACAAAGCAAAACAGTTGGTAGCCGATGCTGGTTATGGAAGCGAAGAAAACTACGAAATGCTTGAAAGTAAAGAAATAACAGCCTATGTAAAGTATAATTATTTTCATAAAGAGCAGAAGAAAAAAATGAAGGACAACCGGTTTGTTGTCCAGAATTTGTTCTATATTATCAAGCAAAAAGATGTGATAAATGCCCACTTAGAAGTTTGTGCCATAAAATTTTCTGTACGAGTTCGAAATAGACTTACAAAAGTCGAAATTTACCTTTTTAAAACCGTAACAGAATATTTTTTCATAAATCAACCAAAGAAAAATCAATTCCTAAAATTTGCTACATCAAAAAGGCTGCCCTTTTCGGACAGCCTCATTACCATTACCAGAAAGAACCAAGTTTATATGCTGAAATTTCATTAAAATCGATAGCCTACGTTTAAAGAAAATTTAGCAACGTGGTCGTGGTCAGTTTTGTCAGCATTTAAGAAAGTTATTCCCATACCTAGGTTTGCGCCATAAGTAAATCCACTTTTTGCGACACCTCTCCAGCCTAAGCCTACACCAATGGTAAGATTAATAACACTAGGGTTTTCAGTAAATGTTAATTTTTCTACTGTGTCATATATTTTTTTTCCATCAGTTGAATGAACCATTCCAAATCCTTCAACAAAAAAACCAGAAGCATATTTTTTGCCAAAATACATTCTGTAATACGGAGATATGGAATAATTCATATCTGTTTCCTTGGTGTTATCGTATATATAACATAAAGTAACTCCCAATGATGACTTTTTGTTTAAATGTCTTTCATAACTTGCATTAATTCCTCCACTCAATAACGGTCCGATTAAATCCAAGATAAGTTCATTTTTCTTCTCATAAGGATTTAGGATGATGTCTTTTTTATTTTGTGCTTTAACAAAAAAAAAGGAAGACAGTAATACAGCTAAAAAGATGTTTTTCATAAGATTTTTCAGTTAATTAATTTTAACAAACCTATGATATATTTTTTCTGAAGCATTAATTTTATCATAAAAATTTCGTTAAATAAGCTTAATAAAATAAATAAAATTTGTAAAAAGTTTTTGAATTTTATTTTTATCCGTTTTTTTAGTCAAATGTCGTACAACGTTATTCTGTGAAAAAACTTCCGTTTAGTTTTAAACAAATATAGGAAGTATTGTTTTTAAAAACAGGATTTTTCGTATTTTAAGAATGCAACATATCCTAGGTACTTCCCAACATCTGATGCGTATTTGAAGTTTAGAAGACCCTATTTCTGCCGATGATCAAGTTCGTTTTATAGATGCTTTGCATCTTTTTGTAAATTTGTCTAAGCTTGGGTTTTAGGTTAAAACACTTTAAAAAAAAGAAGGTCGTCAGGTTATAAGAGTGGAATATTTCTGAAAATCTATTTATACTGTTATCTCACCAGATTAAGAAGCAGTCGCAAATTAGAAAAAGAATGTTTAGAAATATTGAATGGCTATTGGAAGATATTCGTCCCAATTACCACAGCATCTCCGATTTCAGAAAAGACAATCCTGTAGCATTAAAGAACTTATTCAAACTCTTTGTTAGCTTTTTAAAAGATGCTGATTTAATAGCAGGGGAAACCATTGCTATAGATGGCACCAAAAGCCGAGCGCACAATAGCAAGAAAGCTAATTTTAATCAAAGGAAAATAGACAAACATTTGGAATATATATTGATACCAAAACTTAGGACTACTGGAAGAAAATGATAAGAAAGAGAATTCTAAAGAAATCAAAAACGTTCAACAGAAGATAGCACGTTTGTAAAAGAATAAACTTTGCTATGAGTTACTGGAAGAGAAATTGCAAGCAAGCGGTGAACCCCAATTAAACACCACTGATAAGATGTCGGAGCCTTACTGGTGCAATGACAAGCGGTTGAAGTTTCATTCAATATGCAGGCAGAAGTGGATGCCAAACACAATCTGGTGGTACCAGCCGCACAATTAATCGCAATACTCGTGGCTGCACAACAGACCATATAAGAGTAGGAGCTTTAAGATTTTAAAGAGAAAGACTACGAAATAAAAGAGATATAATCCTTAGCATTATTGAAAAATAGGAAACAAGTCGTTGGAACGGAATACTATACTCGCAAAATAACATATAACCCTCTGAAATGTTGTAAACATCTTTATGATGTGAGTGGCTAATGTTTTGTAAGTAATATTTATGAGGTTTTATTGAATATTCGATAAATTTAAACCTAATGAAGATGACCATTCCATTTTGATAGATAATGGTCAATTGAACCAATTTTTCCACTACTGGTCAAATTATTATGCTAAAAAGTATGGTCTCACTGACCATTTTTCCAGACTATCCATGAAAAATCAACTTATAAAAAAACAGCTGCAATAATTTACAGCTGCTTCATTAATCTATATCGTTTTTCTAAAATGGAAATAAATTATAAATTACACAATTCATCACTTTCAGTCAAAACACTATTGTTTGTAGAGCAAATATAATCAGGTCTCTTATTTTCTGAAACCGGCAAGTTATTAATACTATTATAAGTTATTATGACTGTATCTCTTTCATAGGGAGAAAGATTACCTGTAGAAGCATGAAACAAATTCGGATGAAAAAAAATAACTGATCCGGCTTTAAGTTCTAAAACCTCAATACCGTTTTGATCTGCATATGCTTTAACGATGCTATTATCAACAGTAAATTTTAAGTTTGAACTAAGTGAATTTAATATATCATTTTTATCAAGAGTATCTTTCTCTTTAAATTTTGCTATCCCTTCCTTATGTGACCCTGGAATAACCATTAAAGGACCTTGATAGGATTTTGCATCATCTAAATAAATCATTGCAGAAGTCATATCTGGCGATGCCACTCCATCATCGAAGTGCCAATAGGGATAATCCTGATGCCACTCCCACCATTTTCCTAAAAATGGCTCTTTAAGATTTAATTTATATTGATATAAATATAAATTTTCCTTTACCAATTTTTTAGCTATATTCAATAACCTTAAATCTTTGTACAAGTCTTCATATACTTGAGAATACATATGAGGTGCAAATATCGAACGAATCTTATTATCCTCGCAAATAACATTTGGTATATCCTTTTTATTTTCAAAATAAGATATTTCATTCTTGTATTTATTCACTTCCTCTAAAGTAAACATGTTTTCAATTATAATATAACCATCCTCATTATAACTTTCGATTTGACTTTTATTCATTTTTTTCAATTTTTAAAATTACTTGTTTAATTATTATTACTATTAAGGTTTTCCTAATTTAGTTTTAAAGCACCAATCCAATTGTGCCTACACTGCGTACACAATTGGAAACAAAAAACAACCTGAAGGTTCTTTTTTTGTTTGTGAAATACTATATAAATTACTGATTTGCAGATGCCAATCTAAGAATTGACCAACAACACGTCTAATACATTACCGAATATTTTAGCAAGATTGCTTTAATTCAGTTATGTATTTTAAATTTTCCAATATTCTATCAGATGACGGACCAAAATCAAGCAAGCAGGCTATTTCATCCACTCCTGCCTCTTCTGTTTTTTGCACCATATCCATGCACGCTTCTTTACTGCCTATCAATCCTTTGGTATTAGCAAATCTTTCATATAGAAAATTCAAAAAATCATCCAGATCTTCCTCTGACAACGAATCCAATGAAAAATCACTATCTCTATTATAAGCCATTCCTTCAAATAATTTTTTATTTCGTTTTAAAAAATTACAGTAGGGTTTTCTTGCTTCCTCTTTTATAGCTTCATTATCTAACCCAATAAATGTGTGCAGCATCAAGGTAATTTTACCTGTTTTAGGATCAAAACCGTTTTCTCTACGTGCTTGTCGATAGAGGTCTATTTTTTCTGACAACTCTTCCACTGTTTGATCTAGAACTGAAGTCAGAATATTAAACCCTAATTTTCCTGCATTTTTAAATCCTTCAGAATTTGCGCTTACCGTTAGATAAAATGGCACTTCTTTTTGGACTGTAGATGGATATATCTTGACAGCTACCTTTTTCCCATTACCACTTAATCGCTCTATAGATTCTCCTCTCCATAACTTTTTAACTGTAGATATTCCTTCATACATTACTTTATGTTTGTCTTTATAATTTTGTGAGAAAAAAACAAAATCATCTGGATTCCATCCTGAAGCCACTGATAATCCAACACGTCCATTAGATAAATTATCAACCATTGCCCATTCTTCTGCTACCCGTATGGGATCGTGAAGTGCCATAACGACACTTCCACTATTGAGTCTTATTCTTTTGGTTATACTTGCCAGAGCTGCTTGAAGCACTGCCGGATTATTAAATATTCCTCCAAATTCTGTAAAATGACGTTCTGGAACCCAAATAGATGAGAAATTATTTTCATCACCATAAACGGCGCACTTTTTTACCAAATCATAAATATTTCCTGATAAGGAATCTTCACTACTAGCAAAAAACATAATTCCAAATTCCATATATTTTTAGTTTTTTAAATTATCTGCTTAATTATTATTACTTAATGTTTTAAGATACATACAAATTTGCTCAACATTTTCTCTATTTAACAGTGCATCATGGGTTGTAGATATTGAATGTACTATTACTTCTTTATTAGTATATTTATTCCACCCATAGTCAAATCCATAAACATCATCATCGTTAAAAACTATTTTTCCATCCATTTCTGCATATGTTGTTTTAAACAAGATAACTTGTGTATTCAGTTTTTCTTCTACCTTGTGTAAATAAGAACAATTTTCATTGTAGAAACTAACTTCTAGACGTCCTTTTAGTTCCTTCTCACTCACTTTAAAGTCTGACTCCCGGAGCAATTTGTTTACTGCTGCGAGTTGTTCTTCTTTAGATTTATCTTCAAGAGCTAAATCTAAAAAATTAAAGTCTTCCCCAAATATCTCTGTTTGGTTTTCTAAAAATTCCCGAAATAATTTATCTTCATCAAATTTACTAATATCTTTAAATGAAACTCTTCCATCAAAAATCACTAGTTCTTCGACGTGAAATCCGCCATTTTGTAATTGCACTGCCATTTCATAAGCTACGGTTGCACCAAATGAATATCCTCCAAGTCGATAAGGACCATGCGGATCCTTTTTTTGCATTTCTGTAATAAACGTTGAAGCCATTTCTTCAATAGATTTTGAAATTGGAGATTCTCCATATAATCCTGAACATTGAAATGCATAAACAGGCTGATCTTTTCCTAATAGTTTTATCAGTTCAATAAAGCAATTCACTGTTCCGCTTCCTGGTGGCGTTAGATATATAGCGTTTAGACTTCCTTTTTCTTGCAAAGGAACCATAAGACTATTTTTAAAATGATTCACTGAATGCATATTATCAACAAACTCAGAGATTGTTGAATATTCAAAGACCGTATTAATACTGATATCTGTAGAGAATACCTCATTAATAAGGGAAACTAATTTTATAACCAATAAACTATGACCACCCAATTCGAAGAAATTATCATGGATTCCGACTTTATCAATCCCTAATATTTCCTGCCAGATTACAGCTAACTGTTCTTCCGTTTCATTACGGGGTGCTACATATTCTTTGCTTGATAATTCTGAACCATCCGGATCCGGTAATGACTTTTTATCCAGCTTTCCATTATTGGTTAATGGCATTACTTCTAATGCAACCCAGATCATAGGAACCATATACTCCGGCAAACTTAGCTTTAGTTGTTCTTGTAAAGCTTCTTTGTCTAATGCATCTTCCAGGACAACATAACCCACTAGACTCTTAGTGCCATTTGCATCTTCCTTCGCCAATACACAACATTGTGTTACTCCCGGTAAGGATGACAATACATTCTCAATCTCACCTAACTCAATTCGATAGCCGCGGATCTTAACCTGATCATCTTTTCTGCCGATAAACTCAATATTGCCATCTGGTAACCAGCGTGCCAAATCCCCTGTCTTATATATTCGTTCGCCTTCTTTAAATGGATCATTTATGAATTTCTCTAACGTTAATTCTTCTTGGTTTAAATAACCTAATGCAACTCCACTTCCGCCAACACATAATTCACCGACAACTCCTACTGGTACTAAATTTAATTCCGAATCCGTAATATATACGTGGCTGTTTTTTATTGGTTTCCCGATAGGAAGAGCCTTCTCTGTTACCCTGTCAATACTATAGGTAGTAGAAAATGTAGTATTCTCTGTAGGACCATAACCATTGATAATCTGAAGAGCTGGATATAGTTCTTTTAACTTATTGGTATAATTGAATAAGACTACATCTCCTCCAACCAGCAAAGAAATAAGAGGTTCAAAAACAGAGGAATCTTCTTCAACTACCTGATGAAACCAAGAGGCTGTCATCCACATAGTGGTAACTTTATGTTTGATTATAAGGTCTTTTAAACTGTTGATCTCTAATAAAGAATTTGTATCTGCTAATATTAATTGACCTCCATTTAATAAAGTACCCCAAAACTCCAAGGTTGTAGCATCAAAAGCAATAGATCCGGTGGACAGCCAAACAGTATCTGAATTTAAAGCAGTATAATCACAACTTGTACATAAACTAACAATATTGCCATGGCTAACCATCACTCCTTTTGGATTGCCCGTGGTTCCTGAGGTATACATAACATAAGCTGCTGAAGCAGGTGTTATTTCACATGAAATAGCCAAAGATTCATAAATATATGATTCTGTAATGTCTAAGAGAAAAATAAATTCTGAAACAGATAACTTAGACAGCAAAGAATTTTCACTGTAAAGAAGAAAGCTCACGCTAGAATCTTCAAGTATATAGGATAAACGATTCGATGGTAATGAAGCATCTAGTGGAACATAAGTACATCCTGATTTGAGAATACCTAACATACTAATGATCATTTCAAAACGCTTATCAAACAGAATAGCTATTCTGGAATCGCTAGTCACACCCATAGATTTTAGGTAATGAACTAATTGATTGGAACGTTCCTCTAATTCTTTATAAGTCATAGAACTATCTCCATGAACTAAAGCGACTGCATCCGGGGTGCGTTTAACCTGCTCTTCGAATATATCTACTACAGTCTTGTCTTTTGGATATGCAGTATCGGTGTCATTAAAAACATCCAGTAATTGATGTTTTTCTTCTTTGATGAGCATCGATAGATTGCTTATCGGCTGCGTGATATTGCCTGCAATACTAACCAACAACTCTTGATAATGCAGCAACATTCGATCTATTGTTGATTTATCAAATAAAGCCGTGCAATAATTTATTCCTAACGAAATGCCATTGCTACTTTCTGATACACTAAATATTATATCAAATTGAGCTGTAACAATATCAAAAGCGTAATTTGATAGTGTAACTCCTTTTATACCGACTCCTTGTTCTACAACTTCTGCAGAGTTTGATTCCACGTTTTGAAAATCAAACATTACCTGAAACAATGGTGTCATGTTCGTATCCCGGGTCGTAATCACTCGATCTACAACCTTCTCAAAAGGTGTCAGCTGATTGTCATAACCCTCTAAAGTTGTTTGTTTTACCATTGCTAATAGATCCTTGAAACTAGGATCGCCACTTAAATCACTGCGAAGTGCTAAGGTATTGACAAAAAAGCCTATCATTCCTTCTAAATCCGAGTGCGTTCTATTCGCAATTGGTGTTCCTACACAAATATCATCCTGTCCACTATAACGAGATAATAAAATCTTAAAAGCAGATAACAACAACATAAAGAACGTAACGCCTTCTTGCTGACATATAGAACTTAAAGAAGTTCCCAATTTCTGGCCTAACTCTACAGAAATACCTGCTCCTGCATTGCTCTGCACAGGAGGGCGAACATAATCCGTAGGTAAAGATAATGTGCTTGCACCACTTAATTTTGATTTCCAATATGATAACTGTTCCTCTAAAACAGCGCCTTCTAAATACTTGCGCTGCCAAATGGCATAATCTGCGTATTGTAAACTAAGCTCCGGTAATGCTACTGGACGACCCGATTGCAGAGCACTGTACAATTCCAGAAACTCATTATTAAGGATTCCCCCTGACCAGCCATCACTGGCAATATGATGAAATACACAAGCCAAAACATACTTATCATTCCCTAATGTATATAAACATGCTCGAAGCTTGTAATCTTTCGATAAATTAAAAGGTTTATTCAGGTAGCCTGCTATATTATTTTCTAATAATAACTCATTTGATACAATTGCTCTATCCAATGACCAACCCTCGGCGCTGATAATTTTCTGATAACCGATTCCTTCTTCTGAAAGAAGCATACTGCGTAAAACCTCATGGCGCGAGACTATTTCATATAAGGTTTGTTCCAGTATCGATACCTCTAATGCTCCTTCTAAACTAAGAACACTAGGGATGTGATATTCGGTACTGCCTTGCAATGCATCCAAAAACCATAGTCGTTCCTGACTAAACGATAATGGGATACGAGCCGGACGCTCCTCTGCAACAATACTTGGCAATAAAACCACTTCTGACTGTTTTGATATTTGAGTACTTAATTCAGAAATCGTCGTATATTCAAAAACATCTCTAATAGAAATCTCTATTGATAACTCCTGACGAATCATTGAAACTAAACGCGTCGCCAATAAACTATGACCACCCAATTCAAAGAAATTATCATGAATTCCTACTTGTTCTAATCCTAATAAATTCTGCCAGATTTCTGCTAACTGCGCTTCGGTTTCGTTGCGTGGTGCTACATATTCTTCACTGGATAATTCTGAGTTATCCGGATCCGGTAATGACTTCTTATCCAGCTTTCCGTTACTGGTTAATGGCATTTCTTCTAAAGTTACCCACAATTGGGGAACCATATACTCAGGCAAGCTTCGCTTTAAATGGTTTTGTAATATTTCTTTATTGAAATCACCGTTAGTTACAACATAACCAACCAAGCGTTTAGCTCCATGTGTATCTTCCTTAGCCAATACACAACATTGTGTTACTCCCGGTAAAGAAGACAATACATTCTCAATCTCTCCCAACTCGATTCGATAACCTCGGATCTTAATCTGATCATCTTTTCTGCCAATATATTCTATATTTCCATCGGGTAACCAACGGGCTAAATCGCCTGTTTTATAAATTCGTTCATCTTCTTTAAATGGATTTACTATAAACTTCTCATTCGTTAATTCTTCTTGGTTTAAATAACCTCTGGCTACGCCCAATCCACCAATACACAATTCGCCAACAACTCCAATGGGTAAGAGATTCTGTACTTCATTCATAATGTAAACCTGAGTATTATTAATAGGCTTACCAATAGGAATTTTAACCATTGGGGTTGGAGTATTTAATACTTTATAATTGGTAGCAACTACTGTAGTTTCTGTTGGTCCGTAATTATTATAAATAGTAATATCACTTGATTTATTTAAGTGTAATACCTCTCCTCCTGTTAAAACAATAATGTTTGGTAAAGAGATTTCTTTATCTACAAAGCTCTCACACAATAATGTAGGCATGTAAGTATGTGTAATAGCATGCTCGATTAAAAAATTCGAAAATTTATCCAAATCGTAATGGAATTTTTCAGAAATAGGATATAAGCTTGCTCCAAAAAGCAAGTATGGATAAATTTCCCAAACACTAGCATCAAAACCAACTCCTGAGAATAGAGTACTTCTGCTTTTAGCAGTTACAGAATAGGCTAATCGATGCCAAAAACATAAATGAACCAAGTTTCTATGCTCAATCATAACCCCTTTAGGTTTGCCTGTGCTACCTGAAGTATAGATAACATATGCCAAATTATCAGGGCTTATATTTATTTCAGGTAAATCATCAGAATACGAAGAACTATCCTCTTTGAATGCTTCTAGTAATAGAGTATCTACAATAATACTACAATTACTGTCTTTCTTTATATACGTTTTTCTTTCTTCTGGAAAATTTGGGTCTATTGGCACATAAGCTGCACCTGTTTTCAATATAGCAAGAAACGAAATAATTAACCATTCACTGCGATCTAAAACTACTCCAATTAGACTATCTGTACTAATATTATTATTAGATAATAAATAATGAGCCAATTGATTTGAGTGGTTATCTAATTCTTTATAGGTTAGCTCTCCTTGTTCATAAACAACTGCGATAGCATTTGGTGTTCGTTTAACCTGTTCGGTGAACAAATCTACTACGGTTTTATCTAATGGATAGGCAACATCAGTATTGTTGAAAACATCCAATAATTGATGTTTTTCTTCTTGGGTGAGCATCGATATATTGTTTATCGGCAGCGTGATATTACTTACAATACTAACCAACAACTCTTGATATTGTGATAACATACGGTCGATCGTAGTCTTATCAAATAAAGCTGTACAATAATTTATTCCTAATGAAATGCCATTGCTACTCTCTAATACACTAAATGCTAAATCAAACTTGGAAGTAGCGTTATCGAACTCATATCCTGAAATGATAATATCATTTAAACCTCTGTCTTTTTCTTCAAAATTATCCCCCTCATTTTGTAATGAAAATAAAACTTGAAACAATGGAGTCACATTCATATCTCGGGTCGTAATCACCCTATCAACAACCTTTTCAAAAGGTGTTAACTGATGATCATAACCCTCCAGAGTTGTCTGCTTTACTCTTGACAATAAATCCTTGAAACTAGGATCGCCGCTTAAATCACTGCGAAGTGCAAGCATGTTTACAAAAAAACCAATCATTCCTTCTAACTCTAATTGGGTTCGATTCGCAATTGGTGTTCCTACGCAAATATCGTCCTGTCCACTATATCGGGATAACAATACCTTAAAGGCGGATAGCAATAACATAAACAGCGTCACACCTTCTTCTTTACATAAAAAAATTAATGAATTTCTCAAGTTCTGATCTAACTCTAAAGAAACACTAGCTCCGGCATTGCTCTGTACTGAAGGACGAACATAATCCGTAGGTAAAGACAAGGCACTTACATCTTTTAATTTTTCTTCCCAATAGGATAACTGATTATCTAAAACAGCGCCTTCTAAATACTTGCGCTGCCAAATGGCATAATCTGTGTATTGTAAGCTAAGCTCCGGTAGAACTGCCTTACGGCCAGACTGCAGAGCACTGTATAATCCCATAAACTCATTGGTCAGGATTCCCTCTGACCAGCCATCACTGGCAATATGATGAAAAACGCAAGCCAAAACATACTTCTCATTCCCTAATGTACACAAACAAGCTCGTAACTTATAATCTTTTGATAAATCAAAAGGGCGCATCAGATAATCCTCCAGACTACTTTCCAGCATTGATGCATTCTTTATTTCTAATTGATCTAATGACCAGCTTTCTGCGCTAATAATTTCCTGATAACCGATTCCTTCTTCTGATAAAAGCAAACTGCGCAGTACTTCATGACGCGAAACAATTTCCTGTAAGGTTTGCTCTAATATTGATACCTCTAATGCTCCTTCTAAACTAAGAACAATAGGGATATGATATTCGGTACTGCCTTGTAACTGATCTAAAAACCATAGTCGCTCCTGACTAAACGATAAAGGAATACGAGCCGGACGATCCTCTACAACGATACCTGGCAATAAAACCCCTTCTGACTGGACTGATATATGAGTCCCTAATTCAGAAATTGTGGTATATTCAAATACTTCACGGATAGAAACTTCTATCATCAAATCTTTACGAATCATCGAAACTAAACGCGTGGCCAGTAAACTATGACCGCCCAATTCAAAGAAATCATCATGAATTCCTACTTGTTCCACTCCTAATAAATTCTGCCAGATTTCTGCTAATTGTGTTTCTGTTTCGTTGCGTGGTGCTACATATTCTTTGCTGGATAATTCTGAACTATCAGGATCTGGTAATGACTTCTTATCCAGCTTTCCATTACTGGTTAATGGCATTTCTTCTAAAGTCACCCATAATTGAGGAACCATATACTCCGGCAAGCTTAGCTTTAATTGGTTTTGTAATACTTCTTTATCGAAATCACCCTCAAACACAATATAACCAACCAGGCGCTTGTTGCCACCTATATCTTCCTTAGCTAGTACACAACAATGTGTTACTCCCGGTAAAGAAGATAATACATTCTCTATCTCGCCAAGCTCGATTCGATAGCCACGGATTTTAACCTGATCATCTTTTCTGCCTATATATTCTATAATACCATCAGGTAACCAACGGGCTAAGTCGCCTGTCTTATATACTCGTTCACCTTCTTTAAATGGATTCTTTATAAATTTTTCAGATGTAAGTTCAGGTTGGTTTAAATAACCACGACCTACACCTACTCCACTAACCCATAACTCTCCTATTATACCTACTGGACACAAATTATCAAAGATATCCACTACATACAAAGACATATTGGCTACTGGTTTCCCAACAGGAACAACAACACTTTTTGGAGATTCTTTCATGATATGAAGGCTCACATCATCGGATGCTTCTGCCGGACCATAAGCGTTTACTACAGGAATAGAAGGGTATAAAGAAAACCATGATCGTAATAATGATACCGTAGCTGCCTCTCCAGTAATTAAAAAATAATGTAAATCTTCTAAGCCTTTCCTTGAATCTGTTTCTAATAAACTTAACAAGTACGAAGGAACCAATTGAAGATGTGTAACTTGATATGTCGATAAAGCTTCTTGAAAATCATAGGTATCCAAAATCATACGCTCATTATAAATAGCTATGCGAGCTCCACATAATAAACCACTTAATAATTGCCATACCGAAATATCAAAGGTAAATGGTGCTGTAAAAGCTACAACACTACTACTATCCATTTCTAACTCATCTATCATTACCAAAAGGTGATTTAATAAACCACAATGATCTATCATTGCTCCTTTAGGAACTCCAGTACTACCTGAGGTATAAATCACATAACTCAAAGAATTAGATGGGTAAGATAAATCTAATGAACCAACTGAATAGTTATTATATACAGCAGAAGAACCTCCTAATATTATTGTAGTGACATCTAATAATAAAGAGTTCAAAACATCCTTTGTAGAACTATCAGTAAGCAACAAACTACATCCGATATCTCGAACAATATAAGAGATACGA
>NZ_FORU01000032.1 GCF_900114085.1 Myroides guanonis | reverse complement strand
CTCCAATACATAATTCTCCGGCAACTCCAATAGGTAATAAATCTAAACTATTGTTAAGAATATAAATTTGGGTATTGGCTATTGGCTTTCCTATTGATATAGTTTCGTCTTCGTCACTTCTATTTTTGTAGTCTATAATGTCTGTTGTTACAACATGCGTTTCTGTTGGACCATAATGGTTGTGCAACATAACACCTTGTTGCTTGAAATATTTTTTTACATTTTCAGACAATTTCAATTGCTCTCCTGCTACAATAAGGTCTTTTACTGAATCTATTTTTTCGAAAAAACCCTCGGCTCCAAGAAATATAAAAAAAGCTGTTGGAAGAAACATTGTTTCAATATTCTTGTTCTTAATAAAATTTGCTAAACCAGCTAAATCTTTCTTAGTTTCTGATGGAACTATATATAATTCTCCCCCTTGTGTAATTACAAAAAATATTTCCTGAAATGACATATCAAAACTTATACTTGACAATTGTGTCACCCTTTGATTAGAAATACCTAATTGATTATTATTACATATCAAGTTGAATAATGCATAATGAGACATCATTACACCTTTTGGCTTTCCTGTGCTTCCTGAAGTATATAAAACATATGCTAAATCATCTCGAGCTATTACTTTATTCAAATTCTCTGTTGAATAGCCTGAAATAAGATCCCAATCAGTATCCAATAATAAAATCGATAAACCTTCATACCTCTCTAATAAGCCACCAGTAGTATTGCTGCTCAACACTGTTTTAATACTAGCATCCTTAAGCATATAAGCTACACGATCACTTGGATATTCCGGATCAATGGGAACATAAGCTCCTCCTGATTTTAATATCCCTAAAATACCAATAACCATTTCCAAGTTACGATCTAAACAAATTCCGACTAAACTATCTGTAATTACTCCTTGTCCATATAAATAATGACTCAACTGATTCGAACTTTGATCTAATTCCTTATAGGTTAATGCCTGACCTTCAAAAACTACAGCAATTGCATCAGGAGTGTTTTTTACCTGTTCCGAAAATAAATCTAATATTGTTTTGTCTTTGGGGTACTCTGTAAAAGTATCATTGAAAACGTCTAATAATTGTATCTCTTCCTTTTTGGTTAATATTGACAAACTATCTATTGGCTGTGTGATATCGCTTATTATGCTTTGCAGCAAATTTTGGTAATGCAATATCATCCGATCAATAGTATCCTTATCAAACAAAGTTGTGCTATATTCTAAATTTAATGTAATGACTTCTTCAAATTCAGAAATCACCATATTTAAATCAAACTTAGAACTAACCATATCAAACTCATATTCCGACAAGGTAAATCCTTCTAAGGATATATCTTTAGATTCTTTAGGAGTGTTCTGTAAAACAAATAACACCTGAAATAATGGTGTCATGCTCATATCACGGGTATTAACTACACGCTCTACAACCTTTTCAAAAGGTGCTAATTGATGGTCATAACCCTCCAGAGTAGTCTGTTTTATTCTTGACAATAAAGCTTTAAAACTTGGATTACCACTTAAATCACTGCGAAGTGCTAAGGTATTGACAAAAAAACCAATCATGCCCTCTAACTCTGATTGCGTTCTATTCGCTATTGGTGTCCCTACACAAATATCTTCCTGTCCACTATAACGGGATAACAATACCTTAAAGGCTGATAACATTAGCATAAACAGCGTAACGCCTTCTTGTTGACATATAGAAC
>NZ_FORU01000012.1 GCF_900114085.1 Myroides guanonis | reverse complement strand
CAGGAGCTTGTGCTGTGTCTAAGGTTGTTTCTATCATGAATTATCCAAAATACTTTACACCTAACGGGGATGGGTTTAACGACACATGGAATGTTTTGGGAGTTAAGAGTCAACCAGGTGCAAAGATTTATATCTTTGACCGCAGTGGTAAGTTACTCAAACAGCTGAGTCCATTGGGAGAAGGTTGGGATGGAACTTACGGAGGTAGACCAATGCCATCTACGGATTACTGGTTTACGATAGAGTACAATGATTTTTCAGGAAATAAAAGAGAATACAAAGGACATTTTTCACTAAAAAGATAGTTGTGTACTTCTTTGTAAGAGTGAACGTTAGATAGTATTCTACGGTTTTATAATAGAAAAGGGTGAGATAGTGATGTCTCATCCTTTTTTGTTTTTATACGGATTCGATAAAGAAATATCGTAGGAGAATAGCTTTTGAAATTAATTTTGCTTTACCTATAAAACTAGAAGAAGGAAGTTAGTTTAAAACATTGTATTGAAGTTGTATTTAAATTGGGGAGTTAGAATTGTCTGTTTTTGGTATGTATTGAGTGTATTTTTGTATTATGTAGTTTGGAATTGATGGAATTAAGTATACTCAAAAGAAATGATGGATGTTTTGAAAAGGATATAGTAGTAATTTTCTTATGAGTGCTTTATCTATTTTAATCAAATTTTTGAAGATACTATAAATAAAAAAAGGCTGTTTCCTCTGGTTAGGAAACAGCCTTTTTTATGAGTATGTAGAGATTAAAAAATATCCAATAAAAATGAAGGATATAAACCTATTACAATATTGATTAGAATTGCTACTACACCTACAACCTTGTAAGATAACGGTATTTGTAGTTCTGATGCGTTTTCCTCAACTTCTTTTGTATACATAGCTAAGATTACCTTGAAGTAATAGAAGATGCTTATAATTGAGTTTATTACTCCGAATATAACTAGGGTAATGTATCCTTTTTCCAAAGCTTGTGAAAACAAGAAGAATTTTCCAAAGAATCCAGCAAAAATTGGAATACCTCCCATTGATAGTAATGCTATAGACATTACAGCTGCTAATAGAGGACTTCTTTTAGCCAATCCATTGAACTGTTCTATTAGTTCTTCACTTTTTCCTCTACATACAACAATTACAACTGTAAAGGCTGCTATACCTGCTAAAGCATATGCTGTAGCATAGTAAAATAAGCTAGCTTCAGACTGTGCGAGATTTACCAATGCCATTATCATGAATCCGGCATGAGATATACCAGAATAAGCTAATAGTCTCTTTATATTATCTTGACGTAACGCCATTATATTACCAACTGTCATTGTGATAATAGATATGAAAACCAAAGCAGTTATATAAGCTTCAGGCATCGATAAAGTAAGTATTAAACTTAATTTATAAAGCGTTGCAATCGCTACAACTTTAGCTAGAGTACTCATTAGAGTGGTAGTTAAAGTTGGAGCACCTTGATATACATCTGGTGCCCAGAAGTGAAATGGGACAGCTGCAATTTTAAATAACATACCTATAATAATCAATACAACCCCAAGTTGATACCATTTTGGTATTCCACCATTGATGGCAAGTTTGAATATTTCTCCTATGTCAAAAGTAGCAGTAGCTCCATAGATAAATGCAATTCCAAATAAAACAACCCCAGAAGCAAAAGAACCTAATAAAAAGTACTTCATTCCAGATTCATTACTTCTAATGTCTTTACGATTACTACCTGCAAGAATGTATAATGAAATGGAAAGAATTTCTAGTCCTAAAAAAAACATTGCCATATTTCCGAAACTCACCATAGAAACAGCTCCCATAAGAAGGAACAGTTTTAAGGAGATGTAATCAGATATTTTAGGTAGTTGATCTTTATAGAAATCACCACTTAATGTCACTAAAAATATAGTAAGTACTATAAACAGCGAGTTAAAGGCAGTTGAAAATTTATTTACGACAATCATATTGTTGAAGTAAGTAGCTTGTAGCCCAAAATCATTTATAGTTAAGCCTAGAATTCCCAATAATCCAATAATGGTTATTGGAATGATGAACTTTCTAAGGTTTATGATTTCTGCTATGAGTACTAAAACCGCTAATCCTCCAATTGCTATTAATGTATTCATTTGTGTTATTTTGAATTTAAGATAATCGGTATTACCGAATCCGTTTTTACTTAATTTGTGTCATAATTTCAACCAAACTAGGAGTAATCAAATCCGTTAAAGGTTTTGGATAAACACCTAAGAAAAGAATTGCAATAACTAATACGCCTAATACAAATCCTTCAATTTTGGTTAGATCAGCGAAAGGTTTTGAATTGGTCTCACCTAACATCGATTTTTGGAACATTCTCAACATATAGAAAGCTCCAAGAATGATACTAGTACCACCGATTATTGCATACCAGATGTTTACTTGTGAAAGACCGAATAACAATGAAAATTCTCCAATGAAGTTAAACGTTCCAGGTAGTCCTACAGAAGCAAAAGTTAGAATTAAGAATAACGAAGCAAACTTTACAGCTTGTTGACGGATTCCTCCCATCTCATTGATAAGTCTCGTTTCGTATCTTCTAAAAATGATTTCAGCAACAAAAAATAAAGCAACTATAACAAATCCGTGAGCTAACATTTGATAAACAGCACCACGCATACCATCTAATGTCAAAGAATAGGTACCAGCAGCTATTAAACCAACGTGAGCCAATGAAGAATAAGCGAAGAAACGTTTAATATTTGATTGTTTTAATGCAATAAAAGAACCATAAACTACGCCTATTAAACTCAACACAATAACAGTTGTCATCAATTCTTTTGCAGCTTGTGGAGCAATAGGAATTTGCCAACGAATAATAGAGTACAACCCCATTTTCAGCATAATACCTGAAAGTAGCATTGTTCCAACTGTTGGTGCTTTTTCATAAGTAGAAGCCTGCCAAGTGTGGAATGGAAAAATAGGAATCTTAATAGCGTAAGCCAAAAAGAATGCTATAAAAATCCAGTATTGTTCTCTAGAGGTTAAATTTAAATCGTATAAATCTTGTAGTAAGAAACTACCTGCTTTTTGATACAAATAAATAAAAGCCACCAACATAAACAAAGAGCCCGCGAACGTGTAAATAAAGAACTTTATGATTGCTTTTTTACGAGCTTCAAAAGTATCATTACCCCACAATAGAGCTATGAAGTATATTGGAATTAATGCTAATTCCCAGAAGATATAGTATAAAAAACCATCAGAAGCTAAGAAAGTACCAGCCATAGCAAAAGCCATAAACAATACTAAAGCATAGAAGGTGTTTTTTTTCTCAATTGGACTTTCGAAAGATGAAAGTATAATTAATGGTGTAAGTAATGTTGTTAACAAAACTAAAGACAAACCTAATCCATCGCCGTTTAGAGCAATATGAATATTAGGAGTGTTCATCCACTGCGCCAGAAATCCAACATTAACTCCTTGTTGTTGCTGACAAATTAGAAATATACATTCCACAAATGAAGCAACTCCAACAATCAAAGCAACTTTAGCTGCTGATTTACCAGAGAAGTAAGTGGCTAGCGCACCAATCAATAACGTTAATAATAGTATAGTTACGTTCATTTTTCTAAATTATCTTGCGATGAATAAATAATATAATAAGAAACAAATTCCAAAAACAAAGGCAAATAAGTAAAGGCCGATATTTCCGTTTTGTGCCTTTTTACCTTGAAGAGAAAGTGTATCAGCTATTTTTCCAAGTCCGAATACGATTTCTGAAAGTACTAATTCTACGTAGTCCCTAAAGAATGTTCCCAATGCATATATTGGTTTTACAATTAATTTCATATAGATTTCGTCTACATAGTATTTATTGTAAAGCACTTTATGAAAACCTGATATTTCTGAGTCAATAGGTGGAACAGTATTCTTTTTAATGTATTTACTGTAAGCCAATCCAATTCCGATTAAAGCTCCTAAAATAGCTAATGCCATTAAAATATATTCAGATGTGCCTAATATGTGTGGATTACTAGCAGCATTGTTAACAATAATAGGCTGTAGATAATTGTTTAACCAACTTGCACCTGGTAAGCTAATAGCGCCACCAATGACAGATAATATTGCTAATACGATTAATGGAATTGTCATCGCAGAAGGGCTTTCGTGTAAGTGATTCTTTTGCTCTTGAGTTCCTCTGAAATCTTTGAAAAAAGTAAGATATAACAAACGGAACATATAAAAAGCTGTCATTACAGAAGCAATAGCCGCTAAAAACCAAAGTATTTTGTTTTCATGGAAAGCTACCATTAAGATTTCATCTTTTGAGAAGAAACCAGCAAGTGGTGGAATACCTGAAATAGCTAATGTAGCCAATAAGAATGTGATATATGTAACTGACATAAACTTGCGTAGACCACCCATTTTTCTCATGTCTTGTTCACCACCCATTGCGTGAATTATGGAACCAGATCCTAAGAATAAACAAGCTTTAAAGAAGGCATGTGTTATAACATGAAAAACCGCAATTTCATAAGCCCCAAAACCTAATGCCATAAACATTAAACCAAGTTGTGAAACAGTGGAGTAGGCAAGAACTTTTTTAATATCGTTTTGAACAAGTCCAATTGTAGCAGCAAATAAAGCAGTTAAAGCACCAACTACAGCAATAATATCTTGAACCCAAGGAGTTAAGTCAAATACAAAGTTTAAACGAGTAATCATAAAGATACCTGCAGTAACCATTGTAGCTGCGTGAATTAATGCAGAAACAGGAGTAGGTCCTGCCATAGCATCTGGCAACCAAGTATACAATGGGATTTGCGCACTTTTACCAGCCGCACCAATAAATAAAGCTAAAGTTGCCCAGCCTAACCACATATTAATTTGGTGATTAGTTCCTTGCATCAAAGCTTCCTTAATAGTCATATAATCTAAAGTTTGGAATAAGAAAGCCAAGATGAATACACCGATTAAGAAACCTAAATCCCCGATACGGTTCATAATAAAAGCTTTTTTAGCTGCGTCATTATAAGATTGATTTTTGTGCCAAAAACCAATTAATAGATAAGAGCACAATCCAACACCTTCCCAACCAATAAACATCATCAATAAATTGCTACCTGTAACAAGCACAATCATGAAGAATATGAATAGGTTTAAATATGAAAAGAATTTAGCATAGTTTTCATCACCTTTCATATAGCTTGTAGAGTAGAGGTGGATTAAAGTACCAATACCAGTAACGAATAAAAGCCAAAGAATGGATAATTGATCAAGTAAGAATCCGAAAGAAATATTAAAATTTTCTAATGCAATCCAATTAAATAAATCAACTTGAATTGGAGTTCCCGTAGATTGTACTTGAAAAAAGCTTATAACTGAAACAACAAAAGAAATGAATACTGCTAAAGTTGCAATAACCCCAGAAGCATTCCCTAATTTTTTACCAAAGAATAGAGTCGCTAAAGACCCTAGTAATGGTATTAATAATAAAAGTAAAATTATGTTCGTGTCCATTGGGAATTATCCTTTTAAGTTTTTTAAATTATCGATATCGATTGAACCAATATTTCTAAATATAGCTACCAATATTGCTAGTCCTACTGCTACTTCTGCAGCAGCAACTGCCATAGTGAAAAACACGAAAACTTGACCTGAAGCATCTTGGTGATACGTTGAGAAAGCTACCAAAAGCATGTTGGCAGAGTTCAGCATAATCTCAATACACATAAACATTATAATGGCGTTTCGTCTATATAGTATTCCGAAAACTCCAATACAAAATAATATAACGGATAGGTAGATATAGGAATCAATGCCTATTATTTCTAATACATTTACCATATTAAGCTACTTTTTTATCTTTTTTAGAAATTAATACCGCTCCAATCATTGAAAGTAAAAGTAATATAGCGACCATTTCAAAAGGTACCACATACTCGTCCAATAATATTTTCCCTAATACATGGACAGATTGAAAATCTTCTCCAGTTTGAGCATAGTTTAGTTCAAATGATTGATTTGCTCTCATTGCAATGGAAAGTAATAAAACACCTACCAAACAAAAAGATATAGTTGCTACAATTTTAGTGACGAATGGTTTTTGGATTTCATTAGTAACATTAAGATTCATCAACATGATGGTGAAAAGCATCAAAATCATAATAGCTCCTGAGTATACCATAATATGAACCATTCCTAAGAATTGAGCGTTTAATAAGATATAATGACCAGCAATAGAAAAAAAACTCACCACAAGCCAAATAGCGCTGTGAATAGGGTTCTTACTAAGGATGGTTAAAACTGCACTTCCGATAGTTAGAGTCGAAAGGATATAAAATAAAATTTCTATCATAACTAAGCTTGATTCTGTTTAGAGTTTTGAATAGCCATTTCAAGTGGCATAACTAATTCTTCTTTACCAAAGATGAAACTTTCTCTTGTGCTGTTTGACTTTGCAAATACTTTTGATTTCGTCAAATAAATAGCTTGCTTTGGACAAGCTTCCTCACACAGACCACAAAAAATACAACGCAACATATTGATTTCATATATGGAGGCGTATTTCTCTTCTCTATAAAGATGTTTCTCTTCTGGTTTACGTTCTGCCGCTGTCATAGAAATAGCTTCTGCTGGACAAGATAACGCACAAAGGCCACAAGCAGTACAGCGTTCTCTTCCTTCATCATCTCTCATCAACATATGTAAGCCTCTATAAACGGGGCTAAAAGGACGTGTTTGCTCAGGATAGCTGATAGTTACTTTCTTTCTAAACATATGTTTTAAAGTAACCCACATTCCTTTGGCAATAGCAACTAAGTAGATGCTTTCTAACCAAGTAAGTTTCTTATTTGAAACTTGCTTTTTTCTTCCTGAAAATGAATAAGTATCTAAAGACATGTTTTTTATTTTAAAAGTAAAATTACTACCGCTGTAACAAGAATATTGAAAAGGGCTAGTGGTATTAATTTTTTCCATCCAAGGTTCATCAATTGGTCATAACGGAATCGTGGTAATGTCCAACGAACCCACATATAAACAAAGATGAAGAAGCATATTTTAATGAATAAAACAAGCATACCAATAACGTTTGCAATGTTTACTCCCCAATTTTCAACAGCCCAATCCATTCCAGGGTAATTATATGCTCCAAGATATAGTATTGACAATATTGCAGAAGAAACAAACATACTAGCATATTCGGCGAAAAGGAAGAACCCCATACGCATTGAAGAATATTCTGTATGGTAACCACCAATTAATTCTTGCTCACATTCAGCAAGGTCAAATGGATTACGATTAGTTTCTGCAAAAGAACAAATCCAAAAAATCAGAAAACCTAATGGTTGATAAAAGATATTCCAGTTCATTCCGTTTTGTTGCAGTGCTATCTCACGTAAGCTCAAAGTTTGAGTCATTAACAACAAAGCAATAATAGAAAGACCCATTGCAATTTCATAAGAAATCATTTGAGAAGCTGCACGCATGGCACTCATCAATGAGTATTTATTATTAGAAGCCCATCCACCAATCATTATTCCATAAACACTTACAGAAAGAACTGCAAAAATGTATAATAGACCAACATTAATATCTGCGGATTGTAAGATAATATCGCGACCAAACAAATGAAGTTTGTCTCCCCATGGTAATACAGCACTTGTTATAAGAGCAATAGTCATAGAAATTGTAGGCCCTAAAACGAATAAGAATTTATTAGGAGTGTCTGGTGCATATTCTTCTTTAGCAAATAATTTTAAACCATCCGCTAAGGGTTGAAGGATACCTCCTTTTCCTGCACGGTTAGGTCCTATACGGTCTTGTATCCAAGCGGCAATCTTTCTCTCGGCGAGTGTCATGTACATTGCCATCAACATAGTAATAGCAAACACTACTAGGATGATAACACTCTTTTCTATAAGGATAGTATTGTCCATACTTTAATATGATTATTTTTTAGATTCTTCTTCTTTGAAAGGAACATTGGTCATACTGATTTTAACTCGGTCTTGATCACGTCCTTTTAAAATTTGTTTTTCTGTATCAATAACTACTGTATCTAACTTACGAGTGTAGTTATTTTGGTTGATTACTGAGAATTTTTCAAATTTTCTCGGACCTTCAACAACCCAGTCTGCTGTATCTTTATGATCGAATCGACATTCGTTACAGATGAATTCCTCAACCTCATGATAAACATCTTTTCTAGCAGTAACTCGTTGTATTTCATCACCAAACATCCAAAGAGTAGTCTTTCCACAACATTTATCACAATCTCTATGAGCATTAAAAGGTTTGTTAAACCAAACACGTGATTTAAACCTAAATGTTTTATCAGTCAAAGCTCCAACAGGACATACATCAATTACGTTTCCAGAGAAATCATTATCAATAGCTGCAGTAATATAAGTTGAAATTTGCGCATGATCCCCTCTTCCACAAACTCCATGTACACGACCATCTGTAATTTGTTCTGCTGTTTTTACACAACGGTAACAAAGGATACAACGGTTCATGTGAAGTTGAATTTTGTCACCAATGTTTTCAGGTTCAAAAGTTCGCTTTTCTTCTTTGAAGCGGGTTAATTCTTTACCGTGCTGATAGCTTAAATTTTGAAGATCACATTCACCAGCTTGATCACAAACAGGGCAATCCAAAGGGTGATTTATAAGTAAAAATTCAGTTACAGCTTTTCTAGCTTCCATAACACGTGGAGATGAAAGGTTTTTAACCTCCATACCATCCATAACAGTGGTTTTACAAGAAGCCATAAGTTTTGGCATTGGACGCTCGTCTGCGTCGCTACCTTTACTAACTTCAACTAAACAAGCTCGGCAATTACCTCCTGTGTCTTCTAATTTTGAATAGTAGCACATAGCTGGTGGGACAGATGGTCCGCCCATCATTCTTGCTGCTTGTAGAATTGTTGTTCCTGGTTCTACCTCTATTTCATGTCCGTCT
Organism: Myroides guanonis; assembly: GCF_900114085.1. GTDB lineage: Bacteria > Bacteroidota > Bacteroidia > Flavobacteriales > Flavobacteriaceae > Flavobacterium > Flavobacterium guanonis. The sequence continues at coordinate 107,303 of NZ_FORU01000012.1, read as the reverse complement.
ATAATAACTTTCATAAAGCTTATATTATTTGAGCTCAATCATTCTAGATGATTAAATGCTGTTTTATATTATTTTGTAACTAAGTGTTTGATACTTTCAAAAGGTTCATCCACAAAGTGATTTCTGTTTTTAACTTTTTCAGGGAATTGAATATGATATTCAAACTCCTCTCTAAAGTGTCTAATTGCTGCTGCAACAGGCCATGCTGCTGCATCACCTAAAGGACAAATAGTGTTTCCTTCAATTTTTCTTTGGATGTCCCAAAGTAAATCGATGTCTTCTGATGTTCCATGTCCGGTTTCAATTCTATACAGAACTTTTTCCATCCAGCCAGTCCCTTCTCTACAAGGAGAACACTGACCACAGCTTTCATGAGCATAGAATTTTGCAAAATTCCAAGTATTACGAACAATACAAGCCGTATCATTGTATACTATAAAACCACCTGAACCCATCATTGATCCAGTAGCAAAACCACCTTCACTTAAAGATTCATATGTCATTAATCTATCTTCGCCTTCAGCAGTTTTGTATATCAAATGAGCAGGTAATATAGGAACCGAAGAACCACCAGGTATTAAAGCTTTAATTGGTCTATCGTCTATCATTCCACCACAATACTCCTCAGAATTGATGAACTCATCAACTGTAATACCTAATTCAATTTCATATACACCTGGTTTTTTAATATGTCCTGATGCTGAAATCAATTTTGTACCAGTAGAACGACCTAAACCAATTTTAGCGAATTCTTCACCCGAATTATTTACAATCCAAGGTACATTTGAGATTGACTCTACATTATTAACAACTGTTGGATTACCCCAAAGACCACTAACGGCTGGGAATGGAGGTTTTATACGAGGATTTCCTCTTTTTCCTTCTAAAGACTCTATCAAAGCAGTTTCTTCTCCGCAGATATAAGCTCCTGCACCACAATGAACATGAAGATCTAATGAATAATCAGATCCTAGGATATTTTTCCCCAACCACCCTGCTGCATATGCTTCTTTGATAGCGCGTTCTATAATTTTATAAACCCACATATATTCTCCACGAATATAAATGTAAGATAAATTAGCGCCTAGAGCATAACTAGAGGTAATCATACCCTCAATTAAAAGATGAGGGATGTGTTCCATTAGATATCTGTCTTTAAAAGTACCAGGTTCTGACTCATCAGCATTACAAACAAGGTGTCTTGGTTTTCCAGATTTCTTGTCAATGAAACTCCATTTAAGACCCATTGGGAATCCAGCGCCTCCACGACCTCTTAATCCAGAAGCTTTAACTTCTTCTGTTATAGCGTCGGGAGTCATTGTTTTTATAGCTTTTTCCACAGATGCATATCCGCCATTTTGGCGATAAACTTCGTAGGACTTAATTCCTGGGATATTAATCTTATCTAGTAATATTTTCTTAGCCATAATACTATTTATCGTGAAGGATTATTTTTCCAGCTTTACAATCTTCGATTATTTGATCGATTTGTGCTGGAGTTAAATGCTCTTTATAAAAATCACCAAGTTGCATCATAGGTGCATAACCACAAGCACCTAAACATTGAACTCCAACAACAGAGAACATACCATCTTCGGTAGTTCCACCAGGTTGGATTCCGAGCTTTTCACATGCATATTCCAGCATGTCTTCTGCTCCGCGTAAGCTACAACATGATGTTAAGCAAAACTCAAACATATATTTACCCATTGGTTTTTGGTTATACATCGTATAAAATGTTACAACCTCAAATACCTCAATAGGTGTAATTTCTAATATTTCAGCAACTTTAGCCATTAAATCAGCACTCAACCAATTATCATGTGCATCCTGAACTTCATGTAATACAGGAAGCAAAGCAGACTTTCTTTTATCAGCCGGGTAGTGGCTAATTAATTCGTCTATGCGAGATTTCAATTCTGGAGTGATATTAATGACTTGTGTGTAATTTTTATTTTCCATTTTTTTAAGCGTCTAATTCTCCGGCAATTACATTTAAACTAGAAAGTGTAATAATTGCATCAGATAACATTTGTCCTTGTACGATATCGTTGTAAGCTTGGTATATAATAAAACACGGTCTTCTAAAATGTAACCTATAAGGTGTTCTACTACCGTCAGTAATCAAGTAAAAACCTAGCTCACCGTTACCTCCTTCTACAGGATGATAAACTTCTGTATTTGGAACAGGAATCTCTCCCATTACAATTTTAAAGTGATAGATCAATGCTTCCATATTTTCATATACATCTTCTTTTGGGGGAAGATAATATTCTGGAACGTCAGCGTGATAAGGGCCTTCTGGCATTTTATCAAGTGCTTGTCTAATGATTTTTAAACTCTCCCAAACTTCAGCATTTCTAACACAAAAACGGTCATAACAATCCCCACTTTTCCCAACAGGTATATCGAATTCAAAATCTTCATATGAACAATAAGGTTGAGCGACACGAACATCATAGTCCACGCCTGCAGCTCTTAAGTTTGGACCTGTAAAACCATAGTTAATTGCCTTTTCAGCATCTATTGGGCCTACCCCAATAGTACGGTCCATAAAAATTCTATTTCGAGTCATTAAATCTTCGAACTCCTTCCAAATTTCAGGAAATTCACTTAAAAACTCATCAATCTTTTTGAATGCTTCTGGGCTCCATTCTCTTTCGAATCCACCTATACGACCCATATTGGTTGTCAAGCGAGCGCCACAGATTTCTTCATATATTTCGTATATTTTTTCTCTATATTGAAAAACGTATAAAAACCCAGTAAGAGCTCCGGTGTCAACACCCATTACAGAACTACATATAATGTGGTCTGCAATTCGAGCTAGTTCCATAATGATTACACGTAAATATTGAACACGTTTTGGAATTTCAATTCCCAAAGCTTTTTCTACGGTCATCCACCATCCAGTGTTGTTGATGGGAGAGGAGCAGTAGTTAAGACGATCGGTTAAAACGTTGATTTGATAGAAAGGTCTGTTCTCAGCAATTTTTTCAAATGCTCTATGAATGTATCCAATAGTTCCTTCACCGTCGATGATTTTTTCACCGTCTAATAATAAGATGTTTTGAAAAATACCATGAGTTGCAGGGTGTGTTGGACCTAAATTTAGTATTGAAAGCTCTGTTCCATCCTCCTTAAGTCTAGCTTCAATCATTTTAGCATAGCGATGCTCTGGTGGTAATAATAAATCTGACATAGTGTTTCTGAATCAGTTGAATTAACAGTTATGTACGGTTCTTCCAAAGAATCTGTCGTCTTTGTCAGTTCTTCCTCCGTCTTCTAATGGAAACTCTTTTCTCATTGGAAAAGATTCCATTTCATCCATATTTAAAATTCGTTTTAACTGTGGGTGATTTCTGAATTTTATACCATAAAAGTCATAAGTTTCACGCTCTTGCCAATTTGAACTTAAGAATAAATCTGACATAGAATCAATAATAGGATTCTTGATGTTTAAAAAAGATTTGATTCGAATTCTTTTATTGTCAAACCAATTATGTAAATGATAAACAACAGCTAGTTGTCTGTCCTCTGTATAATCTGGATAATGAATACCACAAACATCTGTTAAAAAATTAAAACGTAGAGTAGGGTCTTCTTTTAGATATTTAATTACTTCGTGTATAGCGTTCGGTGAAACCTCAAAGGAAAAGATATCGTGTTCCTGATGGAAGTCACTTACTTCTAAACCAAAAGTTTCAATTAGTTTATCTTGAATAACATTATTCTCTAAAGCCATATTATTTAATGTTATAAGAGTTTAATAATTCTTTGTATTTCTCTGATCCTCGTCTGTTTAGTGGTTCTGCTTTTACAATTTCTTGCAAACGTAAGATACCGTCTAGAATCTGTTCTGGTCTTGGAGGGCAACCTGGGACATAAACGTCAACAGGAATTACTTTATCAATACCTTGCAAGACTGAGTAAGTATCGAAAATACCACCTGAACTAGCACATGCACCAACGGCGATTACCCATCTAGGTTCTGCCATTTGTTCATATACTTGTCTTAGAATTGGTGCCATTTTTTTTGAAATAGTACCCATTACTAATAACATATCAGCTTGTCTTGGAGAGAAGCTCATACGTTCAGATCCAAATCGCGCCACATCATAAGTAGCAGCCATTGTAGCCATAAATTCTATACCACAACAAGATGTTGCAAAAGGTAACGGCCACAAAGAATTTGCTCTAGCTAATCCTACAACCTCAGTCAATTTTGTTGCAAAAAAGCCCTCTCCAGAAAAACCTTCTGGAGCTTCAACCATTGTATGTTTTGATTTTTCACTCATGTCTTTAAAATTTAATCCCACTCAAGGCCTTTTTTCTTGAATTCGTATAACAAACCAACTACCAATAAGAATAAAAATATTCCCATTTTCCAAAAGCCATCCCAACCTAATTCTTGAAAGTTTACTGCCCAAGGGTATAAGAAGATAACCTCTACATCAAAAAGTACGAAAAGTATTGCGACTAAGAAATATCGGATATTGAAGGGGATACGTGCATTACCAATAGATTCTACTCCACATTCGAAGTTTACATCTTTGTTTTTAGAGCTTCTTTTAGGACCTAAATATCCTGAAATAAAAACAGTTAATGATACAAATCCTGCTGCAAATGCAAGTTGCATTAAAATTGGAATAAAATCTAACTGTGATTGCATATCGATAAAATTATTGAATAAGATACAAATATACGTGGATGGAGGATTATAACAAATTTTATGACATAGCACTAGAGGGCATAAGTAGTTAATGTATGTAATTTATAATCATTCTAAGTATTAGGTGGGGTATAAGCACAAAAAAACCGTTCTTTTTGAGAACGGTTGTAAGCAATTTGAAAAAAAATATATAATTAATCTTCTATTACCTCTACTTGTGCGGCAACTCTACCTTTTCTGCCTTCTTCCTCTACGTAAGAAACGCGTACACCTTCTTGTAATTCTCCGTCTTTTAATCCAGATGCGTGAACGAAAATATCACTTCCAGTTTGTTCGTTTGTAATGAATCCGTAACCTTTTTCTTCGTTGAAGAATTTAACTTTGCCTGTTTGCATTTTTTTTAAAAATAAATATTATGCCTCAAAGATAATCTATTTTTGCATTTGACAAGTTTATTTATTAAAAAAAATTAATTATTTTTAATATATGTTGAAAAAAAAACAGAGATCATTGTGTTGATCTCTGTTTTTCGTTATTCTTGTTCCAAGGGTTTTATCTTGAATGTCTCCATAAATGCGGTAGTATAATTACCAGCCACATAGTTCGGGTCATCCATTAATTGTCTGTGGAATGGAATTGTAGTTTTTATTCCTTCTATTACAAACTCATCTAATGCGCGTTTCATTTTACTAATTGCTTCTTCTCTTGTTTGAGCGGTAGTAATTAGTTTAGCGATCATTGAATCATAATTTGGGGGAATAGTATAGCCTGAGTATACGTGGGTGTCTAAGCGAACTCCATGTCCTCCTGGTGCGTGCAATGTAGTGATTCTTCCTGGTGACGGTCTAAAGTCATTAAAAGGATCCTCTGCATTGATACGACATTCAATAGAGTGTAATTTAGGTAAGTAGTTTTTTCCTGAAATAGGTACACCCGCAGCTACTAAAATTTGTTCTCTAATCAAGTCATAGTCTATAACTTGTTCGGTGATTGGGTGTTCTACCTGGATACGAGTATTCATTTCCATGAAATAGAAATTACGGTCTTTATCAACTAAAAATTCAATAGTTCCCGCTCCTTCATAGCCTATGTATTCTGCTGCTTTTACAGCGGCTAGTCCCATTTTTTCTCTAAGTTCATCTGTCATGAATGGAGAAGGGGTTTCCTCTGTAAGTTTTTGATGTCTTCTTTGAATAGAGCAGTCTCTTTCAGATAAGTGACATGCTTTGCCATAAGAGTCTCCTACTACTTGAATTTCGATATGTCTAGGGTCTACAATAAGTTTCTCCATATACATTCCGTCATTCCCGAATGCTGCTGCAGATTCTTGACGAGCACTTTCCCAAGATTTGTCTAGATCTTCAATTTTCCATATTTCTCTCATTCCTCGACCACCACCACCAGCTGTAGCTTTCATCATAACTGGAAGACCAATTTCTTTAGCGACTTTTTTAGCGTGTTCAAGTGATTCAAGAAGACCTTCTGAGCCAGGTACTGTTGGAACTCCGGCTTTTTTCATGGTTTCTTTTGCCGTAGCTTTATCTCCCATTTTCTCAATCATTGAAGGTGAAGCTCCGATGAATTTTACTCCATGTTCTTCACATATTTTTGAGAATTTTGCGTTTTCTGATAAGAATCCGTATCCTGGGTGAATTGCGTCGGCATTTGTGATTTCAGCAGCTGCAATTATATTTGAGATTTTCAAATAAGAAAGATTGCTTGGTGGTGGACCAATACAAACTGCTTCATCTGCAAAGCGTACGTGTAAGCTATCAGCATCTGCAGTAGAATAAACAGCTACTGTTTTAATGCCCATTTCTTTACAGGTTCTGATAATTCTAAGAGCTATCTCCCCTCTGTTTGCTATTAATATCTTTTTAAACATCTCTTGAAATTTTAGAATTGAAGTTTGATAAATTCCTTTTTGATGAGGAATTGTTCTTTTGATTAATTTCTTAAGATGGATCTACCAAGAATAATGGTTGATCAAATTCTACTGGTGAAGCGTCATCAACTAATACTTTTACAATCTTACCAGAAATTTCTGATTCGATTTCATTGAATAATTTCATGGCTTCGATTACACATACTACATCACCAGTTTTGATTGTTTTACCAACTTCAGCAAAAGCATCTTTGTCTGGTGCTGGTTTTCTGTAGAAAGTTCCAATAATTGGAGATTTAATAGTAATGTATTTAGAGTTTTCATCAGCTACAGCTTCTTGTGCTACTGCAGGTGCTCCAGCAGATGGTGTGGCAGGTTGTGCAGCGGCTGCTTGAGGAAGCGCTGATGTTACAGGGACTTGTTGAATGTAAGTGGTTTCAGTAGTTCCTGTTTCAGTAGTTTTAATGGTGATTTTGAAGTCGTCCATTTCTAATTTTACTTCAGTTGCGCCAGATTTCGCTACGAATCTAATTAAATTTTGAATTTCTTTAATGTCCATACTTTCCTATTAGTTAAGTTGTTTTCTATTGTTTGTTATATGCCCATTTTAAATAAATTGCGCCCCAAGTGAATCCTCCACCAAACGAAGCGAATATAATATTGTCGCCTTTCTTTAGTTTGTCTTCAAAGTCGCAAAGTAAAAGGGGTAATGTTGCCGATGTGGTGTTTCCATATCGTTCTATGTTCATTAGAACTTTAGAGTCTTCTAGTCCCATTCTGTGGGCGGTAGCGTCGATAATACGTTTGTTTGCTTGGTGGGCAGCTAGCCAATCTACATCTTCATGTGATAGGTTGTTACGCTCCATAATCTTTTCGCTAACATGAGCCATGTTAGAGACAGCATATTTGAAAACTGTTTTTCCGTCTTGGAAAACATAGTGCTGTTTGTTGTTGACAGTTTCGGTTGATGCCGGGAGTATTGATCCGCCTGCATCAATTTTTAGGTATTGACGACCTATGCCATCACTTCTAAGGTATTCATCTTGAAAGCCTAGACCTTCGTGATTTGGTTCGAATAAAGCTGCGCCTGCTCCATCACCGAAAATGATACAAGTGGCACGATCGGTATAGTCGATTATTGAAGACATTTTATCTGTTCCAATAAGTAATACCTTTTTATATCTTCCAGACTCGATGTAAGATGATGCTACGGATATACCATAAAGGAAGCTTGAGCAAGCAGCTTGTAAATCAAATGCAAATGCATTAGTAGCTCCAATTTGTGTAGCAACATATACGCCTGTTGTGGCAACTGGCATGTCTGGAGTAGCTGTTGAAAGAATGATTAGATCTATTTCTTTAGGATCAACTCCAGATTTGTCTAGCAAATTTTGTGCGGCTTTGATTGCCATATAAGATGAACCAGCTCCTTCAACTTTAAGGATTCTGCGTTCTTTGATTCCAGTTCTCGTTGTGATCCATTCGTCGTTTGTGTCCACCATCTTCTCAAGATCTGAATTAGTCAGCTTGGTTTCGGGTAAAAAACATCCCACGGCCGTAATGGCAGCATTTATTTTAGTCATATGAGGAGTTGTATTTTAATAAAAACATTCCAAAAAGAGGTGAAAATTACAAAAAAAAAACCAATAAGCCTTTAAGAGTTATTGTTTTTGATTTTTTAGGTATTTAATAACAAAAAAAACTCTCACAACGTGTGAGAGTTTTTTGTTTACTTTTTTAAAAAGCTTATGCCTCTACTGCAGTTGTTTTGTCGATAACAACTTGTCCTCTGTAGTACATTTTTCCTTCATGCCAGTATGCTCTGTGGTAAAGATGAGCCTCACCAGTTACTGCACATGTAGCGATTGTAGGAGCCACAGCTTTGTAGTGTGTTCTTCTTTTATCTCTTCTTGTTTTCGAGGTCTTTCTCTTTGGATGTGCCATTTTACTATATTATTTATCCGTTAATAGTTTTTTTAATTTTTCCCAACGAGGGTCTATTTCATTATTCTCTTGTTCAATCTCTTGTTCAGTTTCTTCTTCGGTTTCTTCATAATAGCCTAAGTATTCAAGGGCTTCAGATTCCAATGTTCCATTTTCAATCCCCGGATGAACCCTTTTTTGTGGTATCGCTAGCACAATTAGTTCGTAAAGATAATGAGAAATGTCGATTTGGTGTTCGGTAAAGGGAATTATAACGATTTCATCGTGGTCATTGTTAAATGAATCCCCAAACTTTACAATTAAATCTAGACTTCCTTCAATAGGCATGTCAAAATCTTGTCCTGTAACATCACATGGTACATTAGCAATGCCTTTGAATTCAATATTGAGTTCCAAAAGCGTGCTTTTTTTATTTAAAAGAACGACTGCTTCGGCCTTTATGCGGTTGAAATCTGAATAGTCATAGTTCTCGAAAAAACGGTTGTCTATAAGGAATTCAAAAGTATGCTTGCCTGTTTTTAATCCTGAAAAAGGTATTAAAAACTCATTTTCTATTTTCATGGTAAACATGATTTGAGCGTGCAAAGATATAAAATAATTATAATTACAAGCGCGTTACTGACTTTTTTTTGTTGTAATTTGTTTTTGCTGAGTCGGTAAGCGGTCAGCGTTTATTTCGATGTTGATTTTTCTTTTGTTGAAAATATCAATTGCTAAGTAGATAGCTTCTCTAAAAGAAGTTTCGTTAGCTATTCCTTTTCCTGCTATGTCATAAGCGGTTCCGTGGTCTGGTGATGTTCTGACTTTGTTTAGTCCAGCGGTATAATTTACTCCGTTTCCAAATGATAGGGTTTTAAAAGGTGTGAGTCCTTGGTCGTGATAACATGCGATAATTGCATCGAATTTCTGATAAGTACTTGAACCAAAGAAACCATCTGCTGGGAAAGGGCCTGACACTAGAATGCCTTCATTAAAAAGTTTTTTTATAGTAGGAATCATTATCGTTTGTTCTTCTTCCCCTATAATGCCTTCGTCTCCGCTATGTGGATTTAGTCCCAAAACGGCAATTCTTGGTTTGAAAATATGGAAATCTTCAATAAGAGAATTGTTTATTGTGCGAACTTTTTGTTCAATCAATTCTGGAGTTAATGCTTTTGCTACATCTTTAAGAGGTAGATGGTCTGTTAATAAGCCAACTCGAAGGTTGTCATTAACTAATAGCATTAGGGCGTTACCTTCTAATTGCTCATTCAGATAGTCGGTGTGTCCAGGGTGTTTGAATGATTCGTTTTGAATGTTGTATTTGTTAATTGGGGCTGTTACTAAGATGTCTATTTTATCGGCTTTTAGGGCTTCTGTTGCTTCAACAAATGACTTAATGGCGAGTTCTCCAATTTGAGGGTCGTTAGTGCCAAAGTCAATGTTAATATTCTCTTTCCAGATATTTAAAACATTCACTTTGCCTGGAATAATTTGTTCGAGATCATCAATACCTTGTATTTGAGTGTTGATTTTTGTGATTTTCTTTATATAGGATAAGGGTTTTGAGTTTCCGAATATTACAGGAGTACAAAGTTCTAGTATGCGATTGTCTTCAAGGCTTTTAAGTATTACTTCGGTTCCAATTCCATTTAAATCTCCGATTGATATACCAAGTATTATATTTTTTTCTTTGTAACTCATAACTACGCTAATTATTACTAATTTTGATGCAAATTTAATAAAATATTTCTAGGTATGTTTACAGGTATAGTTGAAACTATTGGTAAGGTAGAGAAAATTGAGCAGAATCTGACTAACTTGAATATTATGGTAAGCTCTGGTTTTACTACTGAGTTGAAAATAGATCAAAGTGTATTGCATAACGGTATTTGTTTGACAGTAGTGGCTATAGATGGTGATTCTTATGTGATTCAAGCTGTGAAAGAAACTATAGAGAAAACCACTATTGGTGATTGGGAAGCGGGTGATGAAGTTAATTTGGAGCGTGCGATGCTTATGAATGCAAGACTTGATGGGCATATAGTTCAAGGGCATGTAGATCAAAAAGGAAGGTGTGTGTCTATTGAGGATGTTTCTGGGAGTGTGTATTTTGGATTTGAATATGACGGTTTTTTGAAAAATATAACTATTGAAAAAGGGTCTATTACTATAGATGGGGTGAGTCTTACAGTTGTTGATTCTGGGGTTTCAAGCTTTAAAGTTGCAATTATACCATATACTTTAGAGCACACTATTTTTAAAAATTACATAATAGGTTCTGAAGTGAATTTAGAATTTGATGTGATTGGAAAATATGTAGCGAAGTTGACTCAGTTGCGTTAAATCTTACACAGAGTGTGACTTTCCTAATTGTTATGTGTCTAATAAATATAAAATGTAAGCAGTTTGTCGATGTAGAGGCTGTGATCTATGTTAATCTATGAAGAAACTGTCGGAGTTTAGTGATGACGAATTGATTCGGAGGATTGTGTCTTCTGGGGATACTACTGCTTTTGGGGAACTTTATGATCGATATGCTCAATTAGTTTATGCTAAATGTAGGAATTTCGTTTCGCAGAGTGATGAAGTTGATGATTTGGTGCAGGATATATTTGTAGGTATTTATGTGAAGTTAAAATCATTTAGGGGAGATTCTAAATTTTCTACTTGGCTTTATTCTTTTACTTATAATCACTGTGTGAATCATTATAATAGAGAGGTGAAAAAGAAAAGGATAGAGGTTAATTTGGAACAAGTGTATGAAGGGGTTGCTGGGGTAGAGGATGAGATTTCTGATGATGAAATTTTCTCGTTAGCGACAGATAAATTAAAGATGTCTTTACAGCAGATAGAGCCAGCTGATAAGGTAGTTTTACTTATGAAGTATCAGGATGATATGTCTGTGAGGGAAATGTCTTTGATGTTGGAAGTTGGAGAGAGTGCGGTTAAGATGAGATTACACCGTGCTAAGAAAAAGATTGTTGAAATTTATAACTCTTTGTAATTATGTCTAATCCATTTAAAAAAATATTGCAAGACGAAAAATTACCTGAGTATCTTAAAGAAAGGGTTATAGATAACGTTAATTTTATTAAGTTAACATTAGATGTTACGGGGTTGTATGCGGTTGAATTGCCGAAGGCTTTACATAGTATGATTGAGGGGGCTGCAGAGGAAAAGGAAATAATAGAAGATAAATTAAATAAAGATAAGAGTGATGATTGATTATATAGTTGAATATTCTGTAGCTTCAGCTAGTACATTTATTGATGTTTTGGTGAAGGGGCTAGTTGGTTTTTTACTTTTGGTTTTATACGTAGTCATTAGTTGGTTGTTGTTGAAGTTAACGGTGTATTTATTTAAGAAGATATTGCGTTTCTTGCATATTGAAAAACTACAAGAAGTTTTTGATAAAAATGAGCTATTTGGTAAGTTGAGTGTTGAGATGAGGATTGAGAGGATTGTGATTTCTTTTATAAAGATTTTTGTAATTCTTCTTTTAGTGGTGGTTGGTGCTGAGTTGTTTGGGCTTGAGATTGTTTCAAGAGAGGTTGGAAATTTCGTTAGTTATATGCCAAAATTGTTTATAGCTTTAGCTATGTTGGTTGCTGGGGTGTATTTCGCATCTTGGTTGAAAAAGACAATTGTTGGTGTTTTGAAGGCTATTGACTTTTCAGGAGCGAGATTTGTTGGGGCTTTGGTTTTTTATATTGTTTTTGTCTTCGTGGGTATTACTGCGTTGAATCAGGCTGGGATAAATACCGATGTTATAACGAGTAATATTTCTATTGTAGTTGGTGCGATAATGCTTGTAATAGTCTTGTCGCTTGGGCTTGGGTCTAAGGATATGGTGGCGAGATTGCTAAATTCTTTTTATGCAAGAAAGAATATTGAGATAGGAAAGAGAATAAAGATAAACAATGAGTTAGAAGGGTATGTGATTGCGATTGATAATGTATACTTATGTTTATTGGTTGATGGAAAAAAGAATTTTATTCCTATTAATAAAATATCGGATAGTCAAATAGAGATACTGGATTAGTCTGTTGATTTTGACTAGTCACTGAAATAGTGGTATAGGGATTGTGTTATTAAAAGGGTATAGAAAACAGTAGTAGACTTTTGTTTACTGCTGTTTTTTTATGTCTTATGAATATTTTTCCTTTTGTTTTGAAGTAGTGTTATTTATGTGAGTATAAAGTTTTGTTATAGCGTTAGTGAAAATATATGAGAGATAGTTCGCGTAATATAGCGAAAAAAGTAACGTTGGGTTTTAAATGTGATTATTGTGAGCAATTTTGATTTATTTGATACTTTAAGACATTTAAAATCAGTTGATTGTGATGTTTAAATAGTGGTTTGTTTGGGTGTTGTTCGGGGATTTCCTGTGTTTATTGGGGCTAGGGACCTGTTTTCCGAACAAGACTCGAATAAGACTCGAATAAGAGTCAGAGAAATTAGATGGTAAAAAGTAAAAAAGTAGGCTACTTTAAAACGGAGTAGCCTACTTTTTTATTATATTTTAAAAGTCATTACAGATTTTGGAGAGTGATTGACTAAATCTTCACTGATGCTTCCATTGAAGAAATGTGCTAAACCTTTTCTTCCGTGTGTGCTAATTCCAATTAAATCTGCGTTAATTTTTTCAGAGAAATTTAGGATTCCTTTTTCGATGGTTAGATCGTTGTATATGGATAAATCGTATTCTTTGTCTGTGATGTCTTCTAAGAAATCTTCAAAAATTTCTTCAGCAACATGGGTAGGTTTGAAGTTGTTAGGTGTGTTTACCATTAGAACATGGAACATGGATCCAAAAATTTTATTGAACTCTTGAGCTTTTAAAAAAGGTTCTTTCATTCCCTCGCTAAAATCAGAGGCGAAAACGAAGTCAGAGACGTTGAAGTCTTCAATTTCTTCTTTGATTACAAGAACGGGAACATCTGAGGTTCTAACCACTTTTTCAGTGTTAGATCCAATAAAAAATTCTTTGAATCCGCTGGCTCCGTGAGATCCCATTATGATTAAGTCAATATCATTGGTGATGGCAGTTTTTGTTACTCCTAAAGAGGTTCTGTCAAGTTTAAGGGCAGTAGATACGCTAAGGTTTTTTAGAATCTCGGATTGAGCTAATTCTAAGAGTCTGTTTTCGGCTGCATTTTTGAAAAACATTACTTCGGGAATCTCTGCTCCTACATTAATGCTGTCGCTGCCTTGTTGAGGAAGTTCAAGTATATGTAGTAGAAGTATTTCAGCTTGGCATTTGCTTGCGATTTTCGCTGCTGCTTTTAAAGCGTTGTTTGCATGAGGCGAAAAGTCGGTAGGCACTAGAATCTTTTTCATAAAATTGATATGATTGGTGAATAATTTTAGGGTTAATTGTCAAAACATAAAGTTAATAATATAATTATCAATACACAAAAGTTTTAGTTATATAAAATAAATGCTTACATTTGCGCAGTTATTTAATAGAAAGAACTAAATAATGAGGGGGCACTTGCCCCCTCTTTTTATAGGATATGGCGTTTAAAGAAAAAGTAAAAGAATTAATAGATCAAGCAATGGCGGTACATACCGACCTTTTTTTGATTGATTATACAATCTCGGCAGATTATAAAATTACCATTACTATCGATGGAGATCATGGAGTGACACTTCAAGATTGTATTGACGTAAGTCGCATAGTCGAAAGTAGTTTGGATAGAGAGGAACAAGATTTTTCATTAGAAGTTGCTTCGGCTGGTGCTACATCGCCATTAAAGCTCCCTAGACAATTCAAAAAAAATATTGGCAGAAAATTAAAAGTAGTAACTTTATCTCAAGAAAAGTATGAAGCTACTATTGTGGATGCCGATGACACTCAAATCTTTTTAGAGTGGAAAGCCCGAGAGTCAAAAGCTGTAGGGAAAGGTAAAGTAACAGTTGAAAAGAAAGAGGCTGTTGCTTATGATCAGATTAAAGAAGCAATTGTTATAATTACATTTTAAAAAATAATATCGCATGGAGAATATTGCATTAATTGAATCATTTTCGGAGTTTAAAGACGACAAACTTATCGATAGAGTTACACTAATGGCAATTTTGGAAGATGTATTTAGAAATGCATTGAAGAAGAAATATGGGTCAGACGATAACTTTGATATAATCATAAATCCTGATAAGGGAGATATGGAGATATGGAGAAATAGGGTAGTAGTTGCAGATGGGGAAGTGGAAGATGAGAATTCTGAGATTTCTTTATCAGAAGCGCAAAAGATTGAACCTGATTTCGAAGTTGGTGAAGAAGTTTCCGAAGAGGTTAAGTTAATACAATTAGGGAGAAGAGCTATTTTGGCTTTACGTCAGAATCTTATTTCTAAAATCCACGAACATGATAATACAAATCTTTACAAACAGTTTAAAGATTTGATAGGTGAAATTTATTCAGCAGAAGTACATCATGTTCGCCCAAAAGCTGTAATTTTGGTTGATGATGAAGGAAATGAAATGGTTATGCCTAAGGAAAAACAGATTCCTTCTGATTTTTTTAGAAAAGGAGATACTGTTAGAGGTATAATCGAAAATGTAGAATTGAAAGGTAATAAACCTCAAATCATTATGTCAAGAACTTCTGAGAAGTTCTTAGAGAAACTTTTTGAGCAAGAGATACCTGAGGTTGCTGATGGACTTATCACGATTAAGAAGGTTGTTCGTATACCTGGTGAAAAAGCAAAAGTGGCTGTTGATTCTTATGATGATAGAATAGATCCAGTAGGAGCTTGTGTTGGTATGAAAGGGTCTCGTATCCATGGTATCGTTCGCGAGTTAGGGAATGAAAATATTGATGTTATCAATTACACAAATAACATACAGTTGTATATCACCAGATCTTTATCACCTGCTAAAATCAATATGATTAAAGTAGATGAAGAGGCTAAGAAAGCGAGTGTTTACTTAGATGTAGAAGAAGTTTCAAGAGCTATCGGTAGAGGCGGTCAGAATATTAAATTGGCAGGAATGCTAACGGGCTATGAATTAGACGTTATGAGAGATGTGGCTGATCTTTCAGTTGAAGACGACGTTGAGTTGAAAGAATTCAAAGACGAAATAGAAAGTTGGGTAATTGATGAATTTGCAAAAATTGGATTAGACACTGCTCGTAGTGTTCTAAAACAAGATGTAGGAGATTTAGTTCGAAGAACGGATCTTGAAGAAGAGACGATTTTAGATGTAATGCGCATTCTAAAAGAAGAACTAGAGGACTAAGTCACAATTAACAACAACACAACTCATTAAAATACACTAAAAAGATAATATGTCTGAAGAAAGAGCAATAAGAATAAATAAAGTTTTAAGGGAATTAAATATTTCTCTCGACAGAGCCGTGGACTTTTTGAAAGGCAAGGGAGTTGAGATTGAAGCGAGTCCAAATGCAAAGATTTCAAAAGAGGAATATAGCGTTTTGAGCAAGCAATTTTCTTCTGATAGGGGGAAGAAAGAAGCGTCTTTAGAGGTCAGTGAAGAAAAGCGAAAAGAAAAAGAGGCTTTGAAGCAAGAGCGTGAGAAGGAGATAGAAGAAAAGCGTAAACAAGAAGAGTTGCGTATCAAAAAAGAGCAAGAAATAATCAGAGCTAAAGCAAAAGAAATTGCTGCAATTAAGCCTGTAGGTAAAATTGACCTTGAACCTAAAAAAAGCAAATCTTCTTCAGACAAGATTACTGAGGTGGTGAAAGAAAGTCAAGACGTGAAGGTGGATACTCCTAAATTGGAGGAGAAGCAAATTGTTAAACAAGTACAGAAAGAAGCTGAAGTTTCAGAAGCTCCTGTTCAGGTTAAGCAAGTGACTGAAGACAAACCAAAAGAGGGTGTTAAAGAATCGGCTCCAAAGAAGGAGTTTGTTAAGCAAGCAGAAGTGAAACAAGTAGAAGTAAAACAAGATGAAGTTAAAAAAGCTGAATCTGTTGAAGAGCCTAAATTAGGTGATGAAATCATTAAAACAAATTACCAGAAGCTTTCAGGTACAACTTTTACTGGGAAAACAATTGACTTAACTCAATTTGATAAGCCTAAGAAGAAGAAAGAAGAGGTTAAGAAAGGTGCTGCTGGAGCCAAACCAGGTACAGGAGCAGCCGCTAACAAAAATAAGCGCAAGCGTATTCCGCCTAAACCGGGTGCAACGGGAACAGCTACTACAGGGACTGGACAAAACAGAACTGGTGGAGCACCGCGTACTGGAACAGGAACAGGAGGTAATAAGTTTGGAGGTAGAAATAATCCAAGAGGAGGTAATAGTCGAAATACAACACCAGTTGTAAAAGCAGAGCCTACTGAAGAAGAAGTAAAAAACCAAATTAAAGAAACCTTAGAACGTCTACAAGGTAAGGGTAGAGGTAATAAGGCTGCAAAATACAGAAGAGATAAGCGTGATACTCACCGTAAGAAAACGGATGATGAACAAAGAGCATTGGAAGAAGGAAGCAAAACTCTTAAAGTAACGGAGTTCGTTACAGTAGGAGAGATTGCAACCATGATGGATGTGCCAATTACAAAAGTTATTGGAACTTGTATGTCATTAGGTATCATGGTTACGATGAATCAGCGTTTAGATGCTGAGACATTAACAATCGTTGCTGATGAGTTTGGATATGAAATTGACTTTACAACAGCAGATTTAGATGAAGCAGTTGAAGAAGTAAAAGACAATCCAGAAGACCTTCAACCGAGAGCTCCAATCGTTACCGTAATGGGACACGTGGATCACGGTAAGACTTCATTGTTAGATTACGTTCGTAAAGCGAATGTTATTGCAGGAGAGTCAGGAGGAATTACACAGCATATTGGTGCGTATGGAGTTACTTTAGAAAGTGGTCAGAAAATCACATTTTTAGATACACCTGGTCACGAGGCGTTTACAGCCATGCGTGCAAGGGGAGCTCAGGTTACGGATATCGTTATTATTGTAATTGCTGCGGATGATGACATCATGCCACAAACAAAAGAGGCGATTAGCCACGCGCAAGCAGCTGGTGTACCAATGATTTTTGCAATCAATAAAGTTGATAAACCTACAGCAAATCCTGAGAAAATTAAGGAGAAGTTAGCAGCCATGAATTTCTTAGTAGAGGATTGGGGAGGAACGTATCAATCACAAGATATTTCAGCGAAACACGGTATGGGGATGAAAGAATTACTTGAAAAAGTACTTTTAGAATCAGAAATGTTAGAGTTGAAAGCAAATCCAGATAAACTTGCTACTGGAACTGTAGTGGAAGCTTTCCTTGACAAAGGAAGAGGGTTTATATCTACAGTATTAGTTCAAGCTGGTACTTTAAGAGTTGGTGATTATATGCTTGCAGGTAAGCACCATGGAAAAGTTAGAGCGATGCATGATGAGCGTGGAAATGTGGTTAAAGAGGCAGGGCCTTCTACACCGGTTTCTGTACTTGGATTGGACGGAGCTTCAACTGCTGGAGATAAATTCAATGTATTTGAAGAAGAAAGAGAAGCAAAACAGATTGCAGCAAAACGTACACAATTAATTCGTGAGCAATCAGTTCGTACTCAGAGACATATTACGCTTGCAGAGATTGGACGTCGTATTGCGTTAGGAGACTTTAAAGAACTGAACATTATCCTTAAAGGAGACGTGGATGGTTCGGTTGAAGCGCTTTCAGATTCATTCTCGAAATTATCAACAGAAGAAATCCAAATCAATATTATTCATAAAGGAGTTGGTGCTATTACGGAATCTGACGTATTGTTAGCTTCTGCTTCAGATGCGATCATTATTGGATTTAACGTAAGACCAATGGGTAATGCTAGGCAATTGGCAGATAAAGAAGAAATTGATATCAGAAACTACTCAATTATCTATGATGCGATTGATGACCTTAAAGACGCTATGGAGGGTATGTTATCTCCAGAGATGAAAGAAGAGGTTACTGGTTCTGCTGAGATTAGAGAGTTGTTTAAAATATCTAAAGTTGGAACTATTGCTGGATGTATGGTTACAGACGGAAAAATATTTAGAAATTCAAGAATCCGCTTAATTAGAGAAGGAGTTGTTATCTATACAGGTGAATTAACTGCTTTAAGAAGATTTAAGGATGATGTAAAAGAAGTTTCTAAAGGATACGATTGTGGTATTCAAGTTAAGAACTACAACGATATTAGAGAGCTGGACGTAATCGAAGCTTTTCAAGAAGTTGAGGTTAAGAAAAAGTTGAAATAGTACTAAGGTATTTATAATAGAATAAAAAAGGATTGCATTTCGCAATCCTTTTTTTGTGTCATGATGTCATAATAAAAAAATGGCGCATATTTTGCAGTGTAATTTGTATAACATTTAAAAAAACAAGGGATATGATTTATATTTTCATGATTGCCACTATGCTTGCAAGTTGGTTTGTAGGTTATAGGTTGAAAAGCAAATTTGAAAAATACTCAAAGGTGCATTTGCAAAATGGAATGAGTGGTGCTGAAATTGCACAAAAAATGTTGTTAGATCACGGTATACGTGATGTTCGTGTTATTTCTACTCCAGGACGTTTGACGGACCATTACAATCCTATGGATAAAACTGTAAATTTAAGTGAAGCGGTTTATAATGAAAGAAATGCGGCTGCGGCTGCGGTTGCTGCACATGAGGTTGGGCACGCAGTGCAACATGCAACTGCATATCATTGGTTGACGATGCGTTCAAAGCTGGTTCCTGCAGTTAGTATCGCTTCTAATGTGATGCCATGGCTTTTATTAGGAGGGGTTTTGATGTTGCAGTCATTTCCTCAATTATTATTGATTGGTATAGTGTTGTTTTCACTTACGACTTTATTTTCTATAGTAACATTACCTGTAGAGTATGATGCTAGTAATAGGGCCTTAAAATGGTTGGAGTCAAAACATATGGTAAATCAACAAGAGTTGGCAGGAGCAAAAGATTCTTTGAAATGGGCGGCAAGGACCTATGTGGTTGCAGCTATTTCTTCACTTGGAACTCTTTTGTATTATGTTATGATTTATATGGGAAGAAGGGAATAAAATTTTTCACATATTTTATAAGATGAAGTCGCTCTTAGGGGGCGACTTTTTTTATATGCTGTTTAATCAGCTCGAAACGATGGTAGTATTGTTTAAAACCGCTTTTCTAATTAGCTCTAATGCTTTAGATTTGCATAAAAATAGAATTTTGAAAACTTTTTCATCTATATACGAATTTGAAGCTACAACTAAAACGGTTGTTACTTTGGGAACTTTTGATGGTGTCCATATTGGTCATCAAAAAATCATCGATAAGTTGGTGGCAGCTTCTCAACAAATGAAAGCAGAGAGTTTGGTTTTAACTTTCTTTCCTCATCCAAGAATGGTATTGAAACAAGATAATAGTATACAGTTGTTAAATACAATGGAGGAAAAGAAGGAGTTGTTGGAGAAATATGGATTGGATAATTTGGTGGTTCATAAGTTTGATGAAGCTTTTTCTCAATTGACGGCAGAAGAGTTTGTTAGTGAAGTTTTGGTTGAACGATTTAATGTCGGAAAGGTTATTATTGGTTACGATCACCGTTTCGGAAAGGATAGAACAGCTGATATTCATGATTTAAAAAGATATGGATTAAAATATGGTTTTGAAGTAGAGGAGATATCTGCTCAAGAAATAGATCATGTGTCTATTAGCTCTACTAAAATAAGAAAGGCGCTTTTGGAAGGTAATGTTGATTTGGCAAATGAATTTTTGGGTTATGAGTACAATTTTTCTGGATTTGTAGTGCATGGAAAAAAAATGGGACGTGAATTAGGGTTTCCAACTGCAAATATTCAAATCCCTGAAAGTTATAAATTGGTGCCTAGAAATGGAGTTTATGTTGTGTCGTCTCACATATCTGGAAAATTAGTACACGGTATGATGAGTATAGGTGTTAATCCAACATTTGAAGATCATCCTTATTCCATTGAAGTGAATTATTTAGATTTTGATGCTGATTTATATGGTCAAACTCTGAAGGTTTTTATTCATAAAAGAATTCGAGATGAAGAAAAGTTCGATAATTTAGAAGACTTAATCGCTAGAATTGAATTAGACGAACTTGTAACCCGAGAATATTTTAGTTAAACATTATGTTGAAAAAAGCTTTAACCCCTATTGATAATGCTCCTTTAGTATTGTTCCGAATTGTTTTTGGATTTTTATTTGTTTGTGAGTCATTTGGAGCTATAGCTACTGGATGGGTAAAAAGTAATTTGGTTGATGTTCAAATGACCTTTTCTCATATTTATATGGATTGGTTACAACCTCTCCCTGGTTTAGGAATGTATTTTTACTTTGCCTTTATGGGGTTGGTTTCTATAGCAGTGATGTTGGGTTATCGCTATCGATGGAGTATGATTCTTTTAACTCTGTTGTGGTCTGGAGTATATTATATGCAAAAAACCTCCTATAACAATCATTATTATTTAATGGTTGTTATATGTATTTACATGTGTTTTCTACCTGCGCATAGATATGCTTCTTTGGACGTAAAGCAAGGGAGGGTTAAGGAAGTGTTGGCAATGCCGACTTATAGCTCTTGGATTTTGATTACACAAATTGCTTTGGTCTATATTTACGGAACGGTTGCAAAGTTCTATCCAGATTGGTTAGATGGAACCTTTGTAAGGTTAATGTATAGTTCTATAAATGCCCCTGAATTTTTTAAAGAGATATTTACAGAGCCTTGGTTTTATTTAACCATTAGTTATTTAGGTATTTTGTACGATGGTTTGATTATTCCTCTGTTGTTGTGCAAGCGAACACGAACATGGGCTGTAATTGCATCTCTCGTATTTCATGTCTTCAATTCTATAACCTTACAGATAGGGGTTTTTCCTTATTTTGCCTTGAGCTTTGCTTTATTCTTTTATGATCCTGAATTTATCAGAGAGAAATTCTTGAAAAAGAAACCTAAAATGTACCCAGGTGATTATTCGTTTTCTATTCCTATATGGAAAGCTGTCTTCTTGAGTGTTTTTATGCTATTTCAGCTACTTTTGCCATTGCGACACTACATAATAGCTGATGATGTTATTTGGACAGATGAAGGGCATCGTTTGAGCTGGAGGATGATGTTGAGATCCAGAAGTGGATATACTTATTTCAATGTGGTAGAAAAGGAGAGTGGGAAGAAATCTCAATATCCATTAGAAGATAAATTGTCTTCAAAACAGAGAGCGAGATTAACCACAGCTGATATGATATGGCAAATGGCGCAGATTATAAAAAAGGAGTATGCTGATAAAGGATTAGATGTTGCTGTCTATGCAGATAGTTGGGTGTCTATCAACGGGAGAGAATATTCTATGTTTATAGATGATAGCGTAGATCTAGCTTCTGTTTCTTGGAGTTATTTTGGACATAATGAATGGATTCTTCCGAAACCATTTTAATGTTTTCTATTCGTTTACTTAAATAATAGACAGGGATTTTTCTTGTAGTTTTTCAACCGTTTTTTAAAAGTGAAAAGAGAATATCTAGTCTGCATTATTGTTTTGTTTAAAAGAAAAAATTATGAGGACCAAACTATCTTTTCTCCTCTAAGTAGTATTTTAACTCTAAATTAGAATTAGAGAAAGTAGCATAGCTAAAATATCCAATCCAATCTCCGAGATTAACATAAGTGCTCTTTTCATTTAATTTAATTGTCATAGGGAGATGTCTGTGTCCAAAGACAAAGAAATCGTAATGAGAAGTTTCTAATTTTCTTTTAGCGTATTGTACTAGCCATTCATTATCTTCTCCGAGAAATCGAACATCTTCATCACCTGATATCAATTTGTTTTTAACAGATAAATATTGTCCAAGACGAACTCCAATGTCTGGATGTAGCCAACGAAATAGCCATTTCGAAAAAGGATTTGTAAATACCTTTTTCATTCTTTTATAACCTAAATCACCAGGCCCTAAACCGTCGCCATGACCTATGAAGAAGGAACTACCATTGATATTGAATACCTGAGGAGTTCTAAAAACGGGAATACCTAATTCTTTTTCAAAGTAATCATCCATCCATAGATCGTGGTTTCCTACAAAGAAATAAATTGGAATACCTGCATCTTTTAGTTGGGCTAGTTTACCTAGAATACGAACAAAGCCTTTAGGGACAACAGTTTTGTACTCAAACCAGAAATCAAATAAATCACCAAGTATAAACAGGGCTCCCATGTCTTTTTCTTTTTCATTCAGCCATTCTAAAAAAGCAGTTTCTCTTGGAAGACTTTGTTCTGGAGTGGGAGCTCCAAAATGGTGGTCCGAGGTAAAATAGATAGTTCTTTCGGTTTGTATAGAATAATTCACTTCTTATAAATTATCAGATTGATACCATTCCGCATATGAAGAATCTGTTTCTTGTAGGCGTAGGGAATACAATTCAAGTCCTTTGGGTAATCTATGTTTTATTTTTTCGGCAAAATCAATTACCATATTCTCGCTTGTAGGTTGATAGTCTACTAATATAACATGGTGACCTCTATCTTGTAATTCTTTTGCAAGTTCAATATGAGGAGTATTCTTGTTAAAAACCGTAGCATGATCAAAAACATCTACTACTTCTTCTAGTACAATTTTTTTTAGGTCGGTAAAGTCGATTACCATACCAAACTTAACATTTGATGCATCTGCAATTGGTTCGCCAATAACAGTTACTCTTAGTTTGTAACTATGACCGTGAACGTTTCTGCATTTTCCATCATAACCATAAAGAGCATGACCTGTTTCAAATGAAAATTGCTTGGTTATCCTAATTTTTGACATCTTGTATATTTTGCTACAAATTTAGCACTTTTTTTTTAATAGCAGACAGAAGCTGATTTGTAGCTATTTAATCAATTTCGGAATAGAGATATTTATTTTGAGCGACCTTAGAATGAGAAAGACTACATTTTCTACTATTAAGTTCTCAGACTCCTCTTAAGAGCTGTCTAAGTACTGTTTAAAGTCCATTCAAGGTCTATTTGTTTTCTAGATTTTAATTAGAGGTTTAATATAGTTTAAATGGACTTTGACTAGAGTTTAAGAACCTTTTATGTGCCTAACCCTGTTTTTGTTTATAAACAAAAACAGGGTTGAAGTCTAGAAGTGTAGATGTCAACCCTGTTTTGTAAAATATTTATCTATTATATGTTAGAATTAGTCGTTCTTTCAATATTGGCTATCGAATACTATTTTCCTTTGAATTGTTTTAATGCGGCAACCGTGAAGTCTGATAGTACAAGTTTACCTGAAGTTAGCGCTCTTTCAAAAAGAAGTGTCTCCCAATGGTTAGTGTCTTCCCATAATATCTTTTTGATTTCAAAAATAGCTTCAGGATTGTATTTTTCAAATTGTTCTGCAAAAGCATTTAGTTCTATGTCTAAGGTTTCTATGTCGGCAACTAATTTGGAATAAAGACCATGTTCATGAGCCCATGATGCACTTTTCCACTCTTGCGCTGCTAAGCTCAAAGTTGCGAATGAAGTTTTGCCAATTTTTCGACTAACAGCAGGTTCTATTACAAAAGGACCTATACCGATAGCTAGTTCTGATAGTTTAATAGAAGCATTCTCAGTAGCAAAACAATAATCACATGCAGCAGCTAAACCAACTCCACCGCCAACAGCTTTACCTTGAATACGACCTATGTAGATTTGTGGACTTTTTCGAATCGCATTTATAACATTAGCGAAACCAGAAAAAAACTGTTTGCCTGTTTCAATATTTTGAATATTTAGAAGTTCATCGAAAGAGGCGCCAGCGCAAAATGCACCAATACCTTCACTTTCTAGAATAACAGTTGTGATGTTTTTGTTTTTGCCTAATTCTTCAATAGCCGCCGTTAGGTTATATAATTGTTCACTAGGGAAAGAGTTGCTAGCAGGATGGTGAAAACGAATTCTTGCAATAGAATTTTCATTGCTTGTTTTTACGTATGGTGAGATGGAGTTCATATATTAAAAATCTTTTGTTCAAAAATAGGAAAATCATTTGGCTTTCAGTGAAGGAAAGAAAATTTCACTAAGAATCTAACTGCATTCTAAAAGAAAATAAGACTTTGTTGGATTTAGGTTGGAGGGTAATTTTAGGTTTTAAATAATGGGAATTTTTGCAGATATTATCTTTTAATACAATGTAGAGTTACCCCAAATTGTGGAAGTGTTTGGTTTTTATGTATCAAATTCAATTGAAATTTTGTTGCGATTATGTGAAATAAGGGTGGATAATTGAGATTCCAGTATTTAAATATGTTTTTTTGAGAATTTTTTATTCTAATGGGGGTTTTGTATTAGTGCTATGTGGTTTTTTTTCTCATTTTGGGGTGCTAATAGTTTAGAATCTGTATAAATAATAGGGGTTTTAAAAAAAATGACATTTATCATGTTTTGTTTGGATATGTATATTTAGTTGATAATTTTTTAATTTAAAAAAGATTATGAATTTTTTTATGTTAAAATATTAGCATAACTGCCGTTTGTTAAACTCTCATTAAAGTGTTTAGGGGTGTTGGAAGTTTTGTTGTAAAAAAATTAAGAATTATATTCGTTGTGCAAATTGAGACTACATTAAGGAATTTTACATCCTTTCTGCATTTTGCCTTATAAAAACATAATCAAAGACCTATGAAACAACAAACTACTTTTTTTCAGATGAAATTCGCCCGCATTTTGTCTTGTTTTTTACTGATGCTTTTTTGTAGCAGTACGTTTTATGGGCAAACGGAGGATTATGCAACGGTGTTAAATGGGAATAGTAGCTCTGGAGTTACAAGTCCTGGTAATGCTGTCTCTTCTTCAACGATTGACTTTGCAACTATGGATGTTGCAGGAGGTTTATTAGGAGGGGGGAGTGGTTATCTTCAAGTTGGGTTTGTAGAGAATAGATCTCTTGGAGAGTCTGTGTTTGTTAAAATATCTAAACCAGAGACATCAGGTTTGGATTTGGGTAACTTATTAGGTGGTTTATTAGGACTGGCTGGTAATCAGATTAAAGGTGAGCTTCGTCTCAATTCAGGAGCTGCTATAAGTAATGTGACGACAGAAATGTTTATGGGAAAAGACGGGTTTTATTACCTTAAGGTTACGCCGTCAAATGGGAGTGTATATAATTCTGTAAGGATACATATAGCGCCTGGTATACTTACAACTATTAAATTCAACGTGTATTATGCTTATACCTTATCTGGTGTTACTCCTTGTAGTGCACCCGTATTTACGGATGAAGGTAAGGTAACTGGAATCTCAGTTAATTTGGGTCAGACTGTTAAGAACCCTAGCTTTGCTATTGACGAAAACACATCGAGTTACTCTGAAATCTCCACCGGTACTTTGGCGGTAGCAGCTTCTGCTGCTCAGAATGTCTATTTTCCTGCATTATCTGAGCCTATTTCTATCTTGAAAGTTAGGTTGGGTATAGCTTCGAGTACTTTGAATTTGGATTTATTAGGGGCGTATAAGATTAGGGCATATAATGGAAATTTATTAGTTCAAGAATTTCCGTTGCAAAGTGGATTAATAAATGGATTAGATTTATTGGGTATTTTAGGAAAAGGAGGGGCGAATACAGTTTCTTTTAATGTGACAAATGGGGCTTATAATAGGGTGGAAATTGGACTCTTTACTACTGTAGGCTTAAATTTAGGTGCGGCTACTTTAAGAATTTATGATGTTTCGCGTACAAGTGCTACTTGTCCACCGCCTCTGCCTACTGTAAGTCCGCTTTTTAATCCTATTTGTGCTAGTAATACTGTAGTTTCATCTGAATATGTAGATGATGTTGCAAATGCGGTAGATGCTAATTTTGATAGTTATGCTAGTATTCGTTCTGGTTCAGGGATTCTTTTAGGGTTAGGTAATCAGTCTGGGCATTTAGAAGCAAAATTCGATTCTCCTGTACCAGCTGGTAAAACAACATATGTTAGAATTGATTATGATAAGGATGTTTTAAGTTCTTTATTGGCTGGAAGTATTGGGAATGTTGTGTCTGGATTAGTTAATGGACTTCTATTGGGAAATCACTATTTCGAAATTCAATTAAGAAATGGGTCCACAGAAACTTTAAATACATCAAGTGCTAATTTATTCTCTTCATCAAATGGTCAAGTAAAACTAGTACGAGATAAAGAAGGGAGATATTATATAGCTATTAAGGCAATAAATGCGTTTACAAATATTAGAATTACAGATAAGACAGATGCTGTTGTAGGTGTTTTGGCTCCAGATAAATTCTTAAATATCTATAGTATATGTTTTGATAATGCTTCAGATATATGTAATCAAGCTTTTTCTACTTCATACGATGGTAGCGGTATTACTTTAGGTTTATTAAATTTAGGTAAGACAGGGGTTATAAATCCACAATATGCTATTGATGGTAGTGATACTACATTTTCAGAAATCAATTTAGGTTTATTGAGTGTTGCTGGTTCTATGTCTCAATACATACATTATAATTCACTAAGTGACCCACATGGGGTATTTAAAATAAAATTGGCACTTGCGGCAAGTAAAACTTTAAATGTTGATTTGTTGGGAGCATATGAAGTTCTTGCTTATAATGGTGCTAACGAAGTGTATCGTAAAACTTTAAGTGCAGGCTTGTTGAATGGGACAGATCTTCTTGGGTTATTAGGAGGTAGTGAAACAACAATAACTTTTGCTCCAGGAAAAGCTTTTGATCGCATTGAAATTCGTGTGAATGGATTGTTGAATGTAAGTGCTTTTGAATCTGCGGTTAAAGTGTTTGATGTGAAACGTTTTGGTTCAGTTGGGTCTGCGTGTCCTGATCCAAGCTTCGTGTTGCCATCAGCAACTCAGGATCCTTTTGAAATTCCAGCTTGTAATGCTACTATAGTAGATTCGAAGTATGCGGACTATCCTTGGTTAGCCGCTGATGGGAACAATGAGTCTTATGCTACATTGACTGCAAGTAGTGGTGCTTTGTTAGGTATAGGTGCTTATTCAGGGTTTTTAGAATATGAATTTCCTACAGCCATCCCAGCTAATAAGACAACATATATTCGTGTTGATATGGATGGGAATCTTTTGGGGCGTTTAGTAAGTGGTACTTTAGGTGCTCTTGTTAATAACGTTGGAGGATTGTTATTGGGGAATCATTATTTTACGGTAGAAGCCAAAACATCTCAAACGGGAGGAACTACCGTTTTAAATGGCTCTAGTGCTAGTGGTTTTTCTGGAACTAGTGGTGGGGATCTTCGTATAGTACAAGATAATATTGGTCGTTACTATATTGCTGTGACACCAAATCAAGCTTATAAAAATATTAAAATTACAGAACACTTTCCTTCATTAGTTGGTACAACCCAAGATGGTGCAACGATGAAAATTTTTGAAGCATGTCATGAAATAGGCATTAATAATTGTTTACCTGCTCAATTTACATCTTTTGACCAGACAGGACTTTCATTAGGACTTTTAAATGGAGCAGGAGTGAAAGATGCGGATCATGCTATTAGTATTAATTCTTCGGACTATTCTGAAATTAGTACGGGTACAGTTGCAATTGCTGCTCAAGTTTCTCAACGTATTTATTTCAATAAGCTTTCAACTGTTGGAGATGAATTAAAAGTGCGTCTTCAAATGGATCCGTCTAGCTTGGCTTCTGTTGATTTGTTGGGTAATTATAAAATTGTTACCTATAATGGTAGTGCTGTTGCTGAAACATTTACATTACAGCAGGGATTGATTAATAATCTTAACTTATTAAATTTATTTAAATCGGGAGGTATTCAAACGCTAACGTATGAAACTACGAAGGTATATGATAGAGTAGATGTAGTTGTGGGGTCACTGGTAAATGTGGCTTTGAGTCCAGCATTACGTCTATACGGAGTAAAACGTATTGGAGCAGGGTGTCCTGAAACAACAACACCATCTCCTTTTGAGAGTCCAACATGCGCTACGACTTTGTTAGGAGCTTCGAATGCAGATGATGTTGATAACTTGTTTGATGATGATTTTGATAGTTATGCTACATTGAATTCTGGAGCTGGTTTACTATTAGGTTTAGGAAATAAATTTGAAGGATTTGTTGAATTAGGTTTTGATGCACCTGTTCCTGCTGACAAGACGGCATATGTTAGAATTGATTATGAACCTACTCTTTTGAATGCGTTGCTTGGAGGAAGCTTAGGAGGTGCTCTTGCTGATTTAGTAAATGGTGTTTTATTGGGTAATCATTATTTCTCTGTAGAAGTGAAGAATGGAGCTACTTCTCTATTTACAGCTTCTAGTAATAATGGTTTTTCTGGTAACACAGAAAAAGTTCGTATTGTACAAGATATAGCAGGACGTTATTATATTGCAGTAACTGCTGGAGTTCCTTTCACTTCAATTAAAATTACAGATCATACTGATTCAGTTGCAGGATTATTAGCACAACCAAATACAATGAATGTATATGGTGTTTGTTTTGATTCTCCAATTGATGCTTGTGCACCTGTGTTTGGAACTTCTTATGATGGTTCAGGAATCACTTTAGATGTAGCAGGTATTTCAGGTGTTAAAAATGCTAATCATGCTATTGATACTAATACTACTAATTTTTCTGAAATTAGTTTAGGTACAGTTGCTGTTGCTGGATCTATAAAACAAATTATATTCTTCAATCAATTGGCAGATGCTACTGATGTGGTTAAAGTGAAAATAGCTACTGGAGCAGGAGCTGTGGATTTGGCAGTACTTGGTAATTTTGAAATCAAAGCTTATAAAGGTGCTGTTGAAGTAGCAGAATTAGATTGGAATAATGGATTGATAAATGGGGTTAATGTTTTAAACCTATTAAATACAGGTAGCGCAACTGAAATACCGTTCAAACCAGGGGTTCCATTTGATAGAATTTCAGTAGGTATAAATACTTTGCTTCAAGCAAGTGTAATGCCTAATCTTAAATTGTATAGTGTTACAAAAGATTGTACTATTATTAATCCAGAATTCGTTTCATGGAAATCTGCAGATAAAACTTCTGTAAAAGGCGGTGAAGAATTAAAATATACTATTCATGTTCGTAATACAGGTGCAATCGATATTCAGGATGTGATTGTTAAGGATATGCTACCAGCAAACACGACTTATGTTTCTGGTGGTACTTTTGCCGCTGGAATTGTATCTTTTCCTGCTCTTGATGTTGCAGTAGGAGAAACAAAAACAGTTACTTTTAAAGTGAAAGTGGATAGTAACCTAACGGGAATTACTGAAATTTTAAACTTAGCAACTGTTAATGGAGTCGCTGCATTCCCTCCATTATCTAATAATCCAAATGAACCAGATACGACTGCTCTTCCAGGTACTAAAACTCCTGTAGAACAAATCAAGTCTGTAGTTTCTTGGAAAGCGTATGATGTGAATGGAGATAATACAATTACTGCTGTTTCTGGTGGTGAAGATGTTGCTTATCATATTTATGTTCGTAATACAGGAAATCAAAACCTGACGAATGTAACTATTTCAGATGTTTTACCAGTTGGTTTAAAATGGAAATCAGGAGGTGTTCATGCAGGTGGAACAGTTACTTTTACAATCGCTTCATTAGCGGTTGGAGCTACTTCTCCTTCTCTTAATTTTGTAGCAACTGTAAATAATGATTTAACAGGAGTAACAGAAATTAAAAATATTGCGAAGGTGAAGGCAAGTCCTACATCTCCAGAATCGGAATCGTTCCCACCAGTTGATAATACAAACCCGACAGAACCTAATACAACTATACCAGGTACAGTATTAGATGTAACTCCTATTCATGATGTAGAGATTTCAAAAGTTGGGGTAAGTAATAATACTACTAGTAATGCACAAGCACAGCTAGGAGATGAAATAGTATACACCATTACGGTAAAAAATGTTGGAAACAAGACTTTGAATAATTTAGTAGTTACTGATGTTTTACCAGGAAGTCTTACGATTTCAAGTGTTAACCTTGGCTCATTTACAGGCAACACATTTACTTATACAATACCAACTTTAGCTGTTGGTGGTGATGTGACATTTACTATCACTACTTCGGTTGATGATTTAAATGGAGGTCTTATTACTGAAATTGAAAATACAGCTACCATAAAATATAGAAATGAGGCGAATACAGCTGATAAAACAGAATCAGCAACACATACAATGCTTACTTCTTGTACACCAATCTTAGCGGATAAGATTACTTTGGCACCTACAAGTTTGGAGGTTTGTGCAGGAATTTCATTCAATGTAACTGCTTCTACAAGTCTTATCGGTTTGGTAAATCCGGTATACAAGTGGTACACAAATGCTGCTTTAACAGGTACACCTATTGTTGGAAGTGTATTAACCACAAGTGTTACTCAAACAACTACGTTCTACGTAACCTTAGAAGCAGATGGATATTGCTTCACAACACCTGCTGCATCAGTTAAGATTACAGTATTGCCAGAGGCGGGTATTCCTACTATTTCGGCAACGGGTGGTATAACTTCTACTTGTCAAGGTGAAAGTATAGGTTTAACAGCTACTGCGACGGGAGCAACTTCATACAAATGGTATAAAGATGGCACTGCTATTAGCGGTGCAACAGGAGCAACTTATAATGCAACAGAAAGTGGAGAATATAACGTTACCGCTTTAAATGCTACTGGATGTGAAAGTGATGAGTCTGCGGCAATTGAAATTACAATTCACGATTTACCAACAAAACCTATGGTTACTCCAGATGGGAGTATAGAGATATGTGAAGGAGAGTTCGTTAAGCTTATTACAGCAAGTGTAGGTGATGCGTATCGTTGGTATAAAGATGGAGTGGAAATATCAGAGAATATTCTTCAAGACCCTACAGATCCAAATAGTCCAGTTATTGGCGTTGTTTACGCAGATCAGCAATTTATTGAGGTTTCCAAATCTGGGTCTTATAGTGTAAAAGTATTTAATAACAATGGATGTGAAAGTGTTCTTTCAGATGCTACAACTGTATCGGTCAACCCTACACCAGAATTAACAGTCAATGGAAATCAGTTGATTTATGTAGCAAAAGGAGCAAATATAACTTGGCCTGTTGTTACCACTGATATAGGCACTATTACTTGGTATCACAATGGGGCTGTAGTAACTACTTTACCTGCGACAATAGCTACACCTGGAGTGTATACATATACTGTAGTTGGTTCAAGCGGTAGCTGTTACAGCACGGAAACCGTTATCGTAAATGTATACGATGATGAAGGTTGTCCTCCAGGAACTGTGCGTACATATGCAAATTCGCAGAGTTGGGGTTCAATTATAACTGGAGGTGTAACTAATGAAGCAAATGCAGCAAATGGTAACCCAAAAACATATTCAACAATTACAACAGGATTAGGATTGTTGGGTATTGGAACAACATGGCAGACATTATTCTTCCCTGAAAAAGTTGCAGCTGGTACTCCAGTTACTATTAAATTAGGTAAAGAATATAGTGGTGTAGTGTTAGCAGGAGGATTATCTGTAGTTGGGGTTTACAAGGATGGTTTAGGAACTCCATTTGATATTGGAACATTAAAGCCAGTGCAAGGTGGACTATTAGATTTGTTGGCAGCTGATAATGTTATTGAATTCACGTTTGTACCTTCTGATGTTAGCGGAACTAAAGCTTATGATGGAGTTCGAATTTCGGTTGGAGCATTATTGAGTGTAGCTCAAAGTGCGAAAGTTTATGGAGCATATATTACAAAACCGGGTTCTCCAAGTTGTAATCCTATTGACAGTACTACAAATCCAAATGTGATTGATGTTTTACATGGAGTTGAAGATATAGGAGTTGGTTTAGCGAGTGCTACTGCTTCAGTGGTTGATCCTTGGAATGCAGTTGATAACGATTTGAACTCATATGCATTGATTTCTCGTGGTGTTGCTGTAGCAAACAGAGCTACATTGACAGCGGTATTTAAACAACCAACTACTAAAGGAGATCAATTACAAATAATATTAGAAACACCAGCAAACCCTATATTAAGTTTAGAATTAATTAAAGGATATACCATTCAGCGTTTTATGGGGAATCAACCAGTAGGCCCAGCATTAGATAGTGGAAGTAGTATTTTAGATTTGAAATTGTTGGGATTGCTAGGAGGATTTAATGATAGAGTGAAAATACTTGTTGCTCCATTCGATGAGCCTTACGACAGAGTGAAAATTTCTTACGGTAGTGTTGTTGGAGTTTTAGGTAACGCGACAAAAATCTTTGATATGTCTATATCTCCATCTTTAGATTACGGAGCTGTTAATGGAGACTTGACTCTTTGTACAATTGATTCTCTTGTGTTTAAATCAATGGATGATTGTACAATTTATGAAGTATATACTTCTGAGAGAGGAATGGAGAAATTAGCAACGACGGACGGTTTAACATTTAAATTACCTGTTAATATCTCGGCGGGTGAGCATACATTTTATGTTCAAGCAATTCGTTCTGGATGTCTTATTGGAAGTAGAACACCGATTAAAGTAACATTAGAAAAATGTTCTAAGGATTGCATCATTTCAAACCCGATGTTAACGAATAAGATTAAAAAATAAAATACATAACACTTAATAATTACACATTACTATGAAAAAAATTACATTATCAGTAGCATTCCTTCTATTTGGAGGAGTCTACATCGCAAATGCGCAGGTAGGGATTGGAACTCCTACTCCAGCAGCTTCTTCTATGCTAGACATAAAAGCTGATGATAAAGGGGTATTGATTCCAAGAGTTAAGTTATCTAAAACAACTGAGTTTTCACCGATTGATGGAGCTCAAGTTGAAAGTTTATTAGTTTATAATGATGCAACTCCTGTTAATGATGTTACTCCTGGTTTTTACTATTGGACTCCTATTAATACAAAAGTTACACCAAATGTACCAGCTCATTGGGAGCGTATTGTGAATCAAACACAATTGAATGAAGCGATTAAAAATGTTACAGATTTACAAGGTGATGTAGATAATATTTTGGCTTTATTGAAAGTTGCATTCCCTTCAAATAATTTAGTGAACCCATCTACAAACGGTGATACTCACGGTGGTGGAATGGTTTTTACTCCAGGTAATGGAACGACTACCGATTCAAAAATTGAGTACGTATACTTTGATGGAACGAATTATGTTACTAAAGATATAACTGGAGATATTATTGATATCATCAAAGGCGCTGAGTCTAGAACTACAATTTTAGAATATCCTGCTGATTCTGGAAAGTTCTATTATATTTCAGAACAGACAATTCAAAAAGCAAGTGGTGTTGTACCAACTACTCCATTTAAATCTGGAAGTACTACTGCTTTAGAGGATGGCGTTGTGTTTTTAGATATTCCTGAGTCAGTAATTAAGAATTTCGAAACTATATTGGATGGTAGAACAACTATAGTTAAACCAGGAACAACAAATCAATATTTTACAGTTGAAGAATATATTCAATATCTTTCTTCTACAGTTGAAGGGAATGTAATCTATAAAAACATTGCTGCAGCTGGAGATCCTGCTAATTTTGTTTTTCAATATTGGGATGGTACGAAATATGAGACTATAAAATTGGGAGATATTGTTACGGCTAACGAAACTCAGACTTTTATTAGAGAAGTGGTTTTAGCTAATGGTAATACTCAGTATATCTATTTCTCTGAAAAAACAATTCAAGATTGGTTAAAGGCGAGTGCTACCAATACAGTTGCAAATATTCCAGATAATGCACCAGGAGTTATTGTTATTGATGCGACTTCTGATGTGGTTCAGAATTTTGAAAATATTTTAAAACAAACTACTCAGTATAACGGAGATACTGTTACAATTGAGAAGATTATCAATGAAATCGCGGGTAAAATTGATGGAAATGTAATCTATAAAAATATTGGTACAGTAGGTGCTCCAAATTGGGTTTTTCAATATTGGGATGGGACTACCTATAAAACTATTGATTTAGGAGATATTGTTAAGGCAAATGAAACCAATACAACTCTTGTAAAAGATACGGTAGCTGATCTTACAAAACCAATAGTTTATACCTACGCAAATGAGAATTTCCTTAAAGGGGTTGCAGGTGCTACAGAATCAAAAATTGAGATAACTGCCGATATGGTAACCTCAATAACAAATAATGAGGATGTTCAGAATGCAATTACAAAAATCTTGAATCAAGGTGGTAATGTGTTCTTCACAAGAACTGCTATTGCAGCAGGGAATCCTGCAGGTCAACTTGCAATCCCAGCAAATAGTTTCTATACTGTAGATGCAAATGGAGTTAAAGTATTAATAAACTTAGCTGATTTAGTAGCAGGTTTGGAAACAAAAACTCGTATTACAAGAGCAGAAGATACTACTGCTAAAGAAGTGATTTATTCTTACGCTCATGAGGCTAATAAACCAAATGCAAGTGGTATTTCTACAGTTGGTACACCAGATGTTTTAAATGTTACTGAAGACGTATTATACTCTATTACAAATAATGGAGATGTAATAGATGCAATTACGAATATTTTAAAACAAGGAGGAAATGTGTTTTTTGGAGATCATGACGGTAATAACACTACAGCTGATGTTTTATATACAGTTATTGCTGGAGTTAATACTCCTATTGATATTTCTGGAACTGTTCTGGAGGTTATTACTAACAATGTAGTAAACATTAAAAAGATTCTTGGTGACAAGATTGTTGATAATTCTGTAACAAATACTGGAGATACTTATAATAATGTACCGGTTTATATTTACAAAGGTTCTACTGTTATAGCTGCAAATTCTGCTTTAACTACAGGAGTTACTATTCCAGATTATACTCCAGGTACAGTTATCGGTATTAAGGTAATTAATGCTAAGGGGATTAGTGCTAATGTGACGGATATTGTAATTGCAGGGAACAAAATTAACTTCAATATTGGTACTGGAAATATGTATAATATTTTAGGTGCTGGTACTTATGATGTTGTTGTCGAATTTACTTCTACTACAGTTGTAACTACACCATAACTGAAATTTTAATTTAATATAACTGGTTCGTCTGATTTATGGGCGAACCAGTTTTTAAAACAACAAGAATTATGAAAAAAATTTATTTAGTTGCATTAGGCTTATTCGCCACAGTCAGTTTTGCACAAGTAAAAGTAGGGGGTACTCCTACAGTGAATCCAAATGCGATGTTGGAGATTGAAGCAACAAATAAGGGGGTGTTATTACCTCGTGTCGAATTAGTCACTACAGATGTTGCTACACCACTTGCAGCACATGTGCAGGGTATGACAGTATATAATACAGCCTCAACACCTGCCGCAAATACAGCTGCTGCTAGAAATAGAGTAGAGCCTGGTTTCTATTATAATGATGGAACGAAGTGGAATCAAATGATCACTACGGATAATAAAGCAGTTAAGTTCTTTTATATGCCGTCGATTACTTTCGATACTTCTGTAAGTGCAAATGGAGTTTCAAAGGATCTGTATGCTGCTTATAAAGCTCAGTTTGAGAGTCCTGTTGAAGCTAGTGCAGGAGCTCCTATGAATGGTATTCCTTTCTTTAAATCGCCAACTGATTTATATTATTACATTACAGATTATGACCCTGCGGTGTTTTCAAATATTACAATTAATGCGAATGGGGTGATGACGTATGATGTAACGGCTGCTGCTACTGATTGTTCGTTGATCAACATTGTATTTGTGGTAAAATAAACCGCTGCAATGAGCCTTTAAAGAGGCAAGGATAAAGTGGAACGCTATCAATTAACTATTATGAAAAACGATACAAAAAAGGGATTATTTTATTTTCTATTTCTAACTACCGCTTCAGTTTCAGCTCAGACTGTAAACTATGGAGGTTTGTTTGTGATGCCAAATACGGAGGTGTCTACAATGGCTGATTTAGAGAATAAGGAAAACGCCATGATTTTAAATGATGGGACCTTATATGTATATAAGGATTTTACCAACAACGGTTTGTTCGACTATACTACGAATAAAAAAACGGGTTATACAGTGTTTAGAGGTTTAGATGCTTATAAACAAGAATTGGGTGGAAGCAAACCTTCTAAGTTTTTCGATGTGTTATTTGATAATCCTACTTCTGATTTTGCATTTGATTTGCAGGCAGATATAACCGTAGCAGGTACTGCAAACTTTACTAAAGGGGTTGTTAATATGGATCATCAAGAGGCTTCTATAGCTTTCCTTTCCGAAGCCAAAGCAATCAATGCTTCTAATGGGAGTTTTGTAAGCGGTTTGGTGGAAAAACAAGGAAAAGATGCTTTTGCATTTCCAATTGGTAAAAACGGACTTTATAGACATGCTGCTTTAGGGATTTCTAAAGAATTACAAAATGCTTTCTATGGTGAGTATTTTCTAGAGAATTCTAATGCTTTGCATTCTCATAACAATAGGACAGGGGTTATTGAGTGGATCAATGATGCGGAATATTGGGTGGTTGAGTCTGAAAAAGCAAATGGACATGCTATTCTTTCTTTGAGTTGGAATGAGAATACTACTCCAGCAAAATTGTTAAATGGAGATAGAACAGCTATACACATTGTACGTTGGGATGAAAAACAACAGTTATGGGTAGATGAAGGTGGTTTTCCTGATGAAGGTGATAAAACCATTACTACACCGGTGGCTGTTGAGGGATATGGTATATTCACTTTAGGACTTGTAAAGAAAAGTATATTATTAGAAGGGGATGTGGTAGTGTATAATGCAGTATCTCCAGATGGGGATGGACACAATGATTATTTGATTATTG
The DNA here is from genome assembly GCF_900114085.1 of Myroides guanonis. Classification (GTDB taxonomy): domain Bacteria; phylum Bacteroidota; class Bacteroidia; order Flavobacteriales; family Flavobacteriaceae; genus Flavobacterium; species Flavobacterium guanonis. Next base: position 70,127 of record NZ_FORU01000012.1, on the reverse strand, counting down.
ATAATATTCAACGTTTTCCAGTAAACCGATTAGAAGTTTATAACAGATGGGGTGTAAAAGTATATGAAACTACTAATTATGACTCTAATGGTAACGTGTTTAAAGGATATTCTGAAGGGCGTGGAACTGTGAAAAAAGGTGAGAAATTACCTTCTGGGACTTATTATTATGTGTTGAAATACGATTATTCTGACGATAATGGTTCTAAAACCATTACGAAATCTGGGTATTTACATTTAGAAAACGACTAACGAAATATATATGAAAAAGATTACTATTTGGAAACAACTTTGTTTGGGTTTGATACTGGCTTGTGGAATACAGACAGCTCACTCACAACAAGATCCTCAATATACACAGTATATGTATAATACGAATCTAGTCAACCCAGCATATGCAGGTTCAAGAGACATGATGAGTATCTTTGGATTGTATAGAACGCAATGGGTAGGCTTAGATGGTGCTCCACAAACATCCACAATCGCATTAGATACTCCTTTAGGAGATTCTAAAATGGGTTTAGGTGCTTCATTTACGAACGATCGTTTAGGTGCTATGGATGAGAATACCATTGCTCTTGATCTATCTTATACCATTGATTTAAGTCGTTCTCTTAAGTTAGGATTCGGTGTGAAAGCCAGTGCGAACTTATTGAATGTAGATTATACTAAATTAGATAGATATAATCCAAATGATGTAAAGTTTCAAGAAAATATTAGCAATCAATTTAATCCTAATGTTGGGGCAGGATTGTATCTGTATTCTGATAAGACGTATTTTGGTTTTTCGATTCCAAATTTTTTGGAAACAGATCGTTACGATGATAACGAAGTTGTTTTAATGAAGCAAAAAATGACGTATTACTTTATAGGAGGACATGTTTTTGACTTAAGCCCAAGCTTAAAGTTTAAGCCAGCTTTCTTGGCAAAAGCGGTTGCTGGTGCACCTTTACAACTAGATTTGACAGCTAACTTTATGATTAGTGATAAGTTTGTTATTGGTGGTGCTTATCGTTGGGATGCTGCCTTTAGTGGATTGGTTGGTTTTCAAGTGTCCGACGGTTTGTTTGTTGGGTATAGCTATGATGCAGAAACTACTAAGCTTGCTAATTATAATTCAGGATCGCATGAGGTGTTTTTGCGATTTGAATTGTTGAATAGACATAACCGAATCTCGTCTCCGCGATTCTTCTAAACGTTTTAATTATGAGAAAAATTTTACATAATCTTGTTTTAGGAACTTTAGTTCTTACTAGTTTGTCTTTCTATGGGCAGGAACGAAAAGTAGAGCGTGCGGATAAGAAATTTGATAGACTGGAGTATGTTAATGCAATCCAGTTGTATGAAAATGTTAGTAGAAAGGGATTTCATACAAGTGATATGCTTGAAAAACTTGGAGACTCTTACTATTTTAATGGTAATCTTCCAAAAGCTCATGAATGGTATAAAGTACTTTTCGAATCGTATAATTCAAGTGAAATTCCTACTGAATACTATTATCGTTATGCAGAAAGTCTAAAGTCGGTTGAACAGTATGTGCAAGCGGATGCTGTTATGAAAACCTTTCATCAACGTGTGGAAGAAGATAGAAGAGGTATCTTGTATACGGAGAATCCAGATTACCTTGCGCAAATTGAAGATAATTCGGGTCGTTATAATATTGAATTAGCAACTGTTAATTCTGTGTCTTCTGATTTTGGTAGTACTGTTTTGGATTCGAAATTAATTTTCACTTCTGCTCGTGAGAGAAGAGGAGTGTCTAAAAATATTCATCTTTGGACAGGAGAGTCTTTTACTCGCTTGTACGAGGCAGAAATATTGGAAGAAGGTGGTTTGGGAAAAGTAAAACCTTTTTCTAATAGCTTGAATACAAAATACAATGAATCTACTCCGGTATTTTCTAAAGATGGTCAAACAGTTTATTTTACAAGAAATAACTTCATTGATGGTCATAAGGGAATTAGCGAAAAGGAAACCACATTACTTAAGATCTACCGTGCTACGTTAGAAGATGGTAAGTGGACACAGATTACAGATTTAAATATTAATGGTGATAATTATAGCACTGCTCATCCTGCTTTGTCTCCTGATGGGAAATGGTTGTATTTCGCTTCTGACAGAGAAGGAACTTTGGGACAGTCTGATTTATTTAAAGCGGCTATTCTAACAACGGGTGCATTGAGTAATCCAGTTAATCTAGGCCCTATAATTAATACAGAGGGAAGAGAATCTTTTCCTTTCGTATCAGAAAACAATGAATTGTATTTCTCTTCTGATGGTAGGCCAGGCTTAGGAGGTTTAGACTTATATGTTGCTAAAATCAATGATGATGGTAGCTTTGGAGAAGTTCAGAATTTAGGTGCTCCTGCTAATAGTGAAAGAGATGATTTTGCTTATTATATAAATTCTAAAACTCGATTAGGGTATTTGAGTTCTAATAGGGAATTAGGTGAAGGTAAAGATGATATTTATTCATTCTTAGAGACTAGAGCACTAGATTTAAGATGTAAACAGCTAATTAAAGGAACTGTGTACGATGCAAACAAATCAAGTGAAAAGTTAGCAGGTGTACAGATTGATATATACAATGATGCTCATGAATTGATAGAGAAATTAACTACTAATGGTATGGGGGATTATCAATTTGCGAGTGATAAATTAGGATGTGGAAAACGCATTTATGTGAAAGCTAGTAAAGAAGGTTATTTGGATGTGGAGCGTCATGTTGATTTACCTAATTCATCTTCTGAGCAACGTGTTGATTTTTCATTGAATAAGAAAATTGTTGAGGTTAAAAAAGGAGATGACTTATTTAAAGTGTTGAAATTAAATCCAATTTATTTTGATTATGATAAATCAGAAATCCGTCCAGATGCAGCTCTTGAACTTGCTAAAGTAGCAGAGGTGATGGAGATGTATCCAAATATGATTATTGATGTGCGTTCTCATACAGATAGTAGAGGTAAGGACAGCTATAATATGAGTCTTTCTGATAAACGAGCTAAATCTACTGTACAATGGATAATAGATCATGGTGTTAAGTCTACACGTATTTCTGGTAAAGGATATGGAGAAAGCCAGTTAATTAATAGATGTAGTAATGGAGTTAAATGTTCGGAGGAAGAACATCAAGAAAATAGACGAAGTGAGTTTATTGTAATTGAATTATAGTATAATACTCTTTATTTTAATAATTAGGGACGCTCATCGGGCGTCCCTTTTTTTATTTATTATAGTGTTTTGCATATAGTAAAAAAGTGCTTTCAACTATATTATAATGGAGAGCTTCCCCTAAAAAAAGAGTAAGATGTTTTTATATCTTACTCTTTTGGTTATTTCGATTTGTTTTCTTCTATTTTAATATCTTCTTCTTTCTGTTTCTTCATAGCATTGAAAAATGCAGCTCGACTAAGGGGTTCATATTCTTCGGTCTCTCCTAGCATAACTAAATTTTCGTTCGATGCTTTTCTGTAGCTGTAGTTTGCCAAATTACCGGTTCTTGTGCATACAGCGTGAACTTTGGTGACATATTCAGCAGTTGCCATTAAAGCTGGCATTGGTCCAAAGGGATTGCCTTTAAAATCCATATCTAATCCAGCTACTATTACACGAACGCCTGAATTAGCCAGGTCATTACAAACACGTACAATTTCATCGTCAAAAAATTGTGCTTCATCTATTCCAACTACATCACAGCCATCTGCCAATATGCGAATATTTGCAGCTGCAGGTACGGGGGTAGATCGAATTTCATTTGAATCATGAGACACTACATATTCTTCGGCATAACGTGTATCTATGGTAGGTTTGAATATCTCAACTTTTTGCTTAGCAAATTGCGCGCGTTTAAGTCTTCGAATCAATTCTTCCGTTTTTCCAGAGAACATGGACCCGCATATTACCTCTATCCAACCGAATTGTTCTTTGGGGTTTACTGTATTTTCGAGAAACATTTTGTAATTTTCAGGCTGTAACCAGCAGTTTTTTGTGTTACTTTGTAGTAGCAAATGTACCAAAAAAAGAGTGGGTTTCACTAATCTAAAATAAAAGTTATGAAGAAAGTGTTGGAGGGAGCGCTGTTAAGTATAGCGCATCGTATTCTACAAATGAAAGATAAAGAGGATGTTAATACCCTTTATAAGGAGGCTAAAGATGTTTATGAAAAGCTCGCTGTATTGAAATTCTATAATGATAATAAAGCATCTTTAGAGGGATTAGTCTCTGAGGAGACTTTAGAGAAGCAATTAGCTATAGTTACCGCCAATGAGTTACAAGATGGTTTGGATGACACAAAAGGAATCATTGTAACTGAAAGAGAACAAATGCCTGTTGATTTAATTCAGGAAGAAAATGACACGAAAGGTATACTAATTGACAATGCAGAGGAGGTATTAGAAGATACTCAAGGTGTTATAATTGAGTCTAATGAAGGTGCTATTTTGGAGGAAACAAGAGGAGTTTTGGTTGCCGATGAAAATTTAATCAATGCTGAAAGCAGGATGAAGAATTCTGATGCTGTTAAGATAGACACTGTCATTGAAGATATGAAGTTTGATAAGCAACGTTTAGCTTATGAAAATCAATTTATTGAAACAGCTTTTGTGGATAGTATTGAGGAAGATGAGACAGACGAATTACTTCATAATTATTTAGATCAGCATGATGCTATGTTAAAGCAGAAAGAGACAAATGCTGGGTCTTTTTCTATCGAAGAAGAACTGGTGATTCATAAGGAAGAAGATGCTTTAGAAGAAGACGTAGAGAAATCTGATATAGAAGTTTCTGCAGATGAAGAAATTCAAGAGGCTATGATTAATCCTGAATCTGCTGGATTAGATAAAAGCCAGATAAGATTCGAAGATTCCTTCTTAGGGTTTGATTTTGGTGATGTTGATTTTGTTCGAGTGGATGATTCGACTAAAGAAATCTCAAGTTTAGACGACACCTCTTTCGTTTCGATGATTGAAAAGGAAAACGTGATTCCTACTCAAAGTTTATTTGAGTTTGAACCTACATCTACTGTCTCTAAGCCTAAAAAATCTTTGAACGATATTTATAATAGTACTATCTCCGTAGGATTAAACGATAGAATTGGATTTGAAAAACATTTGTTCAATGGTAGTTCTGAGGATTTAAATAGAGTTCTATCTCAGTTAAATACTGTAAATTCATTTGAGGAAGCGGTTGGTTTTATTGAAGATTTAGTAAAGCCTGATTATAATAACTGGGAAGGTAAGGAAGCTTATGCTACTCGTTTTATGGAATTGGTAGAAAAGAGATTCGTATAGTTGATGAAAGGAAAACTTTATATAGTTCCAACACCTATTGGAAATTTGAACGACATGACCTTTCGTGCTATCACGGTTCTAAAGGAAGCGGATTGTATTTTAGCAGAAGATACGCGTACAAGTGGTAAGCTACTAAAGCATTTTGAGATTGGGACTCCGATGCATAGTCATCATATGCACAATGAACACAGGACTGTTGAGGGACTGTTGAAAAGATTAGAATCAGGAGAAACCATAGCATTGATATCCGATGCGGGGACTCCTGCTATATCCGACCCTGGGTTCTTGTTGTCTAGGGCTTGTGTTGAACATGGTATTGATATTGAGTGTTTACCAGGAGCTACTGCTTTTGTTCCTGCTTTAGTAAATAGTGGCTTGCCTAATGATCGTTTTGTATTTGAGGGCTTTTTACCTGAAAAGAAAGGTAGACAAACTCGTTATTTGTTCTTAGCAGAAGAAACACGTACCTTTATAGTATACGTTTCTCCTCATAAATTAATAAAGACATTGACTGAGTTTAAGGAGTATTTTGGAGAGGATAGACAGATTTCAGTTTCTAGAGAAATATCTAAGTTACACGAAGAAACTGTTAGAGGAACTGTGGTTGAGGTATTGACTCACTTTGAAGCTAAACCCGCCAAGGGCGAAATTGTTGTTGTGGTAGCAGGGAAAAAATAAAATATTTCTCATAGTTATTTATTTCACAATCATTTATAATAAATATTACAATAGTAAAAAGTCAATGTTCTATGAAGAGTTCTTCAGATCATTGACTTTTATCATTAATAATCATATAAATTTCTATAAGATGTCACATAAAGTAAGCACAACTTGGAAGGAAAATATGCATTTCGAATCTACAAATCCTGGAGGAGTTTTAGATATTGATGCAGGTATAGAGAACGGTGGGGAAGGAAAAGGGTATCGCCCAAAAGCCTTAATGTTATCTGCTTTGGCAGGGTGTTCTGGTTTAGACGTCGCTTCTTTAATTAAAAAAATGAGATTAGACGTTGTGGATTTTAAGATTGAAACAGAAGGCTTTTTAACAGATGAAGATCCTGCCATTTACCATAGTGTTCAGGTGGATTATCATTTTTATGGCGGTAATTTAGATGAAGATAAATTGACTAAAGCGGTGAATCTTTCTATTGAAAAATATTGTGGAGTAATGAAAATGTTTGAGGCTTTTGCAAAGGTTCAAACAGCTATTCATTTTCACAAAGAGGGATATTAGTTAGCTTATGCGTTGGATTTTAAAACAGGAGCCTTTAGATTCGGAAATAGCACATTTATCAGAAGTATTAAAGGTTGAACCTCTTTTAGCTAAACTACTTCTTTTAAGAGGAATTCAGAATTATGAAGAAGCGAGAGCATTTTTCCGCCCATCTTTAGATGATTTACATGATCCTTTTCTAATGAAAGATATGCTAAAGGCTGTGGATAGGATTGAACTTGCTATTCAGAATGAAGAGCGTATTTTAGTCTTTGGAGATTATGATGTTGACGGGACTACTGCTGTAGCCTTAATGGCTTCTTACTTGAGAACAATAACTCCTTATGTGGATACTTATATACCTGATCGGTATAAAGAGGGATATGGGGTTTCATCTGCCGGTATTGATTATGCATCAGACAATGAGATGAGTTTAATTATTGCTTTGGATTGTGGTATTAAGTCTGTTGGTCTAGTTGATTATGCAAAGACAAAAGGAATTGATTTTATAATATGTGATCATCATTTACCTGGAAGTAAGATTCCTAATGCAGTTGCAGTCTTAGATCCAAAACAAGATGATTGTAATTATCCATATAATGAGTTGTGTGGTTGTGGTGTTGGTTTTAAATTGATTCAAGCATTGTCATCAAAAAGAGGATTTACTGTAGAAGATTTAGTACCTTATCTTGACTTGGTAGCCACTGCTATTGGAGCAGATATTGTTCCAATTACTGGGGAAAATAGAGTGTTGGCTTATTTTGGATTGAAAGTGATAAATGAGAATCCAAGACCTGGAATAAAGGCTTTGATGAGTTTATATAAACAATCTCATTTTAGTATAACGGATATTGTATTTAAAGTTGCTCCAAAGATTAATGCGGCTGGACGTATTGAACATGGTAAGTTTGCAGTAGCTTTATTGACTGATTTCACCCTTGAAGAAGCTTTGCTTACGGCCGAGCAAATTGTGAGTTTCAATGAAGAGCGTCGTGAGCTTGATCAAGATATTACAGAAGAGGCATTGCGCCAAATTATAGACCATCAAGAAATTAATAAAAAGTCAACTGTTGTTTTTAACCCAAGTTGGCACAAAGGGGTAATTGGTATTGTCGCTTCGCGTTTGATTGAGACATATTATCGTCCTACACTTGTTTTTACGAGAAGTGGAGACGTTCTTGCAGCTTCTGCTCGTTCTGTAAAGAACTTTGATGTATATGAGGCAATAGAGGCTTGTTCTGAATATTTAATACAGTTCGGAGGACATATGTATGCGGCTGGTTTAACTATTAGAGAAGATCAATTTGATGCTTTTAAAGAAAAGTTTGAAATGGTAGTTTCAAGTACCATAACTGAAGAACAGTTAATTCCTGAATTGGAAATTGATGCAGTGGTGGATTTTTCTCAATTTACAGAAAGATTTTCGAGAATTCTAAAACAGTTTGAACCTTTTGGACCCGAGAACTTAGCTCCAGTTTTTCTCACTAAAGCAGTCTATGACACAGGTTATATTCAAACTTTAGGTAAGGATAATGAACATGTAAAGATGTTTGTAAAACAGGATGCAACAGATGTAGGATATCCTGCTATTGGCTTTGGTTTCGGTGCTTGGAAGGACAAGTTGGATAAGAGACAATTATTTGACGTGGTTTACAGTTTAGAAGAGAATAAGTGGAAAGAAACGAGTAAGTTACAACTTCAAATAAAAGATATGCAACTATCGTAAAATTAGGTACATTTGTGCAAAATTTATTAATATTACCAAAAAATGAAAATAGCAATTGTAGGCGCTACCGGAATGGTAGGTGAAATCATGCTAAAAGTTTTAGCTGAGAGAAATTTTCCAATAACAGAATTAATCCCTGTGGCTTCAGAGAAGTCTGTAGGAAAAACTATTTCGTATAAGGGAGTAGATTATACGATTAAATCTATGGAAGAGGCTGTCAAGATGCGCCCGCAAATAGCACTGTTTTCTGCAGGCGGGACAATTTCGTTAGAATGGGCACCAAAGTTTGCCGCTGTTGGAACAACTGTGATAGATAATTCTTCTGCTTGGAGAATGAATCCGGAAATTAAATTGATTGTTCCAGAGATCAATGCATCTTCGTTGACAGCTGATGATAAGATTATTGCAAATCCAAATTGCTCTACGACTCAATTGGTAATGGCTTTAGCTCCGTTGCACAAACAGTATTCTATTAGAAGAGTAATCGTTTCTACATATCAGTCTATTACAGGGACTGGTGTTAAGGCTGTTCGTCAGTTAGAGAATGAATACAAGAACGAAAGTGGTGAGATGGTATATGCATATCCAATTCATAGAAATGCAATTCCTCATTGTGATGTTTTTGAAGACAATGGGTATACTAAAGAGGAGATGAAGTTGGTGAATGAGACTAAGAAAATATTAAATGATCAAAACATAGCATTAACGGCTACAGCAGTTCGTATTCCCGTAGTCGGAGGACATAGTGAAGCGGTTAATATTGAATTTGAAAATGATTTCGACCTTGCTGAATTAAGAAGAATATTACACGATACAGCTGGCGTGGTTGTTCAAGATAACACCGATACAAATACATATCCAATGCCGTTATATGCAGAAGGGAAGAATGATGTATTTGTTGGAAGAATTCGCCGTGACGAAAGTTTGAAAAATACGATTAATATGTGGATTGTTGCTGACAATCTTAGAAAGGGAGCTGCAACAAATACGATTCAAATTGCTGAATATTTGATTGAGAATAAATTGGTTTAATTTTGAATAAGTATATTTTTGAAATTATATATTGAATAAAAAAGGGAGGACTAGTCCTCCCTTTTTTATTCAATAATTTTAAGATTCTCTGTTGTGAAAATCTTTTAGAATTAGTGTAATTTGAGTACCGCTTCCTATCTTAGAGGTTATTGTTAGATTAGCGCTGATACTTTTTGCTCGTTCCTGAATATTTGAAAATCCAATTCCTTTAGACTTAGTGTTTTGGTCAAACCCAATCCCATTGTCTATTATTTTTATAACTAGGTCATTTTCCTTTTTTAAGAACCATACAGTACATTGACTTGCTTTAGAATACTTGTTTACATTTTGAAGTAATTCTTGAAGTATTCGAAAGATTTGTAACCTTTCATTTAAACTGAAAAGGGACCAATTTACAGCTTGATCAAGGGATAATGTGAATTTGGTATCGAAGGAGTTTTTTTGTTTGTTAATTAAATCTTCAACCATGCTTTTGAAGGTAGCATTTTTAAATTCACCTTTTTCGGTTAATCGGTGAGATACATTTCTAATATCTATTTCCGCCTTTTGAAGTTCGTCTATTAATAAGTTCTTGTAGTCATGCATTGGAGATTCTAATTGCATAAGGTTAAATCGGGTTGTAAATATTCGATTCACTACCCCGTCGTGTAATTCTAAGGCAATTCTTTGACGTTCTTCATTTTTTGCTCGCTCCGATAGCTCTTGTTGGTGGAGAATCATTTGGTAAATTTTCTCATCTGCTTGCTGTTGGGCATTTTGATGTTGTAGTCTTCTATTTCGATATTTCATTCGTAGAAGTCCAACGATACCAAGCAGTAATAAAGTAGCTAAACTCGCAATGCCTATTGTATTACGGTTGCGTATCTGCAATAGCTTTACTTGATTCTCTATTTGTTCTGTTTCATAAGCGATTCTAGCGAATTTATGTTGAGTTTGGCGTTCTTTACTCCTTATTTTGTCTGAAACAGTCACATATTCTTGATTGTATTTTAATTGTTTTGTTCTGTCTAGACGAATCAAATACTGTAGAGCTTCTCGTTGATCTAATAAGTTTTTAATGCGTTTAGCGTTGTTGTAAGCTTTATAAGCATAATTTAATGCGGTTGCTGTGTCTTTTTCAATTGCATAGTATTCAGAAATCCTCAAGTAACTCATGTTTAATTCATGAGGTTGAGAGAGTGAATCACGGATGTTTTGTGCTTTTGTCAAGTCTTCTAATACATTGTCTGTATTACCCAATTCCATTTTTGTGGTTGCTCTGTTGTTTAGAAGAGCTGCATATAGCAAAGGATTAACCTGTTCTATGTTTTCTAAATTGAAGGCTTTTTCATATTCTATAGTAGCTTCCTTGTAAGATTCTTTTAGTTCATATACGCCTGCAATATTATTGTATAGTGCTGCGTATGCCTCTGTTATCTCTTTAGGAGTGAAAAGATGATTTTGCTCTATATATCTAAGAGATTCTAATGTTTTATCATAATAATGTAAGGAGGTCTCAAATTCTTTTAACTCACAAAGTATTAGGCCTAGTAAATGGAAACATTCATAATTAAATTCGATGGTGTTCGCTGCCTGGAAATATTCCAGTGCTCTTATGGCTTCCGATTCGCTTTCTGTGTAAATTCCAAAATCGTATAATATTGAGGCTTTGCTTATTGCCATCTTACCTATTTTTAATTTATCTCCTAAAAGCTGATATTGTTTTTCTGCTCTATCAAAATAAGAATATGCACTATCAAATTTAGACAAACTCTCATAGTGAATTCCAAATTCATTATATAGTTTCCCAAGCTTCAGAGTATCTTTTTCTTCAGTAAGAAATGTTTTTAATCGATGGAGAATTTTGACGTAGTGTTCATCATCTCCATATTCATCTAGAAAACTCGCTAGTTCTATCAAATAAGCCCTTGACTCTTGATTGTTTTTTAAATCCAAGCTGTTTTCAAATAATTGAGATAATACAGAATCTTGTTCTTCTATTGTTAAACTATCGATTTGGATTTCATTTAAAGAATTAATCTTTAAATGTGAATTTTTTAGATCTTTCTTACAACTGTTTAAGAAGAGTAAGGTTAGGATGGTTAATATTGAATATCTTAAGAAAATCATGGTAATATGAGGTTAAACGCTACTAGTTAGTTAAAATAAATATAGCTTTATTTAATCTTAGAAATAAAGATTAACTTGCCTGCAAGTTATATATTTTTATGAATATACTAGTAGTTGACGATCATCCATTAACTGTTGAGGGATATATCTTTTCCTTGACTCAGCATCTTAAAAAGGAAGGAACGCTGTTGTTTCATCGTGCGAACGACTGTGAGTCTGCCTTTTTACAGATAAGAAATGCATTAGAATCTAATAAACCATTTGATCTCGCTATTGTTGATTATGGATTGCCAGAGTATGAGGCTAGAGATTGGAAGAATGGGGGACACATAATTAGTTATATCAAAGAGATGATGCCAGATTGTAAGACTATGATTTTGACTGCTCATACGGAAGTATTGTTGGTGTATAATATTATAAAAAATGTTCGACCGCACGGTTTGGCTATCAAGAATGATGTTACTCCATCAAATCTCCCTGATATGATTTGTGAAATTTTAGATGGGAATTATTTTTTAAGTCCATTGGTCAAACAGTGTCATGGAGAGGTGTTGAAGAAAGAGTTGATGTTTGACGATAATAACCGACTTATTTTGTTGTATTTATCCAAAGGGTATAGAATGTCTGATTTGGAAGAACATATTCCATTAGCTGCAATAACTATCCGAAAGCGTATAGCTAAAATGAAAGCTACTTTTGGTGTATCGGATGCTTCTGCATTAATTCAAGAGGCTTTTAAACAGGGCTTTGTTTAAAGTTTGTTATCGAAATAAAAAGTGTCTTTAAGATTTTTCTTAAAGACACTTTTGTTTATCTATTTTACTTAGCGTTTCATGAAATCTCTTAAAACGTATTGCAGTATTCCTCCATTCTTGAAATAGGCGATTTCTATTTCAGAATCAAATCGAGCTATAACTGTAAACTCCATACTTTCTCCCGTTTCTTTTTCTGCAATCACAGTTAATTTTTTGTGTGGTGTTAGACTTTCTGCAAGTCCTAATATGGTAATACTTTCAGTTCCATCTAATCCTAGTGAAATAGCGCTTTGTCCATCTAGAAATTGTAGTGGAGCTACACCCATCCCAACGAGATTACTTCTGTGAATACGTTCATAACTTTCTGCAATTACGGCTTTAATACCTAATAAAAAAGCTCCTTTCGCAGCCCAATCACGAGAAGATCCACTTCCATATTCTTTACCAGCGAATACAACTAGCGGGGTGCCGTCTTGTTTATATTTCATAGCAGTATCAAAGACTGTTAATGATTCTCCAGTAGGGAAATAAGTGCTATATCCTCCTTCTCTTTGTGCTATCTTGTTTTTAATACGAACATTAGCGAAGGTACCTCTCATCATTACTTCGTGATTTCCTCTCCTAGAACCGTATGAATTAAAATCTCTTGGTTTAACAACTTGTTCCATGAGGTATTTTCCTGCCGCGGATTCCTGATTAAAGGAGCCAGCGGGCGAAATATGGTCTGTTGTAACAGAGTCCCCTAAGTATAGTAATACCCTTGCTTTTTGTATATCAGTAACAGCTGCTGGTTGTTCACTGAGGTTTTCAAAAAATGGTACTTCTCTAATATAGCTAGAAGAAGGATTCCATATAAATTTCTGACCAACCGGAGCTTTTAATTCTTTCCAATCTTCTTCACCTTCAAATATGACACTGTATACATCTTCAAAATCTTGTTGTTTTAAGGAAGTGTTGATAACCTCACGAATTTCTTCATGAGTAGGCCAGATATCTCTTAGGTAAACAGGACGTCCATTTGGGTCATAGTCTAATGGGTCATTAATTAAATCAACATCTACTCGTCCTACTAATGCGTAGGCTACAACAAGCATAGGTGACATTAAAAAGTTCATCTTTACTTGTGGATGAACACGAGCTTCAAAGTTTCGATTTCCTGAGAGTACTGAGGCAACAATTAAATCACCTTGTGTTACTGCCTCTGCTATAGGTGCGGGTAGAGGTCCACTATTTCCAATACATGATGTACAACCATAACCTACTGTGTGAAAACGCAATGCTTCCAGGTCTTCTAATAAACCAGATCGTTTTAGATATTGTGTCACTACTTTCGATCCGGGAGCTAAACTGGTTTTAACCCATGATTTAGTACGTAAACCACGTTCAACGGCTTTTCGAGCAACTAAGCCTGCACCAATCATTACCTCAGGATTTGAAGTGTTAGTACAGCTAGTAATTGCTGCTATTGCTATTGAACCGTCACTTAACACATATTCTTTGTTTTTAAGTTTAATACGAACGGATTGCAGCTCTTCTTTTTCGACTTTAATAGATTGTTGTACTTCTTTCGGTTTTGGTTCAAAACGAAGTTCTGTTCCAGAACCTCCTTCTTCTAACCATGCTTGTTCTCTACGGTCTTTCGCAGCTACATAGGTTCTGTTGTGTTCTTCTTCTAGTAATTGAGAAAAAGTTTTCCCTAAATCCTTTACAAATATTTTGTCTTGTGGTCTTTTTGGTCCTGCAACTGTTGGTTCTAAAATTCCCAAGTCTAATTCTATTACATGTGAGTATACGATTTCTTCTTTACCCGTTCTCCACAACAGATTGTCTTTACAATATTCTTCCACTAGTTTTATTTGCGATTCACTACGATTTGTTTTTCGCATATAATTCAATGTTTGGTCATCTATTGGGAAGTAAGTAACTGTACATCCAAATTCTGGAGACATATTTGCAATAGTAGCTCTGTCTGTAACAGTTAAATGATCCAGACCATCTCCAAATACTTCTACGAATTTACCTACTACGCCGAACTCTCTTAGAATTTTAGTAATAGTTAGAACCATATCTGTGGCGGTTGCTCCTTCAGGAATACGACCTGTCAATTTTAAACCAATAACTTCGGGACAAGTAAAGTAAATAGGTTGACCTAACATTGCTGCTTCTGCTTCAATACCTCCAACTCCCCAAGCTATTACTCCAATACCATTTACCATAGGTGTATGAGAGTCTGTGCCTACTAACGTATCGGGAAAGGCCCATCCGTCACGTAAAGTTACTCCTTGAGCTAAATATTCTAAATTTACTTGATGACATATTCCCATACCAGGAGGAACTACGGTAAAGTTCTCCATTCCTTGTTGTGCCCATTTTAATAGCTCATAGCGTTCAGAATTACGCTCGTATTCTCTTATTACATTCTCTTTATACGAGTAATCGGTTCCGAAATAATCTACTTGAACGGAATGGTCTATTACTAAGTCTACGGGAATAGCAGGGTTGATTTTTGTACCGTCTTTACCTTTTCGTATAAATTCGTCTCTAAGTGATGCTATGTCTACTACAGCAGGTACTCCTGTAAAGTCTTGCATTAATACACGTGCGGGTTTAAAAGGAATGTCCTTGTCTGTACCATTAGGATCCCAGTTTATTAAAGTGTTGAGGTGCTCATCTGTTATTATATAACCATCGTGATTACGCAAAATATTCTCTAATAAAATCCGAATCGAAAATGGTAGTTTGTGAATTGAATGCCCCTCATCTTGTAGCTTTTTTAAGGAAGCTATTTTGTAATCTTTCATAATAATATAGTTTTAAGTTGGCTGTTCGTCTTTGGTTCTTCCAATTTACAAAAAAGAATTGTCAAAAAGGAATAGAGTGTGATAAAATGCTGATTGCTAGTTTATAATTGGTACGTTTATTGAAGTGTTAAGTTTGATTATTAGTATGATATTTTTTATCTCATTATGTTGTATATTTAATATTTAACCTAAATCTTTACAATTATGAAAAAGACACTATTTACATTAATGCTGTTTATTGGTACAATTATCCTTTTACCGGCTCAGGAGAAAAGCACTGAGAAGGCTGCTTCTAAAAAGGAGGTTATTAATAAGAAAATGAAAAAGGAAAAGAGCAAAACTGTCGAGAAGGACAATGTTTGCCTTCTGACAAAAGAGGATGAGTTAAAAAGTTTAGCAGATGGGGAAATTACACATCCAACCAGTGTTCCTAGAATTAAGAAGGAAATTGCAGAATTGACTTCTTGTTCTGTGGAAAATATAAAGATTATTAGTGGAGGAGATGCAGGAAATACGGCAGAATATATTGCCTGTGTTTGTGGAACTAAAATGGTTTATAAAGCTGACTACCCTATGAAAATTAGGACGGTCAGAGAGTTATAGTAAATGCTAAGATTATAGTGAATAAAAAAGTGAGGAACTTTGTCCTCACTTTTTTATTCACTCGACTTTATAGAGGTAAATCAGAGGACCTCGTGTATTTTATTGTTGGAATAATAGCTTTTAAACTGTAGCGTGCTTTTCTTTCCTATCAGCAGTATAATGTTTTAATAGATAAATGATGCTACCAAGAAATGGTAATATAAGTGCTACACATAACCAATAAGTTTCGGTAGCTTTTTTGTCTTCATGCTTGAAGATTAAACTTAATGCCCATATTAGTGAGCTAGCGTATAATAATGAACCAAAGAATGCTTGTTGTGGAGATACTAATGTTTCCATAGTTTTAGGTTTTAGGTTAGCTTATTTCTTAGTTTGTTTATCTGTGTCAAATGTATTTAATGTCTAGGTTTTAAGTGTTTCTAGTATATTAATGATTGATTATTAAAACATTACTTGGGGTTAGGTCTAGAACGAGTGCTATTTCTTTTTTCTTGAATTATAATTGTAATAAGCATTTTTTGAGAAGAAGAGTAGGCGTTAAGTTGGTGATAGAGGAAAAATAAAAAAGGCTGTATCTCATAGAAATACAGCCTTTTTTATTTAAAAGATTTTTGGATTACCAGATCTTAACTCGGTTTTCTGGTTTAATGTATAATTTGTCTCCTTCTTTAACGTCAAATGCATCATAGAATGCATCTACGTTTTGCAATGGAACATAAGCTCTATACATCCCAGGAGCATGCGGGTCTGTTTTTACTTGGTTTGTGATAGCTTCATCTCTGTCTTTTGTTCTCCAGATAGTTCCCCAAGAAATAAAGAAACGTTGTTCAGGTGTAAAACCATCAATTAAACCTGGATCGTTGTCTTTTAAGAATATTTTTAATGCATCGTAAGCTACATTAATACCCCCTAAGTCACCAATGTTTTCTCCAAGAGTAAAATGACCATCTACAAAAACATTAGGTAATGGCTCTAAAGCACTGTATTGGTCAGCTAAAGCTGTACCTAATTTTGTGAAACGTTCTAAATCAGCATCAGTCCACCAGTTGTTTAGGTTTCCATCTTTATCAAAACGAGAACCTGAATCGTCAAAACTATGTGAAATCTCGTGACCAATAACTGCTCCAATACCTCCGTAGTTTACTGCTTCATCAGCTTTGTAATCGTAGAAAGGTGGTTGTAAGATAGCAGCAGGGAATACGATTTCATTGTATAAAGGATTGAAATAAGCATTAACTGTTTGCGGTGCCATTCCCCAACGAGATTTATCTACTGGTTTACCAAAGTCAGCGATATTCTTAGCAGTGCTCCAAACAGAAAGGTTTCTCATGTTTTCGAAATACTGTCCTCCGTCTTTGATTCCTTTGATCTCAAGTTTTGAGTAATCTTCCCATTTGTCTGGGTATCCAATTTTAACTGTAGTAGTATTTAGTTTTTCTAAAGCTCCTTGCTTTGTTTCTTCAGCCATCCAATCAAGTTGTTTGATACGCTCACCAAATGCTGTAAGTACATTAGCGATCATGTCTTTCGCTTTCGCTTTCGCTTCTGCAGGGAATTTTTTCTCAACATAAAGCTTTCCAAGTGCCTCTCCAACACTTCCGTTAACAACTGCTAATGCTCTTTCTTCGATTGGTCTTTGCTCTTTAGCTCCGTTCAAATACTTGCTATAAAAATCCCAATTAGCTTGCTCAATTTCTGTAGTTAATACATCTGCTGAGTGGTTAATCAGTGTCCATCTTAAATACGCTTTTACATCTTCAATATTATTTTGAGCTAATATTGTATTTAGAGCTTTCATATATTTCGGTTGAGAAACAATGATAGTCTTTACATTCTTAAGCCCGAA
The DNA here is from genome assembly GCF_900114085.1 of Myroides guanonis. Lineage (GTDB taxonomy): Bacteria > Bacteroidota > Bacteroidia > Flavobacteriales > Flavobacteriaceae > Flavobacterium > Flavobacterium guanonis. The sequence continues at coordinate 52,755 of NZ_FORU01000012.1, read as the reverse complement.
AGAATTAACATAAGCAGTCCAGTCTACATTTGGAGCTGTCTTTTGTAGTTCTTCAATAGTCATTGGATTGTATGTTAAACGACTGTCTCTACGTTCAACACGTGTAAACATTGGTTTAGCCATAGCTGTTTCAATCTTCAATACTTTTTCAGCATCTTTTTTTGCTTGGTCAGCATCTTCTCCAATGTATCCAAACATGCGAGCAACGTGTTCAACGTATTTAGCACGTTTTTCTTTCATTTCAGCGTCTTCCAAAATGTAGTAATCACGGTCAGGTAAACCTATACTACCAGTTCCAACGTATACTGAATTGTCATTAGAGCTTTTCATGTCTGCATATACATACAAAGAATATAAGCCTAAACCACCTTCATTAGAAAGATCATTAATTAATTTAGTAACATCCCCAACATTTTGAATAGCGTTGATTTTGTCTAAATATGGTTTCAATGGCTGAACGCCTAAATTATTTCTAGATACTGTATCTAAAAAAGTTTGGAAAACAGCTACCGCTTTTGCTTGGTCAGATTTAGGGTCTAAAGATTTGTCAGCTGCAGCTTCTTTTAAAATAGCTAAAGCATCTTGATCTGTGTTTTTTCTCAGTTCATCAAAACTTCCCCAACGAGTTCTATCAGCAGGAATTTCAGCTTTGTCATACCAAGTTCCATTTACATATCTAAAGAAGTCATCGCCAGGTTTAACACTTGGATCCATGTATTCTAATACGATACCATGTGTTTCATTGTCTACTTTCTCTTCGTTCTCTTTTTTACATGCCACCAAAGAAAGCATTGCAACAGAACACATTAATAATCTTTTGTTCATATTAAATAGTTTAATTTTTTAATAGTAGTAACTACAAAAATAATAAATAACTTCGGTACAAGTCCTACTCATCTTGTGAAAAAAGGAGTCTTCTTTTATAACCTCTTTAACCATTGTTGATTTTACAATTTGTAAATTTGTGAAAATTCATAAATCATGTTACAATTCTTTAAGCAGTATCGCTATTTTTTTCTGTTTTTCTTTTTGTTGTGTTCAGTTATAATGTACTTGTTTTACGATGCGTTAGCGTTGCGAAAGAGCCTGCCGGTTTATACTCCAGCAATGGTCAATCCTGAAATGGTGGATTCACTTATACAACATGAGGCAAATAAGCAAAAACACCGTATTGCTCCTTTTAAATTTGTGAATCAGAATGGGGATACGATTACTAATCAGGATTATAAAGGTAAGATATATGTTGCTGATTTTTTCTTTACAACTTGCCCGACAATATGTCCTATAATGGGAGATAATATGGTATGGTTACAAGAGCAAATTAAAGATATGCCCAATGTTAAGTTATTGTCACATACTGTAACCCCTGATATTGATAGTGTTCCCGTGCTAAAAGCATATGCTTTAGAAAAAGGAGTGAAAGATGATGTGTGGAATTTGGTTACGGGTGATAAAAGAGATATCTATTATATTGCTAGAAACTCATATCTAGCAGTTAAAACAGGTTCGCCAGATGAAATGTATGATATGGTTCATACAGAGAATTTTGTTTTAGTAGACAGTGAAGGGAGAATTAGAGGGTTTTATGACGGAACTAATTTCGATACACCAGATGTTGAGACTAAAAACGTGAAGCAATTATTGGAAGATATTAAGTGGTTATATGAACATGAGAGGCAAGGCAAATAATTGATTTTTAAAATATAAAGGAGATATAATCAATTTAAAAAGAGATTTTAAAGTTGTGCGTATCTTTTTTTATTGCTTATTTTGCAATCTCGATTAAATCTAAATAAGAATGACGATAACATTAAATACATTAAAAAAGAATCAAAGAGCTAAAATTCTTGATTTTGATTTAGATCAAGTTCCTTTGAAGCTGTTGGAAATGGGGTGCTTACCAGGGAATTCTGTTGAAATTTTAGAAGTAGCTCCTTTAGGAGACCCTCTTTTATTATGTATAAATGATACTCACTTGTCTATTCGTAGAGAATTGGCAAAGCAAATTCAAGTTGAAATAGAGAAGTAAATGAAAAAATTTTTAAAGGTTGCTCTTATAGGGAACCCGAATGTAGGGAAAACATCTGTTTTTAATGCTTTAACAGGGTTAAATCAGAAGGTAGGTAATTATCCGGGTATAACGGTTGATAAAAAAGTAGGATTGTCAAAATTGGATAGTCAGACTGTAGCAGAGATTATTGATTTACCAGGAACGTACAGTATAAATGCGAGTTCTATAGATGAGCGAATTGTTTTGGATTTGCTTTTAGATAAAGAACAAGCCGATTATCCAGATGTTGCAGTAGTTGTTGCTGAGGTTGAAAATCTAAAGCGAAATCTACTTTTATATACTCAAATTAAAGATTTAGGGATACCTACAATTCTGGCTGTTAATATGAGTGATCGTATGCAGTCTAAAGGGATTACTATAGATGTTGCTTCATTAGAAGCTTCCCTACATACGAAGGTCGTGATGTTGAGTGCTCGTAAAGGAGATGGGATAGAGGAGTTAAAGAATGTAATTCTGAATTACAAAGAGTTAGATTCAAGAATACCTTTAAACGCATCTGAGATCAATCCTGAGTTTTTCCAGAAACTTGCGGCTACTTTTCCAGAGAATGATTTATATCAGCTTTGGACTATATATTCCCAAGATTTTAAAATTGGAAATATAGACAAGAAAAGTATTATTAATAAAGGAATAAGTTTGTCAGAGTCTGAGCTAAAAAGGCTTCAACAAAGAGAAACCATCAAACGTTATCAATTTATAAATGATTTGTTGAAGGTTGCCTATATTAAGGATTCAGCAATTGCTACAGATTTTAGAAGTAGAATGGACAGAATTCTAACTCATAAAGTCTGGGGATATGCTATCTTCTTTGGTGTCATGCTATTGGTGTTTCAGGCTATTTTTGAGTGGTCTAGTGTTCCAATGGAGTGGATAGAAGAAGGATTCGCTAGTTTAAGTACTTATGTAAAGGAAACTTTAGAACCTGGTAAATTAACAGACCTAATAGCAGATGGTATTATTCCTGGTATTGGTGGGATTATGCCTTTTATACCTCAGATTGCTATTTTGTTTATGTTCATCGCCTTGTTGGAGGAGAGTGGATATATGAGTAGGGTAGTATTCTTAATGGACCGTTTAATGCGTCCATTTGGATTGAGCGGAAAAAGTGTGGTGCCGTTGATTTCTGGTAATGCATGCGCTATTCCAGCAATAATGTCTGCTAGAAATATTGAGAATAACAAGGAACGTTTGTTGACTATTCTTGTTACTCCTTTCACAACTTGTTCAGCTCGTATTCCGGTTTATATTATTTTAATTGCATTGATTATTCCAGATGAAAAAATATTTGGAATTATTGGATTGCAAGCACTTACCTTAACCTTGCTTTATTTGTTGGGCTTTTTCACGGCTTTAATTTCAGCTTGGGTATTGGACAAGATTATCAAGACAGAGAGAAAGGCATTTTTCATTGTTGAGATGCCAGGTTATAAGGTGCCAATGTTGAAGAACGTAGTTATTACTATGTATGAGAAAACAAAATCTTTTGTTGTAGGTGCGGGTAAAATAATCTTCTTTTTGTCTATTATAATATGGTTCCTAGGTGCACATGGACCGAGTGAGCGCTATGATAATGCAGAAGAAATTGTAACTGAGAAATATAAGGATTTTGATTATTCAGAAGAAGTGATGAATGAGCATATAGCTAGTTATCAGCTAGAAAATTCGTATATTGGTATTATTGGAAAAGGTATTGAACCGGTAATAAAACCTTTGGGTTACGATTGGAAAATAGGGATAGCTGTTATTACGTCTTTTGTGGCACGTGAAGTGTTTATTGGAACCTTAGCTACAATTTATAACGTGGGTTCACACAGTGATGATGAAGAGACAATTAAGTCACGTATGGCTGCTGAGGTACATCCTGACACAGGAGAGAAGGTGTTTAATTTTGCTTCTGGAATGTCGCTTTTGCTGTTTTATGCTTTTGCTATGCAATGTGCTTCGACAGTTGCTATTACTAGAAAAGAAACAAATTCTTGGAAGTGGACTTTGATTCAATTGGTTTTTATGTCGGTTTTTGCTTATGTAGTAGCATTAGTTGCTTATCAACTTTTAAAATAAAGAAATTATGGGATATCAAGAGATTATAGCATATGCTCTAGTTGTTGTAGCTTTGGGCTTTTTAATTAAAAAGACAATCGGCAATAAAGGTAAATCGAAAGATAAGTCTTGCGGTAGTGGTGGATGTGGTTGTTCTTAAAATTTAGGATATTGCTTTATATAGTTTAATTCAAAAATAAAAAGCAGGAGTTTTCATATGAAAACTCCTGCTTTTTTTAATTCAGTTTAATCGTAAAAAAAAAGAGTTGGTTCATTTTAATGAACCAACTCTTTAAGTATTTAAATCCTATAAAAGATTAGTATCTGTAATATTCTGGTTTATAAGGACCTTCTGGAGTAACTCCGATGTATTGAGCTTGCTCGTCGTTCAATACTTCTAATTCTACTCCAATTTTACTAAGGTGTAAACGAGCTACTTTTTCATCCAAGTATTTAGGAAGCATATAAACTTCGTTTTCATATTGGTCACTGTTTTTCCATAACTCAATTTGTGCTAGAGTTTGGTTGGTAAACGAGTTAGACATTACGAAAGATGGGTGTCCTGTAGCACAACCTAGGTTAACTAAACGACCTTCTGCTAAAATAATGATGTCTTTACCGTCAATAGTATATTTGTCTACTTGTGGTTTGATTTCAATTTTAGAAGCTCCGTGGTTTTTGTTTAACCAAGCCATGTCGATTTCGTTGTCGAAGTGTCCAATGTTACAAATGATAGTTTTGTCTTTCACCATTTCAAAGTGGCGTCCTATAACGATATCTTTGTTACCAGTAGTTGTGATAACAATATCTGCATTAGCAATAACGGTGTCTAGTTTTTTAACTTCAAAACCATCCATTGCAGCTTGAAGTGCACAGATAGGGTCGATTTCAGTTACTGTAACGATAGAACCTGCTCCTCTGAAAGATGCAGCAGTTCCTTTTCCTACATCACCGTATCCACAAACTACAACTCTTTTTCCTGCTAACATAATATCTGTAGCTCTACGGATAGCGTCTACAGCTGATTCTTTACAACCGTATTTGTTGTCGAATTTAGATTTAGTAACAGAGTCATTTACGTTGATTGCAGGCATCGGTAAAGTACCGTTTTTCATTCTTTCATATAAACGGTGAACTCCTGTAGTTGTTTCTTCAGAAAGACCTTTAATTCCAGCAACAAGTTCAGGATAGCGATCGATAACCATATTAGTTAAATCTCCACCATCGTCTAAAATCATGTTTAGAGGTTGACGGTCTTCTCCAAAGAATAATGTTTGTTCAATACACCAATCAAACTCTTCTTCGTTCAAACCTTTCCAAGCATATACTTGAATTCCAGCTTCAGCAATTGCAGCAGCAGCTTGGTCTTGAGTAGAAAAAATATTACAAGAACTCCAAGTAACTTCAGCACCAAGTGCAATTAAAGTTTCAATAAGAACAGCTGTTTGTATAGTCATGTGTAGACAACCTGCAATTCTAGCTCCTTTTAATGGTTGTTCTTCTTTATATTCTTCGCGCAGTGACATCAAGCCTGGCATCTCTGCTTCAGCAAGTTCGATTTCTTTTCTTCCCCAAGCGGCAAGAGAAATATCTTTTACTTTGTATGCTACAAAAGGCGGTGTTTTTGTGCTCATCTGTTGTATATTTGTATGTTCAAAATTTATAATGCAAACTTACGGAATTCCTTTGTAATTCACCTTTTCGAATTCTTAATTCCTAGTTAAGCAGTTCAATTCTAACAAAACCACTTATGCCCTTAGCATTTAAAATTCAGCACGATAGTGAAACCACCGTATATGTTTGGGAAATAACGGAGGAGATAGATGAGCTACAATCTTCAGTTGTTTTAAGAGAAGAAAGCGAAGTTCGATTTCAAAACATGAAATCACTTTCACATAAAAAAGGGTTTTTAAGTGTTCGAATGTTACTTCTTGAAGCTGGTTATACAGACTTGGATTTGTATTATGATGAAGCTGGCAAACCTCATTTAAAGGACGGGTCTTTTATATCTATCACACACTCTTTTGAATTTTCAGGGATTATTATCAGTTCTAAAAATGTTGGAATTGATATTGAAATGCAACGTGAAAAAATTGAAAGGATAGCTTTTAAATTTTCAAAACCTAGAGAATTGGAATATCTATCCGAATCCTCTTTAGATAGAGTAAGAGAGCTTACGGTAATTTGGGGAGCTAAAGAAGCAATGTATAAAATGTGTAATTCTAGGAGCTTGAGTTTTAAGGATGATATGGAAGTTTTTCCTTTTAAACTCACCGATAAGTCTGGAAAATCTAGTGTTATAAGTGATTGTGGATTTCAATTAGACTTCGATTTTTGGTTTTTAGAAATAAATGGGTTTACAATAGTCTATGCTGTTTAGTTAAATAGCTACCATATAACAACGTCATCCGATAATATTACAGTGAGCTTAATGATTAAGATACTGTTTGGATAAAGTGAGTGTTATTCATTCAAGATTCACTCAAAGTCTAGTAAATGTGTGGAGGTTGAGTAGGGTTTAAGAGGAGGTTAAATACTTATTAGTAGAAGCTTCTATGAGTCAGATTACAGAGTGATAGTGATGGGAAATCACTTAATAAATTTTCTGTTACTTATTTAACCACAATCATGTCAAAGCGAAATAGCACAAATGCAAAAATCGAGAAACTAAAGAAAGGAGAATATAAAATGTATAAAACCACCTCCAATATCTATCTCTTATTTGTGTACTAATGATTTTTACGTAAATTCGTGCTGTTAAAATTAAATTGTAATTATGGAAAATCAAATTGCTGTTGCGCATGTTTCTGATAAGGAGCAAGCGATATTTTATAAAAAAACGTACATAAACCTAGCTTTAGGTGTTTTAGTGTTTGCTGCATTAGAGGCTATCTTACTTCGAATTGATCCTCTTGTTGAGTTTATGTTGGGATTAACTCAAGGTTATTCTTGGTTGATTCTTCTAGGCGGTTTTATGGGTGTAACTTGGTTTGCTCAGAATATGACTTATAAATCAGCTAGCAAGCCAAAGCAGTACTTGGGATACTTTATTTATATTCTTGCTCAGGCTTTTATTTTTGTGCCGATATTGTATATAGCTATTGCTATGACAGGCGGTTCAATGGAGCTAATTAATCAAGCGGCTATATTAACGGGAGCCTTGTTTTTAGGATTAACGGGGGTTGTATTTGGTTCAGGTATTAACTTTTCTTTCTTGCGTTCAATCTTAACTATCGGTTTTTTTATAGCTCTGGGGTTAATAGTTGCGGGAATGATTTTTGGTTTTGATTTAGGCCTTTGGTTTTCAGCAGCTATGATTGCTTTGGCTTCTGGTTCTATATTGTATTCAACATATCAATTAAAAAATGATTATGCTTCTAATGAATATATTCCTGCTGCATTGTCTTTATTTGCATCATTAATGTTGTTGTTTTGGTATATACTAAGACTTTTGATGAGTAGAAACTAGTCTTTTATTATATTTGAGATAGGAACCGTATTTTTTAAATACGGTTTTTTTATTGTTTTTATTATGGTTGATTTCTTTTTTGATGTTTATAAGGATGCTACTTGGTGGTTTATATTTCTAGAATTTGTAGTATTCGTTTTTGGTATTCTTAGTGTTTGGTATGCGGGAAAGGAAAATATCTTGGTATATCCAACAGGTATCATTGCTACAGTTATTACTGTTTATTTATTGTATGTCACTGGTTATTTAGGTGATATGGTATTGAATGGTTACTATTCGCTTATGAGTGTTTTTGGTTGGTATAATTGGAGTAGGGTTGATGGAAGTCAGAATACACTAAAAATATCGAGAACCACAACCAAGGAGAAGTGGTATGGTTTTGCTCTTTTCATAATTACTCTAGGAGTTATTTATGGAGTTTATAGACTTTTTGGAAATGAAATTGGTCCTGAAAACTGCATAGATATCTTAACTTCTGGAATCTTTTTTACAGCTATGTACTATATGGCTTTGAAGAAAATAGAAAATTGGACCTTGTGGATAATCGCAAATGTTATATCAATACCTTTGTATGCCTATAGAGGGTTGGGGATGTTATCTCTACAGTTTATCGTTTTTACAGTACTGGCAATACAAGCATATCTCTCTTGGAAAAAAATGTTAGAAGATGAAAATAAATAAAGAATTATTGTTGACCGAATTGCTGTTTAAAGCGGTTCGAAGTAGTGGTGCAGGAGGACAGAATGTAAATAAGGTGTCTTCCAAAGTGGTCTTGTCTTGGGATTTGTTGGGAAGTAAACTTGTGACCGATGGTCAAAAAGAAAAACTTTCTAATGCTTGGAAAAACCGTCTAAGTAAAGAGGGGACTGTTGTCATGGAATGTGATTTAACAAGAAGCCAGTTTCAAAATAAGGACTTGGTTATAAAGCGATTTTTCACCTTATTAGATCTGTCACTAAAAGAGGTTAAACCAAGAAAGGACACTAAAGTACCTAAGAAAGCGATTCGAAAAAGAAGAGAACATAAAGAGCAATTGTCATTAAAAAAGGTTTTGCGAAAGAGAATCGATAAGTCAGATTTTTAGTAATGCTTGGAGTTAATAGGTTGTTTTAGGCTTTTGCACATAAGAAATTGTTATATGACCATAAAGGTTTATATTTGCATCGTCTCAAAGGGGTGCCCGTAAAGGCTGAGATTATACCCATAGAACCTGGGCAGGTAATGCTGTCAAGGGAACTGGATCCAATCAGTATGATTGGATAACGAACACGTGTAATTATTAATTAAAAAATAATTGCCCCTTTTATTTGTAAGCTTTTACGAATGAAAAAAAATCTTTTTTATCCATTATTTTTTATCGGTTTTAATATCTGCGCAGTAGCTCAAGAGAAGAGTGTACAAGATTCTGTGTCAAATACTTCTTTAGATGAGATATTGGTTTCATCTATTCGAGTAGATTCTAAAACACCTATGGCATTTTCGAATCTTTCCAAAAATGATTTAGCCAAGCGAAATTTAGGTCAGGATATACCGACTATGATGAATTATATGCCTTCCGTTGTTACAACAACAGATGCGGGGAACGGTATAGGGTATTCTAGTATTAGAGTTAGGGGAAGTGACGCTACTCGGGTTAATGTTACTTTAAATGGAATTCCTTATAATGATTCGGAATCTCAGGGTTCTTTTTGGGTTAATATGCCTGACTTTACTTCTTCTATACAAAATCTACAATTGCAAAGAGGAGTTGGAACTTCTACAAATGGTTCAGGTGCTTTTGGTGCAAGTTTAAACTTATTGACAGATTCCTACTCTTTGGAGAGCTCCGGGGAAATAGCGAATTCATTCGGTAGTTACAACACTAGAAAGCATACCGTGAAGTTTAGTACGGGGCTAATGAACGACAAATTTGAAATCGCTGGTCGTTTATCTAATATGGCATCAGATGGTTATATAGACAGAGCTTCTGCGGATATGAAATCTTATTTCTTACAAGGAACTTATCTTGGGAAAACTACTTTAATCAAAGCATTGGCTTTTGGCGGAACTCAAAAAACTTATCAAGCTTGGAATGGAGTAACACAGGAACAGATTGATACATATGGTCGTCGTTTTAATACTTCGGGAATGTATATTGATGACAATGGGGTTATGCAGTTTTATGATAATGAAACGGATAACTATCAACAAGACCATTTTCAATTGCATTGGAACGAGCGTTGGAGTGATAAATGGTCAACTAATTTAGCGTTACATTATACAATTGGTGAAGGTTATTACGAGAATTACAAAGTGAGAGGGAAGTTTAAGGAGTATGGTTTAACTCCTATTGAAAAGGACGGTGTGTTGATAGATCGCTCTGACATTATTCGTCAAAAGGGATTGAGTAATGATTTTTATGGAACTACTTTTTCTGTCAATTTTCAAGAAACGAATTTCAATCTTGTAATAGGAGGAGCAGCTAATAAATATGAAGGAGACCATTTTGGAGAAATACTTTGGGTAAAGGAACCAGTTCGTTATGATTATAACCAACAGTATTATAGAGATAATGCAGCTAAAACAGATGTAAATACATTTGTAAAGGCTACGTATCAATTCACTGAGAGATGGAGTGTTTTTGGAGATGTTCAATATCGTTATGTTGGATACAAAGCCAATGGAGTAGATACGGGACTAGTAGATGATACGTTTAATTTCTTTAATCCAAAAGGGGGGGTAACTTTTCAAGCGAATGATCGAAATCAGTTGTATTTTTCATATGCAAGAGCAAACCGTGAGCCTAGTCGAAATGATTATGAAGAAGGAAGTCCAAAACCAGAGAAATTGAATGACTTTGAATTGGGATGGCGCTATGCTACTGAAAAGAATCGTTTGAATGTGAATGCTTACTATATGCGTTATAAAGACCAATTGGTATTAACTGGGGCTTTGAATGATGTAGGGGCTGCTGTTCGTGAGAATAGTGGAGACAGTTACCGCATGGGATTAGAGATTGATGCGCATATACAACTCCAAGACTCATGGTTTTGGAATCCTAGTGTTACTGTAAGTTCTAATAAAAATATTGATTTCCTCACAGAATGGGATGGAGAGATAGTGAATTTGGGTAATACGAATATTGCTTTTTCACCAGATTTTATTGCTTCTAATGCGATTACTTACTCTCCGATTAAGGGGATGTATCTTTCACTTCTAACTAAGTTTGTAGGAGAACAATATATGGGGAATGTTGATACAGAAACCTCAAAGTTGAAGTCTTATTTTGTAAATGATATAAACCTTGTATATGAAATTCCAGTTAAGGGGTGGTTTAATAGTGTCGGTTTATCTGTGTTAGCAAATAATATATTTGATGAGGAGTATATTTCAAATGGTTATTATTGGACCGATTTTGATGGTAGTAAAACTATAGACGGTGCGGGTTATTATCCTCAAGCAACGTTTAATATTTTAGCTGGTCTTACTTTGAAGTTTTAGAGTATAATTGTTTTTAATATAAAAGAGGATGTCTAATCGGTTGATTGGGCATCCTCTTTTTTATGTGTTTAGTTACTTATAAATATGCGGTTCCCTGATTGACTTACTCTATATGTTTTTAATTGATACTCTGAGTCTAATGAGGTGCCTAAGTGCAAATTAAATGCAGCACCATCATCTGGGCAAACACATTTTGCAAAAATGTCTCCTTTTTTAATTTCCAAGGTAGAGCAATCGCGTAGGGCATGATTTGGACATGCAGCGTCATAAGCTCTATAGGTTGAACCTGTATTGATTAATATAACACCTCGTATTCCTTGAATATGGGTTATGTGAACACCTCCAGGGTGCCTTAATTCGCTGTATTCTGGCCAGTCTAAGTTAATGTCTAGTTGTATGGGTACATCTGGGAGGTATGGGTTGTAATAGTTATTGCTGTCTTTCGAGCATGAAAGAAATATAAAGGTTAAAGAGAATAATATAAATAGCTTTTTCATTATTGAAATAATTTAATTGCGAATGGTTAGAGTGTTTCTATAAGTTTGAACGCTGTATTCTCTAAGTCGATACCCTCCATTGAGAGCATTTCCGGTGTGCATTGAGAAATCCACGTTTTCACAAACACAATATAACAAGTTTCCGTCAAATTCTAAGGTTGAACAATCTCTAACAGCATGATTTGGACAAGCGGCTTCATAGGCACGATAACCAGCTCCAGAATTAAAAATAATTACACCTAAGACACCAGAATAACCATCGTCTAAAAATAGGGCACCTTCATATTCTTTTAAAATGCGGAAGTGGGGGTCGTTCAAGTCAATTTCAATATCAACTGGAGCATATGGTAAATAAGGACTTTCTGTAAAGAAATCATCAGAAGAGCAACTACCTAAAACAAAAAGAAATAGGATTGTAATAAATATATTTTTCATGGTGAAACTTTTTTGTAAAGCAAATTTAATTAATTAACTTTGACCTTACGATACAAAAGAAAGTAAAATAGATTTATCGTTTAAATAATATATCTTTGTAAAAGAGAATCCCGTTTTTCATGGGATTTTTTCTATTTATATAAACCAGTTAATTATGAGTAAAATTTCGTATTATACTGCTGAAGGTTTGAAAAAACTGAGAGAGGAAATTGAGCAGTTAAAAAATGTGGAGCGTCCAAAAGCGTCACAAGCTATTGCAGATGCAAGAGATAAAGGAGATTTATCGGAGAATGCAGAGTATGATGCAGCTAAAGAAGCTCAAGGTTTATTAGAACTTAAAATTGCTAAGTTTGATGCAATTTTATCTAATGCGCGTCTTATCGATGAAACACAATTAGATGTGTCGAAAGCATTGGTATTATCTACCGTGAAGATTAAGAATGTTAAGAATGGCATGGAAGTGAAATACACATTAGTAGCTGAAAGCGAAGCAGACTTAAAAGCAGGAAAAATATCTGTAACCTCTCCTATTGGAAAAGGTTTATTAGGTAAGTCTGTCGGAGATATTGCTGATATACAAGTTCCTAATGGGGTAATGCAGTTTGAAATTGTTGAAATTACAAGAGACTAAACTTTAAAAACACCATTATTATGAGTTCTATATTCACAAAGATTATTAATGGAGAACTACCTGCTTACAAAATAGTTGAAGATGATCAATTCTTGGCTTTTTTGGATATTAATCCAAATGCCAAAGGACACACCTTATGTATTCCTAAGAAAGAAATCAATAAGATTTTTGATATGGAAGAAGAGGACTATGTTGCTTTGATGCGTTTTTCTAGAAAAGTTGCTAAAGCACTTGAAAAAGCCGTTCCTTGTAAAAGAATTGGTATGTCTGTAGTTGGATTAGAAGTGCCTCATGTTCATGTACATTTGATCCCATTACAAGAAATGGATGATATTCGTTTTACAAGAAAAACATCTTTATCAGTAGAGGAGTTTGAAGAGTTAGTGAAATCAATTCAATCTTACCTATAGCTTATAGAGTTAGTATATGTATAATAAAAAGGCGACATAATTATGTCGCCTTTTTTTATGCGTTATTTTTATATGTAATACAAAATGTAGTGCCCTTACCAATTTCTGAACTTAAAACTTTTACTGTTCCGTTTTGAAATTCTTCTACAATACGTTTCGTAAGCGATAATCCCAATCCCCAACCTCTCTTCTTAGTGGTGAAACCAGGTTCGAATATTTTCTTGAAATTACTCTTTAGTATTCCACCTCCAGAGTCTGTAACTAAGATTTTAAGGTATTTGCCATCTTTTAATATGGTTAAGTTTATTTCTCCTTTTCCTTTCATTGCGTCTATAGCGTTCTTGATAAGATTCTCAATAGTCCAACCGTGCAGGTCTTTGTTTAAAGGAATTAAAATAGTCTCATTAGGAGCATGGAATGAGAATGTAATTTGCTTAGATGAACGAGATTGTATGTATTCAAATGTACTCTTTGTTTCAGCTATCACGTCCAGTTCTTTTAGTTGGGGTTTTGAACCTATTTTGGAAAAACGGTTTGCTATGAACTCTAATCTGCTTACGTCTTTTTCAATTTCACTTACGGTAGTTTCGTCTACTTGGTCTAGCTTCATTATTTCAACCCACCCTAACAAAGACGAGAGTGGTGTTCCAATTTGATGTGCGGTTTCCTTTGCCATCCCTGCCCAAAGTTTATTCTGTAATGCCATTCTGCTCGCTCTATAAAAACTAAAAATCATTAACGAGAAGATTAAGAAGAGCAGTACAAGTACACTCGGATAATAAGTTAACTTAATAAGTAATGAAGAATTTCCATAATACAAATACTGGGTAGATTGTCCAAATACTATCTCAATAGGGGTGTTTTGTGATTTTAATTTGTTTAGAAAATCGGTTGCTTTATGGGGGTCACTCGTTATTTTTTCGTCTATATTGGACATGGATATTATACTATCTGACTCTGTTGTTTGTACAATTGGAATCGTAGTATTAGAGGTTAATATCATTAATGGTAATTCCAATTCTGTATCGCTAAGATTAGCGTCGTTTAAGGTTTTTAAGGCTGAAGCCCAAATTTCCATTTTTAAACGCTCTTCTTCTTTAAATGTTTGGAAAAATGAATAAGTGTTCCAAAGTATAAGAATTAAAACTATGAGTGAACTAAGTATAAATATCCAGCGATAAATGGTCTTTTTTGATGACGAAAGCATGTTTGCTTATTTAAATTTTAAACCGAAAACTAAAATACTCATTTTACTTATACAAAAGTGTGATTGGGAAAGGAAACTAGAGGGATTTTTAAGTTATCAATTATTATTGATATTGGAGTTTATTAAAAAAGATTCATTCGATTTCGCTTTACTCAAAGCTTTTTGTAAATTTACCTTTATTCTAAAAAACAAAGAGTCAAGTTGATGTTTTATGAATCGATAAATAAGAGACAATACCACAAAACGATAAAAAACAATACATGAAAACAATTGATCCAAAAGATCTTTCAACAGTAGAATTACAAGGATATTTACAAGGAGCAGTTAGCCCAAGACCCATAGCATTGGCGAGTACAGTAGATGCAGATGGAAATCCAAACTTATCTCCTTTTAGTTTTTTTAATATTTTTAGCTCTAACCCACCTATACTTATTTTTTCTCCAGCTCGACGTGTGAGAGATAATACAGCAAAACATACCTTATTTAATGTGTTGGCAACAAGACAAGTTGTAATCAATGTGGTGAATTATGATATGGTGCAACAGACTTCTCTTTCAAGTACGGAATATGCTGATGGTATCAATGAGTTTGAAAAATCAGGTTTTACCATGTTACCTTCAGATGAGGTTAGACCTTATAGGGTTGCAGAAAGTCCAGTTCAATTTGAATGTGTTGTTAATGAAGTAATCGGATTAGGAGATGAAGGAGGAGCAGGGAATTTAGTGATTTGTGAAGTAGTAAAGATTCACGTTGATGAAAATATACTTAATGAAAAAGGGGCTATCGATCAACATAAGATTGATTTAGTTTCAAGAATGGGAGGTAATTGGTATTCACGTGCTAATATGGGAATGTTTGAAGTTGAAAAACCTTTAGTAACTTTGGGTGTTGGTGTAGATGTAATTCCAGAGGATGCAAAACAAAGCGGCGTGTTTTCTGGTAATGACTTAGGGATACTTGGAAATGTGGAGCAATTGCCTACTGCAGAGGAAGTTGAAGATTTTGTAAATAGTGATGCTGCAGTTAAAGAATTAATGCAAGAAGGGGATGCTGTCAAGAAATTCAAAAAAGCAAAAAAATATTTAGAGGAAAATAATGTAACTTTGGCATGGAATATCATTTTAGCCAAATAATGATTTCAAATAGAATAACGAGATAAATAATATACAAGATGGAAGTAACAGGAAGAGTTAAGTTGGTAAGTCCAGCACAGCAAATCAGCCAATCTTTTAAAAAGAGAGAATTGGTAGTAACTACAGATGAGCAATATCCACAACATATTTTGATTGAGTTTACTCAAGACAGATGTGATTTGTTAGACACCTATAACGTAGGAGAAGAAGTGCGTGTATCTATCAACCTAAGAGGAAGAGAGTGGACGAATCCACAAGGAGAGACAAAATATTTCAACTCTATTCAAGGATGGAGAATTGAGAAATTAGTTCCAGTTCAAGCAGGTGCAGGTATGCAAACACCTCCGCCAATGGCAACAGATCATTTTGAAGCGGCACCAAACTTCAACAACGAAGAAGAGCACGACGATTTGCCGTTCTAATTTAAATATATCCCCAAGTTCAACACTTGGGGATTCTTTTTCACTATGATTTTCCAATTAACTTCGGATTTGATTTTTCCTCCTGTTCGGTTGACTCATTCTTCAGGCATTCTTGCTATTGGAGGTGACTTGTCAACCCAGCGTTTAAAATTGGCTTATCGTTCAGGGATATTTCCTTGGTTTGAAGATGGAGAGCCTATTACCTGGTGGTCTCCTGACCCTCGTATGGTGCTTTTTCTAGATGAATTGAAAGTATCTAAGAGTATGAAGGTGGTGTTGAATAAGAAGCAATTTACAGTGACTTACAATACGTGCTTTCGAACTGTTATTGAAAATTGTCAGACCGTTAAAAGAGTTGGGCAAAATGGTACTTGGATTACCGATGATATGGTAGATGCTTATGTGAAATTACATGAAGAGGGTATCGCTAAATCAATAGAAGTTTGGGATGGAGAAGAATTGGTAGGAGGTTTATATGGTATTGATTTAGGACATATATTTTGCGGAGAAAGTATGTTTTCTAAAGTTTCTAATGCGAGTAAGGTTGCTTTTATAAGTTTAGTAAATCAACTTAAAGCAGGAGATTATAAGCTTTTAGATTGTCAAGTATATAATGACCATCTCGCTAGCCTAGGGGCTAGAGAGATATCAAGAGAACATTTCTTAGAAATATTAGAGTCTGAAACTATTCCGCGATAGAAATAGCTGCCTCTTTTAAAATTTGCTTTACACAATCATATTGTGCTACATGAGCATTATAAATACCATCTTCACTAAAAACTCCTGCGTTAAAATCAGGACATTTCTCTTCTAATAACTCGCGTTCTTCTAACCAAGTTCCATCGTAGAAGTAATAGTTTTCTAAATCCTTCATGTTTTCTCGAATGGACTTGAATCTACTCAAAAATTCTTCTAAATAAGCTAAGTCTTTTTCGGCTTGAGCTAGCTTAGTATCCATTAAAATCGCTTTTGCTTTTATTGCTTCTATATCTTTTTCCATGTTGTTTTTAGAGATTAAAGTTAGAACTAATGTTAGTGTTTATTCTGACTGAATACAAAAATAGTCAAGAATACCAACTATAGGTAATTTCATTGTTATAATTAAAAATGGAGCATGTTTTAGTAAAGGTGTTTATTTGAAGATTGAGTTTAAAATTCACTGAAAACCACTAGAAAACATTTAAGACGAAGCTTTGGTACTTTTACTAAAACGACATTACTTTATAATCTCTATGAAACACTGTTTGAAAACATCTATTACTCTGTATAACAGTTGGTTGGTGTGTCTTTTTTGTGGGGTTTAATAGTAGGTAAATAGAAAAATAGATTAATATGAAAATAAGGAAAATAAGTGTAGGACTCGTGGCTTTAAGTCTTTCCATTGCTTTCATTTCTTGTAAGAATGAGGGAAAAGTTGAAACAGAAATATTGGATAAAGTGGTTGCAGATACTATACCTATTGCAAAGGAAACGACAGCTGTACAATCATTGTCATCTAAAGAAATCGAATTGTTACTGCCTACGCAATATCGTGAGGTAAGTACGGGATATCCTACCAATTTCACGGATAAGGTTTGGTATGAAGTTTATAGAGATACCGTTAGTGAATCAATTAAAATATCGAAAGCTAATTTAAAGGTTAGCTATGGTCTAGATGAGTGTGTTGGAGAAAACGTTATGATTATAAGTTCTGAAAACGAATATGCTCGTTTATTCTTCACAGAGTTTGAGGGAATGACTAAAAAACCTGTAACCTTTTTAAGTGAAAAGTTGTTGATACCAGAGCATAGATTGTCTTTCAAATTTAAAGGAAAAGATTATGTGTTTTCTGCTACAGGAACTGTTTATGACGATCAAAGAGAAGTGGTTCCTAGCGAAGATGTGAAAAAATTGGAAGGGGAAGATGTTTATGTAAGTGAGATACGCAATTATAAATTAATGTTTTCAACATCTGACGGAATTAGTTATCAACTTGCTTATGAAGAGCATTTGGAGGGGACAGTTCCTGAAGTGGTTTGGGTAGGGGATATGAATGGAGATGATTTACCAGACATGGTATTAGACTTATCTAATTTTTATGAAGAGAAACATCTGTACCTATTTCTTTCAGACGCTGAGGATAAAAGTAAACCTTTGAAAAGAATAGCTGACTTTGATGTGGTCAATGATTGTTAGAATTAGCTATCGCAAAGAACTTTTTTGCTATGAGGAAATCATTTAGATACTTGTTTATAAAATCAAAATTTTAATAGAGTAAATTGCCAATTCATCGTGTCGATACATAGTAATTGATTGCAAAGATGTGGTAGGTCTAAAATAAGCTTTAAGGTTTCTTGAGCCATTATAGTGCCCATTATACCAGGTAATGGGCCTAAAACACCATTTAAACTACAGTTAGGAACATTTTTTGGGGAAGGAGGTTCTGGAAAAATGGATCGAAGATCTTTAGATCCGCGGTGATTAAAGACTGCAATTTGACCTTCAAATCCTAGGATACTACCATAAACAAGTGTTTTATCAAGCGCTACACAATTGTCATTCACTAAGTAACGGGTAGTAAAATTATCAGAACCATCCACTATGTAGTCATAGTCCTCAAGAATGGAGGTGCAATTATCTTCGTTTAGTTTTTCATTATAAATATGAATATTAACATGTGGATTGGCTTCAATTAATCGCTTTTTTAGCACATCAACTTTGGATTGGTTGATGTCTTTTTCTGTATATAAAATTTGACGATGTAGGTTGTGTATTTCAACAATGTCAAAATCAATGATTCCTAAAGTACCAACTCCAGAGGAAGCGAGGTAAAGTGAAATAGGACACCCTAAACCACCTGCTCCTATAATCAGAACACGAGCGTTTTTAATTTTTAATTGTCCTTCCACACCTACCTCTAGCATAGACATAGGTCTGTTGTATCTCAAAAAATCTTGGGTATTAATCATCGTGAAAGTGTATTAAATGAACTATCCCAATCTTTCCAAACGGGTTCGTATCCACTTATTTCTATTTGTCTTTTAAATGTATCCGTGTTTCGAGTATCTGAAATCTCGAACTGTTCAAGTGCTTGTTCGTTCATGCTATATCCACCAGGATTGGTTTTTGAACCAGCACTCATACTTGTAACCCCTAAACTGATAATATGGTTTCTAAAAGTTTCGCTTTCTCTAGTTGAAATGGATATCTCTAATTCTTCATTCCAAATCCGGTATGCACAAATTAGCTGTACTAAATCTTTATCTTCCATTACGAAGTTGGGCTCTATAACCCCTTCTGCTGGTCGAAGTCTTGGAAAGGAAACAGAGTATTTAGTTTGCCAATAGGTTTTTTGTAGGTAGTCAATATGTAAGGCATTAAAAAAACTATCTACCCTCCAGTCTTCTAACCCGAGTAAAACACCCAATCCAATTTTGTGAATACCCACTTTACCGATTCTGTCAGGGGTATCTAATCTAAATTCGAAATTGGATTTCTTGCCTTTGGGATGGTATTTCTTATAAACTTCTTTGTGATAGGTTTCTTGATAGACTAAAACGGCATGAACACCTAGATTGTGGAGCTGTTTGTATTCCTCTTCTGTTAGAGGTTGTACTTCTATTGAGATAGTTGAAAAATGAAGTTTTATAATTCGAATTGCTTTTTCGAAATAATGGATATTTACGGTGTAGTTCGCTTCTCCTGAAACCAATAAAATGTGGTCATAACCTTGTGCTTTGATGAATGCGATTTCCTTTTCTATTTCAAAGGGGTTTAAGGTCTTTCTCGGGATTTTATTGTCTAGGCTAAAACCGCAATAGGTACAGATGTTTTGACATTCATTACTCAAATACATTGGAGCATACATTTGTATGGTTTTTCCATAGCGTTTTTGGGTTAATTGCTGACTTAGTTGTGCCATAGGTTCTAAAAAACTTTGTGCAGCGGGAGAAAGAAGTATCAAAAAATCATCTAAGGTTTTAGACTTCTTACCAAGACTATACACTACCTGTTCTTGGGTGGTATTGTATATTCTGTGTTGAATTTCATTCCAACTGTATTGTTCAAAAACGGATTTAAAAGACATATTAATCAAATAAGAATGATGTTAGTGGACTTGATGCGTATGCGCTATTTTGAATGGGAGCTAGCTTTGCTTCAAAAGCCATTCTTCCAGCTTCAATAGCTCGAGCAAAGGCTTGTGCCATTTTAATGGGGTCTTGTGCTATAGCTATAGCTGTATTGACTAATACAGCATCGGCACCTATTTCCATCGCTTTTGCTGCGTCTGAAGGTGCTCCAATTCCCGCATCAACAATAACGGGTACTTTGCTGTTTTCAATAATAATTTCTATAAAGTCAATAGTTCTTAAACCTTTGTTTGTTCCAATAGGTGCGCCCAATGGCATTACAGCGGCTGTTCCAACTTCTTCTAATCGCTTACACAAAACGGGGTCTGCATGTATATAGGGCAAAACGACGAAACCAAGTTTTGCTAACTGTTCTGTAGCTTTTAATGTTTCAATAGGGTCAGGTAATAAGTATTTTGGGTCTGGGTGTATTTCTAGTTTAACCCAATTGGTTTCAAGGGCTTCTCTTGATAGTTGAGCAGCAAGCACAGCTTCTGCTGCATTTCGTGCACCTGATGTATTGGGTAATAGAGACCAATTGGGATGCTGTAATGCTTGGAGGGTCGTATCTACTTTTGTGTTAATATCAATGCGTTTTAAGGCAACTGTGACTAATTCAGTTTCTGAGTGTATAAGTGCCTCTTGCATTAATTGAGGGGAGCCGAATTTGCCAGTCCCTAAGAAAAGGCGAGATTGAAATGTTTTATCTTTTATTTGCAGTGGTTTCATTTAAAAGGCTCTTTAGTTGGTTAAGTGTATTTCGTTTGTCTGCCGCAGTATTTAGTAATTGTGAGAAAGCAATACCATGTATCCCTGCTTGTAAAAGTGGGAATACGTCGGCAATTTGTATTCCTCCAATAGCAATTAGGGGAGGGGGTGTAGTTAGAAGAATCCATTTAGAAAGGATATTTGGATAACCCTTTAAACCTAAAATAGGGTCTAACTTTTCTTTGGTGGTTGTATGTCTAAATGGACCTAATCCTATATAGTCGCAATTTTCATCATAGCGTTGTAAAAGGTTTTCCCAAGTGTTAGCGGTTCCACCAATTATTTTACTTCCTAGAAGTTTTCTAGCTTCTTCAATAGAAGTGTCTTGCAAGCCAAGATGGACTCCATCTGCTTCAATAGCAAGTGCTAGGTCAACATGGTCGTTGATGATTAAAGTGGTTTTATAGGTTTCACAAAGTCTTTTAGTTCGTTCAGCAGTTTGCCAACGAGTTTTAGTATCCGTGTTTTTAAATCGAAATTGTAACCACGTTACTCCAGTGTCTAAAGCGGCTTCAATTAGAAATAATTGCTCCTCTTGGGTATTTCCATTTGAAATATAATGTAGTTTGTCAATCATGATATCCGAGTAAAGTAGGGTTAGAATTTAAAAATCGCTCTATATAGTTTTTAGCCTCAATACAGGCTTGTTGAAGTAAAAACCCCTTTGCTATATAGCTACAGATAGCAGATGCCAATACACAACCCGATCCGTGTTTGGAATAGTATATTTGTTCAGTAGGCAGTAGACAAATTGTTTCACCTTTTTGAATGAGATAGTCTGTTCCCATTGCATTTTCGTTGTGACCACCTTTTAGTAGCACAGCGCAATAATGGCTTAATACTGTGGCTTTTTTCAGTGCAGAATCTCCTTCTTGTATTAATTGATGTATTTCGCTAAAATTGGGGGTTATCAAGTCAATTTCTTGTATTACTTCAATTAGTTTAATATGATTGTCACTTTCCATAAATGAAAACCCTGAGCTAGATTTTATTATTGGGTCCCAAATAATAAATATGTTTTTGTTTCTGTCTTTAATCGTTTGTACACATTTTTTTAAAAAGGCAATATTTGGTACTATACCTATCTTAACCACTTTTACATCATAGTTTGTTAGTATTGTTTTTAAGCTGTCGATAACTATGTGTAGTTTCTGCCAATGCAACCAATGAAAATCATGTTCTGTTTGTAGAGTATTAGCTGTAGGGATTGCTAATCCATAGATATTTAGATTTTCAAAGGTTTTACAATCTGCCAATAGTCCGGCTCCTCCACTTGGGTCAAAACCTGCTATTGACATTACAAAAGGTCTATATTCATGCATCTTTCAAAATTTTTAATACCTTCGGGTTGAGACCATATAGCCCCTAATAATGCATAACCATCAAACCCCATATTGTTGAGGTCTATTATATTATTTGGGTGAACTCCGCCTAAAGCGATTAGTTTGCTGTTTCGATTTGTTCTTTTTTCTAAAATCTCTTTCCAGTTATTTGTGCTTTTATAACCAAGTTTTGAAATACTTGGAAAAATGGGGCTTAAGAAGGCATAGTCAAAAAGAGCGTCAATATTGTTGAATTCTGATATAGAATGTGTTGAGGTAGAGGTGCTAACGGAATTCCTCACCTCTAGATTACATATTGGAAGCTTACTGTGTATACCATATAACTCATAATGTTTTATCAAATCATAATAGTCGTGTATCACAATTTTATCGTGATACACGGGGGGAATTTGTTCAATAAAAAGCATTGTTTCACGAAAGCTCCAATAGGGTTTCCTAAGATGAAAAAGGTTTAAACCTAGCTCAAATAGAGCTTTTATTTTTTCAATCTCATTGGTTACTGAAGTTGGGCTAGAAATAACAATACGATAGTTACAAATAGATTTCTTTTCCATTTTCTATAAACTCCTTTGATTTTTCTTCCATGCCTTTGGCAGCGGAATCTCTAATTTCTTGTGATATTTTCATAGAGCAGAATTTAGGTCCGCACATGGAACAGAAATGAGCTACTTTTGCCGCGTCTGCTGGTAGTGTTTCATCGTGAAATTCTCTTGCTGTATCTGGGTCTAAAGAAAGGTTGAACTGGTCTTCCCATCTGAATTCAAAACGAGCTTTACTCAACATATTGTCTCGGTATTGAGCACCTGGATGTCCTTTTGCTAAATCAGCAGCATGAGCGGCTAACTTGTAAGTTATTACTCCGTCTTTTACGTCTTTTTTATTAGGCAGTCCAAGGTGTTCTTTTGGAGTTACATAACACAACATCGCCGTGCCATACCAACCAATCATAGCAGCACCAATGGCAGAAGTTATATGATCATAACCTGGTGCAATATCAGTAGTCAACGGTCCTAAAGTGTAAAAGGGAGCTTCTCCACAATCGCGAAGTTGTTTTTCCATATTCTCTTTAATCATGTGCATAGGTACGTGACCAGGACCTTCAACCATAACTTGTACATCGTGTTTCCAAGCAATTTTTGTAAGCTCACCCAGCGTTTCTAATTCTGCAAACTGGGCAGCATCATTTGCATCAGCAATGGAACCTGGTCTTAAACCATCTCCTAAGGAAAATGCAATATCATACCGCTTCATTATCTCACAGATGTCTTCGAAATGAGTGTATAAAAAGTTTTCTTGGTGATGAAATAAACACCATTTTGCCATAATAGAACCCCCTCTTGAAACAATACCTGTAACTCGGTTTGCTGTTAGGTGTATATAGCGCAATAAAACCCCTGCATGAATAGTGAAATAGGAAACACCTTGTTCGGCTTGCTCAATAAGTGTGTCTCTAAAAATTTCCCAAGTTAGGTCTTCCGCAACTCCTTTTACTTTTTCTAATGCTTGATAGATTGGTACAGTTCCAATGGGTACTGGAGAATTTCGGATAATCCATTCTCGGGTTTCATGTATGTTTTTACCAGTTGAAAGGTCCATAATGGTATCTGCTCCCCAGCGACAAGCCCAAACGGCTTTTTCTACTTCTTCTTCGATCGTGGAAGTAACAGCACTATTGCCAATATTTGCATTGATTTTCACCAAAAAGTTACGACCAATAATCATAGGTTCACTCTCAGGATGATTGATGTTGTTTGGGATGATGGCTCTACCCGCAGCTATTTCATCGCGTACAAATTCTGGGGTTATTCTTTTTTTAGGAACGTTGGCTCCAAAACTATTTCCTACATGTTGTTGCCTCATAGCAGGAGTAGCCTCATTTAATTGTTCTATACGCTGGTTTTCACGAATAGCAACATATTCCATTTCTGCCGTAATGATACCTTGTTTGGCATAATACAATTGGGACACATTGCAATTGTTTTTGGCAACTTTGGGTTTGTGTAAAAATTCAAAACGCAAATGATCGAGTTTTTCGTCATTTAATCGTTCTTGCCCATAGTTTGAAGTAATACCTTCTAGACTCAGCACATCTTTACGATTTAAAATCCAAGCTTCTCTTATTCTTGGAATTCCTTTTCTAATGTCAATATTTTGCATGGGGTCTGTGTAAGGACCCGAGGTGTCATAAACGGTTACAGCAGGGTTTTTTTCTACTTCTCCACTTGCTAGTTTAGTGTCGTGCAAGCTAATTTCTCGCATGGCTACCTTTATTTCGGGATATAGATTACCGTTTAGATATATCTTTTTAGAATTGGGAAATGGGGTTTGAGATATTTTTTCTTTTTGTGAGTCCATCTTATAATGATTTAGTTGATTATGTAGTTTAAAAAACAGAATTAGCCTCCTTGGGTGGCTGTAATTATAAGAATGGAATCTCCCTCTTGTACAAAGTGTGTACTCCAAAGGTGTTTTGGTATTACCATTTGTTTAATGGCAATAGCAATTCCCTTTTGGTCATTGGGTCTTTCAATGTCTAAAAGTTGTTGAACGCTGAGCGTTTCAAACTGGTACGTTTTTGATTGATTGTTGATTTGTATATTCATTCCTATAGTTTTAAAAATATAACTTTAGGAATGGCTACAAGGCGTGTGAATACACGTATGAAGTCCGATTACTTTTCCCTACGCTAGTATTAACTAGATCAGGTTCAAAGGGTGAAATCTCAGCCTACACAATGGTAGACACCCCTAAAGCTTGAAGCAAATATAGTGTTTATTTGATGAGTTGCAAGTTTTTTGACTTTTAGAGAAGATTGTTTTAAAAATTATAATGCTTTACATTAAAACTAATTATGAAGGGAGAGGTAAAGAAAAAGGCTGTATTCATTAATGAATAACAGCCCTTTCCATCCTAATTACATAGCAAATAAGTTTTTTATCTTATAAAGTGGAACGATGAATGATATCGCTAATCGTATCTGGTTTTCCCATCGAATAATAATGAATAATCGGAACGCCTGCTTTTAGAAGTTCTTGTGTTTGGTGTA
Organism: Myroides guanonis; assembly: GCF_900114085.1. GTDB lineage: Bacteria > Bacteroidota > Bacteroidia > Flavobacteriales > Flavobacteriaceae > Flavobacterium > Flavobacterium guanonis. The sequence continues at coordinate 27,694 of NZ_FORU01000012.1, read as the reverse complement.
CACACCACGCTGAACCAATTTCTTTTATTTGCTCACTTGTTTTAGCAGTTAAAACCTCAGCTACTAACTCGTCTGGTAAATCAACTTTAAAACGATGAGGTAAAATATTTAACTGTCGTGCTGTCGCCAAAGGCTTTAATCCTGGTATGATAGGAACCGTAATACCCTCTTTTCTACATCTATCTACGAAGTCAAAATACTTTTGATTGTCGAAGAACATTTGAGTGATGATATAATCTGCTCCACAGTCTATCTTTTCTTTCAAATAGCGTAAATCGGTATCAAAGTTAGGCGCTTCCATGTGCTTTTCCGGATAACCCGCAACACCAATACAGAAATCTGTTTTATTAGAATTTTCTAAATGTGGGTCTAGATAAATTCCTTGATTCAATGCTGTGATTTGGGTTACCAATTCAGAAGCATAGTGGTGTCCGTCTCGTTCAGGTTTAAAATAAGTTTCACTTTTTACAGCGTCTCCTCTAAGAGCTACAACGTTGTCTATACCTAAAAAGTCCAAGTCTATCAAGAAGTTTTCGGTGTCTTCTTTGGTAAAACCACCACAGAGAATATGTGGGATGGCGTCAACTTTAAACTTACTTTGAATAGCAGAACAAATTCCAACGGTTCCGGGTCTTTTTCGAACGATTCTCTTTTGCCATAATCCGTTTCCTGCATCTAAATAGTCATACTCCTCTCTGTGATAAGTGACGTCTATAAATGGAGGTTCAAACTCCATAAGGGGTGAAACAGTGTCGAATATGGCTTGTATATTTTGACCTTTTAAAGGTGGTAATATTTCAAATGAGAATAGGGTATTACCTTTGGCTTTCTCTATGTGTTCAGTTACTTTCATTTTGTTTAGTTGTTTGTGTTATAAGCTAAGTTTGGACCCAACCAACGCTGTGCTTCTTCAAGGCTTATATTTCTTCGTTTGGCATAACTTGTTAGCTGGTCTTTTTCTATTTTCCCCAATCCGAAGTATTTACTGTTTGGATTTGCGAAATAGTAACCAGAAACGGAGGCAGTTGGAAACATCGCATAACTTTCTGTAAGTGTTACTCCAATGTTTTTTTCTACGTCTAATAACTTCCAAATAGTGCCCTTTTCTAAATGGTCTGGACAAGCGGGATATCCCGGTGCAGGTCTAATTCCTTGATAACCTTCTTTGATTAAGTCCTCATTACTAAGGGTTTCATCAGAAGCATATCCCCAGATTTCTGTACGTACTTTATGGTGTAAGTATTCTGCAAATGCTTCTGCCAAACGGTCTGCCAATGCTTTTACCATGATGGCATTGAAATCATCTAACTCTTCTTCGAATATTTTTGCTTTTTCTTCTACTCCAAAACCTGCTGTAACACTAAATAAACCGATATAATCTTGCTTTTCTGTCGTCTTTGGTGCTATAAAATCGGCTAGTGCTATATTGGGAGCTTTTACGTTTTTTAATGATTGTTGTCTAAGAGTTAGTAGTTTGTCTAGTGCCACACCTTCTTTGTTATACACTTCTATATCATCTTCATTTATTTGATTGGCTGGAAAAATACCTAGTACGCCTTTTGCTTCAAACCATTGTTCGTCAATAATGGTTTGCAACATCTTTTGTGCTTCTTCATAAAGTTGAGTAGCGGTTTCTCCTACTACTTCGTCTTTTAGTATTTTTGGAAATTTTCCAAATAATTGCCACGAACGAAAGAAAGGGGTCCAGTCTAAAAATGGTATCAGTTCAGAGAGTTCTACTTCAACTATCTTAGTCCCAATGAAATTAGGTGTTTTAATAGTTTGTTGTTCCCAATCAATTTTAAACTTATTAGTACGTGCTTGTTCTAAACTGATATATTGCTTTTCTCTAGCTCTTTCTAAATAGGCGGTTCTTAAATCCTTGTATTCTTCTTGTAAGTTAAGTTGAAAGTCTCCCTTGGTGTCTTTGTTTAATAACTGACTCACCGTTGTTACTGACCTTGATGCGTCGTGAACATGTACTACACAGTTGTTATATTCAGGTGCGATTTTTACTGCGGTATGTACTCTTGAAGTAGTCGCTCCTCCAATCATCAAAGGGATGTTGAACTGTTTTTTCTCCATTTCTTTCGCTAGATGTACCATCTCATCTAATGACGGAGTTATTAAACCACTTAAGCCAATAACATCTACTTGCTCTTTTATAGCTGTTTCAATTATCTTTTCTGGAGAGACCATTACGCCTAAGTCTACAATTTCATAGTTGTTACAAGCCAAAACAACTCCTACTATGTTTTTGCCTATATCATGAACATCTCCGCGAACAGTGGCCATTAATATTTTGCCTGCAGAACTTGATGAGGTATTGTTATTTCTTCTTTTACTTTCTTCTATATGAGGTAATAGATAGGCAACGGCTTTTTTCATGACCCTTGCAGATTTCACTACTTGGGGTAGAAACATTTTTCCCGAACCAAATAGATCTCCAACTACGTTCATACCATTCATTAGATGTCCTTCTATTACTTCGATTGGTTCTGCAACACTTAGGCGTGCTTCCTCTACATCTTGTTCTATGTGACTTTCTATTCCCTTAACTAAAGAATGAGTAAGACGTTCCTGTATGTTGAAACTTCTCCATTCTTCCACTTTTGCTTCTTTGATTGCGCCATTAGAAGGGTCTACAATATTTTCAGCAAAAGTCAGTAAGCGCTCAGTTGCATCAGGTTTTCTGTTTAATAATACATCTTCAACATGTTCTAATAGTTGAGGCTCTACTTCGTCGTAGATTTCTAACATCTCTGGGTTTACAATTCCCATGGTTAATCCGTGCTGTATGGCATGGTACAAAAAAGCAGCGTGCATAGCTTCTCTAACTGTATGATTCCCTCTAAAAGAAAATGAGACATTACTTACACCTCCACTTATATTAGCATAAGGTAGATTTTCTTTAATCCATTTAGTAGCCCTGAAGAAGTCTAAAGCATTGTTGTTGTGTTCTTCCATACCAGTTGCTACTGGAAAGATATTAGGATCGAAGATGATGTCTTGAGGAGGAAAGCCAACCTGGTCTACTAGAATATCGTAAGATCGCTGACAGATTTCTATTCTTCGCTCGTAAGAGTCTGCTTGTCCGTTTTCATCAAAGGCCATTACCACAACAGCTGCTCCATAACGGCGAATTAATTTTGCATGTTCAATGAATAAAGCTTCCCCTTCTTTTAAACTAATGGAGTTTACTACTCCTTTTCCCTGTATTACACGAAGTCCTGCTTCTATGATTTCCCATTTAGAACTATCTATCATGATAGGTACTCTAGAAATATCAGGCTCTGATGCTATTAGGTTTAAAAAGACTGTCATGCAATGAACTCCATCTAAAAGGCCCTCATCCATGTTGATGTCAATGATCTGCGCTCCTCCTTCTACTTGTTCTCGAGCTATATTTAAAGCTTCATCAAATCGTTCTTCTTTAATAAGGCGTAGAAACTTTCGAGACCCAGTTACGTTGGTTCTTTCACCTACATTTATAAAGTTGGAATGTTCTGTTACATATAAAGGTTCTAGTCCAGAAAGGCTAAATACATGTTGATTCTTAGGTTTTTCTTTAGGTGTTCTGTTGGTATTGTTTTCTTGTACTGCTTCCGCAATTTGACGAATATGTTCTGGTGTTGTACCACAACATCCTCCAATTATTTGTACTAAGTTTTCAGCAAGATATTGGTTTATTAAAGTTCTCATTTCTTCGGGTGTTTGGTCATATGCTCCGAAGGCATTTGGCAAACCTGCATTAGGATGTGCAGATACATGAACACTTGTGTATTGAGAAAGTTGTTTGATGTAAGGTTCTAATTGTTGTGCTCCTAAAGCACAGTTAAAACCAATACTCAAAAGAGGAATATGAGATATAGAAATCAAAAAAGCTTCGACTGTTTGTCCAGAAAGCGTACGTCCAGAGGCGTCTGTAATAGTTCCCGAAACCATGATAGGAATTGAAATATTCCTTTCAACTTGAATTTCATCGATAGCAAATAAAGCAGCTTTGGCATTTAAGGTGTCAAAAATAGTTTCTACGAGAAGTAAATCAGCACCTCCATCTAAAAGAGCTTCTGCTTGTTGTTTATAAGCACAACGCAATTCCTCAAAGGTAATAGCTCGGTAACCTGGGTTATTTACATCTGGTGATAAGCTTGCTGTTTTATTAGTAGGACCAATCGCTCCTGCAACAAATCTAGGCTTATTAGGAGTGGTTAGTTCTATTTCATCTGCGACTTCTCGTGCTATTTTTGCCGATTGAAAGTTAAGGTCATAGACCAAATCTTCCAAGTGGTAGTCAGCCATTGCGATTGTTGTACTTGAGAAGGTGTTGGTGGATATAATATCTGCTCCAGCTATTAAATATTTTCGATGGACTTCTTGTACAGCTTTTGGCTGTGTAATAGATAGCACATCGTTGTTTCCCTTTAGGGGAAAGTCAAAATCTGCAAATCGTTCTCCTCTAAAGTCTTCTTCTGTAAATTGATAGGCTTGTAGCATAGTTCCCATAGCCCCATCTAGTACTAGTGTTTTTTCTTGAAGTAGGAGTTGTATGTTCGATTTTACTTTAATGATTGACATAGTTGTTTTTATTTTTAAATCTGTGTTTTGTTTTTTAATAGGAGTAAGGGATTATTTGTCTGCTAATCGCAAAATATCTCCAAAAACTCCTCTAGCTGTAACGGCTGCACCTGCACCTGCTCCTTGTATGATGATTGGATTGTCTCCATAGCTTTCTGTGTAAATCTCAAATAGACTATCAGATCCTTTTAATTGACCTAATGCTGAATTTATTGGAACAGCTATTAACTTGGTCTCTAAAAAGCCTTTTTCTTCTTGTAAATCACCATTTAATTCACCTACATATCTAAGTACAGTCCCTGGTACTAGGTCTTGTTTCTGCTTTTCAAAATAGCTATCTAGTTTATCTAAACCTTTTAAAAATGCAGGAGTGTCTATGGCTTGCAGTTCTTCTGGGATTAGATTTTGTATTTTGATTTCTTGAAATTCATTTTTCAAGTCCAACTCACGGGCAAGTATTAATAGTTTTCTTCCAACATCATTCCCTGATAGGTCTTCTCTAGGGTCAGGTTCTGTATATCCTTTTTCGATAGCTTCTTGTAAAACGGTGCTAAAGGGACGATCTTGAATGGAAAAGTTGTTGAAAATATAGCTTAAGCTTCCAGAAAAAACTCCTTTTATTTTAGTGATGTTTTCTCCTGATAAATGCAACAGTTTTATTGTGTCTATTAATGGCAGACCTGCTCCTACATTGGTTTCGTATAGATATTCTTTGTGATTTCTTTTTAGGGTTTCACGTAGCTCTTTATAGAATGAATAAGAGATAGTATTACCTATTTTGTTGGAGGAAATCAAGTCGAAACCACTTTGTACAAGTGAAATATAGTTGTCTACAAAAGAACTTGAAGCTGTATTGTCTATAGCAATCAAGTTTTCTAAATGATTTTCATTAGCAAATCGAATCACATCTTGAATTTGATAGTTTTCGCTATTTGCCTTAATGTCTTCTCTCCAGTTTTTTCCAATTCCATTTTCATTTAAGAGTACTTTTTTAGAGTTTCCTATTGCAAAAATGTTTAAACGAATGTTTTTCTTTTTCTCAATAGAAGATGCCGTTGCTAGTATTTGGTCTATTAAAGTTCCTCCTACTAATCCATGGCCAAATAGTGCAAGGTTGATGTTTTTAGCGACTCCAAATATTTGTCCATGAATAACGTTTAATGCTTTTTTAGCTTCGTGTTTTCGAACTAGTATACTTACGTTTTTACCCGTTACGGTATTGTTGAATAGTATAGGTATAATCTTGTTTTTTACTAAAGCGGCATAGGGCTTGTCAAAAGTGCTTAAGTCTTGTCCGATGATAGATAGTACAGCTATATCGTCAATTAATGAAATTCCACTCACATCTTTGGTATAGAGGTCTTTTTCAAATTCTTTTTGAAGTGCTTTTATTGCTTTATCTGCTTCTGATTGCTTAACAGTAAAACCAAGTCCTCGTTCTGATGAACCTTGTGAAATAACACCTATGCTTATGCCTTCATTTGCTAAAGAAGTGAATACACGTGCATCGACTCCAACAATACCTAAGAGGCCTCGACCTTCAAATTGAATTAGGGATACATCTGACTGTAAAGACAAAGACTTTATTCCGTTATCCGTTGCTTTAGCAGAGATTAATGTTCCTGCATTTTTTGGGTTTAAAGTATTTAAAATACGCAGGGGAGTACTGTTTTCTAAAAGCGGTATAATGGTTTTAGCATGTAAAATAGAAGCTCCGAAATTGGCTAATTCATTGGCTTCTTCAAAATGAAGTTCTTCTATTTTTTGAGCGTTCTTTACCCAATCTGGGTTTGCGGTAAATATTCCATCTACATGCGTGTAGTTTTGAAGTTCTTCTGCCTTTAGAAAGTTGGATAATAGTGCTGCTGTATAGTTACTTCCGTTTCTTCCCAAAGTGGTGGTTTCTCCTTTTTGTGTAGCTCCAATAAAACCAGTTACTATCGGTATTATTTTTAAAGGTAACTCGTTGAAATAGTTTTGTGTTTTTGATTTTGAAAGAGACTCATCTACTATAGCATTACCAAAAGAATCATCTGTAATGATAAAGTCTCTACTGTCAATAGAAACAGATCTTAATTGTGCAGCATTAAGTTGTTTTGCTAAAACTCTGCTTGAAATGATTTCTCCTTGTGATAAGATGAGGTCTTTTATTTTGGGTGTACAATCCTCAATTAATGAAACACCTTCAAACAGTTTTGAAAGTAATTGAAACTCTGCTTCTAAATTAATGTCTTTGTGGTATACTCTTTCTTTGAATTCATTAAAAGTGCTTTGATAGTCTTGGTTGTTTTTTGCTAATTCTGCAATGTTTTCCAAAATGTCTGTGGTGTCACCAATAGCAGATACTACAACCACTATCTCACTTTCTTTGCTTTTGTTTTCAATGATTTGAATTACGTTCTTAAATGTGTGTTCAGATGCTAGAGATTTTCCTCCAAATTTTAATACTTTCATAGTGTTAGGCTTTCTTGAAAATGGGTTGTAATAAGGTATTTAGTTGTTCGTATTCAATTAAAAAGGCATCGTGTCCATGTATAGATTGAATGCTGTATAAGTGAATGTCTTTTTTATGATTGGCAATCGATTGAACAGTGTTTATTTGTTCTCTTGAAGTGAACATATAATCAGAATCCACATAAATGCAATGAATAGTAACAGAGGTGGTTTTAGCAAATTGCTCTAAATCTTCAGACGTGAGTTCTTGACCAATGGTTCTGAGTAGATGATTCATCATTTTATAGGATGCCAAGGTAAACCGCTTTTGGAGGCTGTCTCCGTGGTAGTTTAGCCAGTCTTCAACGGCATAACAATTTTTATTTTCATTATAAGTTCCTTTAAATTTTTCTTGAATAGACTCTGGGGTTCTGTATAGCAGCATAGCGTGCATACGTGCTTTTTCCAAGGGTTGTTCTTGCTGATTTAAAATCGATTCTTGAATGTGAGCATTGCCTATTAGCCAATCCGACGCTTTGATGTTGGTTGCTATGGGAATGAGGTGTTTTATCTTTTTTGGTTCTAAAAGTGCCATTTCCCAAGCAATAGCACCTCCTAAACTTCCTCCAATCAAGGCAAACAATTCATTTATACCAATTTGTTCTAAGCTTTTCCAATAGATTGTCGCAATGTCTTTTGTGGTATACTCTTTATAGTTATGAATGAGATTTTTGTCTTCTTTATCAAAACCATTACCTGGAATATTAAAGGCTATTACTGTGAATCTATTTAAATCAATTACTTTGGTTTCACCGATCAAGTTACTCCACCATCCCTCTTCTCTTGCTACTTGACTATTGCCAGTTAAGGCGTGATTTACTAATACAATGGGAGCTTGATGTAAAGCTTGCCCGAATAGTTGATAGGTCACATTGAGTTGTTGATCAACTCCATTTTGGAGTTGAAAAGAGATGGTAGGAAGTACTTGTAATTGACTCACGGTTTATGGGATTATAGTTGAATAAAAATTTGTTGTAAATCTTGTTTTAAATCTTCAATGTTCTCTATACCTACGGATAGGCGAATTAGGTCAGGGCTAACACCTGTTGCTTTTTGTTCTTCTACAGTTAATTGTTGGTGAGTAGTCGAAGCAGGGTGTATTATCAATGATTTGGTATCTCCTATATTGGCTACTAAAGAGAATAGTTTCGTTTCATTTGCTATTTTTTTCGCAGCTTCAAAACCTTTTTTAAGTCCGAAAGTAACCACACCACTTTGTCCCTCTGGTAGATATTCTTGTGCTAATTGATAATATGGGCTAGACTTTAATCCTGGATAATTTACCCATGCTACAGCTTCTTGTTTCTCTAACCAGCTAGCTAGTTCTAGTGCATTCTCACTGTGCTTTTTGATTCGTATAGGAAGTGTTTCCAGTCCTTGTAGAATTTGAAAAGCGTTAAATGGGCTTAAGGCAGCTCCTAAATCGCGCAGACCTTCGATTCTTATTTTGGCTATAAAAGCTGCACTACCTAATGCTTCATGATAAACCAGTCCGTGGTAGCCCGCAGCTGGTTCTGTAAATTCAGGAAATCTACCAGAGCTCCAATCAAATGTACCTGCATCTATTATGGCACCTCCTAATGATGTTCCATTTCCAGAAATGTATTTTGTAAGTGAGTGAATTACGATATTTGCTCCGTGTTCTATTGGTCTTAGTAAATAGGGGGATGCAACCGTATTATCTACAATAAGTGGAATGTGAAATTCTTTAGCAATTGCGGAAACTGCTTTTAGGTTAATAATATCTAGTTTTGGATTACCTAAACTTTCAACAAAAATTGCTTTGGTGTTTTGTTGTATATTTTTTCTGAAATTTTCCACGTTTGCTGGATCAACAAAAGTGGTATTGATGTCATATCGTGGAAGTGTTACGTTTAATAGATTATAAGTTCCTCCGTATAGACTGCTAGATGATACGATGTGGTCACCTGCTTTTAATAATGTTAACAATGTTGTAGATATTGCTGCGGCCCCAGATGAGGTAACTACCGCTCCAATACCACCTTCTAGTGCTGCTAGTCTTTTTTCTAATACGTCGTTTGTTGGATTGTTTAAACGAGTATAGATATATGCTGGTATTGATAGGTTAAATGCTCCAGCTGCATGGTCGGCATTTTCGAAAACGTATGAAGAAGAGTGATAAATTGGTACTGCTCTAGTTCCTTGTGTAGTAGTTACGTCGTGTCCTGAATGTAATGCTTGTGTTGAAAATTTTAATGTACTCATGATTTTAGTTTGTTATTTGGTTGTTAATTTTTAGATTTTAGGTATAAAAAAAGTCCTTTCAGTGTTACCGAAAGGACTTTAAAGTTTTTGCTTGTGTGCGACTAACTTTTTGACTTCTGGCAACGAGGAGGTGGGAGCATCATCATGCTCATCATCATTACCATCATCATTGTGTTTGTCAAAAGTGTCATTCTAGTTATTTTTTAAGTGTATTGTAAAAAAAAAGCCCTTGCAATTGCAGGGGCTTTTAGTTGTTTTAAATATATGTTTTCATTTATACATACAACAAGCCCTGCGGAGATTTCCACATCATCATCATAGCCTGCATCATTGTTATATAAATTGTATTCATCGTTTCTTTTTGTTGGTACAAATGTCCGTAATAATTATTTATAAATCCAAATAAAATATTAATAAATTTTAAATTTATGTGTAAGTTATTTGTTTTGAGGTGTTTGAATTTGTTTTTAATTCTTAAGAATAACCTTTTTCAGGTATTTTCTTGTTGAATTATTTCTTTTTTCGAGGCTATTTTATCTACGATAACTGCAATAGCTCCATCACCCATCACATTACAAGCAGTTCCAAAACTGTCCATGGCTATATAAAGGGCAATCATTAAACTTTGGTTTGCAGCGTCAAAACCGAGCATGCTTCCAATAATTCCTATTGCAGCCATAATGGCTCCACCTGGTACACCTGGAGCAGCTACCATTGCAATACCCAACATACAGATGAATCCAGTCATTTGTAAGAAATCTATTGGTTGTCCTTGGATTAGCATGAGTGCAATGACACAGGCAACAATTTTAAGTGTACTTCCTGCTAGGTGAATAGTTGCACAAAGAGGAATTACAAAGCCTGCTATTTTCGGGCTTACTTTATTTTTTAAGGTTTGTTTAAGTGTTATAGGAATAGTTGCGGCTGATGATTGTGTTCCCAATGCAGTAGCATATGCTGGAAACATAGTTTTCATCATGCTAAAAGGGTTACGGTTAGCAATTGCACCAGCAATTGCGTATTGGAGAACCAATAAGAATATATGTAGAACAAATATAACCCCTATAATTTTTACAAAAGTATTGAGTACTAAAAAGACTTGTCCGCTATAGGTCATGTTTAGGAAAATTCCGAAAATAAAAAGAGGAAGGAAAGGAATAATAGCTTTGTTGATAATGAGTAGGATTATTTTTTCAAAATCTAAAAAAACTTTTTCAAGTGTTTTTGATTGTGTTTTGGCTATACCTACTCCTAATACGAAAGCAATTACTAGTGAGCTCATTACGTCTAAAATAGGAGGAATGGCAATGTTGAAATAGGGTAGGAGGTTGTTTGCGTTTTCTCCTATTGCTTCTATTTTTTGTCCAGAAAGTAGTTTGGGGAATAGTTGTATACTAACCCCGTATGTCATAAAACCTGAAAACAAGGTTGATCCATAGGCGATTGCAGCTGTAATAATTAATAATTTCCCTGCTTCTTTTCCAAGGTTGGATATAGCAGGAACAATTAGTCCTAAAATTATTAGAGGTATTGCAAATCCAAGAAAAGAACTGAAAATGTCATTGAATGTAGCGAATATACGACCGATACTTTGAGGAAGTAATGTGCCTAGTATTGTGCCTAGCACTATGGCTAGTATGATTTGTAAGAGAAGACTGTTTTTTAATACTTTCATCATTGTTAATTGATTAACAGTCAAAAGTACAAAAAGGATTCTAACAATAAGCAGTTCGTTTCTTTAGGATATAAAAAAAGAGCCTTTTCAATTTGAAAAGGCTCTTAAATATATGTAAAGACTCTTAGGGATTAACCTAAAGTAGCTCTTTTGAATCCAGTGATTTCAACACCGAAAGATTTTACGTGGTCAGCCACTTTTTTAGATTCGTCTTTGATAAAGTTTTGATCTAACAAAGCTTTTTCTTGGTCTAAAGAAGTGTTGTCGCTAATGAAACGTTGAATTTTTCCAGGAAGAATTCTGTCCCAAATAGCTTCTGGTTTTCCTTCAGCTCTCAATTCAGCTTTCGCGTCTTCTTCAGCTTGTTTCAAAGCTTCTTCGGTTAACTGAGAGTAAGAGATATATTGAGGTACGTTTTTAAGTGGTTTACCTAAACGAGCTAATTCTTCGTTATCTTTTGCTATAACAGCAATACGAGCTTCAGTTTCGTTAGCAACGAATTCTGGAGAAAAATCTTTGTAAGAAAGAGTATCAGCACCCATTGATGCAATTTGCATAGAGATGTCTTTTCCTAATTCTTCAGCTTTTTCAATAGGAGCAGATAATGCAACGATAGCAGCAATTTTGTTACCGTGAATGTATGAACCAATGAAAGCACCTTCAAGAACTTCGAAAGAACCAATTTCAATTTTCTCACCGATTACACCTGTTTGCTCGATACATTTATCAGCAACAGTCATAGTGTCATTATATTTAGCAGCTAAGAAATCTTCTTTGTTGTCAAAGTTTAAAGCGATTTGAGCAAGTTCATTAGCTAAAGTAATAAAACCTTCATTTTTACCAACGAAGTCAGTTTCACAGTTTAAAGAAATAACAACTCCTCTAGTTTTATCAGCGTTAATAGCAGCAACAGCAGCTCCTTCAGAAGATTCTCTGTCAGAACGATTAGCAGCAACTTTTTGTCCTTTTTTACGTAGGTAGTCAATTGCTGAATCGAAATCTCCCTCAGCTTCAACTAAAGCTTTTTTGCAGTCCATCATTCCAGCTCCAGTAAGCTGTCTTAGTTTATTTACATCTGCAGCAGTAATATTTGCCATTTTAAAAGTTTTTAAAAGTTAATAAAAAAAGTCGTTATCGATAGTGTAAACAAAAGTAAACATCCATCAGAATAACGACTTTATGGTATTGTTAAATTATTATTCTTCAGTAGCTTTCACTTCTGTTTGTGCAGCTGGAGCAGCTGGTGTAGCAGGAGCTGCTTCATCTTTTTCAGACTTTCTTTCAGAATGTCCTTCGATAATAGCGCTTGTTACTAAAGATAAAATTTTATCAATTGATTTAGAAGCATCATCATTTGCTGGGATAACATAGTCAACTTGGCGTGGATCCGAGTTGGTATCTACCATAGCGAAAATTGGAATGTTTAATTTCTGAGCTTCTTTAATCGCGATGTGTTCTGCTTTAATATCTACAACGAATAGAGCTGCTGGTAGACGAGTCATGTCAGCAATAGAACCTAAGTTCTTCTCTAATTTCGCACGTAAACGGTCAACTTGTAAACGCTCTTTCTTAGAAAGAGTCAAAAATGTACCGTCTTTTTTCATTCTGTCGATAGAAGCCATTTTTTTAACAGCTTTACGAATAGTAACGAAGTTAGTCAACATACCACCTGGCCATCTTTCAGTGATGTAAGGCATATTTGCCGCAGCTGCTTTTTCAGCTACGATGTCTTTAGCTTGTTTTTTGGTAGCTACGAAAAGGATCTTTCTACCAGATGCAACGATTTTTTTCAAAGCTTCATTAGCTTCTTCAATTTTCGCTGCTGTTTTATATAGATTGATAATGTGAATACCATTACGCTCCATATAGATGTAAGGAGCCATGTTTGGGTCCCATTTTCTAGTCATGTGTCCGAAATGAACACCTGCTTCTAGTAATTCTTTAACTTCTACTTTGTTTGCCATTTTCTAATAGTTTACGTTCTGTTGTATTAGCAATAATTAAGTAGCGATTGTCTCGGTCCTAACCATTTAGATGCTAAACTACTTCTTGCCTCAGCAAGCGAGCAACAAAAACTCAGGTTTTTTAATAAAATATAAAAATTAACGTTTAGAGAATTGGAATCTCTTACGAGCTTTCTTCTGACCAAATTTCTTACGCTCAACCATTCTAGGGTCACGAGTCAATAAGCCTTCTGGTTTAAGAATACCTCTGTATTCTACGTCAATTTCACACATTGCTCTAGCAATAGCCATACGTACAGCTTCTGCTTGACCAGTTGAACCTCCTCCGTATACATTTACTTTAATATCATAGTTATCAACGTTTTCAGTTAATGAAAGTGGTTGTAAAACTTTGTATTGTAAAGTACCTGTAGGGAAGTAAGTTTTGAATTCTTTTTTGTTTACTGTGATGTTTCCTGTTCCTTCTGAAACATAAACACGAGCAACAGCGGTTTTTCTTCTACCGATTTTGTGAATAACTCCCATTACTTAACTTCGTTTAAATTAACGGTTTTAGGTTGTTGAGCTGCGTGTTTGTGCTCAGCACCTACATTTACATTTAGGTTGCGGAATAATTGTGCTCCTAATTTGTTTTTAGGCAACATCCCTTTTACTGCTTTTTCAATTAATAATGCAGGGTTTTTTTGTTGCATTACTTTAGCAGTTAATTCTCTTTGTCCTCCTGGATAACCTGTGTGGCGGATATATGTTTTATCCTCCAATTTGTTACCTGTAAGGTTGATTTTTTCTGAGTTGATAACGATTACGTTGTCTCCACAGTCTACGTGCGGCGTGTAATTTGTTTTGTGTTTACCTCTTAATAGTGTTGCCACTTTAGAAGCAAGACGACCCAAATTTTGGCCTTCAGCGTCTACAACCAACCATTCTTTTTGAACTGTTGCTTTGTTAGCTGATACTGTCTTGTAGCTTAAACTTTCCACAATAAATTATTATTTAATTAAACATTCCATTCCCAATAAAGGGAGTGCAAAAGTACAATTAATTATTTACTATACAAAAAGTCTGTGAGTTTTTTTAAACTTATTGATGTTTAGGTGATTGAATGTCGATTTAGTTTTTTGATAACTCATTAGTTTCTTTTTGATATTTGCTAAGATGGATTTTTTTGAAGGATTTGAGATTGAGTTATTAAATCTTATAGGTCGGGCTCATAAAGCTGCCTATTTTCTAATGGAATCAGTAGATGATACGAGGCTTATCTGAAGTTAAGTAAAATATTTTTTCATAATATACTGTGTTATAGTTGTCTAGGTGTTTTTTAATGACTGATTTTAATCCTCCTACGAGTGTAATGTTGAAGTAGGTTTTAGTTTGGCAATGTAATCTGATTTCACAATAGGTTGTTGTTTGTTATTCGGTTTTCCTATTTTGATGTTCAAAGATTAAATAGGCTACCTATAGATACTGAAAATACCAAACTAAAAATTAAAGCTTCAAATAACGATTGATTGTGAAAATGGACTCCCCAAAGAATGTTTACCGGAATTAAGGCGAGTAGTAGTGTTTTGTTGGTTTTTTTCATAGTTGACTGCGATAAAAATTTGTAGTTATTAAGATGTTATTTAAATTAAGAGAAGAATTTTAATGTGTCACTGTTTGGAGTTTTTGTCTATATTTGATTAATACTTATAAACAAGACTATGAAGGATTTTAAAAAATATTTGCCCAGTGCTACTTTGGTGATAGTTTTACTAATAGGGTTATATAAGATAGTAGCAGTGTCTATCGATGGTGGGATTTATGAATATGCCTTAATTGGAGCTCTTTATGAATTGACATGGTTGCCTTTGCTTTTGTGTTTAGCAGCGATGCCTATTCTTTGGGTGATGTATATTCTCAGAAAAGAAGTTGGCTTTAAGAAAGGTATTACCTACGTTGGAATTTGTTTTTTGGGTATTTTAGGTGTACTATTTTTATAGCGTATTAAAGTATAAAAAAAGGAAAGCCTATCTATAAATAGATAGGCTTTCCTTTTTTTATCTCATTCTGCATTATCTTAATCCTTCGACCATTTTGATTATATTCTTTTATCTCGTATAGGCTTATGCTCCTTAGTTCTTTAATGGAGTTATTTTGTGTGTGACTTCTATTGTTTGTATTTGTACTTTATCTGTAATGCATCTATACTTTATCTATAAAAACCCCCTAATCTATAGATGGAGTATAGATGCACTATAGATGGAATATAGATGCACCTCGAAGTTATTCAAGTGTGGATTTGTTTTTTTATTTATTATTATACCTTGAAGGTTTTAAGTCTTTGTGTTAGAAGGTTTCCTTTTTATCTTCATCTTGAATATCAATAAAATAGAATTCAAGATGAGTATAAAAAAAAGAGGCTATCTGTGTTTAGATAGCCTCTTCTTTGATTTTATAGTAGAAAAACGGTTTAATTAATGTGCTTCCAGCCAATTGTCTCCAACTCCTAGATCTACCGTTAGGGGGACATCTAGAATAAAAGCATTTTCCATTTCGTGTTTCACCATGGTCTTTAAGTTTTCGAGCTCGTCTTTGTGAGCATCGAAAACCAACTCATCGTGTACTTGAAGTAGCATTTTAGATTGCCAGTTTTCTTCAGTCAGTCTTTTGTGAATGCGAATCATTGCAATTTTGATGATGTCGGCAGCACTTCCTTGAATAGGTGCGTTGATGGCATTTCGTTCTGCTCCACCTCTAACCATTGCGTTTTGAGAATGGATATCTTTTAAATAACGTCTTCTTCCTGAAACTGTTTGTACATATCCTTTGTCTCCTGCTAAATTAATTTGTTCTTGAATATAATCTTTTAGTTTAGGATAGGTTTGATAATATGCATCAATGAGTTCTTTGCTTTCTGCTCGACTCAAATTTGTTTGATTGCTTAATCCAAAAGCAGAGACTCCGTAAATAATTCCGAAATTTACCGTTTTAGCATGGCTTCGTTGTTCTTTAGTAACCTCTTCTAGTGGCACGTTAAATACTTTAGAGGCTGTAGAACGGTGAATATCTTCTCCGCGCTGAAAGGCTCCTATCATGTTAGGTTCTTGGCTTAAAGCGGCTATAATGCGCAACTCTATTTGAGAATAATCGGCAGCCATCAATACGTAATTTTCGTCTTTGGCTATAAATGCTTTTCGAACTTGCCTGCCTCTTTCTGTTCTAATCGGTATGTTTTGCAGGTTGGGGTTGTTGGAGCTCAGGCGACCTGTTGCGGCAACTGCTTGCATATACTCGGTATGGATTCGTTTCGTTTTGGGGTCGATTTGTTTTGGTAAAGCTTCAACATAGGTGTTTTGTAGCTTTACTAATTGACGCCATTCCAAAATGTTTCGAACTATTTGATGTTCTTCTGAAAGATAACTCAATACTTCTTCTCCTGTTGCGTATTGTCCAGTTTTTGTTTTTTTAGGTTTTGTTCCTCCTATTTTTAATTTATCAAAAAGTATATCTCCTAGTTGTTTCGGCGATGCTAAATTGAATTGTTCACCTGCTTCTTCATAGATTCCTTCCTCAAGGTTTTTAATGTCTTCGGTTAGTTTGTGGGAAAGTTGATTTAAGAAATCTACGTCCACTCGTATTCCTTCGCTTTCCATAGAAGCTAAAACAGAAACTAAAGGAATTTCTATTTCGTCAAAGAGTTTTCGTGTGGCTGTTTTATCCAGTTCTGGTTCGAATACATATTTGAGTTGTAGAGTAATGTCTGTGTCTTCTCCTGCGTATTCTTTTACTAATTGAGGTTCTACCTCACGCATGGTAATTTGATTCTTTCCTTTTTTACCTATCAAATCCTCAATAGGTTGAGGGGTGTATTTCAAATAAGTCTCTGCTAAAACATCCATGTTGTGACGCATATCTGGATTTATTAGATAATGCGCTATCATAGTGTCAAATAAAGGTCCTTTGACTTCGATTTGATATTGTTTCAGTACTTTAATGTCATATTTTAAATTCTGACCTATTTTCTCTATTTCTTCTGATTCAAAAATGTCTTTGAATTGGTTGATAAGTGCCTGCGCTTCTTCTTGATTTTCTGGAAAGGGAACGTAAAAAGCTTCTCCTTTTTCATAAGAAAATGCAATACCAACTAGAGTAGCGTGGAGAGGATTTAGATCTGTGGTTTCGGTATCAAAGCAGATACTCTTTTGATTTCGAAGATTGCTTATTAGTAATTTTATTCCAAGATTTCCATCAACTAATTGATAGAGATGTTTGGTGTTTTGAAGGTTTGAATAGTAGGAGTTAGATGTGTTTCCGGTGTCTACATCTGAACCTAATGGGGTTTCAAAGAGAGAAAACTGATTTTCTTCTGTGACAGTAGGTTTTTTGGTAGGTGTAGGTTCTTCTTTTTGATTGTCTGAAAATATCTTGTCGAACTGCTCTTTCATTCGTCTGAATTCTAATTCTACGAATAGCGCATCTGATTTTTCAACATCTGGCTTTTCTAATTCAAAATTTTTAGAGCAGAAGGTTACTGGGCAGTCTAAAAGTATAGTCGCTAATCTTTTTGACAGAAGACCTAGTTCAACGTTGCTTTCAACGTTTTCTTTCATTTTGCCCTTTAGCTCATGTGAGTGTGCAAAAAGGTTTTCCATTGAACCGTATTGATTGATGAACTTCTTTGCGGTTTTTTCCCCTACACCTGGTATTCCCGGAATATTGTCAACCGCATCCCCCATCATCCCAAGAAAGTCTATTACTTGGTCTGGGTGTTCTACTTCAAATTTTTCTTTTACTTCAGGTACTCCCCATATTTCTATACCGTTCCCCATACGAGCTGGTTTGTACATGAAGATGTTTTCGGAGACCAATTGAGCGAAATCTTTATCAGGAGTAACCATGAATACTTGAAACCCTTCTTTTTCAGCTTGTTTTGAAAGAGTACCTATCAAATCGTCGGCTTCAAATCCAGCTACTTCGATGATAGGAATATGCATAGCTTCTAAGAGCTGTTTGATGTAAGGAATGGCTACTTTAATAGCTTCTGGAGTCTCATCTCTATTTGCCTTATAGGTTGGAAAGAGTTCATTTCTCAAATCACTACCACCTTTATCGAAAGCTACTGCTAGATGGTCGGGATTTTCTCTTTTTATTACATCTAAAAGTGAATTCATAAATCCTAATACAGCAGATGTGTCTAAACCTTTTGAATTAATTCTTGGGTTTTTAATGAATGCATAATAACCTCTAAAAATTAGAGCATAAGCATCAAGGAGAAATAAACGTTTTTGTTCGGCCATAAGTCTGTTTTATTATGTTCAAAATGGATTTTCAAAGATAAACAATTTGGATAGAATCTAGTTTTTATATCTAAAACGTTAATCTTAAGGGTGCTGTATTAAATTTTGTTAAAGAAAGATTGAAGTCCCTCCAATAGCTCTATTTTTGTTTGTTTAAGTGATTTATGTTATGCGTTGGACAATTCTTTTGTTGGTTTTCATATTGGTAGAGTTTTATTCTTATCAAGCTTTGAGACAGCTTTCTAAAAACCCCTGGTTGCTTGCAGGGTATATTGTAATCTCAGTCGCGGTTATATTGTATGTAGTTTATGGTTTTTTACAGTTCGACAGAACTTTGGGACAGAATAAACAGTCAATGCTAGCTATGGGACTTATTATGCTATTTTATTTACCGAAACTTCTTATTACTTTAATTTTATTGGTAGAGGATGCAGGGCGTCTTTTTATGGGGACTGCGAATTATTTTATTTCAGATACGAACGTTTCGGATAGTTTTATGCCTGAAAGAAGAAAGTTCGTTTCTCAAATGGCTTTAGGGATTGCTGCTTTGCCTTTTCTTTCTATTATGCACGGTATTACACGCGGACGTTATAAGTTTCAGGTTCATAAGCAAACTGTTTTTTTTGACGATTTACCCGATGCTTTCGATGGTTTTAAGATTACTCAGATATCGGATATTCATTCAGGGAGCTTTGATAATGAAGAGAAAGTGCAGTATGCTATTGATTTAATCAACGAACAAGACTCTGATGTAATTGTATTTACTGGTGACCTAGTTAATAGTTTGGCTTCTGAAATGGAACCTTGGATTTCTGTTTTTAAGGGAATTCGACCACATGAGTATGGTAAGTACTCAATATTGGGAAATCATGATTATGGTGAATATGTACAATGGAGTTCGGAAGAAGATAAGGAGGCTAATTTTAAAGCTATTAAGGATTTGCATCCTGCAATGGATTTTAAATTGCTTTTGAATGAAAGTGTTTGGTTAGAAAAAGAGGGTGAACGTATTGCGATAGCTGGGGTAGAAAATTGGGGGGTTAAGTTTAAGAAAGTGGGTGATTTGAATAAGTCTATTCAAGATGTAGAAGAATCTGATTTTAAAGTACTGCTTACTCATGATCCTTCACATTGGGAGGCAGAGGTGTTAGACCATCCTAAAAAGATACAATTAACACTATCTGGACATACTCATGGTTCTCAGTTCGGAATCGAAATTCCTGGTTTTTTAAAATGGAGTCCTATTCAATATGTTTATAAACAATGGGCTGGTTTGTATGATAAGAAGTCTAAGTTTCTATATGTGAATAGAGGTTTTGGTTATCATGCTTATCCTGGTAGGGTTGGTATTTGGCCTGAAATTACAGTTCTTGAACTTCGTAAAAAGGTTTAATCTATGGTTTCAGTTTTTTATGTTTTGTCATATTGATTAGACCTAACTTTTTGATAGTTGTTTAATACATTACTGTGAATTTGCGGAATTTTAAAAGGATAAATTTTATCTGGAATGTTATTGTGGAGAAAATGAGCTTAGGTTAATTACTGGATTGCGTAAGCTGTGGCTGTGAAAACCGTATTATAAAGCTGTAATACTTGTGATTTTCGTCTTAATAGTGTTGTATGTTTGTAAAAATTAATATTTTTGTTATGTACTTTTAAGATTAGTAAAATTAAATAAAGTTGTAGATGGCTAAGTTTGGAGATTTAATAAAGGCAGATGTTCCAGTGTTGATATGTTTTTTCGCAACTTGGAATGAAGGATCTATTTCTATGAATCCTGTGATTCATGATGTAGCTGCTGCTATGGGGGATGAATTACGTGTGGTAAAGATTGATGTAGAAAAAAATCAAGAGTTAATGGAGGCTCTTCGTGTAAAACAAGTCCCGACTTTAATGCTGTATAAGAATGGAGCTATGATATGGAGACAAACTGGAGTTATGGATGCTAATTCTTTAATTGGAGTAGCTAAGACTTTATAATTATGCGTTTGTTGAAGATCACTTTGAATAATAAGCAGTAATATGTTTTTGTAATATCTTATAAAGTACTGAAAATGTAGCCTTCTTTTAAAAGTGTATCTATTGTTTTTGGCAATGAATCTCTAAGGTTTTTTTGTGCTTTGATACTATCATGAAATACAATAATACTACCTGGGCGAACCTTCTTAGTTGCATTGTTATAGCATTCTTGTGCTGACAAGTGATTACTGTAGTCATGACTTAATAATTCCCACATTATTATTTCGTATCCTTTTTGTTTTAATATTTTTATCTGTTTAGGTGTTATTCTGCCATACGGTGGTCTAAATAATTTTCTTTCTAGTTTAATGTGCTTTTCAATTTCCTCATTACATTTTAATATGTTTTGAGTATAGATATCTGAAGTGTTTTTCCATCCGTTTATATGGTTAAAAGTATGGTTACCTACTGTGTGACCTTCTTTTATAATTCGAGAGAATATTTCAGGGTGTTTTCGTATGTTGTCTCCTATAGAGAAAAAACTTGCTTTGATTTTTTTTTCTTTCAATAGGTCTAGTACCCATGTGGTAACATCGGGGATTGGACCATCATCGAAGGTTAGGTATACTGTTTTTTGTGATTGTGGTAGGCTCCAAATTTGATTTGGAAAAAGAGAATTGAAAAGATTGGGAATACGCATTTTAAATCAAAGATAAAAAAAGAGTGACTGCTTAGCAGTCACTCTTTAAAATAATATGTAATCTAATGACTATTAATTAACTCCTCCACCAACTGCTTTATAAAGCTGAACTAATGCATTTAGTTGACCTAGTTCTGTATTTATTAAACTAAGTTGTGCTGCCAATGCATTTTCTCTAGCTGTTAAAACTTCTAGGTAGTTTGCCATACCGTTGATTTGAAGTTCTTCTGAATATTCAGTAGCTAAAGCATACGCTTGGTATTCCTTTTGTTTTAAAGCTTGCTTTTCAGAAAGGCTTTGATAGGTGTATAGTGCGTCTGAAACTTCTTTACTTGCAGTTAATACTGCTTTCTTGTAGTTTAAATATGCCTTTTCTTGGTTTGCTTTGCTTACTTCATGCTGTGTTCTGATTTGTCTTCCATTGATTAATGGTTGAGTTAAAGAACCAACTATATTAGCAAATAAAGAATTAGCATTGAACAATTGATCAAATTCTATACTTTGAAAACCTCCATTAGCTGTTAGTTTAATTGATGGATAGAAATTACTTCGAGAAACATTTGTTAATTCGAATGCATTTATTAAACCATATTCAGCTGCACGAACGTCTGGACGGTTACTTAATAGTTGAATTGGTAGTCCAATGTTTAAATCTGTATTCAATTTCTGTGTAGCTAAACTTGATCTTTGAATAGAGTTCGGGTTTTCTGCTAAAATGATGCTTAATACGTTCTCTGTAAGTTTGATGTTGTTTTTAATATCAACTAGTAGAGATTGAGCGTTTAATAATTGAGCTTCGGTTTGTTTAACAGCAACTTCAGTAACCTGTCCTGCATCTTTCAAAGCAGTGATCGTTTCAAGACTACTTTTTCTGTTCTCAATAGTTTCTTCGGTTATTCTCTTTTGTTCGTCTAATGATAAAAGTTGAAAATAAGTTGAAGATACAGTCGAAATTAGTTGTGTTTTAACTGCTTGATGAGCGGAAAGCGTTTGTAAATAACTAGCTGCAAAAGCGCGCTTGTTACTTCTAATTTTACCCCAAACATCTAACTCCCAAGAAAGATTAGCAGTTGCCTGATATTGGTCAATTCTATTGCGTTCTCCTCCAAACATTGCTGCTGTAGAAGAATTTTTAGAGTTTACTGAATGTGTGTAATCACCACCAATATTCAGAGTGGGAGCGTATCCCATTTTTCCTTGTTTCATATAGGCTTCAGCAGCTGCAATATTTTCCATTGCAATGCGAATGTCTAAATTTTGTTCCAAGGCTTTTTCTATATGTTGTACGAGAATAGGATCGTTAAACAATTCTTTCCATGGCAAATTAGCCATAGAAAGAGTGTCTTGTGATGTTGTTTCTGTTCTGTACATCGGTTCGTCTATCACTTCCGGACGATCATAGTTCTTAGCTACGAAGCATGATTGCATCGATAGTGAAACGATTGCTATAGGAAGAGCAGTATATAAAAATCTTTTTTTCATGAATTTAGTTTTTAAGTTCTTCAAATTTCATTGGTTTCACTTTTTCTTGTAATTTTTGGAAAATCACATACAATACAGGAATAACAAATACTCCAATTACAGTACCAATCAAAAGACCGAAGGCAGCTCCTGTTGCAATAGAACGGTTACCTACTGATCCTACACCAGAAGCAAAAGCCAATGGCATTAAACCTAATATGAAAGCGAATGAAGTCATTAAGATGGGGCGTAAACGTGCTTTCGCACCATTAATAGCCGATTCTACGATTGATTCTCCATGACGACGTCTTTGAACTGCGAATTCAACAATTAAAATCGCATTCTTGGCAAGAAGCCCCATTAGCATGACTAAGGCAATCTGGAAATAGATGTTGTTTTCTAATCCAGCTAGCTTTTGTGATATAAAAGCTCCCATAATACCTGCAGGTAATGATAGAATTACAGCAAGTGGTAAAATATAACTTTCATATTGAGCTGATAGAATAAAATATACAAAGATGATACACAACATGAAAATAACTAATGTTTGAGAACCTGCGTTTATCTCTTCTCTAGATAAACCAGTAAAGTCAACACCGTAATTGTTTGATAACGTGCTCGCTGTTACTTCTTGTACGGCACGGATAGCGTCACCCGAACTAAAACCTGGTTTTGGTGCTCCAGAAATATTTGCTGAAGTAAACAAGTTATAACGGTTGATAGACTGTGGGCCATATACTTTCTTTAAGCTTACAAACTGAGTTATTGGGGTCATTTCTCCAGAAGTTGTACGTACAAATAATTCGTTTAAACTATTTACGTCTGTACGGCTTTCTGGTAATGCTTGTATCATTACTCGGTATTGTTTACCAAAACGAGTAAAGTCTGCTGCGTAAATACCTCCAATATAACCTTGTAGAGATGAGAAAATATTACTAACTGAAACACCTAATTCTTTCGCTCTTGGAATGTTTAATTCAATCTCATATTGAGCAAAGTTTGTGTTGAATGATGTTTGAGCATATAATATCTCAGGACGTTTCATTAATTCCGTCATATAAGCTTTAGCTGTTTTGTCAAAATCTTCTAAACTTCCTCCTGATTTATCTAACAATTTCATTTCAAAACCTGAAGACATTCCATATCCTGGAATACTCGGCGGTTGGAAGAAAATCATTTTTGCGTCTTGAAATTGCATTGCTGCTAGACCAAATAATTTTCCAATTACTGCGTCTGTAGCTACATCTGGAGTTGTTCTTTCTTTGAATGGTTTCATTTTAATTAAAGCCATACCGTAGTTAGAACCTGCTCCTGAAATTAAACTACGTCCTGAAATTACAGTAACACTTTCTACTCCTGGAATTTTTGAAGCTGCTTTCTCAAATTGTCTTTCTAAAGCAAATACACGGTCTTCTGATGCACCTGAAGCTAATTCAATGTTCCCCATGATAAATCCACGGTCTTCGTTTGGAACGAAACCTGCAGGCATAGTTTTATTAGCGTAATAAGTGATTCCTAAACAACCTAAAAGAATAACAAAAGTTACCCATTTGTGCTTAAATAAGAATTTAAAACTACGAGCATATCGAGCGGTTAAAGCTTCAAAAGCGGTATTGAAAGCACGGTAAAAACGTTTTACTATGTTCTCTTTTTGAGTATGACCATCTGCTGTAGAATGTTGTCTTAAGAATAGTGCACATAAAGCAGGGCTCAATGTTAGTGCGTTTATCGCAGAAATAATGATAGCTACGATAAGTGTGATACCAAACTGTTTGTAAAAAACTCCTGTTGGACCAGAAATGAAGGTAACAGGGATAAATACTGCTGCCATTACCAAGGTAATGGAGATAATAGCTCCTGTAATCTCGCTCATTGCGCCAATAGTTGCTTCAGTGGCTTCCTGACCTGTTTCTTCCATCTTAGCATGTACCGCCTCGACGACGACGATGGCGTCATCCACTACAATACCAATGGCGAGTGTAAGTGCAAACAATGTTAGTAAGTTCAGTGAGAATCCAAATAAACTCAAGAAGAAAAACGTACCAATAATGGATACTGGAACCGCAATCAATGGAATAAGTGTCGATCTAAAATCTTGTAGGAATATATAAACCACTAAGAACACCAAAATGAAAGCTTCAATTAAAGTGGTAACCACTTTACTAATTGAGGCATCTAAGAATTCGTTAGTATCAAAGTTAATAGCATAATGCATTCCATCAGGTAAGTTTTTACCTAATCCTTCAAGTGTTGTTTTAAGGTCTCTAATAATGTCTTGTGCATTGGATCCGGGTGTTTGATAAACTGCCATTGCTACAGCAGGATTACCTGATAATTCAGAAGAACCTGCATAAGTTTGTGCGCCTAATTCAATATCCGCAACGTCTTTTAAACGAAGAACTTTACCGTTTTCCAACGATTTGATTACGATATTTTGATATTGTTCTTCAGTTTTATACTTTCCACTATATTTAATTACGTATTGAAAAGCTTGACCACTGTTTTCTCCTAACTGACCAGCAGCAGCTTCTAAACTTTGCTCATTTAAAGCAGTTGTGATATCAGCTGGTACTAATCCATAACTTGCCATTTTGCTTGGATTTAACCAAACACGCATAGCGTAGTTACGAGCTCCAAATACAGAAGCATCCCCAACACCACTTACCCTTTTTAGTTCTGGAACTACATTGATATTCATGTAGTTTTGAACGTAGGTAGCGTCGTAATTAGGATTTGTTGAATAGAAAGAAACGAACATTAATGCACTTGTTTCTTGCTTTTGAGTTGTTACTCCAGAACGAGTTACCTCAGCTGGTAACAAAGGAGTTGCACGAGATACACGGTTTTGTACGTTTACCGCAGCGATATCTGGATTAATTCCTTGCTTAAAAATTACTTGTATAGAAGCAGAACCATCGTTACTTGCTGTTGAAGTAATGTAGTCCATTCCTTCCACACCATTCACTTGTTCTTCAATTGGAATAATAACACTTTGAAGAACTGTTTCAGCATTTGCTCCAGGATAATTTGCCATGATTTGTACCGTTGGAGGTGCAATATCTGGGTATTGGGTTACTGGGAGTACGGTTAAACCAAGGACTCCGAGTATCACTATGATAATAGAAACAACCGTAGATAGTACGGGTCTTTCAATAAATGTTTTAAGCATCTTTTAGAAGTTTACTTTGATGTTAATAATAGAGTCAAAAGCAACTGGATTGATAGTAACTGGTGCACCATTTCTAAGTGTTCCTAAACCTGAAGTGATAATTTTATCTCCTTTTTTAAGACCAGACTCTACAATTGCCATTCTGTCTACTCTTGCACTAATGTTAACAATTGTTGAAACAGCTGAATCATTTTCAACTTTATATACGTAGAAAATTCCTTGTTGCTCAAATGTAGCAATCTCAGGTACTACCACTACGTTTTCGTATACGGTAGGAATATTAATTACTCCGCTATTTCCATTGCTAAGCAATCCATTTGGATTTTTGAAAACAGCTCTAAATTGAATAGTTCCAGTATTAGGGTCTACTTGTCCTGTAACAGTTTGGATTTTACCTTTTTCAGAGTAGGTTGTCTTATTAGCTAAAGTCAACGTAACTTCCGGTAGGTTGTTTATTTTATCTTTAGTTGTCTTCCCTTCCATAGTTGTAAGGAAATCAAAATACTCTTTTTCTGTCATAGAAAAATAAGCATATACTTCACTGTCATCAGACACAACTGTAAGTGGAGTAGGGTCATTTGGACCTACTAAACTTCCTGTTCTAAAAGGAATTGCTCCAACAACTCCTGAAATAGGACTTTTGATGATAGAGTAATCTATGTTTGCTTCTACACTTTGGTAGTCTGCTCTAGCTGCTGCTAGTTGACTTTTAGCTCTGCTTAAATTAGCTTTTGCTGTTTCCAATTGTACTTTACTTACAATGTTTTTCTCAACTAATGGGATTAATTTATCTACTTCAACTTGTGCTACATTTACACTTGATTCTGCGGCTACAATACCAGATTTAGCAGCATTAGCTGATTGATTCAATATGTTAGTCTCTAAACGAAACAAAGGTTGCCCTTTAGTTACATGTTGCCCTTCATCTACATACAGTTCTTGAATGTAACCTGAAATTTTAGCGCGAACACCATTGTTAATTCTTCCTTCAATGGTAGCCTGAAAGCTACGTTGGCCTGTTACTGTTTTAACGGGAACTTCTACAGCATCGTAAGGGATTGCTGGTCGAGCTTGTGGTTCTTGATTCTTACCGCAAGAAACAGCTACAAGTGCTATTGAAGCAATAAAAACGGTATTGAAAAAATGTTTCATAAAGATTAATTTGAGTTTTTTAATTTTTCTATGGTTTGGGAAAGCTCTTCTGAAGATTTCTCTAAGTGTTCTATGTATACGTTAATTCTGGATTCGCATTTAAATACATTTAACTTGTTATTTTGATTAAATTCTAACAATCTGCAAGTTAAGTCTAATTCTTTTTCGATAGATTTCTTGATTGTAAATAATCGATTGGTTAAGTACTTAGGATTTATTCTGAAATAACGTTTTCGTTCATCAATCTTATTGAATTGTTCAATTTGATTGTTGTTTAAAAGAACGTTTAAGCTGGTTGATATGGAACTCTTACTAGCGTTTAATTTCTCGACTATTTCATCGAAAGTCACGCCATCTCCCATGCCTGAAAACAACAAAAATGTATAAAGTTTTGAAGTTAATGGTGAGTAATGATAGAGCGCTTCGTGATGTGCACAATAATCTTGAAAAAAATCGATTATGTCTTGTTCGTACTCCATTTGTATTGAAATTTCCTGCAAATATAAGTTTAGTTCGGTTAGAGCAAAACTAAAAGAACTTAAAGTTTTATTAAAAAAAGTGCTTTTTATTGGTGTTTATAATATTAGACGTGAATTGTTATAAACTGGTCATTTGAATATTGGTTTTAAGTGGATGAAATCATTGTGGATTAATTTTCTTGTTTTTGTTACGTCGTACTTGACTTTCATTTTCCTTTACTTTTATAATAATTGGCGAATATAGATAAGTGGGTGGGATTGATATTAAGAATTTATACGAAGTGTAAGTAATTTTATACGAAATGGAAGATTGGAAAAACTTTGTTTGTTTTTCTTTAAAGGGTTAGTACATAATGTTTTTATATTTCTTTAAAAAGGATGTTGTGTCGAGAATTCGAGGTGGTTAAAAATTCATTATTTTTTTTGCTTATAAAATTTGTGAATAAATAGAAAATAGCTTTATATTTGCACCCAGAATACCAATAATTGCGGAAGTAGCTCAGTTGGTAGAGCTCCAGCCTTCCAAGCTGGTTGTCGCGAGTTCGAGCCTCGTCTTCCGCTC
>NZ_FORU01000013.1 GCF_900114085.1 Myroides guanonis | reverse complement strand
AGCGCTACTGACAATGCTATTACCTATACTGATGAAAAAGGAGTTCCTACTTTATTGACACTGAATGAGACTAGCTTAGTTTATGATGTTCTTACAAACGTTTTGACTTACACCAATTCAAAAGGAGAAGCTGAAACTATTGATCTAGGAGCTTTGGTTAAAGCAAATGAGACTTTGACAGTTTTGACAGATAATGGAGATGGGACATTTACTTATACTGATGAAGATAATGGTACTGTAACCTTTAGCGCTAACACAACTACTGTGACAACTGCTGGGGGTATTTATACTTTTAAAGATGGTAATGGAGATGTAATTACAACAATTAACACAAATGCTAATTCAATTATTTTTAATAATAGTACAAATGGTTTTACATCTACTAATGTACAAGCGGCGATTGAAGAGTTACTATCTAAAATAAACACAGTAGATGGAACGAAAGGTAATTTAAGTGTAGCAGGAGGTATTGCTTTTACAGTTGGAAATGACGGAGCGAATAAATTGTTGGCGAATACAAGCATAGAAATTGCAGATGGAGGAGTAACAGAGGTTAAATTAGCTCCTAATTCTGTTACAACAGCTAAAATTGCTGATGATGCAGTAACTACGGCTAAAATTGAAGCTGGGGTAAATGGAGATATTTTGGTGACTGATGGAGGAGAAGTAAAATGGATGTCTAAAACTGATGCAACAACTAATCTTCTTAGTCTTTCAGGAAATGAGTTAACAAGTACTGTAAATGGTGTAGATTCTTCTGTTACTTTAGAAGATGTCGTTACTTCAACAAAAGGTATTACTAGTAATAATATTACAGTTACAGGAGGGGCAGGTGCAACCTTAACCGATGTGACTTTAAATGTAACACCAGGTACTAATGGTCAAGTGATGGTGACTAAAAATGGTAATACTGCTTGGGTGGATCAATCTGAAATAGTTCCTACAACTACAAATATATTGGAACTCACAGATAATAATCTTGTGAGCAACGTCAATGGAGTAATTTCAACACCAGCAGTAGATTTGACTAAATATTTGGATAATACGGATAATCAAGAGCTTAAAGATTTTAAGATTATTGGTACTAACTTATCCATAACAATTGACAGGGGAAATACTGTAACAGTTCCATTAGCGGATATAGCAGCTGCTGTAGACACCAATACAGATAATCAACAGATTACTTCTTTTACTCTTACTGGAAATACTTTAAAAATCATTTTAGAGAGGGGAGGAGAAAAAGAAATCGATTTATCAGCATTGCAAGTAACTTATTTGGTGGATGGTATCAATACTACAGTTAGTGGTAGTGGAACTTCTGCAGATAAATATAAGGTAAATGTTTCTAAAGCAGCCATACAAGACAATCAATTATTAACTGTAGTTGAACAAGGAACAGGTATAATTGTTACACCATTAACAGTAGATAACACTACGACTTACACAGTGGCAGCTAACCCAGCTACTATAGCTTTAAATGGTGATGTAACAGGGAATGCTAGCGCAACAACACTTTCAAAGATTCAGGGTAAAGTTTTAGAAGCTACCAGTCCTTTAGAAGGGAATGTATTGGTGTTTGAAGGGGATAAATGGATAACAAAAACTCCTAGTGTAAATGCTGGAAATGTAACAAATGCAAAAAATTTAACTGCTGCTGGTAATGCAACTACTGCCACAATAGAAGTTGTAACTGGAGGAACGGGTGCTACATTGGTTGAAACAAGTTTGCGTGTTAAGTCAGAATCAATCACAACTTCTGAAATTAAAAATGGCACAATTAAACCAGAAGACATTGCGGATGCTGGAGCAAATCAAGTGTTGGTAACGGGATCTGATAATAAGCCAGTATGGGTTAATCAATCTACATTAGAAGTTACAGCGGATAATGGACTTACCAAAACACTTAATAATGTTCAATTAGGAGGTGCTTTAGTCAAGGCTACTGAAATTACAACTTCAGCTTCAAATACATTAGCTGTTAAAGGATTGGATAAGACAAAAACACAAGGAACAGATAATACTGGTGTTACACAACATTTATTAGCTGTTGATATGAACGGAGATGTTGTGAAAGCATTAAAAGCAGCAATGCCAAAATTCTTCTACATGCCATCAGTGTTAGTCCCTACAGCAGAAAGTCAGTTAGGGCAAGCTGGAGTTACATTTAACAATGGTACTCGTGTGGGAACTATTAATCTATATGCTATTTATTCAGCACAGTTTGGTAGTCCAGTTATGAGTAGTGGAGGAACTCTCCCTGTTTTGCCATCTAGCGAGTTGGATTATCATATTACTTATGCAACATCTAACGTGTTTACTATTAATAGTATTACACCTAGTGGTCTGTTAACATACACTGTTGCTTCTGGTGCTGACATTAATAACGGAAGCTTTATCAATATTGTATTTTCTGTAAAAGAGAACTAATATGAGAACATTTATATTATACATAGCGATGTGTTTTTGTCTGTGCTTTGTTTTCAAAGGACAGGCTCAACAGAATAGTAAAGAAAAGAATTTTGACATTGAATCTTTCGAAGGAAAAACAAAAGAAAAATTACAATTTCTTGTATACGGTATGTCTCCTAAACTGCTTTTTGATAATTCAATGAACCCCATTTATATTTGGAATGAGGACAAAGAGATTGAAAGTGTAGAAATAATTGGAGCTAAACAGTTTAAAATATTGTTAGATTCTAATTTTAAGGCTGACTATAAAAATGTAAAATCTTTGGTTCTAAGATTAAATACTGGAGAGAAATTGGAACTAACAGAGAAGGATTTTATTTTGTTCGATAATCTTGAGTTTTTGGTTATCCAATTTGATGAAGAGGCTACTTTGAAACAAATTATAGATAAGTTCCAAGAATTACAGTTAAGTGGAAAATTTAAACAAGTAGAGTTGTTAATAGAACGAATTTATAAAATGGATAGCTATGAAGAATGATATACATAAGAGTTCGTGGATTGTAATTTTATTTATAATCTTCAGTTTTGAACTATTCGCTCAAAGCGTTGTTTCATTTACTCCTCGTTCGTCTCAAAAAGCTCCATTACCTTACAAAGGTGTATCCACCTACAATATTCAAGGAGATTTTGTAATGTTAGGGAATACCAATATGACATTAGCAAGTTATAACGATTTGAAAAACAACAATTCAAATCCAATGGTAGTTGTTGATAAAGATAATGATGGTACAACTTATAACTCGTCTATGGCAGAACTTAAACTAGGAACATTGGCTTCTGAGTGTTCTGAGATTCTGTATGCAGGACTTTATTGGACAGGTAGAGCGGAGAATAGTGGTACAGAAAGTAGTTATGTTACTTACAACAACAAAAATTACTTCAAGAATAAAGTTAAGTTTAAAAAAGAAGGGAAGACTTATTTTGAAGTGGATGCTGTAAATCAAATTGCATATCCTGGTTCATCAAATTCCTTTATTTACGTTGGATATGCAGATATTACAGATTATGTAAGAGCGGAAGGAGTTGGGAATTATTGGGTCGCAGATATGGCATTGCTTGCTGGAACTAATCAGACAGGTTATTTTGGAGGATGGGGAATGGTTGTAGTGTACAAAAATTCAGCTATGAAGTGGCGTGATATAACTGTCTTTGATGGCTATTCATATATTTCGGCTAATGGTAGTACTCAAACATTAGATATTTCTGGGTTTAAGGCGGTCCAAAGTGGAGATGTGAAAGTTAAGATGGGATTGATGGCAGGAGAAGGAGATGTTGTGACTACTGGAGATTATATTGAAATGCGTCAAAGGTTGACTAATAATTACACTAAATTAAGTCATACTAATAACACTACAGACAACTTTTTTAACTCTTCAATTTTTACTGGTGGAAATAATCGAAATCCTATTACATTAAATAATACTGGAATGGATATTAGTATGTTTGATTTACCTAATGATGGTAATGTTTTGATCAATAATAATCAAAACTCAACTAGATTCAGGTATGGTACAAATGGAGATTTATATTCTATTTTTAGTATTGTATTTGCTGTGGATGCTTATGTGCCAGAAGTGATAGGAGAAAATACACCCGCAAATGCTAACACTATTCATGGGACTCCAGTTATTCCAGGTCAGGAATTAGAGTTTGACCTTAAAATGTATAATAAAGGAGAGGAAGCTGTCAAAGATTTAAAGGTTGAGATTCCTATACCATTTAATGTTCATTATGATGGCGCAACCATTGTAATCGGTTCTAATTCTACGATAAAAATTCCTAGTAATACTACAGTAACATGGACTCCACCAGTTGGTTCGGCTCCAGGTGCGACTCCTCAGAATACTTTAGGAGGAACCTTAGTGTGGAATATTGGGGATTTACCAAAAGATTTGAGCAAGTCTATTTTGCAAGGTACATTGAAGTATAAATTGAAAGTAACTGCGAATTGTGCATTTTTAGCTACAGCAGGTCCTTGTGCATTGCAGGTGAGTTTAAATGGAAAAATTACTGGGAAAGGTGCTACATCTAATAGTGTTGTTAGTTCTGACTTAGTTAGAGAGTATGGAATAGGAGCTTGTGCTGGACCTATTTATGATGATTTTAAAACTACAATCACTGTAGATGAAGCGTTCTTACAAGCGTGTAATCTTCCGGTTGACAATAAAAACCTACAGTTTAAAGCGTTTTGTTCTTTGTTAAATAATGAATTTCCAAGAGCTCAAATTGTTGATTTATATCCGTTAGGTACAAAATTTTTTAATCAGGTACCGAGTTCATTTGATTCAAATGTTGGCGTTGTTTCAAACGGTTTTGCTGTTCCTACAAATGGAACGAAAACCAAATATTATGCTATGATTCCTGGAATGGATCCTGGATGTTATATTGGATTGGAAACATCATTAGAGGTTATTAACTCTTCACCCACTGCTAAGGACGTTGCGTTTTGTGAAGGAGATAATGTGGTGTTGGATGTAGTATTATCTTCAACAGGTGTTGCTAATGGTTATGGATTGTATTATTTCTCAACCGAGACTGATACAACGCCTTTAACTAGTCCTCCTTCTCCAACGGATGTAGATGTATATACTTTCTGGGTTGCTGAAGGAAAAGTATCGAATGGAATACTGTGTACAGGACCTAAAGTCTCATTTACAATAACTATTAACCCATTACCAGTTGTTGCACAAGATGTTGCTAAAGTTAGTACTTGTGAAAATAATGATTATTCACTTAATGTATCAACAACAGCTGTATCTAATTTTAACTGGGAATATGCAAGTGTTACTTCTCCAACAGTTTGGAATCCTTTAGATAATTCTACATTCTCGAGTGTGATATCTGTAAGTAATGGCACTTTGAATATTTCACATGCTACCAAAGTGATTGATGGAATAAAAGTTCGTTTGATTGGTAAGAATAACACTGATTGTGAAAAGAGTTCAAATGAAATTTCTATTGAAATAAAAGATTGTCAGGTTATTACGAATCCAATGCTTCCGAATAAATCTAAAAATTAAGAAGCTATGAAAAAAACTATATATAAATTACTGTTTGCTATGCTAATCCCTTTTTTGGGGTTAGCTCAAACTGTAAACGAAGGAATTTTAACTGTACTTCCTAATACAGATATTTCTACGGTATCTTCTTTCTCAAATGAAAAAGATGCAGCTGTTAAAAACGATGGAAGCTTTTACTTTTATGCTCATTTTAATAACGAAGGGCTATACACTTTTGATGATAAGAGAAAAAGTTCTTATGCTGTTTTTCAGCCTTATGAAGGAGCTGATATTTCTCAAGAGATTAAAGGAACAGCACCTATCGAGTTCTATGATGTTTTGTTTAACAACTCAAAAGCATTTCGTGCTTTTGAACTTAAAAATGATATGAGTGTTGCTGGAACGGCTAATTTTAATGAGGGAATTGTTCAAATAGACTCTTTGAATGGAGCAATGGTATTTCAACAAGGAGCAAAGGGAATCAATACTTCAGATAAAAGTCACGCTGACGGTGAGGTTGAAAAGGTAGGAAACGAAACATTTATCTATCCGATAGGTGATGAAGGAATGTATCGTTTTGCTAAAATTTCAGCACCTAAAACGATGAAAGATTCTTTTCTTGGAAAATACTACTTTAAGAACTCCAATCTTAATCATCCTCACAATAGTAGAGCAGGGGTGATTGAATTAATAGATAACAAAGAGTACTGGAGCATAGAGAGAGAAGATGCTACTAAAAGCGATATCATTTTAACGTTGAGCTGGGATTCTAGAACCACTCCAAGTGAACTACTTAAAAATGCCAATAAGGAATTGAGAATTGTACGATGGGATGTAGCTCAAAATCTTTGGGTAGATGAGGGAGGTATTGTGGATATGGATGCTAAAACAGTTACTACACCTACCACAGTTGATGGATATGGAATCTTTACATTAGGTACAGTTAAGGAGTATTTAATATTAGATGGGGATGTTGTTATTTATAATGCAGTTACTCCAAATGGAGATGGATTCAATGACCACTTTGTAATTGATAATATTGAACGTTTTCCTAACAATAAGGTAGAGATCTTTAACCGATGGGGGGTAAAAGTATATTCAACTTCTAGTTATAACAATGCGGACAATAATTTCAAAGGATATTCCGAAGGACGTGTAACTGTAAACAAAGGAGAGCAATTACCGACGGGTACGTATTACTACATTGTAGAGTACGAGTATAAAGATGCTAAAGGTAATCGTATGATTAAAAAATCTGGTTTTTTGCATTTAGAAACTGAATAGATACCGGTTTTCGATGCTGGATAGAATGGATTGTGTTAAATATGAATTAGAATGAAGTAGGTTAAAAATAAGATTAAAGAGTTTGAGAGTATCTAAGAGTTTTATCCACCTCATTTCTATTGTTATTTCCTAGCTATTCAATATCGAACATTGAAAATCACACATCTAATAAAAAGAAAAAATTATGAAAATAAACACTATAATCAGAGGATTGGCGATGGGAATAACACTTTTAGTTGTTATTCCTCAAACCTTTGCCCAACAAGACCCACAGTACACTCAGTATATGTATAATACTATACAAGTTAATCCTGCTTATGCAGGTTCTAGAGGAGCTATGAGTATTTTTGGAATGTACCGTACTCAATGGGTTGGCTTAGATGGCGCTCCTAAAACAGCAAACGTTTCCATGCACACTCCTATTAACAATTCTCGTTTAGGGTTGGGAATTTCGTTTAATAATGATCGTTTGGGAGTTATGGATGAAAACAATTTGGCTGTAGATGTATCCTATAGCGTACCTACAAGTGAGAATTGGAAGCTGTCTTTTGGAGTGAAAGCTTCGGCTAATTTGTTGAACGTTGAATATGATAGGCTAAATGTTTATAATCCCAATGATGGATTATTACAAGAGAATATCGAGAATCAGTTCTCTCCAAATATTGGAGCTGGAATCTATATGCATTCTGAGAAAACTTACTTTGGATTATCAGTACCTCATTTCTTAGAGACTGATCGTTACGACGATAATTCAGTATCAACAATGAAAAAAAGTATGCACTTCTATTTGATAGGAGGCCACGTATTTGATTTGAGTCCAAGCTTTAAGTTTAAACCTGCGTTTTTGTTAAAAGCAGTTGAGGGATCACCACTTCAAGCAGACGTAAGTGCTAACTTTATGTTGAATGATAAGTTTGTGCTAGGAGGGGCTTATCGCTTCGATGCTGCTTTTAGTGTAATGGCTGGTTTCCAGATACAGGATGGACTATTTGTTGGTTATGCGTATGATGCAGAAACAACAAAATTGGCTCGTTATAACTCGGGTTCTCATGAAGTATTTTTACGTTTTGAATTATTCAATCGTTATAACCGAATCACGACACCGCGATTCTTTTAACTATAGTAGCTATGAAGAAATATATATTTAAACTAGGGGTGTTTGGTTTATTGTTTTCCAGTTTAGGAATGCAAGGCCAAGAACGTCAAGAGAAGAAAGGGGAACAGCAAGTAGAACGCTATGCTTATATAGATGCTATAAAAATCTACGAGCGAGTTGCGAAGAAAGGTTATGAGTCTGTGGAGATGTACAAGAATCTAGGTGACTCGTATTATTTTAATGGAAAACTTGTCGATGCAAATCAATGGTATGAAAAGATGTTTGGATTATTTGAAAACCCAAATTATATCACTGCGGATGCTGAAAAGGCAAACCTACCTTCTGAGTATTATTATCGATATGGACAAACGCTTAAAGCCGTTGGTAATTATCAAAAATCTGATGATGTTTTAAAGATGTTTTCTGATAAAGAATTAGGCGATTCTCGAGGGCGTTTGGCTCAGGTAGAAAAGGATTATTTAGCAGAGATAAAAGAGAACTCAGGTCGATACAATATCAAGAGTTTAGGCATAAATAGTAAGTATTCTGATTATGGGTCTACAGTCTATAATAATGAATTGATTTTTACATCATCTAGAGATACAGGGAATTTAGCAAAAAAGGTTCATACTTGGACAGGAGGTTCTTTTACGAGTTTATATGCTTCAACATTAGATGAAGAAGGAACGGTGGGAGAACCAAAGCGTTTTGCTAGAGAAGTGAATACGAAGTTTAATGAAAGTACTCCTGTTTTTTCCGCTGACGGACAAACGATGTATTTTACTAGAAACAACTTTAATAAAGGAAAAAGAGGTAAGGACTCTCACAAGACTACATTGCTGAAAATTTACAAGGCTACTTTAGAAAATCGAAAGTGGAATAAGGTAGAAGAATTACCATTTAATTCAGATGAGTATAGTTCAGCTCATCCAGCTTTAACAGCAGATGGTAAATGGTTGTATTTCGCTTCTGATCGTGAAAATGGAAAGGGGCAGTCAGACCTTTATAAAGTTGCTGTCAATGCAGACGGTAGCTTTGGACAACCAATCAACTTAGGTGATGTTATCAATACAGAGGGTAGGGAGAGTTTTCCTTTTATCACCCAAGACAACGAATTGTATTTCTCAACGGACGGTCGTCCAGGTTTGGGGGGGTTAGATATCTATGCGACTAAAATCAATGGGGATGGAAGTTTTACTGACGTTCAAAATATTGGTGCACCAGCTAATAGTTCTTTAGATGATTTTGCTTATTATATAGATTCAAAAAGCAGAATAGGATTTTTGAGTTCTAATCGTGATGAAGGGATGGGAAATGATGATATCTATAGTTTTTTAGAAACAAGACGATTGAGTTTGGAGTGCCTGCAAAGTATTTTTGGAAGGGTGTATGATAAACAAACACAAGCACCTTTGTCACATGCGAATTTAATATTGTATGATGGGAACTTTAGAAAAATAGAAAGCATTCAAACCACTGCCGATGGAAGGTATGAGTTCAAAGACTTAAAATGTGGTATGCGTTTTCGTATAAATGCTGAGGTAAATGATTATAATACTGCAGAAGTAACGGTTGATTTACCTATGCAAACTGGTAGAACTCAAGTTGATTTCGGATTAGAGAAAACACGAGTAGAGGTTAAGAAAGGAGATGATTTATTTAAAGTGTTGAAGTTGAATCCTATTTACTTCGACTTTGACAAGTCAAATATTCGACCAGATGCAGCAATAGAGCTCGCTAAAGTTGTTGAGGTATTACGTGATTATCCTGAAATGAAAATTGATGTTCGTTCTCATACCGATAGCAGAGGAAATGATGTTTATAATTTAAACCTTTCAGATCGTAGAGCGAAGTCAACTATTGAATGGATTGTATCACAAGGTATATCTAAAGATAGAGTAGCAGGTAAAGGATATGGAGAAACGCAATTGGTGAATGAGTGTAGCAATGGAGTAAAATGTTCAGAGGCAGCACATCAAGAGAATCGTCGAAGCGAATTTATCGTATTAGAACTTTAATTTGAAAAATAATTGAAATGATGAAAGAAATACAACAAATCATAATAGCTATTCTTATTTTATTTACAACGATGGTCTCTGCACAAGAGCCATCGTTAACTTTAAAGGGAAAGGTCTATGACAAAGAAAATAAAATGGGAATAGGTAAAGCTAGTGTTCACTTAATTGATTTTAAGGGAATTGTTTTGAAAACTGCAACAACAGATTCACAAGGAGCTTATGATATACAGATAAAAACTAGTTCTGATAAATTTAAAGTAGAAGCTGAAGCAGAAAACTTTAATCAGGCTGAGGTTTTAATTGATAGTAGTAAAAAAAATGTAGAGATTAACTTTGGGCTAAATAGAGAAAAAAGTGTTGTAGGTGCAATGAGTTTTCCAATGATATATTTTGATTTTGATAGTTCATATCTAACTACCCATGCTAAAAAAGAATTGAAAGGCGTAATCGAATACATGAATCATAATCCTAATGTAAGGTTGCGATTGAATGCTCACACCGATAGTCGTGGGACTAGTAAGTATAACAATTGGCTATCTGGCCGTCGAGCTGATCGTGTGCGTAGTTGGTTGATTGAGGAGGGTAAAATTGATGCTAATCGAATTGAAGAACATCATTTTGGAAAAACTCAACTGAGTAATCATTGTAGTGATGGAGTTAAATGTTCGGCGGATCAACACCGAGAAAACAGAAGATGTAGTATAGAAATAATTAACTAATTAGTAGAATAATTAATTTAGAAAATCATCACCTTACCTAACTTCTGAGATTTTCTTTTCAATAAAGAGATAATATGTCATTTAATAAAAGCCTAGTAGATCGCCTTAAAAAGGAGCTTAAAGCTCAGAAAGATCAAGAATTAGCAGAAATCTTCAATGTAAGCCCTTTCGTTTTTTCGTCATGGAAAAGAAGTAAAGGGAAGTTAATTGAGGAAGTGGTAAAGTATGGTGTTAATAACAATTTGAACTTCAACAATATTTTTCATAATGAGGAAATGAAAGGTGAAGATAATGGAGTTTTTGTATTAATGGCAGAAGACTTGTTTTCATACTACTTGAATCCTAGGGAGGTTATTTCCAAGTTACCGAAATATAACATTCCTAATATTAATCAATCAAAGATAGGGTTTCAGGTAATAAGTCAAAATATGGAACCAACTTTACAAGTAAGTTCTATCGTTTTTGGTGGAGAAATTGATATTAATAAATTAAGAACTAAAGAAATATATGTTGTTAGTATTTTGAATAAGGGTATTTTTATAACTCGTTTTAAAGAACAAAATGACAATTTATATGTTTTTGAAAATGATAATGAAAGATTTACTGGATTTTCTTTTACTAGAAATGAAATTGCTACTATTTTTAAAGTCAATGGAGTTTTAGCAAAACTCTAGTGACTAAATCTGAGCAAGCAATATTGAGTTACTAATATTTTGAATGATAAAGAAAAAAAAACACGAAATTTCAATTCGTGTTTTTTGCTTTTAAATCATGTGGGTTTAAACTTTAGTAAATAATTACAGTAACTTTCCTGTAAGGAAGAAGGCTGCAATTGAAAAGTATATGATTAGTCCAGATACATCAACTAATGTTGCAACAAACGGAGCAGAAGCTGTTGCGGGGTCCATACCAAATTTACGTAAGATGAATGGAATTATAGACCCTGATAGAGTTCCCCAAAGTACTATGAAAAGTAAGGAGACAGAAACACTTAATCCAATATGAATCCAGTATTCTCCGTAATCATAGATGCCAAGTTCTTGCCAAAGCATAATTCTTCCAAATCCTATTAATCCAAGTACACCACCTAACATTAAACCTGATGCAATTTCTTTTTTCATTACATACCACCAGTCGCTAAGTTTTAAATCACCTAGTGCCATAGCTCTAATGATTAGAGAGGCAGCTTGGGAGCCTGAGTTACCTCCACTTGAGATGATCAGTGGTACAAAGAGTGCTAGGACAACAGCTTTTTCAATTTCTCCATCATAATAACTCATGGCTGATGCGGTCATCATTTCACCTATAAAAAGTATAATAAGCCAACCTGCTCTTTTTCGAACTAGTTCTATTAGTGGTGTTTTAGTATAGGAAAGGTCTAATTCCTCCATTCCCCCAAATTTATGAATGTCCTCAGTATCGCGCTCTTTTATTCTATCTAATATATCATCAAAGGTGACAATCCCTACTAGTACACCATTTTCAGTTATTATTGGTAATGCGGATCTATCGTATTTTTCAAAAATATCGAAAGCTTCTTCCATTGGTGTAGTTGAAATAATTGCAACGAAATTATAATCAATTAAATCTGTAATGGGGGTCTCGGGTTCTGATAGTAATAACTCTCCTATTTTTAAATCGTCAATCAATACATTGTTTTCATCAACTACATATATATAGTTTAATGTCTCTGCTTTTTTTCCATATTTCTTAATGTGTTTAAAAACTTGATCTACCGTTCTGTTTTGTTTGATTTGTATATATAAAGGAGTCATTAAGCGGGCAATACTGTCTTCTTTATACCCTATTAGATTTAATGCAATTTGTTTCTCTTCGTTGTTTAATAAATTGATTGAATATTTTATTAATTCATCTGGGAAACTTTCAAATAACTCTGTACGGTCATCTGGTTCTAAGTTGTTTAGAACTTCTGCATATTCTTTGTCAGCTAAACTTTTTACAATTTCTTGCTGTAAAGGAATTTCTAAAAATGCGAATACTTCAACTTTCTTTTCTGGAGTAAGTTTTAAAAAAGCAAGATTTCTATCTTTCTTTTTCATGTCAGATAAAGCCTCGGCTATATCTGCTGGATGTAAATCTTTGAAAGTATCCATAATGGTTTATTTTTAGAATTGATGGATATTAGGGTGGGTAGTTCTAAATCAAAAATACATTAAGTATTTTGATTACGAAAAAAATGCTATAAGATGTTTTGCAATACTTGTAAAATAGTTTTTTACAACACCTAATTAGCAGCTTTATTTACTAGTTCTGCATCAAGTGATTTTTTTGCTTTGGCTCCCATGTCCTTTAATTTTTGGACTGAGACAATGAGATTGCCTCTTCCTTCACTTAATTTATTAAACGCTTTATGATATTCTGTTTTTGTTTCTTCAATTTTGTTTCCTACTTTGACCAAATCTTGTATTAGTCCTTGAAACTTGTCATAAAGTAAACCAGCTTGCCTTGCTATCTCATAAGCATTTTCTTGTTGCTTTTGCTGGTTCCACATCGTATCAATAGTACGTAGGGTTGCCAATAGAGTAGAAGGTGTGACTATCACAATATTTTTGTCAAATGCTTGGGTGTATAAATTCGCTTCAGCTTGTAAAGCTGTTGAAAAAGCTGTTTCTATAGGAATAAAAAGCAACACAAAATCTGGTGAATAAGAGTCAAATATATCTTGATAATTTTTAGAAGCTAAAGAGTCTATGTGTTGTTTTAAAGAAAGAATATGATCTCGTAATAATTTAGGTCTTTTAGTCTCGTCTTCTTCATTGATATATCGTTCGTAGGCAACTAAGGAAACCTTTGAATCAATGATCATCTTTTTATTGTCAGGAAGATGAATGATTACATCGGGTTGATATCGTGAGCCATTTTCGGTTTGATAATTTTTTTGAACTTCGTATTCTCTACCTTTTTCAAGTCCTGACTTTTCTAAAACACGTTCTAAAATTAATTCTCCCCAGTTTCCTTGAATTTTATTATCTCCTTTTAAAGCTTTAGTTAAATTGATTGTCTCCTGATTCATTTGTTGATTCAGTTCTTTTAAACCAATAATTTGTTGACGCAATGCTGCATGATAGTCAATGCTCTCTTTGTGAGTTTGAGTTACTTTTTGTTCAAAACTTAATATTTTGTCATTTAAAGGATTTAGGAGGTTCTCAATATTTGTCTGATTTTGTTTACTGAATTTCTCACTTTTTTCTTCTAGTATTTTATTAGCCAGATTTTCAAACTCATGTGTGAAACGCTCTTGTAAGGAGAGTGTTTCTTTTTGTTGTTGAGATAGTTTTTCTTTGAGATTAATATATTCTGTATCGCGAATGGAAATTCTGGCAATTAGTTCTTGATTATCAAGTCTTAATAGTTCTTCCTTTTCTTGATAAAGTCTTTTTTCGTCTAAAGCTAGTTTTTTCGAATTTTCAATATGAAGTCGTAATTGTTCTAATTGAATTGTTAGGTGTGAATTCTTTTCATCTAATCTAATAGTGGTCTCTCTGTTTTTATTATTTTGATTTTTTTTTCCAATCAAGAAGAAAACAGAAGCCGTTACGATAAGAATTGAAAGATATATGATGTTGAGGAGCATGGAGGATAGAGATAAAATGTAATATTCAAAATTACAAAATTTTAACCTCGAAGGAGAATGTTTTTATATAAACCATGAAAAATGTAATGCTCTTTATTGTATAAAAAAAAAGGGTATCAATATATTGATACCCTTTAACTATTTACTTGCTTAAATACATTTTTCTTCTTGAATAGATTTCATAGAATTGGTCGTCCTTTAAATCATCAATAAACAATATGCTTTCTCCAGTTGATTTCATTTCTGGTCCTAATGCTTTATTTACATTTTTGAACTTATCGAATGAGAATACTGGACGTTTGATCGCATATCCTTTTAACTGTGGATTAAATTCGAAATCTGTAACTTTGGCACCTAGCATTACTTTAGTTGCGTAATTAACATACGGTTCTCCGTAAGCTTTAGCAATGAAAGGAACAGTTCTAGATGCACGTGGATTTGCTTCAATAATATATACAACGTCATCTTTTATTGCGAATTGTATATTAATTAAACCTACTGTCTTAAGAGCTACTGCAATCTTTTTAGTATGGTCTTTTATTTGTTGTAACACAAATTCTCCAAGATTAAAAGGTGGTAGCATAGCGTTACTATCTCCAGAGTGTACACCACAAGGTTCAATGTGTTCCATTATTCCAATGATATATACATTTTCTCCATCACAGATTGCATCTGCTTCTGCTTCGATAGCTCCATCTAAATAATGGTCTAATAGAAGTTTGTTTCCAGGAATAGAATTTAGTAAATCTATTACATGTTCTTCTAATTCTTTCTTATTGATAACAATCTTCATTCCTTGTCCTCCTAATACATAAGATGGACGTACTAGAAGTGGAAAGTCTAATTCATCTGCTAATGCTAATGCTTGGTCGGCTGTTTGAGCAACTCCGAATTGAGGGAAAGGAATATCTAATTCTTGTAACAATGCAGAGAATCTTCCTCGGTCTTCAGCTAAGTCTAAAGCATCGAAACTTGTACCGATGATTTTAATACCGTACTTTTCTAACTTTTCAGCTAATTTTAAGGCTGTTTGACCACCTAATTGAACAATTACACCTTCTGGTTTTTCATGACGTATAATGTCATATATATGCTCCCAAAATACAGGTTCAAAATATAATTTGTTTGCCGTATCGAAATCGGTAGAAACAGTCTCTGGATTACAGTTGATCATGATGGTTTCATAGCCACATTCTTCAGCAGCTAATACTCCATGTACACATGAGTAGTCGAATTCAATTCCTTGTCCAATTCTGTTTGGTCCAGAACCTAAAACGATGATTTTTTTCTTGTCAGAGACTTCACTCTCATTTGCTACATAAGTAACTCCTTCAGCTGATTGAATTTCAGCTTCGAAAGTAGAGTAGTAATAAGGTGTTTTAGCTGGGAATTCTGCAGCACAAGTATCAACCAATTTGAATACACGATTAATATTCAAATCTTCACGTAATTGATGCACTTTACTTTCAAGTGTATTCAACATATGTGCGATTTGACGGTCTGCAAATCCTTTTTGCTTTGCTTCTAATAATAATTCTTTTGGTAAAGTATCTATCGCGTATTTTGAAATTTCTTTTTCTAGTAAGTGTAGTTCTTCGTATTGTTTCAAGAACCACATATCTATTTTGGTAATTTCGTGGATACGACTCAATGGAATTCCATGTTGGATAGCATCATAAATTACAAAAACACGATCCCAACTAGCATGTGTTAGTTTGTCGATGATTTGGTCATAATTAGTGTATCCTTTACCATCAGCACCCAAGCCATTTCTTTTTATTTCTAACGATTGGGTAGCTTTATGTAAAGCTTCTTGGAATGAGCGT
Organism: Myroides guanonis; assembly: GCF_900114085.1. Taxonomy (GTDB): domain Bacteria; phylum Bacteroidota; class Bacteroidia; order Flavobacteriales; family Flavobacteriaceae; genus Flavobacterium; species Flavobacterium guanonis. The sequence continues at coordinate 91,917 of NZ_FORU01000013.1, read as the reverse complement.
CCAATCCCCATTACTTCTCCAACCGATTTCATTTGTAAACCTAAAGTGCGATCTGCTCCTTCAAATTTATCAAAGTTCCAACGTGGTATTTTTACAATTACATAATCTAAAGCCGGTTCAAATAAAGCAGAAGTAGATTTCGTAATTTGATTTTGTAATTCATCTAGTGTATACCCTAAAGCTAGTTTAGATGCAATCTTAGCAATTGGATAACCTGTTGCTTTAGACGCTAATGCAGACGAGCGTGAAACACGTGGATTGATTTCAATAGCTACAATGTCTTCGTTTTCATCAGGTGATATAGCGAATTGTACATTACAACCTCCTGCAAAGTTTCCTATACTGCGCATCATTTTGATAGATAGGTCTCGCATTCTTTGGAAAGTACGATCTGATAATGTCATAGCTGGTGCTACAGTTATACTGTCTCCTGTGTGGATACCCATAGGATCCATGTTTTCAATAGTACAAATAATAACAACATTGTCATTTTTATCACGTAGTAATTCTAATTCGTATTCTTTCCAACCTAGTAATGCTTTGTCAATTAAGACTTCATGTATAGGCGATGCTTCAAGACCTCTTGTAAGTAAATCATCAAACTCTTCTGCATGGTGTACAAAAGCTGCTCCAGTTCCACCAAGTGTAAATGAAGGTCGGATTACTAAAGGAAAACCGAATTCTTGTGCAATTTCCTTTCCTTCCAAATAAGAAGTAGCTGTTTTAGCAGGTGCTACAGGTACATCTATTCTGTTTAGTAATTGTTTGAACTGTTCTCTATCTTCAGTAATATTAATAGCATTGATATCAACCCCAATCAATCTTACATTAAAATCTTGCCAAATACCTTTTTCGTCTGCTTCTAAACATAAGTTTAGTGCTGTTTGACCTCCCATGGTTGGTAAAACTGCATCGATTTCAGGATGAGCTTTTAGGATTTCAATTATTGATTTGGTAGTAAGTGGTTTTAAATAGATATGATCCGCCATTGAAGGATCCGTCATAATGGTTGCTGGATTAGAGTTGATTAATACAACTTTTACTCCTTCTTCTCTTAATGAGCGAGCGGATTGTGATCCAGCGTAATCAAATTCACAAGCTTGTCCGATAATAATGGGTCCTGAGCCGATGATCAAAACCGTTTTGATTGATGTGTCTTTAGGCATTTTAGGTGTGGTGTTTTTGAGAGAAAATTCCCTTAAATATAATGAAATTAGTTGTTTAGATAAAAAAAAGTATAAAAAAAGGCGTTACGATTAATAGTAACACCTTTGTTTATGTTTGAATCTAAACATTATTTTTTATGTCTTATTTCACAAGAAACAGTTAATTTATGTCTTCCTTTAGCTCTTCTGCTAGCTAATACCTTTCTTCCGTTAGGAGTTGACATTCTTTCCATGAAACCATGTTTGTTTCTTCTTTTTCTATTTGACGGTTGAAACGTTCTCTTGCTCATTGCTCTTATCTTTAAATCTTAAATTTTACAATACTTCAGCTTTAAGAGCGCCCGCTCCAAAACCGAGTGCAAATATAGAAAGTCTTTTTACTCTTACAAAACCTTTTTTGATTTTTTTTGAATATATATCTTTAATTTATTCATAGAAAGAATAAATTGATATTCATCTCGGGTTTGCTCAAATTTTAGATAATCTACTTTTACCAATGCGAATATACTAAAATGTTCGAATACATCCATATAATTTGAATTTTAGCTGAAAAGCTTTTCAAGGAGAAGAAGTTTAGGTTTTGGAATTATAATTGTATTGCGTTTTTTGACTCCAAACCTAAAAATGTGTAATTAATGTTATGTGTAAGTTAATTAAACATTAAATTTACATGCTAAAATACTGTTTTAAAAAACATTGAAATTAATGGTAAATCAAAAATTGTTCAGTAGAAGTGTACTGTATGGGCTTCGTTACTTTGGATTGTTAGTTGTTCTTTTTTTTCTAAGTAGGCTCATATTCTTGATTACTTTCGGTAATTGGGTAGAGTTGAAGGAGTACAAGGTAGGTGTGTTAAAGGCTTTTCTTACTGGGGCTAGATTTGATGTATCTGCAATTTGTTATGTTTTTTTACCTGTCGTTTTGCTTTGGCTTGCCGCTATTTGGATTCCTAAAAAAAAGGAAGTAAGTTTTTTAAAATATTATAGATGCTTTATTGATATTTATCTATTTATAGCACTAATAGTTTTGTTAAGTCTTCAGATAATAGATTATTTTTATTATCAATTTTTTCAATCTCACATTGATATTTTGTTTTTCGGAATCTTTAAAGATGATACAGTTGCGGTTTTAAATTCTGTTTGGACAGATTATCCCATTTTTAAAATAATTACTTGCTATTTGTTGGCAATTTTCATCTTTGTGTGGCTTAACAAGAAGTCGGAGATATCAAATCGAATGGGAAATACTCGTACTTTAAAGATGAATTTCTGGCTTTTATTGTTGGTTTTTCCATTGTTTTTTATCGGTATGAGAGGAAGTATTGGTGTTTTTACTTTGAAACGAGATCATACAAATATATCGTCAAATAGTTTTGTAAATTCTTTATGCTATAATGCTGTTTATGCTTTAAAGTATGCTAATTCAGAATTAAAAAATAATAGTATTGAGCCTGATTATAATTTAGAATTGACTTCTAATGGTTATGCTTCTATTGGAGACTTGAGTGATAAGTATGATAATTTTATTGTAGAGAGTTATGATGACGAGCTATTAATGAAAACCAAGTATGATTCGTTTATAGATGAAAACCCTCCTAATGTTGTATTTGTTTTAATGGAAAGTATGAGTAATCATTATTTTGAGCTAAATAGTAAGGATTTGAATGTGTTGGGAGATCTCGCTGATGAACTTCCAAATTTATATTATTTTAAAAATGGTTTGTCTGCTTTTAATGGAACTATTTATACATTAGAAAACTTATTGGTTAATACTCCTAAAAACATCATTTCTCAGTCAGCTTATTACGACGTTTCTTTTTCTTCATCTGTTGCTAGGCCTTTTAAACAGAAAGGTTATGATACTTCTTTTTTGACTGGTGCTAATACTAGTTGGAGAAATGTTGATAAATTCATTATGCATCAAGGTTTTGATAGGGTAGAAGGAAAACCTTTTATTGAAGAGAAGTATCCTGATGCATCTTCATTTGCATGGGGAGTCCATGATGAGTATTTGTTTGATTACATAAGAGAGCGGTTAGAAGATAATAAGGAAAAGCCTCAATTTATATTTGCTCTAACTATAAGTAATCATACTCCTTTTGAGGTACCTAATAGAGAGAATCTATATCCTATTAAGATGAATGAGGAAATAAGAGGGATGATTCGGGTTGATGAGAAAATGGCTTATGATAACTTTTATGCTCATCAATATGCTGCAAATCATTTAGCGCGGTTTATCCGTGATATTCGTGAGTCTGAATTTGGAGAGAATACAATTGTTGTTGCAACTGGTGATCATAATATTAGACAAGTGTTTGAGTATTCAGATGTTAATGCGTTTTTGAAGAAAAGTGTTCCCATACTTTTTTACATACCAGAAAAGTATAAGCCATCTTATTTTGATGAAAATCTCTATGTGTCACATAAAGATATTTTTCCTACCATTTTTAACTTGAGTTTATCTAATCAAAAGTATGTTTATTCTGGAGATGATATGTTTAAGAAATCTGAAGGATACCGTTTTGCTTTGAATAACTATGATTTTATTGCAGATTCTTTAGGAGTGGTTACAATGGAAGGGGCTGAACCAGTTTATTATAAGTGGGAAAATGGTTCTCGTGGGAAATTAAAGTTGGGAAGTGTAAAAGAGAAACATGCAATATTTATGATGGAGAAGATGAAGTCTTTCAAAACCTTACAAACTACTCAGCTTTATTTGGATATTGAAAATAGCCGCGGAAGTAAGAAAATGGTGTTTAGGTAATTAAAAAAGGACTACTTCTGTTAAATAAAAGCAGTCCTTTTTTAGAAATAAAATATTTTAAAAGGTATCGTATACCTTTTGTGGTTGCTAATGATTGTGAAGAAAAGATTGTCTTTTTAATAGGGTATCTTCGTCTTCAACGTGATTGTCATCTGGGACACAACAATCTACTGGGCATACTGCCGCACATTGTGGTTCTTCGTGAAAACCTTTACATTCTGTACATTTATCTGGTACAATGTAATATAAGTCATCTGATATTGGTTCTTGTGCAGCGTCAGCATCTACTTCTGAACCGTCTGGTAGTATGACGGTACCTCTTAATTGAGTTCCATCTTTGTATCTCCAGTCATCTGCTCCTTCGTATATTGCGTTATTTGGACATTCAGGTTCACAAGCACCGCAATTGATACATTCGTCTGTTATTATGATTGCCATAGCTTATATTTTTGTGTTTATTGTATTAACTTTGCTACAAAAATACACCCAAAACATTTCACAAACAAATCAATATGGTTCTAGACGATAAAAAAAAGGCTTTTATTACATTAGGAAAATTCATGAGTCAATTTACTGCAGTTCCTTTTGTAAGTGATGCTCAAGTACCCAATAATGCTTCTTTTTTCGATTCTTTTGTAGAGTTAATGCATAGTTCAGTTCATTATAATGGTTGGTTTACAATAGAACAAGTTATGCATGCGGTTCGGACATGGTCTAACTCATTAACCGAAGAGAATATTAATATTTGGACTTCTAAATATAATTTGGAATCTGAGCCATTAAAAAAGGTAGGAATGATTTTAGCGGGAAATATACCTCTAGTTGGTTTTCATGACCTACTTTCTGTACTACTTTCTGGTAATATCGCAATAGTGAAATTGTCTTCAAATGATCAAAAGGTTTTACCTTTTTTGGTTCGCTATTTAATTTCTATAGAACCTGGTTTTGATGGACGAGTTGTTTTTGTAGAAGGTCGTTTAGAGGGGTTTGATGCTGTTATTGCAACTGGTAGTAACAATACAGCGCGTTATTTTGAGTATTATTTCTCAAAATACCCAAGTATTATTCGGAAGAACAGAAATTCCGTAGCTATTTTAGATGGAAATGAATCAGAAGAACAATTGATAGCTTTAGGTAGGGATATTTTTACCTATTTTGGGTTAGGATGTAGAAATGTGTCGAAGTTTTATGTGCCTACGGGTTATAATTTTGATGCTTTTTTTAATGCAATGTTTCATTATAAAGAGTTGATTGAGTATGAGAAGTATTCAAATAACTATGATTATAATAAGGCGGTTTTCTTGATGAGTGAATTCAAAATATTAGATAATGGGTTTATGACTATCATGGAGGATAAAGGGTATGCTTCTCCAATTTCTTCTGTATTTTATGAATACTATGATGATTTGAATGAGTTGAGTAATCGTTTATTAGATGAAGAACAAAAAATACAATGTATTGTTTCAAATGATTTGATTGATGGTAGTATTGCTTTTGGTGAAACTCAGGAACCTAAACTATGGGATTATGCAGATGGAATTGATACCATGGAGTTCTTGTTGAAATTATAGTGCTTTTTTCGTTTTGCTAATAGCAATTTGATTTACTGTAAAATATTTATCCTTACTATTAACTTCTTAAATATTTGTGATATGCATAATTTTAGTGCAGGACCTTGTGTATTACCTCGTGAAGTTTACCAGCAAGCAGCACAGGCAGTTTTGGATTACCAAGGAAGTGGGTTGTCTATACTAGAAATCTCGCATCGGTCAGATGATTTTTTATCTATTTTAGCAGAAGCTCGTTCTCTTGCTTTAGACTTATTACATCTTGATAAATCTAAATATAAGACGTTGTTTATGCAAGGTAGTGCAAGTCTGGAGTTTTTACGTGTTCCTTATAATCTACTAAAGACTGAAGCTGGTTATATAGATACAGGAGTGTGGTCTAGTAAAGCAATTGCACAAGCTGAATTATTTGGAAAGGTTAGGTTGATGGGGAGTTCTAAAATTACCCAATATAGAACAATACCAGAATTAGTTTTAGAAAACAGCAGTTTAGATTATTTACATTTCACTTCTAATAATACTATTTATGGGACGCAATTCAATGAAGTTCCAAAAGTAAATGTTCCTCTAGTTTGTGATATGAGTTCTGATATTTATTCAAGAACTTTTGATTATAGTAAAATTGATTTGATTTATGCAGGAGTTCAAAAAAATATTGGACCAGCAGGTTTGAGTATGGTGTTGGTTAATGAGTCAATACTGGGGAAAACAAATCGAGTTATTCCAAATATATTAGATTATAATGAGCATTTAAAAACAGATAATTTATATCATACAGCGAATGTTTTTGGAGTGTATAGTTGCTTGTTAAATTTACGATGGTTGCAAAATCAGGGTGGTGTTGAAGCTATTGAAAAAAGGAATGAATCTAAAGCAAAATTGCTTTATGAAACATTAGATACTTTAGATTTCGTAGAAACTTATTCGGATATGAACTGCAGGTCAAATATGAATGTAGTTTTTCATTTTAATAATAAATCGATAGACGCAATGTTTGACGATTTATGTAAAGAAGCATCTGTAGTAAATTTAAAAGGACATAGAACTTTGGGAGGGTATAGAGCTTCTTTGTATAATGCCTTAGATATTGAGAGTGTTCATGTTTTAATAGAGGTTTTAAATCAATTAGAAAAACAAGTATAAGTTTAAGGGAGTTTTTTAAAAGAATTTTAAAGAGATGTTGTCATAATGTACTGTGATACAGATGTATACATACATTTTGTTTTAATTATATAAAATAAGCATGAAAATATTAGCTAATGGTCAGCTCGTTGACGAAGTTAAAGAGATTTTGGAATCTTCTGGTTTTGAAGTAAAAGAAGTTCAAGTTGCATACGAACAGCTTTCTAGTTATACGAAAAAGAATAATGTAGATATATTGTGGTTAATTCATACAGGATTGTTAGATAGGGATCTGTTAAATGACTTAACTCATGTTAAAGTTTTGGTTTTAGCAAATGAAAGTGTAGAACTTGAGGTGATTGATTACGCTTTATCATTGGGTATATTAGTAGTTTGGGCAGAGGAAGCTTTATCAAATGCGACTGCGGAATTGGTTTTTGCACACCTTTTTAATGGTTGTCGTTTGTTACCTGAAGCAAATAGAAATATGCCTTTAGAAGGGGATACAAGTTTTAAATTTCTACACGAATCTTATAGTAATGGGATTGAACTTTCAGGTAAGACATTAGGGATTTTAGGAATGAGTAGATCAGGACTTAAAGTGGCCCAGAAGGCTTTGGGACTTGGTATGGATGTGATTTATTATGACGAAAATAGATCAAGTGTTTCTGAGGTTGTTGTTTTGCCAAATGGGATATCTTTTCCGATAGAGTTAAAATCAATATCTTTTGAAGAAGTTTTGGAGTATGCGCACTTTATTACTATACATACAACTTTTTATGAGAAGTATTTAATTAATGCAAATTCATTTGAGGTTGCTAATAATCTGATAGGAGTAATAAATTGTGCTTATCCAGAAGCTATTAATGAAGTGGATTTAGTAGAAGAAATTAATAAAGAAACTATTTTATTTGCTGGCTTAGATCGTTTTGAAGAGGAACCAAATCCTGCTATTCAAGTTTTGATGCAACCAGCTTTTTCATTATCGCCAAATATTAATAGTGCTACTCAAGAGAGTAAGAAATCTATTGATGCTGAATTGATTGAAAAAATATTGAAGATCAAAAAATAATTCTTATTTTTAATATCAACATAAATAGGAAAAGAAATGATAGATCAAATAAAAAAAATAATAGAGCAAGTAAGTAATCAGGAAGGCAACAATGGGCTTCCAACAGATTTAACAAAACAAGTTACAGAAGAAACAGGGAATTCTATATTATCTGGGTTTAAGACAGCAGTTTCTTCGGGAAATTTGAGTCAGGTTACCGATTTATTTCAAGGTGGAACTACGAATTTGGCTTCAAATCCACTTGTGTCAGGAATGATTACTAACTTGGTAGGGAGTTTATCAGGAAAGTTAGGTATAGATCAAGGAACTTCGACTAGTTTTGCAAATAGTATTATACCTAAAGTAATAGAAACTATAGTTTCTAAATCTAAAGAAGGCGGTTTTGATTTTAAAGATTTAATTGGAGCTTTTTCTGGTGGTGGAATAGGAGATATGATAGGAGGGATAACTGATAATCTATTTAATAAAGATAAATCTTCTGAAAGTGGTGGAGCTATGGATGCATTAAAAGATATGTTTAAATAAAAGATTTATCAATTGCAGTCCTTTCAGGGAAATTTTAAATTTTTGAACGATATTACAAAAAATGATCTGAGGATTCTCAGATCATTTTTTGTTTAAATATTTGTGTAGTTAATTTGAAACTGGTATATCCTGAACAGAAATTGTATCTTTTCTGTTTTCCATAACTTTATAAGCGTTTACAATCTTTTTAACTAATTTATGTCTTACGATGTCTTTATCATCTAAATAAATCATTCCAATTCCATCCACGTCTTTTAAGATATGAAGTGCTTCTTTTAAACCAGAACTAACTTTTCTTGGTAGATCAATTTGTTCAGGATCTCCTGTAATTATAAATTTCGCATGTTTCCCCATTCTAGTCAAGAACATTTTCATTTGTGAATGAGTGGTGTTTTGAGCTTCGTCTAATATTACAAAAGCATTATCTAGTGTTCTTCCTCTCATAAAAGCCAATGGAGCTATCTGGATAATACCTTTGAGTAAGTAATCGTCTAGTGTTTGAGGTGGAAGCATGTCTCTAAGTGCATCATATAATGGTTGCATGTAAGGGTCAAGCTTTTCTTTCATATCTCCAGGAAGAAAACCAAGGTTTTCACCTGCTTCTACAGCTGGTCTTGTTAATATGATTCTTTTAACTTGTTTTTCTTTCAACGCTCTAACAGCTAATGCTACTCCTGTGTATGTTTTACCAGTTCCTGCAGGACCTATGGCGAAAACCATGTCGTTTTTTTCTACGAAATGAACTAATTTTTGCTGGTTCGGGGTGATAGCTTTAATGATTTTTCCTCCAACGCCGTGTACAAGAATGTTTTCCGAAGAAGACATAGTTTGTGGACCGTTGTCCATAACTATACGTTCGATAACATTATCGTCAATTTTATTAAATTTGGAAAAATATTTGATTATACGTTCGAAACGAAGCTCAAACTCATCAAGTATTTCATTCTCACCATATGATTTTAAAATGGAGCCCCTTGCAACTAATTTTAGCTTAGGGAAAAGCTGTTTCAATGTTTCTAAATGGATGTCTTGTGGACCCCAAAACTCATTTGCTGTAATACCTGTAAGTTCAAATGTTCTTTCGTTCAAAAGCAATAAGATTTAATTAAAAAAATAAACTAATTTTGTACTACTCAAAGCTAACATAAAAAACAATATATTCTTATTGTTATAGTAAAAAAATATAATGCATAGAATAATTACACTTACAACCGATTTAGGATATCAAGATTATTTCGTTGGAGCGATTAAGGGAAAAATACGCTCTAAAGGAATTGAAAATGAGGTCATAGATATCTCCCATGGTGTTAGCTTTTACAATATAGAAGAGGCAGGTTTTGTAGTCTCTGCAGCATACAAGCACTTTCCGAAAGGGACTATTCATATAGTCGCAGTAAGTTGTGAAATAACAGAATCGACAAAACCAATATTAGTTTTGTTTGATGGTCATTATTTTGTTTCTGCCGATAACGGAACCTTAAGTTTTTTATTTAAAGAACCAGATAGAGCCCAAGTCGTATATTTACACCATGAAAATTTTGAAGAATCTATAGATGTTTTTATTAATGCTGTAAAACAATTGAATCAAGGAAAAGAACTTGAAGAGGTTGGTGTTTTAACGGATAAAATAACACAATTTAGTGGGGTTAATCTTACTATATCCTCTGATAGAAGAGTCATTCGTGGAAATGTGATATATGAAGATCATTTTGGTAATGCTATAACAAATATCAGTAAATCTATTTTTGAGGATATTAGAAATGGTAGGAATTTTGAGATTAAAGTAAAAAATAGGTTTATTAAGAAAATAAATAAGTATTTTTCCGACTTTAATACTTCAGAAAGTGTTTCAATAAATGATAAAGTGGGTGACTTGTTAGCTATTTTTAATGATTTAGATTATTTGCAAATCAGTATATTTCACTCAAGTCCAAATGGACCAGGATCACCTAAAAGCTTGATTGGTCTTGAACTTAGAGACTCAATTACTATTGAATTTGAAGATAAACCAGATGAAATAATATTATAATATGTTTATACGTATCGTGAAACTTAGCTTTCAAGAGGATAAAGTTGTAGAATTCTTAGAGTATTTTGAAACTATTAAAAGTAGGATTCGTTATTTTCCAGGTTGTGAATTTCTAGAATTATATAAGGATAAAAATCAGTCTAATGTGTTCTTTACATATAGCTATTGGAATGATGTTCAGAATTTGGAAAATTATAAAAATTCTGAAACATTTAGAGAAATATGGCCATTCGTAAAAACTTTGTTTAAAGATAAACCTGAGGCTTGGAGTGTTGATAAGATAGCAACCCTTAATTAGATTCTATGAAATCGATATTATTACGCGAGATTAAATCATTTTTCGGATCAGTTATGGGGTATCTCGTAATTGTGGTTTTTTTAGTACTGAATGGATTGTTTTTATGGGGGTTGAATACTGAGTTCAATATTCCTCAATCAGGTTTTTCAGATATGTCGCCTTTTTTTAAACTATCGCCTTGGATTCTTTTGTTCTTAATTCCTGCAGTAACAATGAAAAGTTTTTCAGAGGAACTTAAACAAGGCACAATAGAGTTGCTGCTTACTAAGCCTTTGACTGTTTGGCAGATTGTTCTTGGAAAGTTCATGGGGGCCTTCGTGTTATTTTGTATTGCAATTCTACCGACTGTTTTCTATGTATATGTTCTTTCTGAATTTAGCTTGGCTACTATGACATTAGATTACGGAAGTATTATTGGTTCATATTTTGGACTATTGTTTTTAGCTTCTGCTTATACATCCATAGGGATTTTTAGTTCCGTTCTATCAGAAAATCAGATAGTAGCTTTTATAATTGCTGTTCTTTTGTGTTTGTTTTTCTTTCTAGGATTGGAAGAGTTATCTAAGGTTTTAGGAAATGCAGGATTATGGATTGAGAAGGTGGGAATTAGCTATCGATTTAAAAGTATGGGTAGGGGAGTTATAGACACGAGAGATTTACTTTATTTTATTAGTTTTTCTGCATTATTTCTAGGAGCTACTGTTTTTAAATTAAAATTATTGAAGAAATGAAAAACATGACTAAAATAAATAGCTTCAAATCATTTCTAGGAGTTATTGTGATTTTAATAGTTCTGAATATTGCAGGTAGTTTTCTTTACAAACGGTTTGATTTAACTCAGGATAAAAGATATACATTATCGGAGGTAACTCTTAAGGTGTTAGATAATATTCATGAAGAAATTGTAATTGATGTGTTTTTGGAAGGCAATTTTCCTTATGAATTTAGAAGGTTGCAAACAGAAACTAGACAGTTATTAGAAGAGTATCAAACTAGAAATAATAATATTAAATTTCAATTTATCAATCCTTTGGCTAATGATGGTTCTGAGGGTGAAAATATGCAATTGCTACTAGATTATGGATTAAAACCTATTAGTATTTCAGTAAATGATAAAGGAAAGCAAAGTCAGGAAGTTGTGTTTCCTTGGGCTATTGCATCTGCTGGGGAACGTTCTTCTAAGATACAACTTCTGAAAAATATGATGGGAGCGAATACTGAGGAAAAAGTTATTAGTTCTGTTCAACATTTAGAGTTTGCAATTACTGAATCAATAAATAAAGTTATTTCAGAAAAGACTAAAAAGATTGCTATTTTAAAGGGTAATGGCGAATTAGACGATATTTATATTGCTGATTTTTTGAAGAGCATTCGTGAGAATTATCATATAGCTCCTTATTCTTTAGAATTTGTAGGCGAAAAATCTACAGAGACTTTAGCTGAGTTATTAAAATTTGATTTAGCTATAGTTGCAAAACCAACAACCCCGTTTACTGATAAACAATTATTGGTTTTAGATCAGTTTGTTATGAAGGGAGGTAAAATGATGTGGTTGATGGATCAGGTGCAAGCTGATTTTGACAGCTTGCAAAAAACAGGTAGTATGCCTGTTTTTGCGAAAGATCAAAGTCTTGGTGAATTGTTTTTTAAATACGGGGTTAGGATTAATCCAGTTTTAGTAAAGGATGAAGTTGCAACACCAATTAAGCTAGCTGTTGGTAGACAAGGAAGCGAAACACAATATCAGGATTTTTTATGGAAATTTGCACCATTTGTTTATCCTGATTCAAAACACGCAATCGTGAATAATGTTGATGGAATTCGGTTTGATTTTACAAGTCCGATTGACACTTTGAAAAGCACAGTTAAGAAAACGATATTGCTAAAAAGCTCACCCTATTCAAGTTTATTTGGTACTCCTTCGGAATTAAGCCTGGATGTTTTAAATGAGGTTGTTAATGAGGATGAACTGAAATTACATGCGGGGTTTAACTTAGCTGTGTTAATGGAGGGGAAATTTGAATCCGTGTTTAAGAATAGGGTATTGCCTTTTAAAGTCGATTCTTTTTCGACTGAAAGTGTGCCAAATAAAATGATTGTTATCTCTGATGGAGATATTATCAGAAATCAATTAGACCAAAACTATGAACCTCTTGAATTAGGTTATGATAAGTGGACAAATAAACTTTACGGAAACAAAGAGTTTATTATGAATTCGGTTCAATACCTTTTGGATGATAGTGGTTTGATTAGTCTTAGAACAAAAGAAGTTTATTTTCCTTTGCTAGACAAACAAAAAGTATTTGAAAGTTATCGTTTTATTCAAATAATTACAATAGTGATTCCTATAGTGCTTTTAGTATTATTTGGATGTGTTTTAACTTATTTGAGAAAACGAAAATTCGCTAAAAAGGTAGATTAAAACCTTTCTTTATTAGTATTAATCTAATATATTTGTAACTTGTAAAAGGTTATTTTTACAATTAAAATGATAATTAATATGAAGTTTATAGTATCGAGTTCTTACTTGCTTAAACAACTGCAGATTCTAGGTAGTGTCATTAATAGCAGTAATACATTACATATTTTAGACAATTTTTTATTTGAATTAAATAATAGTGAATTAAAAGTTTCTGCATCAGATCTTGAAACTACTATGTCTGCTGCTTTACAAATTGAGTCTACTAGTCAAGGAAGTATTGCGGTTCCTGCAAAGTTACTTTTAGAAACTCTAAAAACTTTTCCTGAACAACCGTTGACGTTTACAGTTAAAGACAATAATACTATTGAAATAAGTTCAGATTTAGGAAAGTATGTTTTAGCTTATGCTGATGGTGAAGAATTTCCAAAGGCAGAATCACTTGATGATCCTTCAAAAACGGAGGTTCCTGCAGAGATTTTAGCAACGGCAATCAGTAAAACTATTTTTGCAGCAGGTAATGATGATTTGCGCCCAGTTATGTCTGGAGTGTTTTTTCAATTTGCTCCATCAGGATTAATATTCGTTGCTACAGATGCTCATAAATTAGTAAAATATTCAAGAGTAGATATTACATCTTCAAGCGAGGCAAATTTTATTATGCCTAAAAAGCCGTTAAATATTTTAAAAAATATTTTAATGACCTCAGATGCAGAAGTCTCTATTGAGTATAATGATTCAAATGCACAATTTTCTTTTGATAGTTATACTTTAACTTGTAGACTAATTGATGGAAAATATCCAAATTATGAAGCAGTTATTCCAAAGGAAAATCCTAATAAATTATTGATTAATAGAGCACAGTTTTTAAGTTCTGTTCGTCGTGTTGCAATTTATGCAAATAAAACTACCCATCAAATCAGGTTGAAAATTGCTGGAACGGAGTTAAATATTTCAGCAGAAGATATTGATTATTCTAATAAGGCAGATGAAAGACTTACTTGTGATTATCAAGGAGATGATATGCAAATAGGATTCAATTCTCGTTTCTTAACTGAGATGTTGAATAATCTACAGTCAGATGAGATTCAATTAGAGATGTCTTTGCCTAATCGTGCGGGTATTTTGACTCCAGTTGATGGATTAGATGACGGAGAGACAGTTACTATGTTAGTTATGCCTGTAATGCTTAATAGCTAATAAAATATTGTAATAATAAACAAAAAAGGTGTTCCAATTTTAATTGGAACACCTTTTTTGTTTATTGACGTTTAAAAGTTTTAATTGCACATTTTTATTAATGTCAAAAAAAAACTATCTCTTGTTATGGAGATAGCTTTTAATATATGCTATTATTTGACTATTTGTTTAGTAGCTCAGCAATTTTCTTTTCTAATTCATCACCTCTAAGGTCTCTTGCAACAATTATTCCATTTTCATCAAGAATAAATGTAGCAGGAATTCCTTTAACAGAATATTCTTTAGCAATAGGGTCGTTCCAATATTGTAAGTGGGAAATTTGAGTCCAAGTTAATTGGTCTTTTTCAATAGCTTGTTTCCAGCTATCAGCATCTCTATCTAATGAAACTCCAATTATGTTTAAACCTTGCTCATGATATTTGTTATAGATTCTAACTACATTAGGATTTTCGATTCTACAAGGTGAACACCACGAAGCCCAAAAATCAATAATAGTTACTTTTCCTAAACTTTCTTTTAAAGAAACTTCTTTTCCTTCTGGATTTGGAGCCGAAAAATCTGGTGCTTTTTGTCCAATACTTACTTTTGCTATTTTACCTAGGAATTCAGATAATTCTTTACTTGGTTGATATTTTTTTGCTTCTTCCGTGAATTTAGAAAACAATTCTTGAGCTTCTTCAGGTTGTACTGCGCCACCTTGTGCCATTTGACTTAATAGCAAAGTAGCTATATAAGAATCATTGTTTTCTTTTATAAAAGTTTTATTGTAATTGTTTAAATTTTCCATTTTTTCATCGTTAATTGCTAACAATGAGTCCATTACTTTACTGTTGTTTGTACTTCTTGCTTCTTCAAATATTGAATTAGCGTTTTGTTGAAATTCTTGAATATCTTTACGTAGTTTACTTACATTTTCATTGAAACTATTAAATGAGTCATTGTTTTTAGTTCCACTTACTTTTGATTCTTCAATATTTTCAGCATTAAATTTAACATTGATTTTTCCGTTTTCTAATACTAATGGAATATTTACATCATCACTTCCAAAAGTTAATGCTGATAGACCAACTTCCTCAACCAAACCTTTAAGCTCAAATTTTCCAGCTTTTACCTCTGTTGAATCTAAACTTTGATAATCCATTCCTACTTGTTTTTTCAAAAACACTTTTGTTCCGTCTTCTACTCCTTTAACTTCACCAGAAATGGCATAACCATCAACGGTATTATTGTTGCACGAAGCTAAGATTACTGCAGCTCCTAAAATTGAAAAGATTTTTTTCATTATTCTAATTTGTTTTATTAATTGGTGTATTATAAATTATTGTTTGTAACAAATATAGGTAAAAAACAATTTAGTCCTATATAGTGCTGTCTCAATCGGATGATTTAACAAAATATTTTACTTTACTAGTCTATAAAGAGGGGAAATGTTTAATACTCTTACTATTTTGAATTTAATAGCGATATCAAAAAGAAAGAGGCTATGTGTTATGTAATAGCCTCTTATTGATTGTGAGTTTTTTATTTGAGTAGTTTTGAAATTCTTTCTTCTAGATCTTTTCCTCTAAGGTCACGAGCTATAATGATACCATTTTCATCTAATATATAGACTGTTGGTACAGATTTTATTGAGTATTCTTTAGCTATAGGGTCTTTCATACCTTTAAGATTTGAGACTTGGATCCAAGGTAAGCTGTCCTGTATTATGGCTGATTTCCATTGCTCTCCATTTTCATCAACGGAGATTCCAATAATGTTGAGTCCTTTTTTATGGTATTTCTTATATAACTTTACAACATTGGGATTCTCTGCACGACAAGGTGCACACCAAGATGCCCAAAAATCTAGTATTGTAATTTTACCTAAATTATCTTTTAACGAAATTACTTTTCCTTCTGTATCTGGAGCAGTAAATTCAGGTGCTTTGTCTCCGTTTAGGAGAGAAAATTCTTTTCTCCAATAAGATTCTAGCCCTATACCTAATTCTGATCTCTTCATATTAGTACTCAGGTTATTGAATGCTTCATAAGCTACTCCTTTTGATATAGGAGAGAGGGCATCATTATATATAGAGTAGTTATATAATAACAATAATCTTAATAAATCGTCATTATTTTCATTGATATAATCTTTAATATATTCCCTGATTTTTATTTGGAATTCATTTTTTTGTTGGCCGAGTGAATTCATTGTTTCAATGTCTTCATTTTCAATAGCTTTTTCATATAGTATTTTAGCTTTTTCATTAAATGCTTCTTCTTCTCTTATGATTTTCAATTGCCCTAATTGCATCTCAGTATATTGGATGTTTAGTCTAGTACCATTTGCTTTGGTGTTTTCCATTATTTTAGCATCGTAATGAACTGTGATATTCCCGTTTTCTAGAATTAGTTTCATTGTATTTCGATTGTCATCATCGAACTTAATGGATGCTAAATAGGGTTTGTCGGCAACACCTTTAAATTCAAATTTACCATCTTTAAGTAGTGTTGTTGCAACAGTATCTGGTATGGCTGTTACGTGTCTACATAAAACTACGGTTGTTCCATCGTTAATTCCTGTTGTCTTACCTATTATAGTAAAGCTATCTTGTTGTTGTTTGCAAGAGGTCATTATTAAAAAGACTCCTACGAGAATAAAAAATATTTTTTTCATTGTGTGACATAGTTTAAAATTATTTGTAGTTAATAGTTTTTATTTTGTGAATTTTTAGAATAAAACTTTATTTGCTTTTTAATATTAATGATATTAGAAAGGGCATGAAGTAATTATAAATATTAGCTTCTAATTGGGAGTGTGGGTTTGTCCAATGGATAAAACGAGAAGGGGAGGAGATAGGGAGAGAGTCTTTTTAATTTAAAGTAAGTGCTCCAAGTATTTCTTTAGACATAAATGGACCACCTGGATACAAAGCAGTGTAATCTAAATTCAGCCACACTTGACCACGTTCATCAATGTGATAGTGAATTTCTTTTCCAAGACTTTCATCTTTAAATAATACCTCTTTGATTAAATAAATAATATTATCTAAATCTGCTTTGGTACCAATTAACATCTCGGGATATAAATGTTCTTTGGTGTGTATTATTCTAGGTGTACCACCTATTGCTCTAATAAGAGCTGACATTAAAATAGCATGATCATCACAGTCACCCGAAAAGTGCATAAGTGACTCAGAAGCAGTAGCTATATATTCTCGACCTTTAGGGTCATTTACATAATTCCAGCGATTTCTGACTTCTTTAAAAATTGCAAAACATTGTATAATTTGTCTGTATTCGTTATGTCCTTTAATGTTTGTAAAATGTTTAGTAGTAGCTAATAAAGCAAAATTACGAACCTTTGGGTTATTAAACTCAATAGCATTAATAATTTTATTTTTATTAGGGAAAGGAAGCAGTTTTGCTATAATAACATCTTGAGGATTTGGGTCTTCAGCCATTGAATAAACAATTGCTCGATAATCTTCATATACAGAGCTTAGACTGTATCCTCCGAATAAAGTACCCCAAATTAGAAAGGCAAAATAGCCAATTATACAAAGAACTAAAAACGTTTTTAATAACCTAAGGATAAGTTGTAAGGTAATTAATATGCTTGTAAATAATAAAATACGGTCAATTTGAAATGGCCAATTCGGGTCAATAATGTTTTGATGTAAGATGATAAATATTGGGATAGTCAATAGAATATTTAGAACAAAAATAATAATAGAGTCCAAAGGCTTGGGTAAAGCAAGCTTTGAATACCATTTTTTGTTATTAAAATCTATGGACTTATCTTTCATAAAAGACAACCGTTTCGTTTTTTTTAGGAACGGATTAATGATTCGTGTTCTAAAGTGTTTTCTATCAAATTTAAATTTTTAAGTGTCTGTTGTACTTTTAAAAGTGATTTTGTTTTAATTTGACTTTGTGACCATTGGGTTAATTGTAACCACTCTTGGATGTCTTCTAATTTTTGGTGGTATTTTACAGCTAGTGTCCGGTCTATGCTTGGTATTAGTTTGAACTCTTCTGTTGTTGTGTTTATAATATCTAATATTTGTTCTAGTACAGTTGAGTTATTATTTATAAAATCCGTCCTCCCTGCAATAACGAAAGAAGGCCAAGGTGTAGGACAAACATCAAGACGTCTAAAAATACCTTTATCTACTATCGGTTGTGTCATGAAACGTTCCCACATGAAATAATCAGCTTTATTTTTTGATAAAGATTCTATAGCTCCTTCTAAGGTGTTAACGACAATAAACTCCAGTTCGTCTGGATTCCAATTCATTTGTCTGGCATGTACTATTGCCATTAAATGAGAACCTGAGCCAAATCGACTAATAGCAACCCTTCTATTTCTTAAGTCTTCTGTTTTCTTAAACTCGGAATCATTTGCAACGTGTATTCCCCATAATAAGGGTGAAGAAACGAATTCTTGAATAATTTGACTTGGATTTCCAAATGTAATGTCTTTTATAATTCCTTCTGTTAGAATAACAGCTAAATCTGTTTCATTGTTCTTTAACATTTGACACATTTTCCCTGTACCTTCTGGTATATTTGACCATTCAAGTTCTATACCGCCATCATTAAACTCTCCATTTTCAATACACATATTCCAAGGGAAATTAAAGTGCTCTGGCACGCCAACAATTCTAACTTTCTTCATTTTCGAAATTTAATTGCTAAGATAATAAAAGAGAAAGCTAATTTGAATAATTATAGGTTAAAACCAATAAAAAAAGTTAGTCAAAGATTATTCTTTGTTTTGAGTGTTTCAACGGAAGCCCTTGCGTAATGAGATTACTATGTTTAGATGAATTGGAGCTTAAGAGACTGAGATAGATATAATTTAAGTTAAAACTCTTAGTCATAATTTGAGAAGTAGTGATGATAAAAAAAAAGTGATAACGCAAATCTAGAATTTTGCGTTATCACTTTTTTGAAGCTTAAGATAAATGATTCTTTTTATATCACTTTTCTTGTTGTGGTTTCATAGAACCTGTTTCTGAATATCTAATATGAAAATTAAAAGCCTCTTCGAGAATATGGGGAGTATGTCCTCCTTTTTCTTTAGCTCTTTCATAGTAATCTCTTATTTCGTTTTTGTAATCAGGGTGTACACAGTTTTCAATAATTACTTCAGCTCTTTCCCTTGGAGAAAGACCTCTTAGGTCGGCTAACCCCTGGTCTGTTACTAAAACATCTACATCGTGTTCAGTGTGATCAACGTGGGATACCATTGGTAATACATGTGAAATAGAGTTGTTGTTCTTAGAAGCAGCTTGCGTAACGAAAATACTTAAGTATGCGTTTCGTGCAAAATCACCAGAACCACCGATACCATTCATCATTTTATTTCCTCCAATATGAGTAGAATTTACATTTCCGTAAATATCAAATTCGATAGCAGTATTGATTGCTATAATTCCTAAACGACGTATTACTTCAGGGGCGTTACTAATGTTTTGAGGACGTAGAATTAATTTATCTTTATAAGTTTCAAAGTTGTCTATAATTCTGTGATAGCAATCTTCTGTTACGGTTATGGAAGAACCTGAAGCAAAAGTCATCTTTCCTGAATCGAATAAATCAAATGTACTATCCTGTAATACTTCGGAGTACATAGTAAGATTCTCAAAAGGACCATCAATAAAACCTGTTAGAACCGCATTTGCAACTTTACCAATTCCTGCTTGTAATGGGAGAAGGGATTTTGTTAGTGCTCCTTTTTCAATTTCTTCTACAAAGAATTTTAAAAGATTTTTAGAAATAGCTGTTGTTTTAACATCAGGTTCAGATAGTTGGGCAGGAGTGTCTAATATGTTTGTGAATACAACTCCAATAACCTTTGAAGGGTCAAGACGGATAAAATTCTCTCCAATACGGTCTTTAACTGTTTGAATTGGAATAATTTCACGGTTAGGGTATTTTGAGGGTACACAATTATCATGAATTCCGCTGAAAGAAGTAGGTACTTGTGTATTTATCTCTATTATAATCTTATCAGCTGCAGCAGCAAAATAGGCTGAGTTTCCAATTGAGGTAGTTGGATATATAAAACCATTTTCATCTATATGAGATGCCTCTATGATTGCAAATTCTACTGGAGCTATATGACCACATTGTAATTGTTCTATGGTTTCACTAAGATGTTGGTCAACATATTTTACTTCTGAATTATTAATACTTTTTCTTAATACTGCATCAGCTTGGAAAGGCATTCTGCGTATCAGTGCGTGGTTCGCAGCTAAATCTGCATCAGTAGTTTGACCAAGAGAAGCGCCAGTAATTAATGATATGGCTACATCTTCTTTAGCTGCTCGTTGAGCAAATGCTGGCAATACAGACTTACTATCTCCTGCTTTTGTAAAACCACTTGCCCCTACAACAGCTTTGTTTGGAATTAAGTTTGCCGCCTCCTCTGCACTAATAATCTTTTTCTTATAGTCGTCAAACTTGATCCTATCTAACTGTATGTCTTCTTTTGTCATGTTTATTTGTAAATTAAAAGTTCCTAAAAATAGCCATATTTTTAAATATAAATCAAAGTTTTGTTTGAAATTATTAGAACAGTATTGTTAATAGCTTTGTTTAAAAAAGTCAATTATACAGTGTATTTTGATTTATAATGATTTTTTTTCAATTGATTGCGGCTCTTGTGTATGATTGTTACCTTAAAAATAGTATTATTAATCTTTTAAATATTTAACATTTTTACGTAAACAGTAATTAAGTTTTATTTATTTTTGTTTTATTATAATTTAGGTATTTATTTAAGATGTTTTCTTTAATATGTTGGGTTATTGTGTTTTGTTAAGAAAGTAGTTTTAAATTCTAGACGTTTGAGGAAATTGTAAAATAGTTAATAAGTTTTTACAGCAGTTTCAAGTAGTGAATTGGAGAAGTTTATTGTTGTCTAAAATATATGCCTAATGGATTATTTTATTGTTTAGGTGTAGTTGTTAAATAGTCAAAAAAAAGCGACCAATGTATTTACATTGGTCGCTATAAATTTGAAATTTAGAGTTTTATTTGCTTAGCTTTTCAAGAGTGTATAGAATCAACTTGTCGATAGCGGCATATGGGTCTTCCGAGAATGTTCCGTTTGCTCTATTAGCAATGATTGCATTCATTGAGACTGCATTATGACCCAGTAATTTACTCATGCCGTAGATAGCGGCAGTTTCCATTTCTAAATTAGTAATTCTTTTATTGTTGAAGTTAAAGGATTCTAATTGTGTATTTAAAGAATGGTTTTGTATGGGTAGACGTAAAATTCTACCTTGTGCTCCATAAAAACCGCCAGCTGTAGCTGTAATTCCCTCAAAGATATTATTTGATTTTAATTTAGCAGCTAGATTTTTACTACAAGAAACAGCATAAGGTCTTCCCATTATAGGATTCCATTGAGTATGTTCCATGAATGCCTCTTCTAATATCTTGTCACAAACTGCTTCAGATAGGTAGGAGTGAAGCATATTGTCCATACCTATTCCATATTCTGATAATAAAAAGCTGTTGACTGGGATATCTTTGTGTAATGAGCCAGAAGTACCTATTCTTACAATATTTAAAGTAGAAATTTCTTTTTTGATGTGTCTTGTATTGAAGTCGATATTAGCCAAGGCATCTATCTCATTCATTACAATATCTATATTATCTGGTCCTATGCCTGTGGAGATCACAGTAAATCGCTTGCCTTTATAATATCCAGTTTGAGATTTGAATTCTCTTTTTTGAGTTTGGAAAGTAATAGAGTCAAAGTGTTTTGAGATTCTTTCAACACGATCTTGGTCTCCAACAAAAATTATATTTTCAGCAAGATCTTCAGGTTTGATGTTAAGATGGTAAACACTACCGTCTGGATTTAGAATAAGTTCTGATGATTTAATTTCCATAAATAGTTTATTGTAATATTAACCCCCCACTCTTTTTATTTTATAACCCTCCTTGACTAGAAGTGTCATGATTTTGTCTCGAAAATTACCTTGTATTAGTATTTCTCCATCTTTGACACTTCCTCCGACACCGCAAAAGTTTTTAAGCTGTTTAGCTAGGTTTTTAAGATCTTCGTCTGAACCTTCAAAGCCTTTTATTATTGTTGCTACTTTTCCTGCTCTATTTTTTTTGTCGAGATGAGCTTCTAATTTCTGTTGATTTGGAGGGAGTGTTTCAATAGATGATTCTTCCGCATCGAATGAAAAACTATCGTTTGTAGAAAATACAAATCCACCTAAATCTTGTAAGCTATTGCTTTTCTTTGCCATTGCGTTATTATTTTTTTATCAAACCTAATTCAACCAATCGTTCATGAAGATATTCTCCTGCCGAAATATCGCTAAATTGTTTTGGATGATTCTGATCAATACAATTTTCTAGACAATTTAGTGGCATTTCACTTATTGGATGCATGAAAAAAGGTATTGAGTATCTAGAAGTTCCCCATAGTTCTTTAGGAGGGTTTATCACTTGATGGATAGTCGATTTAAGGCGATTATTAGAATGTCTAGATAGCATGTCTCCAACATTTATGACCAGTTCATCTTCTTCAGCAATTGCATCAATCCATTCCCCATTGTGATTTTGAACTTGTAACCCTTTTCCTTGAGCTCCCATCAATAATGTAATAAGGTTTATGTCTCCATGAGCAGCAGCTCTTAATGCATTTTTCGGTTCTTCTTTTATTGGAGGATAGTGAATAGGTCTTAATATGCTATTGCCATTTTTCACAAAAGAATCAAAATAGAATTCATCTAAACCTAAATATAAGGCTAAAGCTCTTAAAACATAAACCCCTGTTTTCTCAAGCATTTGATAAGCCTCTTTTCCTGTTCTATTAAAGTTAGGTAGTTCTAAAACTTCTACATTTTTTGGATACTCGTTTTCTAATTTTGGATTGTTTTCAACGTATTGACCAAAATGCCAAAATTCCTTTAAGTCACCTTCTTTTCTGCCTTTCGCATGTTCTTTTCCAAAAGATACATAGCCTCGCTGTCCACCGATACCTGGAATTTCATATTTTTCTTTGATGGTTAAAGGTAATTCAAAGAAATTACGTACTTCTTGATACAAGTTTTTAACTAATTCGTCATTTAAGAAGTGACCTTTTAATGCTACGAAGCCAATCTCTTCGTAAGCTTTTCCGATTTCATTTACAAATTTCTGTTTACGTATCGGGTCGTCCGATAGGAAATCACGCAAGTCAACACTAGGAATGTTTTGCATTTTTTAAATTATTAAGGATGCATACTTGGGTTTTAAAGTATCAAAATTACAATTTTTTTGCATAAGTATGAAACTATATTTAGTGCGCAGAAAAAGAGCTATAGTAGGAAATGGAGAGTGTATGTGTTAATTTTTCGAATTAAATGTGGTCAAATGAAAAATAATTTATATATTAGATTTGTTGATTTAAATTTGTTATGTATGATTTTGCCTATTGAAATGAAAAAAGGAGAATTTATGGTGTTAGTCTTCATTGAGATTAATAAAGACTTTGATCGTATTCCTATTGAAGATCTAATTAAACCTCTCCCTGATTCTTTTGTTCCTTTATATGTTGATTATAGCCAACCTATAATCAAGGTTTATTGTTTGTGCAATTGCCAAAATGACTTCGTCAATAATATGGGGAGAACCGGATATAAGGCAAAATTGATTTAATAGAATAAGCTAATTAAGAGTTGTACTAATATAGTATTTGAATCATAAAGTAGACAATTTCTTTAATTAAAAGTATGTTTGTATTTTGTTAGCATCATTAAGTGAATAAAGCTGTGAAACAATCTAAGACAAATGCATTACGTTATTTAGACACTTTAAGAATTCCTTATAAAATATTCTCTTATGATATCGATGATGGTAAAATAGACGGAATATCTGTATGTGAAAAAATAGATGGAAATCCTTTAACGTTTTTTAAAACGCTAGTAACTATTGATAAGAAAAATGGGGTGTTCGTTTTTTTAGTACCTGTTTTGGAAGAATTGGATTTAAAAAAAGCATCTAAACTTGTTAAAGAGAAAAGTTTACAATTATTACCTGTAAAAGAGTTGTTCGCCTTAACAGGATATCATAGAGGTGGTTGTTCTCCTATTGCCTTAAAAAAGAACTTTAAAATATATGTAGACTCAAGCATAGAGAATATATCGACTATTATTATAAGCGGAGGTAAAATAGGAATTGTAATTCAGATTCAAGTTGAAGATTTTCTAGATGTTACAAGAGCCAAAGTCAACTCTTTGACTTTATGAGTTGACCTTTCGTGTTAATTAGTCCTTTTCTATTTTATAAGAATATCAAATTCCCTTTCTATTTAAGAAAGTATTTACTGTTTAATCTATTGAATATTAGTGTTTAACTGTTTTGTTAGACTTCTGTTATATGTCTTTTTTTAAACATAAGATACATGGCTTGTTAATGTTATGATAACACCTTGAGTTGTAATCGGTATAATTATACTTCAAATACTAAATACAATTGGATTTTGAATTAAAGTAGGTGAAGAATTGAGTGAAAGGAATTTTTAAAAAATATTATTAATCTGTAAAGGTTAAATAATTACTAAAAGCACTTAAAGGGGTTTAGTTGGTATGTTGTTTGACTTTATCTTTGTAAAAAAGTTATTATATGATTGTTGCATTAACCGTGTCATTGTTCCCAAGTTCGGGTATGGATAACGCAAACGAATTAAAGTCGCAAGATGAGAAAATAAGTAAAAAGCATGATCTTTTAAATAAACCAGATTTAGAAGGAACGTTTTTTAAAGCCATAGCGCAGGAATCCCTGCAATCCATTTCGATAAGTAAGAATGGGATTGTTTATACTAGTATAAAACCGAATCAGAGAATTGTGTTTCCTTTTGTTGAAGCAAGAACAGAAGGTGAGGGACGTGTGTTTGTTTCAGAAACTAAAAATGAAGAAATTGAGATTGTAATCTATGAAGATGAAACCTCAAGAGAATTTTTAGATGGCAGATTTGATCATTCTGTTGCTGTTCGACTTGTGAGAAAGCAGGAACTAAAGGATATTGTTGTAGATTTTGCTGGTTTTGGTTATTATCAGTATAATCACGAGTTGTCTGGAAATTGGATATTTCAGACATTTGAAGATAAAAGAATTGAACAGTTAAATATAAATCAAATACCAATGATTTGTATAGATACTCATACTAGAAGTTTTTCTGGGAGTGGGGGGAATTACATGATCTATGGGAATATCAGATGTGAGGGTGATTTTATAGACTTTGAAGTGATTATGGCACCTGAACCTAAGAACGAGGAGTTTCTTAACGAAAAGGAGTTGCTTTTGGTTCTACAGGAGTGTGATAGATTTGAAGTCAATGAAGAATTTCTGTATCTATTCCAAAAAGAAAAGCTAAAGCTTTCTTTTATTAAGGATACTTATTAAGGCATAATGTATCCTAGATTATAAATTATACAAAAAAGCCGATTCATATTATATGAATCGGCTTTTTTGTTTGTTTAATAATATCTAGAAGAAAATTAATTTGTAATAGAATTTCAGAGTTAATTAAGAGTAACTTATATAAGTGGTTCTTAATTAACGGAATAAAATACCTTCTATTGCTTTTGCTCTTTATTGAAATATATTAAGTAGTAATACATCTGTTTTTCTTCATCCCAGCCTTTTTCTACAAATTTCTCTGCACTTTCTGGATTTATGAAGTCGAGTTTAATTTGAACATTTGTGTCTAAATTAATTACATTCTTTAGTTTTTTTCTAACATCAGTTACAGCATTATTAGCAATTGGGAAATTTGTTGTGTCTTCAATGCTGTATTTTTCCCCACGGTCAACCTTGTAATTTTTAAATTCGGAAATCAAATCAGGATTGTCTATAACTTCATTTAAAAAATTAGTTTCTTCAAATTCGTCATTTTTTGCAAAGTAGTTTACAGAACGATTCATGAACATAACTTCTTCTTTTTTATCTTCTGCAGGTAAAACAACATCTTTAGCAAAGTCTTGACAAAATTTCAAATATTTTTTTGTCATGAAGTTTTCATCTTGAAAAGCGTCTACAGAAAGAAAATGTTCTAACCAATAACGTGCATCATATCTATTACTGTCAATGGTCAATATTTTGAAGCCTTCTTCTTTCTTGTAGTTAAAGATTAAACAGCCTTTATCTAATTTGTGTAGATTAATACCTTGTTGTAGTACCATTTCCAAATTAGAACCATTTTCTTCGAATTGTAAAAAATCTGTTTTTATTTCACTTTTAAAAATTCCAATTGCATCAACAATGTTGTTATCGATAGAAACATTTGTTAAATATGAAACGTAAACCTCTCCATTTTTAATATGTGGGTGGTTTGATTGTTCGAATAAGTGTTTGGTGATTTTTTTAGATACTTCATGTACATTTTCCACAGTTGGTGTATTGAATATCTCTGATGCAAAATTATACATTTCATTGAATTCTAAATCAACATCATGAGCGAATTGAAAATAGTTCTCTTCTTTTTCTCTAAAAGGTTTAAAAAAATACTCTTTTAACAATGGAGCAATTTCATCATTTAAGTTATAAGGTATATCAGATAAGAA
The DNA here is from genome assembly GCF_900114085.1 of Myroides guanonis. Classification (GTDB taxonomy): domain Bacteria; phylum Bacteroidota; class Bacteroidia; order Flavobacteriales; family Flavobacteriaceae; genus Flavobacterium; species Flavobacterium guanonis. The sequence goes on along the minus strand of NZ_FORU01000013.1, from coordinate 65,193 downwards.
ATAAGCCTCATTCCTACTTTTGTTACCTACTCTGTGAAGAGAAAGCGTTTCAATATGAGTATTGAATAGATTAATCATAGCAATAAAATATAAGGTAGGCATAATTTTGCCTACATGGTATTAATAAATGTAAAAGGGAAAAATATAGAACTAATTCCAGTTGTCTTCGTATCCAATATCTTCAAAATCTTCTCCATCTCCATAAAGATCAAAATCTTCATCATCATAATCATCGTTGAATTCATCGTAAATGTCCTCATTTGATACGGGATCTGTTCCGAAGCTTTTGGTTGGGATTTCACTTGGCAGAATTCCATGTGCAAAAATCACCTCAGGATAAGTAGCTCCTGGCTCATCTTCCTCCACGGCTGCTAATTCGACGAAAAATGTCCACATATTTAAAAAGTCATATACGTAGATGATTTTAGTGTTTTCTTCATCTAAAATATCTCCCAAGGTACAAGAACTCATGGTTTTGTGTTCTCCTGGTTCGTCACTTGTATCAAATAAGGAAATTTCTTCTTCTAATTGTGTCCACTCGTCATCACAAGCGTAAAAAGAAGCTGCTTCCATTCCGTCAAAACCAAATGAATTGACAATTGCGTTATGCAAATCTTCTAAAGTATCATCTTTTGAAATGGCAATATCTCTAAAGATATCTTCTTCTGTATCAAGGATTACTCTGAATTTATAAACCATGGTTAACTCTGTTTTGTGAAGGACAAATTTAAACTTAATATTCTTTAAACAGGTTATTAATACTCGATTTTCTAATATTTTTAAGATTCTATTTTAGTTGTTCTGAATCTCAATTTATTACGTGAATAATGACTTTGTTGCAATTCAGTATACTTAATAGACGGTTCGGTAGTATTCTTTTTGTTTGTCCATTTGAGTTTCAGACTTTTGAATTATAAATAAAAAAAATCATCATGAAACTATTTCTAATTCTAAGTGTATTTTTGACAAATCAAATTTTTGAAAAGCTAGATGATTTACAAGTTATAAGATGTAAATTAGATATCACAACAAAACAAGTAGTAGAGAAAAGGAGAGATTTTTTTTCTGGAGAAGATAATTGTAAACAAAAAAAAGATAATTGGAATGAGTGATTACTTTATAAGCATATTTAAGCGTTTAATGTTAGTTGGTTTTATTCTTTTCTTGTTTTTTGTAATAAAAGACTTAAACGGTAACATCTTTACTACAGGTAAGTTTTTAATTTATTTTTTGGTGGTTGCTTCATTAATTTTGTTTATTAATGTTAATATCATTCGAAAATGGAAAGCGATATATTTAGACGATATTATAAGTAAAAGAGAATATTATTATACAATCCCTTTTTTGATTGCACTTATCAACTTGATTCTAACAATATTCATTTCTTTTTTGTTTGCAATGTTTGATGTATTGTTTATCTCTCAGTTATCAATGACATCTATATTCTCTTTAGATAGTTTCAAAGTAATCTTGAAAACAAGTTTTTTTCTTGGGGTTTTGGTATATATATCTTATGCTATTTACTTTTCAAGTAGTAAACAACAGAAGCTTTTAGCCCAACAAAAAGTATTGACTGGAAATGTATCCGCGCAATTTGAAAGTTTGAAACATCAGCTGGATCCACATTTTTTGTTTAATAGCCTTAATGTTTTAAATGCTCTAATAGACGAGAGTCCTGAAAAAGCACAAGAGTTTACCAATTCTCTATCAAAAATATATAGATATATTTTAGATCAGAAAAACAAGGAATTAGTAATGTTAGAAGAAGAACTTAGTTTTGCTAAAAGTTATATGGAATTATTACAGATGCGCTATGAAGATGGCCTGACATATAGTTTTCCTGATAGTTTGTTACTGAAAGAAGGTAAAGTAGTACCATTAGCATTACAATTGTTGCTCGAAAATGTTATCAAACATAATAAGGTGTCAAGCTTAAGTCCTATACATATTTCAATAAAAGAAAAAGATAATTACCTGATGATTGAGAATAATCTCAATAAAAAAGTAAACCACGAGAGAAGAGTTGGAATTGGATTGGAAAATATTGCAAACAGATACGCAATATTAACAGATAGGAAAGTGATTTTAAATCAAACAGAAGAAAATTTTATCGTTAAAATACCAATATTAATTAAAAAAACATATGATATGGAATTAGTAGACAACAATGAGGAGCTAGTATTAATAAAAGCAAAAAAGAAAGTTGAAGAACTCAAGAAGTTTTATGGGCACCTTACAACCTATTTAGCTGTTAATCTGTTTTTAATGGCAATTAATCTATTGACAGAACCTTCTTTTTTGTGGTTCTTAATTCCATTATTTGCTTGGGGAATTGGAATTGTATCACAAGGAATGAAAGTATATGACTACAACTTGTTCTTGGGAAAGAATTGGGAAGATAGAAAGATGCAAGAATGGATTGATAAGGAAAAGAGAAAAACTGAAAAATGGAGTTAGTTATGGAATATTTAATCCCAACTTCAAAATTAGTAGAAGCACAAAACGAATATGCAATTTATCGCATTAGACGCTTGCGTAGATTGTATTATAAAGTGTTGTTTTATTTATTGTTTAATGGAGCGTATTTGTTTATTTACTATTTGAATTTAGAGAATGTGCACTTCGGAAATTTTATTTCCATCTATGAAGTACCTCTTGTTTGGACTTTTTGTTTGTTAGTTCAATTTGCGTTGTATTACGCTGATAGGTTACCATTATTAAAAATTTGGCAAAGAAATTTGGTCAAGAGATATTATGACAAATACAATCAGTCAACGGAAAATAAATACTTAGAAACTATTAGTAAATCTAATTTATATAAGTAATGAGGATTGTTATTGTTGAAGACGAGAAACCTGCGGCAAGGTTATTAGAGCGAAAAATAAATAAGCTAGGATATGAAGTATTAGTGCGTTTATCTTCAGTAGAAGAATCTATACTATGGTTTCAGAATAATGAAGCTCCGGAATTAGTTTTTTTAGATATTCAATTATCGGATGGGCTTTCATTTGAAATATTTGAGCAAGTGGAGGTGAAGAGTCCTATAATTTTTACTACGGCATACGATGAATATGCCCTACGGGCTTTCAAATTGAATAGTATTGATTATATTTTAAAGCCGATACAAGACCAAGAGTTGAATCATGCTATTCAGAAATTTATGGATCAACGTGCTTCTTTTTTTGATTTTTCAGAGCAACTTCAAGTATTTAAGTCGTTTATGCAAGGAAATCGGAAGGAGTATAAAGAAAGATTTACTATCAAAATAGGTAATCAAATTAAGGTTATAACTTTGAAGGAAATAGTCGGTTTTTTTAGTGAGAACAAGTCAACTTATATTAGAACAAAAGACAATAGAGACTATTTAATAGATTTTTCATTAGAACAATTGGAAGACTGTATAGATCTTAAGTATTTCTTTAGAATCAGTAGAAAACATATAATTTCATTGCCGGAGGTGAAAGAAATTATGGTTTATAGTAATTCGCGATTAAAGTTGATATTACAGAATATGAATACAACTGAAGAGTGGTTGGTGAGTAGGGAACGTGTAAATGATTTTAAAAGATGGATTGAGTAATCTTTTATTTTAAAAATCCAGTAACTAGTTGGAATTGAGGTTAAATGAAAAAACCTCTAAAGAAGAGGTTTTTTATTTAACTGAAAATAATTCTTATTTTTTGTTATAAATAACGGTCACAGGAAGTGTAAAGCCTCTCATAGTAATATCATAAACAACAGTAAGTCTATTGTTTTGTACACCAATGATAGTTCTTGCAGGATAGTCACTATCTTCAAAAGAAATAACATTATCCTTGACACTCGCTTTTAGAATAGTTTCGCTACCTATAGATTTTTTATATTCATAAAGTGTAGCAGTATCTGCTGTAAGAACTAATTTATCATTGTCATAAACAGCATAATCATCTCCTGGCATTTCAATGAATTTATGATTCATTGTGTTTTCTCCAAATTTATATGATAAATCATCAGCTATCCAAGTTCCTTCATAAGCAGCTGCTGTATCTTTATTATCATCACTACTACAAGAAGTTAAAGCTCCCATCAGGACTAAAGCGGTAATTAAAATGTATTTTTTCATTGAAATAAAGTTATTGAAAATTATTTTTGCAAAGATACTACTTTTGTATTAAACAATGTTAAGTATTACAATACCTTAGAAACCTTTTAGTTTACTGTTATAGATAGAGTCTTTTTGAGTAGAAGACCAATCTCTTTTGTAATCAAGAATTGCTGATTCCCAATCTCCATACCCTGTGTTGGGAAGTATTATAAATTTCTTACCAAATAGACTTGCGTTTTTATGAACGTTTTCCACACGTTCCACCATAGTTTTCTTATCAAATACAACAGAAAAATCAGAAAGATTATCACCTAATAGCATAGCTATTTCATGAGTTTCGCTAAGTTTTTGTCTTCGAGTTTCTTTGCTCGATTCAATATCTCTAACTATAACATGTGTTTTATCGGCAAAAGGAAAATTATATCTTTTCAAATTTTCTAAAGTCCCTTGTTTATCATTCTGACTTCGATTCGTAATGTAAAAAATATCAACACCTCTAGAAGCAGCATAATTAAAAAAATCAAGACTTCCTGCCAATGGTATTGCATTGCCTTTTGATGTCCATGAATTCCACGTAGCTTCATCAAAAACTTTACCCTCTCTTGCCATCTGTACAGCATAAGGAGAGTTGTCTAAGAAAGTTTCGTCTATATCTGTAACAATTGCTAAGGGTCTTGAATGATTTTCTTTTAACAATAAATCTAATTGCAAAGTAGCTATATTAAAAGCTTGAATACATAATGCTTGGTATTCAGCTGTACTTTGTTGAAAAATTGCTGCATACAATTTTCCATTTAATTCAATGTTTGAGTACGGTGTTTTAGAAGACGATTGGTTTATCTTGTTTGTTGAGCAACCTACAAGTAATGTGGAAACTAATCCAACTGTAAGAATAGTTTTTTTCATTATTTTTCTTTTTTATATACTGCAAAAATAAGACTTTGATTAGGGTTCCTTAGACTAATTAATTATTTTATTTAAAAAAGTCCTCTCTATTCTTACACCTATAAGAATAGAGAGGACTTTTTTGAGATTTGTATTTACCTATTTTATGATAGCTTGGCTTTCATCAAATAAATCATCTACTGACCAGTATCGTTCCCCAGTGTCGTAATTGAAAGTTAAGATTTTTGCTTCAGCATTTATGCTTGGTAGAATTTTAGCAACAGCAGCTAAGGAAGCTCCTGTTGAAATCCCAGCAAGGATTCCTTCTTCTCTTGCAATTCTCATGGTATAAGCGTAAGCCTCTTCTTTTTCGATAGTGATGATTCCATCGAATAGTTCTGGATTTACAATCTCTGGAATGAATCCAGCCCCAATTCCTTGTAAAGGATGTGGTCCAGCTTTGTCTCCACTTAAAACAGCAGAAAGTTTTGGTTCTACAGCATATACTTTCAGATTTGGAAACTTTTGTTTTAAAACAGATGCAATTCCAGTAATGTGTCCTCCAGTTCCCACTCCGGTAATTAAGTAGTCAATTCCTTGGGGGAAATCTTTTAAAATCTCTTGAGCAGTAGTTGTAGCATGAATATTAGGGTTTGACTTGTTTTCAAATTGATTTGGCATCCATGAATTAGGAGTCTCTTCAACGAGTTGCGTGGCTTTCTTTACAGCTCCAGCTGTTCCTAATTCTTTTGGAGTAAGGATGAATTTCGCTCCATAGGCAGCCATTAGTTTTCTTCTTTCAATACTCATTGACTCTGGCATAACTAGAATTAGATTGTAGCCCTTTACAGCGCATACCATTGCTAAACCGACACCAGTATTACCTGATGTAGGTTCAATTATAGTGGTGTCTTTATTTATTATACCAGCTTTTTCAGCATCTTCTATCATTGCTAGAGCAATACGGTCTTTTAAACTACCGCCAGGATTTTGGCGCTCTACTTTAATCCAAACGTTTGAATTATTTGGAAAGAGTTTATTTATTTTGACATGTGGAGTATTTCCAATGGTTTCTAATATAGAATTGACTTTCATAATATAAATATTTAAATAATAAAGTTAATTGGAGTGGGAACGGTATCTTGGTTCTTTGAGTAAGCTTTACTTTTACTGTATATGATTGAGTTTGCAATTACGCTTTTAGTAATCCATACATTTCCTCCAATGACACTATTTTCTCCTATAATGGTTTCTCCTCCAAGAATTGTTGCACCAGCATAAATAACAACATCATCTTCAATTGTAGGATGTCTTTTCGTATTTGCTTTTTCTTTGGCTACTGAAATAGCACCTAATGTGACACCCTGATATAGTTTTACATTTTTTCCAATGATACATGTTTCGCCTATAACAATACCTGTTCCGTGGTCGATAAAAAAGGAATTACCAATTACAGCTGCAGGGTGTATATCTATTCCAGTTTTACTATGACCATATTCCGTCCATATTCTTGGAATCAGTTTGACTTTTTGTTGATGTAATTGATGGGCAAAACGATAAATAGAAATAGCATAGAAACCAGGATATGATATAAAAATTTCTTGAAGACAAGTCGCGGCAGGGTCATTATCTAATATGCATTGTGCGTCATCTAATAGACTAAAATAAATTTTCGGCAAAGAATCAAAAAAAGAATCTACAACACTTTTAGTGTAATCAGCATCCTTATTAATATTGAATAGAAGAGCTGTCAATTCATTCTTGAATTGGTCGATTCTAATTTGTAATGCTTCTTTAGAGTGATATTTGCGATCCTCTAATTGAAATAGGAAGTGAAAAAGGTTATCAGTAAATTTTTCAATTCTTTTCTTGTCGAAATATATATCGCTACCTAAATTGTTTTCAAGTAATTTATTGAAGAATTGATTTGTCATAGTAATGTTAAAAATTAATGTATTTTAGGGCTCTTAAGCGAGATGTATAACAAAACTAAGGATTTTATTTTAAAAAAATATTTAAACAAAAACTAATAACAAAAGATTAATGTATTTCAAAATACAGTAGAAGAGAACTTTGGAAAATGGATATTTAACAAGGGGTATCGCTAAACGATAATTGATGTTAAAATGCAGTCTTGGCTATAGGAAATATTGGAATTTGTGTTACATTTGTCTTCAAATAAAGAGTAAAAAACATCTTTGTGTTTCGAGATTGTGATGGGATTAAATTTTAAACTATTTAGAGATGGCTACTCAAGAATAGAATTTGGTTTTGTTGTTTTGTTGTTCTGTCCAATACGAAAAACATAGAGTTGCTATGAAAAAGAAAAGCTACCTTTCCAAAGGTAGCTTTTTTTTTATTCAATTCTCATTTGTTTTAGGCTTATTCTGTAGGCCTCAAGTAGATCGCTTTTTTCTAGATATCCAAAATATTTCTTGTCTTTTTGTACTAGAACGTAATCTACTTTATTGCTTTCAATTGTTTCAATAATTATTTCGGTACTGTCGGAATAGGACACAATTAATGGTCTTTCAATAAGATCTTTAAGTGGTGTAAAACGAGTTTGAAAAGGACTGAATATAATAGGTCTCACTGTGTTCATGTTGATGATTCCTATGATGTGATTCTCTTCGTCTAAGACAGGAATAAATAGTTGATTCGTTTGGCTAAAGATGTTTACACAATCTTCAGTAGAGTTATTTAAATTTAAAACTTTAATGTCTTGTTTAATAAGTTGATGTGGAAGTATAGTGGTTAAAATGTTTTTGTCCTTATCTGAGGTAAATACCATTCCTGTTTCAGCAATGTTCTTAATATCCATAGAGTGCTTTTCCATGTTTTTTGAAATACCAAAACTAATAGATGATACTATTAATAGAGGTACCATTAGACCATAACCTCCAGTAATTTCAGCAATCAGAAATATTGCAGTTAGTGGTGCGTGAAAAAGCCCGCTCAATACACCAGCCATACCGACAACAGTGAAATTGCTAATAGGAAGTTCCTTAAAACCAATTAGATTAATGAATTTTGATAATACAAAACCCAAATAGGAGCCAACGAAAAGAGAAGGAGCAAAATTACCTCCGTTACCTCCACTTCCTAGGGTCAAACCTGTTGCAAATACTTTAACCATCATTGTGATTCCTACAAAAAACAATAAAACCCAACTACTTGAACTATAGCTAGACAACAAGGTGTTCTCTAATATTTTCTCTGGAGATTCACTAGATAACACCTTAATACTCTCATATCCTTCTCCAAATAATGTAGGGAAGAAGAAAATTAATAGGGCGAGTAATGAAGCACCAATGGCAGCTTTAGTATAAACTTTGTTTTTGAATTTGTCAAAATAGTGCTCCACTCTCCGAAACATACGTGCATGATATACAGATACTAATCCAGTTGTGATTCCTAAAATAACATAGTAGGGGGTATTGCCGATATCAAATAATAATTCCTGTTTAAAAGCAAGTAATATGTTTTCTTTGATGATAAGATTAGAAACAATTGATCCGGTGGCAGAAGAAATCATGATTGGTATAAAAGCAGTTACACTTAAGTCAGCTAATATAACTTCGATAGCAAATAGAACTCCAGCAATTGGTGCATTAAAGGCCGCAGAAATCCCAGCTGCAACTCCGCAAGCTAAAAGAAGTGTACGGTCTTTATAACTTAATTTGTAATTCTGTGCATAATTTGACCCAAAAGCTGCACCTGTGATAGCAATAGGGGATTCTAAACCTGCAGAACCTCCCATACCAACCGTCAAAGAACTTGTTATAATTTGTGCATACATTTGCTTTTTGGGCATCATTCCTGAACGCTTAGCAACAGCAATCATAATTTGAGAAGTCCCCTTTTCTATATTTCCTCCAAGAAAGCGTTTTACGATAAACACGGTCAGAAATATTCCAATAATCGGCAGTATACTATTACTGTATGGTAAGTGAAAAATATTGTCAATATAGCTAACAAATTCAAAAACAGAATGTGCAAAATATTTCAATAAAGTTACAGCCAGAGCAGATGAAGCTCCAACAATAACACAAGATAGGTAGATGAATTGTCTATCAGAAAGTATCGATTTTAAGAAAAAAACAAAACCCTCTATATAGTTAAAGGCTTTGATTAGAGAAGTTTTAATATGTTTTTTTGATGTCGATTTCATAGTGTAAAATTACTTGAAAAAGCTAGAGTGACAAGTTTATTTACATCACAAAAATTGAATTATGTTTTTCTGTGATTATAGTACTTATAAGTATTTTTTATCGCTATGTTTGAACCGTAATAAAATGGAAAAAGCATTAATATAAATAGAGATTGTCAAAAAGCTACATAAAATAGTTTAATAACCCTTCAACTCTTTAAAGGATTTCAAGTGTAGTTGGATTTCTTCAAAGAAAAAAGTGAATTCGGCTTGGAAGTCTTCATAGTACATTTCAAGTTCTTCCGTTGCGAATTGCATTTTCGAGCTATAATCTGTTCTAGAGTCCATTTGTTTCAAAATATAGCCTAGTCCATCTATGCTACGATATTTGACTAACCAATTTTCCATGGTCATTGTAGGCATCATGTTTTGTATAGCCTTAGGTAAAACCTCATAATTACTTTCTAACAATAGATAGAAATCACGAACATATTCTTCAAGAGATTGGTCTGAGTACATCTTCCAGTTTTTTGCCAAAAAATGATCGTAAAACATATCTACTAATACACCAGAATAATGGTTGTATCTAGGAACTAATTTTTTTTTGCTCTCCCTGAAAACCGGATGAAAATCAGTATAAGAATCAATTTCTCTATGTAATAAAATACCATTTTGAATTCCGAGAGAAAAATCAAGATATAACCTACCCCTTACCCTATCGGCAATAAAATTACCAATTTGTAAAGATGAGTCATTTCCTGACAAATAGATGTGGGCTAAAAAATTCATACTACAAAGTAAAACATTAAAATGATTTTTTTGCAGTGTATTGTTAAAAACCTTTATCAATTGTTATATTTGTTGGAATAAAGAATTGCAAAAACTAAAAGTATGACTTTAATAAAATCTATATCAGGAATCCGTGGTACCATTGGAGGAAAAGTAGGAGATAACCTAACTCCAGTAGATGCAGTTAAATTTGCATCAGCTTACGGAACCTTTTTAAAGAACAGTAATATAAACAAAGAATTAACGGTTGTGATAGGGCGAGATGCAAGGATATCAGGACCGATGATTCATAACTTGGTAGTACAAACATTAGTTGGGTTGGGAATTAATGTAGTAGATTTAGGTTTGTCTACAACTCCTACTGTTGAAGTAGCAGTGCCATTGGAGAAAGCTGATGGAGGGATAATTTTGACTGCATCACATAATCCCAAACAGTGGAATGCATTAAAGTTACTAAACGAGAAGGGAGAATTCTTAAGTGGAGACGATGGTGCCCAAATTTTAGAATTAGCAGAAGCAGAAGCATTTGATTTTGCGGATGTAGATTCTTTGGGAACAATAATACATAGAGATGATTATATGGATATACACATCGATAAGGTGTTGGATTTGCCGTTGGTGGATGTAGAAGCAGTGAAGAAAAAGAATTTTAAAGTAGTAGTTGATGGTGTAAATTCTTCGGGAGGTATTATAATACCGAATTTACTAAGAAAAATGGGTGTTGAGGTTGTAGAGCTATATTGTGAACCTAATGGGGACTTTCCTCATAATCCTGAGCCTCTAAAAGAGCATTTAGGTGCTATTTGTGAATTGGTTCCTAAAGAGAATGCTGACTTTGGAATTGTTGTAGATCCAGATGTCGATCGCTTGGCATTTATATCGAATGATGGAGAAATGTTTGGAGAGGAGTATACTCTCGTGGCGTGTGCAGACTATGTTTTAAGTAAAACACCTGGAAATACAGTTTCCAATTTATCTTCTTCGAGAGCATTGAGAGATATTACAGAAAAACATGGAGGGCATTATGCTGCTTCAGCTGTAGGAGAAGTAAATGTAGTTGAACTAATGAAGAAAAATCATGCTATAATTGGTGGTGAAGGAAATGGAGGTATTATATATCCTGAACTACATTATGGAAGAGATTCACTTGTTGGAGTTGCTTTATTCTTGACTTATTTGGCGAATCAAGAAAAGACAGTAGCAGAGTTAAAAGCTTCATATCCTCAGTATTATATGAGTAAGAATAAAATTGAATTAACTCCTAAGATAAATGTAGATATGCTATTAGAACAAATGGCAGAAAACTACAGTAATCAAGATATATCTACTATTGATGGCGTTAAAATAGATTTCGCTACATCATGGGTACATCTTAGGAAATCAAATACAGAACCTATAATAAGAATTTATACTGAAGCACCGACACAAGATGATGCAGACGGATTAGCTTCTCGAATTATTGAGGAAATTAAAGTGATAGCAGGTATTTAATACTGTAAATCTTAAAAGATTAAAAAAAGGCTGTGTTTTATAAAACACAGCCTTTTTTGGCTTAAATATGGATTTGTTGAATAGTATTAATTTAATTCTCCGAATTTCCCTGCTTGAAAATCTTCAAAAGCTTGAATAAGTTCTTGACGTGTATTCATCACAAAGGGTCCATGGTGGGCGATAGGCTCTTTTAAAGGTTCTCCTGACAGCACTAATACTATTGCATCTGAAGAAACTTGAACATTGAAATCCTCTCCGTCTCTATTCATTAAAACCACGTGGTCGGTTTGTACTAATTCACCGTCATTCACTTTAATTTCTCCTTCAATAACCAATAACAATGTAGAATAATGAGAAGGGAATGATAAGTTAATTTCAGCACCTTTTTTAGCCTTTAGATTGTACATATGAATTGGAGAGAAGGTGGTAGCCGACCCCTTAATACCTTTATAGTCCCCTGCAATTATTTCTATAAAGCCATTGTTGTTATCTAAGTTGTAACGGGTGATAGCTTCGTTTTTGAGCGACTGATAGTTAGGTGCCGTGTTTTTGAATTTTGCAGGTAGATTTACCCATAACTGTACCATTTGAAAAACACCTCCGTTTTTACTCCATTCTGTTTCGTGAAATTCTTTATGCAAAATTCCTGAACCTGCTGTCATCCATTGTACATCACCTTCGGCAATAACTCCTCCTCCGCCACTACTATCTCCGTGTTCAATTTGTCCATGATAGGCAATTGTAACGGTTTCAAAACCTTTGTGAGGATGTACACCTACACCTCTGGGAATATCAGTTGGCGAAAAATTGAATTTGGAATTATAATCGAAATTGATGAAAGGATCCATTTCTATCATATCCATATTGGGTGTGCTAGGAATAAAATTATGTACTCGAAAACCATCACCTACAAAATGCGGTGTACGGGGTTTAACTATTTTATTAACTGTTTTCATATCTCTGTTTTTTAGTACTATAAAATTACTACTTAATATATAGAAAAAAGTTAACCTAGATTAAGAAAATTAGTTAGATTGTTGTCTATATCTATTGTGTAATCAGAGTTATATGACAGTTATTATCATCAATCATAATTTTATAAGTTCTTAGGTTTTTTACCTCTATGCTTCCATCTCTTGTGAGTCCAAAAGTAGTATTCAGGTGCTTCAATAAGTTGTTTTTCAACTTCCTTTAAAAAGCGATTGGTAATTTCGTAGTTTGGAATTTCTTTTAAAACTTCATCTTCATTTAATAAAGGAACAAAAGTAGCTTTGTAATGCCCTCTAGAAACATATTCTACTTTTAAATAAAGAGGGGTAATGTCGTACTTTTTTACCAAAGCTTCTCCGCCGGTGTAAACAGGCACTTCAATTCCCATAAATTCATGCCAATAGTTGGTTTGACTAACCATAGGAGATTGATCACTGATGAAAGCATAAACACCATGTTTTTTATCTATTTCATTTTTTCTAACTACTCGTATCGTTTCTTTTATCTCTATTAATATGGTATTAAAACGAGAACGTGTACGCTTGATAAAAGCATCGAAATAAGGATTGTTTATTTTTTTGTAAACAGCAAAACCTTGAAAATTTATTTGATTTCCTAAAACAATTGTCCATTCCCAGTTAGCGTAATGTGCACAGAATAGCATAATACTTTTGTTTTCTTTTTCTAACTCTAAAAGGTAATCTAGGTTTGTAAATTGAAAACGTTTTCTCATTTCTTTCTCTGGTAAACTAATTGTTTTGGCCATCTCGAGAAAAGTGTCACAAAGATGACGAAATGATTTTTTTTCGATTTCTAGTCGTTCTTCTTTGTTTAAATTGGGAAAAGCTAATTCTAAGTTCTTTCTAACCGTTCTCTTACGATATCCTACAACATAGTAGAGTAGGTAATACATAAAATCAGAAAATATATAAAAAAGAGCAAATGGTATTCTTGAGAAAAGCCAAAGAAAAGGATATGCCAGTATATATACAAGGTAATTCATAAAACTAAGTTTCTACAAAGATACTTTATTATCTATTTTTGAGGTGAAATATTTCAGCGTTGTAAAACAATGAGTATTTTTACTTAAAATTTCAAATATGGCAACTCCTATAATATTGGTGTTATTGATTGCAATCACGGCTTTAATAAGCTTTAAAGGATTTAAAGACTACTCGTTTTTCTCAAAATATGAATTTCATATAGGTAGTATATTGAAAGGAGAAAAGTATCGAATGATTAGTTCTGCTTTTTTGCATGGAGATCTGATGCATTTAGCTTTCAATATGTTTACGCTTTTTATGTTTGCACCATTGGTTGTTCAGATATTTGGATCAGCTTATTTTTTGTTACTGTATTTCGGTAGTCTAATAGTAGGTAGTGCATTAACCTTGTATTTTTATAAAAACAATTATAATTACAGAGCAATAGGGGCATCAGGTGCTGTTATGGGGATTGTATATGCTGCAATATTGATTAATCCCGAAATGAAATTATTTTTATTATTTATTCCAATCCCAATTCCTGCTTATATTTTTGGGATAGGATACTTGTTTTATTCAATATATGGAATGAAAGCAAATAAAGATAATATCGGTCATGCTGCACATTTTGGTGGCGCACTTGGAGGATTAGTTCTTACCTTAGTTCGTGCACCTCAATTAATAGAATCAGAACCCATGATAATCGGTTTGTTGTTGATACCTATAGCTGTACTGTTCTATATGGTAAAATCAAAAAAAATATAGAATTTTTAATCTATAAAAATGAATATTCTAAGAGGATATAAGAATAGATATAACTAATTTTTAGTAAAAAAGTTTATCGTACTCTTTGTTTAAGGCTTAATTCATAAAGTTAGACATAATTTTGCATACAAACCTTAGTATTCATAGTCTTGGTTTCATGATAGAAATGTTTTGTTTTACGACATTTAATCAATTGAGTATTTTATATTTCAACAGTTAGTATGTCTGTTATCAGCTTTTCATAACAATAATAGAAACCATTTATAAAATACAATTTCTAACTAGCTTTTTATCGATGTGCTCTACATGAAACATCGACCACAAATTCTTTCAGATCGGTAGCAAATAGTGTTCACTTATTGAGTGAGTAGCCTTTGAATAACCCTTGCAAAGAGTATCGTTAGAAATATGAATTGTTTTTTGAGATGTGAAGGCTTGCTGATTTGTATTTAACAATATTCTAGATCAATAAAATTAAATGTAATAGATAACAGCATCTTCAATTTCTAAACAAACATAGGAGTACAAATCGATCTAATAGAAACTTATAGAGCTTTAAGACACTATAGAGTTATGCCTTCCCATACTGTATATTAATGTTTCATATAGATTCTTTTATACAATTTTGAACTTCTCCAATTCCATTCATGTTTTTTAGAACAATTGTTTAGTGTATGAAGAAAAACTTCCTCTATAATTACTAAACTTTGTGGTTCATTATATGAAATTTTGTGTTCTAAGTAAGAAATATATTTAATCTTCTTAATGAAGTAGAGTAGGTTTGCTTTTTTGCTTTTTAACACATAAATGACAATATGTAATAAATTTGTTTGTAATTTGTTTGTATTCTGATTAATGTTTCAATTTTTTAAATATTAGTCGTTTTTTTAAAGTTAAAAAAGTTAAAATCTTTAATCACGATAATTGTTCGCGCATTGAGAATGATAATAGTTAGTGTAATTTATACTATAATTTTGTATTTCATATTTAATTTATTAAATGACTTGTTTCATTTTTAATAAAAGAGCGTGTTTTTTTTAGTTATTAATAAAAATGTCGTGTGTCTTAGAGTTTGTTTTGTCAAATTAATATAGTTCGTAATTTTGACAATTGAGATAGAAGATTAATTATGTATGCTGTTTTGTGTGTTTTATTGTAAATAAACATAGAATGGAATATTAAATCTTCTTATTAGTTTGCTGTTTGAATAATGAAGTAGGAGACTTTAAAAAGCCAATATATTATAATAAACATCAAAACTTACTAACTATGAAATACCATTTAGTTCTCTTATCTAACTTGAAATTCTTAAATAAGATTTTCTAAGTCTCTCCCAAAATGTTTTATTACAAAATGATTTTACTAGTCTTTTTAAAGATGGATTAGTGAAAGCATTGGTATGTCTGCATGTTTCGAAGAGAAGTTTTTGGGTGTTTTATAATAGTATGAATATAGAACATTAGGGTTAAAGGAATAAAATTGAAAACTATGATAAAGTATAATCTAAAAATTTGTTAATAATGTGATATAGTAAATAAATGTGAGAAGATCTTTTTAGATAAAAGATTGAAAAAGAAGAATAGAAATTAAATTAAAATTTATGAGTTATAAAACTACATTAAATTATGTTTTTTCGAATCTAAGGAAGAATAGAATGGCGCTGTTGTTGTTCTTTACTTCCTTATTTTCGTTAGTGGCATTTCAATCACAAGCGCAGACCCTTATAACAGGGAGTCAATTAGTTGGATTAGATGCTTGTGCAGACTATAAGGAGTTTTCCGTAAAAATAGGAAAGGGCGCTACGGAATGTACAAATGGTACTTTGAATTTTGTGATTCCTCCAGGATTTGCATTGGATACGAATACCGTAAAAGTAGATGGTAATAATGCGGTTATGAATAGTGTAACAGTAAATGGAGGAGAGATAAAATTACCAACGATTACTGCTGGATCTATAACCGAAGAAATGGTTATTACTTTTAAGGTTAAAGCATTATGTGAGGTAATTGGAAAACCTGCGGATGGAAATGTAATACAATATACTTTTTCAGGTTGTGGAGTAGATCAACCAGATACAAGTGAAGCTATTAATGTTATCCATGCAGTATTAAGAGTTTCTGTTTCACCGAGTCCGATATTAGGAAATGTTGGAGATGAGGTAGAACGTACGATTACGATAATAAATCAGGGTGCGGGTGCAATTTCTGAAATTTATTTAGCACGCATATTAGGGGATGGATTAGAACATCTGACTTATGGTGTTGTGGATGGATGGGCAGTGGATACGAGTGATTCAAATAAACTTGTTTTTACAGGAAATACTTTAAAGTCAGGAGGCACAATTTCTTTTACAGAAAAAGTAAATATTGTAGCTTGCGAATTATCTGCTACAGATTATGAGGTGTATTATGGCTGTTCAGAAAAATGTACCAACTCAGGTGTAAATGGTACAACAAAAAGTATTATAAACATAAAGGCTGCGAATGCACCACAATTAGAGGTAAAAGCAAATACATCTGTAGCGGCTTGTTTTAATGGATATGTTCCGCAAACGTGGACTATTACCAATAAAGGAGGTACGGCTACATCAGTTATTGAGTTTGAAATTGGAACGAATGAACTAGGTGGTAATATTAATCCGAATACTATTAAAATAAATGGTAGTTCAGCACCAGTCATAGGAACTCCAGGTAATGAGCCTAAGAATGTTAAAATAAGCATTTCAGCATTAGAACCAGGAGAAAGTGTTGTGATTACATTTGACCAGTATATAAGTGCACCGGAAAGTACACAAGCTAATTGTACTACAGCACCTACTTCGTTTACGAATAACGGAAATTATTTCAATGCGTCTTATACATTTAGTGGTGCTTGCGCGCCAGTTTTGGCAAATGGATCGGTGACTGCTGAGGCAACCTATTCTTTTGATGGGAAAAATATTGGAGAAATTGATATTACAACAGGAGAGGCTTTTGAAGCAGATTTCTTGTTTAAAAACTTTAAAATTCCTGCTGCTGGTTTAGCAGTAGGAGATACGTTTTCTGTAATAATTAGTTTATCTCCTGATTTATCTATTTCTGATGCGACTGCTATTGCAATGACCCTTGGTGGTTTTCCTGTAGTAGCTGTTCCGACAGGTTCGGATAGCGAATATAAATTAACATTTATGTATGGAACAGCTCCTTGGGACTTGAATACAGATTTGAATCTTTCGACGGCACGTCTAAAATTCCCATTAGAGTTGAGTTGCCCTATGATGTCTGATTTATGGTATCGAGTAGGGGGAGAGTTGAATAAAAAGGATGCAGCTAATAGTCCATGTACTTCTATCGTTTTCAAATGTAACGAAACAAAGTTAAATGGATATTGTGATGCTGGACCTTGTACTAATGGATTGCAAAACCATGCAGCTTCTTTGAAGCGCGTGTCTTTAGGGTATGCAGTGGATGGACCTGGAATACCTACTGTTGGAACAATTGCAAATTCCAATGATGTTCAAATTAGAACTTTTATTGCAGGAGATCTTTTAGAGATTTCTCAAAGTTCTACAGTTGTGATGCAAGCAGGTGAAGTTTTTACAACGATTCGTATGGTTGTTGCAAAAGACAATAATGTATTGGCATATTTTGAGAATAATACTGGAAAAGTGGTGGTAACACGTAATGGTACTCCTCATACATTTTCAAACTTAGTAGTTCAAGAAAATGCAGGAAGTTTTATTGTGGAGTTTTCGGTGTCAAATGAAGCTGCATTAAACAATGTACTTTTGGATAATGATACTGTAACACTTTCTCTACAAATTAAAGCAAATGAGGTTAGTGAAGAGTTTGTTCAGTTTCCAACGAAATCATATTTAATACGTGGAAATGAAGCCTTGGCTTGTGGAAGGGATTACACAGCAACTGGTTTTTATGTGCCTGTTGCATTTAATTTTAAAGCAGGAACTGTTGATTTCGTTTCTTGTGAAGAAAATACCAATATAGCTACATTTACAGCTACTGTTTTTGAATTAGACAGACAAGATGCTATTTTTACTAAAGAGTTTAGAAAGCTTTTTAAAGCTACTAAAGCTACTTTAACTGTGCCTGATTATTTAAAAATGACAGGGGTTAAGGTTGTCATAAAAAATCAGCCTTGGTTAGGAATAAATAATGTGGCTACAATATCTGGTCTTGCAGTATCAAATGGGGCGTATATAGTAGATTTAGCAACTATTTTAAATGCTATTACGAATACAGCTCTTTTTGATGAAGGATTTGTAATAGAGATTGTACCTACTGTAGTTTTATTGGGTTGTGAACCTACTATAACGGCTAAAGAATTGCAAGTAGCTATAAAGCTAGAAGGAGTTGTTTATGATGGAGCAGGAGTAGAATCTCCTTTCACTGAAACACAAGCTTTAAAATACAACACTGGTATTGGTAGTTTAAAACTGTCTCTAACTAATGGAGCTGAGTTGGGAACTTTAAGTCCTGATGGAACGGAAGTATCTTGGATTGTTAAGCTTGAAAGTGAAGGAAAAAGAAATTTTAATAGTGTTTGGATTTCTAAAGACTCCGGTGCTTTAGGAATAGAGACTATAATTCCTGTTTCTGGTTTTGACGGTTCTAATGAGGGGGCTGCGATATCACCAGAAAATGGTTTATATAAATTAGGAAACTTTGGAGGGGGTGGTTCACAATTCTATAAAATTACTTCAAAAATAATTGATTGTAAGGTTGAAGAATTGACACTGGTAGCGGGTTATAATTGCGCACCAGATACATATCCTGCAAATAACGCAGAAGGTTGTGGTTTAGCAAAATATACTTTAACACATAAGGATTTGGAAGATGATTTGCAAACATCTATTGTGGATGCTTCTAATCAAAATGACAAACAAGATTTTTGTAAAGAATTGTGGTATACTATTGAAATTCATAATGGAGGAGACACTCAAGTAGATGAATTAAAAGTGCGTATTCCTTTACATACTGCACCAGGATTGGTCTTCGATAGATTTGAATTTAGTAATGTTTTTAATGTTACAGATTTGAATCCTACAGTTACTTTTACTGCGGGGACGAACTTTATAGTAAGCAATGATACACTTAACCTTAGTCTACCAAATACAGTTAAACTTAATACGTTAGATCGCGTTCAGGTAAAAGTGTTTTTTGATATAAATGGATGTGATTTTAGAAGTGGTGCTAAGTTAGGGTTTACAGGCTTAGGAACGAACATTTGTGGAGCAGAGTTAGCTGAAGCTGATCTTGCACCAGCTACTTCAAAACGTATTTTAATTGAAGGTGGTTCCGATTCTTTCCCAGAGTTAGAAACTATTACTCATAAGGTTGTTTTAGACCCTGTACTAACAGTAGGAGGAAATCTTAGAGCGAAATATAATTTCGAGTTATTGAATACAGGTGCTGATAAAAATACTGATGCGATTACGGATGAGTATTATTTTGCCATAAAACTTCCAGTAGGATGGAGTATAGTGGGTAATCCACAAGATTATATACAACCAGCAGGAAAGGTAGAATATAAAGGAATAGATCAACTTGATAATCGCGGTTATATTTATAAAGTAACTCAGGATATCAGTGTTGATGAACGTATTAAACTTGTCAATGTTCCATTGAAATACACAGTTAATGATGAAGTAAGTCTAACTTGTAATCATGACTTTGGAAAAATTGCTGTGATGGTTTTCCAAAATATAGATGTCTCTTCTTGTAATACACCGAGCTGTCCAAAGGGAATCGATCAGGTTCTTTTAGAAGATTTAATTCCAATGATTTTACCAGTTGATGGTGTTTTGACGATTGATCCTCCCCAACAAACTAGGATAATTTGTAATCCGTCATTAGATGGAAAGGTTCCTACGTTAGAAGACGTAACGTTTACTAATGGATTTTACTTATCGTGGTATGAAAATGAGCAAGAGGCAATTGCAGATAAAGTTAATACACGTTTACCTTTAAACACACCTTTAGTAGATGGAAGAACGTATTATGTTATCAATAGATTTATTGCGGATGGAGCTTGTAAAAGTAATATAGGTGAAATTAAAGTTCTTTTGAATAATGAAGTTCTAATAGGAACAACTGATTTAATTTGTTCTATAGATCAACAGACTTATAATATTGTTGTAGAACTGACAGGGAAAGGACCTTATTTAGTTTCGGGAACAGGAGCGCCAGGGTCGTTTAATGGTGACGTTTGGACATCAGATACTATTGCTAAAGGAACAGCGTATTCTCTTATTTTTACAGATGCTAATAACTGTACTCCATTAGTGATTGAGGGAGAGGCACCAGTTTGTTGTACATTGCAAATTGAATGTCCTTCGGATATAACAATAACAAGTTGTGAACAAGGATATGGTCCTGAAATTACAGGAATTCCAACAATTCTTACATCTTGTGGTGCTACAACATATACTTATAGTGACAGTCAAATTTCTGTTTGTATAGCTGGAGTTAGAAGCTTTGCAAGAACTTTTATAGTTACAGATGTAAGTGGGGTTGAGGTTGAGTGTGAGCAAATTATCACTATAGAAGATAAAGTGACTCCAGTCTTAAACAGAAAACCACAAAGTATAACGGTATCTTGTGAATCAAACACAACAGAAGCTCTAGAGAGTTGGTTGAGAAACCACGGTGGAGCAGTGGCAACTGATGCATGTGGTGTTGTAGTTTGGACAAACAATTTTGATACTATTAGTTTTGATGCTCTTTGTGGTGAAAAAGCAGGTAGTTATACAGTGACTTTTACAGCTACAGATGCTTGTGGAAATGAGGTTTCAGAAATAGCTACATTTACTATTGAAGATAAAACACCACCGACTATAACTAAGGTTGCAGAAGGTTTAACGCTAGAATGTAAGTCTGCAAATTATCAACAATTGTTAGATGCTTGGTTAGGCAGTAATGGTGGAGCCACAGCAACTGATGGTTGTAGTAATGATGTAGATTTAGAATGGGATCATGATTTTACAGTTGTTACACAGGGTTCGTGTCCAGGTACTGGAAGTGCCCTAGTAACTTTTACAGTAACTGATCCTTGTGGTAATAAAGCAACAACTGTAGCAACTTTTACAGTTGTAGATACTACCGCACCTACTTTTACGAAAAAACCAAAAAGTAAAATAGTAGAGTGTGATGGTAAAGGAAATCTTGATGGACCTGATGGATTCCACGCTTGGTTAGCTGATCATGGTGGTGCAGAAGCAGCAGATAGCTGTGGTATTGTAACTTGGTCAACCACTCATATAGAAGACACCAACACTATTTGTGGTATTACAGGGACTGTAATTGTTGACTTTATCGTTACGGATGCATGTGGAAATATGGCATTTGAACAAGCTACTTTTGCTATTAAAGATACGAAAGCACCTATAATTGAAAAACCAGCATCTCATTTAGAGATTGAATGTGGTGTTCATGTGGAAGATGAACTAAACGCGTGGTTAAGTAACTTTGGTGGAGCTGTTGCTACAGATAATTGTGGAGAGGTTACATGGACTCATAATTACGCTGGAAAGTTAACTGTATGTGGAGCACCGATTGAGGTTACTTTCACAGCAACAGATGCTTGTAATAATAAGAGTGTTACAATGGCAACTGTAAAAGTTGTAGATACTATAGTTCCGACAATTACAAAAGAGGCTCAAGACTTAACAGTAGAATGTAATTCTAATACAGAATTAGCGTTTACTAATTGGTTGAAAAATCATGGTGGTGCAGAAGCTATTGACTCTTGCTCAATTGTAACTTGGACAAATGATTCCGAAACAGTTGATTTTATTTCAACTTGTGGAAAAGCAGGTAGTTATACAGTAACATTTACTGCAACTGATGCTTGTAGTAGAAAAATCGCTACTACAGCTACTTTCACAGTTGTAGATACTGAGGCACCTAAATTTGTAGGAGTATTGCCAGTAACTAAAATGACTGTTTCTTGTGATGTTGTTCCTGCAACGCCAATATTGGTAGCTACTGATAACTGTGGTGAAGCGGTGATATCGTTTACAGAAAAAAGAGTAGGTGGTTTATGTGCGAATAGCTATGATTTAGTTAGAGTATGGACGGCTACAGATTCTTGCGGAAATGCAACAAGCTTTACACAAACGATTACCGTTGAAGATAAAGTAGCACCGAAGTTTGATCAAACAGATCTACCTGCTAATAATACAGTTTCTTGTTTAAACGACGTTCCAACAGTAGAAGTTTTAACGGCTGAGGATAATTGTGGTACTGCTGATGTAGTATTTAAAGAAACTCAAGTAGATGGTACTTGTGCAAATAGTTTTGTATTAACAAGAATATGGACAGCTACAGATTTATGTGGTAACTCTGTTTCACATACACAAGTTATTACAGTAGAAGATAAGATTGCCCCAACATTTGTAGAGGATCTTCCTGCTAATATTACCGTTTCTTGTTTAAATGACGTTCCAGTAGCAGCTGCTTTAACAGCTAAAGATAACTGTGGTACTGCGGATGTTGAGTTTAAAGAAACAAAAGTAGCTGGTACATGTGTTAATAGTTTTGTATTAACAAGAATATGGACAGCTACCGATGAATGTGGAAATTCAATTTCACATACTCAAATAGTTACAGTAGAAGACAAGATTGCACCTAAATTTGTTGAGGTCCTTCCTTCTAATATTACCGTTTCTTGTTTAAATGACGTTCCAGTAGCAGCTGCTTTAACAGCTAAAGATAACTGTGGTACTGCGGATGTTGAGTTTAAAGAAACAAAAGTTGATGGTACTTGTGCTAATAACTTTGTTGTAAAAAGAACCTGGACAGCTACAGATTTATGTGGAAATACAACTTCACATACACAAATCATTATCGTTGCAGATAAATTGGCTCCAGTATTCGATGTTGTTCCACAAGATGTAACAGTTGAATGTGATGGAACTGGAAATAAGGCTGATTTTCAAAATTGGTTAACTAATTTTGGAAATGCAGTAGCAACAGACAATTGTTCTGCTGATGATAAATTGGGTTGGAATACAGAGATTGTAAATAAAAGTGTTCTTTGTGGAAAAACCGGAAACACAGTTGTTAAATTTACAGTTACTGATGAGTGTGGAAACGCTTCTAGTAAGCAAGCGACATTTACCATTAAAGACGAAATGGCTCCTTCTATTGATAAACCGGCAGATAATCTAGTGATTGAATGTGGTACTAATGTGGATACTCAAATAACAACTTGGTTAAACAATCGCGGTGGAGCAATCGCTTCTGATTTATGTGGCTCGGTAACTTGGACTAATAATTACACTGGATTAACAGCAGCTTGCGGAAACACAGGAAATGCTACTGTAGTATTTACAGCTACAGATTCATGTGGTAATACAGAAGTTACAAGTGCTACTATTAAAGTAGTAGATACTTTAAAACCAACGCTAGTTAAAGAGGCTCAAGGTTTAACAGTACAATGTGGTACTACCACCCAACAAGCTTTAGATAATTGGTTAGCAAACCATGCAGGTGCAGAAGCAACAGATTCTTGTTCAACAGTAAAATGGACAAATGATTATGTTCCAGCTAATTTTGTAACAACTTGTGGAAATGCGGGAAGTGTAAAAGTAATCTTCAAAGCAACTGATGCTTGTGGTAATGAAATTACAACTACGGCTACTTTTACTGTTGTAGATACAGAAGCACCTAAGTTTGTAGGAACATTACCAGTGGCTAAAATGACTGTTTCATGTGATGTAGTTCCTGCGACACCTATATTAGTAGCTACTGATAACTGTGGTGAAGCTGTAATATCATTTACAGAGAAAAAAGTTGGTGGATTATGTGCTAATAGCTATGATTTAGTTAGAGTATGGACGGCTACAGATTCTTGTGGAAATGTAACTTCTTTCACACAAACTATTACAGTTGAAGACAAAACAGCACCAGAATTTACAAAATCGCCAGATGATGTAATTGTTGAATGTGATGGAGCTGGTAATATAAAAGCTTACAAAGATTGGTTGGCTACTTTTGGAAATGCAGTAGCATCAGACAATTGTTCTGCTGCTGATAAATTAGTTTGGACAACAGAGGTTGTAAATACAAGTGTTCTTTGTGGAAAAACAGGAAATACGGTTGTTAAATTTACAGTTACTGATGAGTGTGGAAACACTTCTAGTAAGCAGGCTACGTTTACAATTGTCGATACAATAGGTCCAGACTTTATTGTGGAAGCAATAGACACGACAGTTGCTTGTGATGGTAATGGCAACGCGAATGATTTAGCTGCTTGGTTGGCTAATCACGGTGGGGCAAAAGCAATAGACGCTTGTTCCAATACAGTTACTTGGACAAATAACTTTACAGGGTTAGTTAAAGCTTGCGGTTCAACAGGAACAGCTACTGTAATATTTACAGCTACAGATTCTTGTGGAAACGAGAGTGAAACGACTGCTACATTTACAATAGTAGATGATGTAGCACCAGTATTTACAACAAACTTACCTAAGGATTTAACTTTAGAGTGTACTGCTGGAATTCCTGAAGCTGCTGTTATGAATGCAGTTGATGCTTGTAGTACAGCTAAAATCGAATTTACGGAGTTACGTACAAACGGAGATTGTTTAGGAAGCTATCAATTAGTTAGAACATGGACAGCTACAGATTCTTGTGGGAACACAGCGAGTCATGTTCAAAAAATAACAATTGAAGATACAACAGCTCCTGTATTTGTTGATCCATTACCTGCAAAAGAATTGTTCTTATCATGTGAAGATTTGAAAGAGAGAGAGCAATTAAAAGCAATTGATTCATGTGGTACTGTTAATGTAACTTTTACTGAAGAAACAATAGCTGGCGATTGTCCAAACCGATATGATTTACTTAGAACTTGGACGGCAACAGATTCTTGCGGAAATGAAACTGAGTTTGAACAAACTATTCATGTGGCTTGTAAAATTGAGTTTACAAACGCAATTTCTGCGAATGGAGATGGCGTGAATGATGAATTCCAATTAAAAGGTATTGAATGTTATCCAGGTAACACAGTTGAGATTTTCAACCGTTGGGGTAAATTAGTATACACTACAACAAATTACAATTCAAACGGTAATGTGTTTAAAGGGTATGCTAATACAAAACATGTAGTAAGTGGTGGTGAGAAATTGCCTACTGGTACATACTTCTACGTTGTGAAGTATGACTTTAGTTTGGGTAATGGAACTACACAAACTATGGATCAATCAGGATACATTCATTTAGAATCTAATTAATTTGAAAACGATGAAAATTCATAAAACAATAAAAACAGCGTTTTGTGGAATCTTGTTTCTGGGCAGTGCAGCAATGCATGCCCAGCAAGATCCTCAATACACACACTATATGTATAATACAAATCAAGTGAATCCTGCTTATGCTGGTTCGCGAGAGGTAATGAGTGTGTTTGGATTATATAGAACCCAATGGGTAGGTCTTGATGGAGCTCCTCAAACAGCAAATATTTCAATGAACACACCATTAGGTGATTCTAAACTTGGTTTAGGAGTTTCTTATTTGAACGATCGTATTGGTGCTATGGATGAAAACAACTTAGCAATTGATTTATCTTATACCATAGATCTTAGATCAAATTATAAATTGTCTTTTGGTGTAAAGGGAACAGCAAATCTATTGAATGTTGACTATACGAAACTTTCAATGGATAATTCTTCAGACTTTGTGTTTGAACAAAATGTAGAAAATCAGTTCACTCCAAACGTAGGTGCAGGTATTTACTTACATTCTGATAAGTCTTATTTTGGTGTTTCTGTACCTCATTTGTTGGAGACAACTCGATATGATGATAATGCAGTTTCAACTATGAAGCAAAAGATGAATTTTTATGTTATGGGAGGTTATGTTTTTGACTTGAATCCTAGCTTAAAGTTCAAGCCTGCTTTTTTAGTGAAAGCTTTGGAAGGAGCACCTTTACAGGTTGACTTAACAGCTAACTTCATGTTTAACGATAAGTTTGTTGTAGGAGCTGCTTACAGATGGGATGCAGCTGTTAGTGGATTGGTTGGATTCCAAGTAAATGACGGGTTACTAATAGGGTATAGTTATGATGCAGAAACGACCAAATTAGCACATTACAACTCGGGTTCGCATGAAATATTTATGCGTTTTGAATTGTTTAATCGCTATAACCGAATCAATACACCACGATTCTTCTAAAAGACAAGAAACATGAGAAATTATATAAACTTTTTAGTAATGTTTGTGCTTCTTGTTTTAGGAACAACTGCACAAGCACAAGAGGCGCAAGCTAAACGTGCAGACACTCGAATGGAACGCTTTGCTTATATTGATGCTATTCAATTGTATGAGCATGTGGCTAACAAAGGGTATCATACACCAGAGGTTTTGAAAAACTTGGGAGATGCGTACTATTTTAATGGTAAGCTAATAGAAGCTCACAAATGGTATTCTATTCTGTTTGAAGAAATAGAAGGCAATGAGATAGCTTCTGAATACTATTACCGCTATGCACAAACTTTGAAATCTATTGAAGAGTATGACCGCGCAACTGTAGTATTAGAGCAGTTCAATAAACTAGAGGCAGAAGATATTCGTACCAAGTTAATTGAAGGTTCAAAAGACTATAGAGCTGAGATAGAAGCTAATTCTGGACGTTATGAATTACAATTAGTACCGTTTAATAGTGGAGCTTCTGATTATGGAACTACTGTTTATGATGGGAAATTGATTTTTGCTTCAGCACGTAAAAAGGGAACTGTTTCAAAGAAAATTCACAGTTGGACGAGTGAGTATTTTACAAATTTGTATTCAGTAGAGATTAAAGAAGATGGTACTTATGGAGATTTAGAAACTTTTGCAAAAAAGCTTAATACTAAGTTCAATGAGTCGACACCAGTTCTAACAAAAGATGGAATGACAATGTATTTTTCTCGAAATAACTTTAATAAAGGAAAAAGAGGAAAAGATGCACACAAAACCACTTTGTTGAAGATTTACAAATCATCAAAAGATGAAAAAGGAAAATGGTCTGAAGCAGAAGAATTGCCTTTCAATAGTAATGCATTTAGTACAGCACATCCAGCTTTAACAGTTGATGGTAAGTGGATGTATTTTGCTTCCGACAGAGCAAATGGTTTTGGCAAATCAGACTTGTACAAAGTTGAAATCAAAGAGAATGGAAGTTTTGGACAGCCAATAAATCTTGGTGAAGAAATCAATACTGAAGGAAGAGAAAGTTTTCCATTCATTACTGAAAACAATGAACTTTATTTTTCTACAGATGGAAGACCAGGTTTAGGTGGACTAGATATTTTTGTAACGAAGATTAAAGAAGATGGTAGTTTTTCAAAAGTTCAAAATATTGGAGAACCTGCTAATAGTCCTTTAGATGATTTTTCATTCTATATTAATGTAGATAGCAAAAAAGGATTTCTAAGTTCTAATCGTGTAAACGGTGTGGGTAAAGATGATATTTATTCTTTTAATGAATTGCGTGCTCTAGTATTAGATTGTATTCAAGGAATTGAGGGGGTTGTATACGATGCAAAAACAAAAGAGAGATTGCCTTTTGCAGAAGTTAAATTGTATGATGCAGATTTTAATTTAGTAGCAGAAACAAAAGCTGATGCGAATGCTTTTTACTCTTTCCCTAGTTTGACATGTGGTACTAAGTTTAGAATTAACGCTAGTTTAGAAGGATACAACACTGTTGAAAAAACAGTAGTGTTACCAAACGAAACAGGAGTTACTAAGGCTGACTTGGAGTTAGATAAAAAGCGTATTGAAATTAAAAAAGGTGATGACTTATTTAAAGTATTAAAGTTAAATCCAATCTATTTTGATTTAGATAAGCACAATATCCGTCCAGATGCAGCAGCAGAATTAGCTAAAGTACAAGCAGTTTTGATAGAATATCCAACTATGAAAATAGATATTCGCTCGCATACTGACAGTCGTGCTTCTCATAAGTACAACGAAGATTTATCGAGTCGTCGTGCTAAATCAACGGCGGATTGGTTAGTAGCTAATGGTATTAATCGTGCACGTCTTACTTGGAAAGGATATGGAGAAAACCAATTGGTAAATGAATGTGCAGATGGTGTTCCATGTTCTGAAGAAGCACATCAGTTAAACCGTCGTAGTGAATTTATTGTGATAGAATTGTAAATTTAATTACAGGTTTTAGAAACTGTCTAAACCTTTAAGGTTGAGAAAAAGAAACGACGATCTCTGAAAAGAGGTCGTCGTTTTTTTATTAATATAGAGTACTTGTAAGCTTCCCTAATAACAGGACACCATTACCCTCATAATTAAATAAGCCCAATAGTTTTAGCTATTGAAGTATGTTTGTTTTTTAATTATCTATAAATTCTATTTATCTCCTTCTAAGCCCCTCTAATAATTCTTTGCACAAAAGAGGTTGTTTTTCCCATTAAACCCTCTTAAAAAGGATGTTAGTGACCTTTACGCGTATGCTTATACTCCTAGCAGAACTTTTTCTTTAACAGAAGATAGATGCTAAAACCAAAATATTGAGTGTCAAAAAATACTAATTCTTGTGTTTTATTTGTGTTTTGTTCGAGTCTCCTTCGGGTCTTGTTCGGAAAACGAGCCTCTAGCCAAAGTAAACACTAGAAATCCCCGAAGAGTCTCCGAACAAAGTACTTTTTTAATATTTTTAAGTTTTGATATACAGGTGTTTATGAAATATTTTAAATCATTATATATCAAATGATATCAAAATAATCACAATGCAAAAACGAGTTTTGTATTTTCCTCTAGTTTTGCGATAGAAAGAATAAGTAAAGTAAATTAAAGAGAGTGGGTAATAGAGAAAATAACTTAATCTAGGATAACAAGAAAAGAAAAATTGAATGTTATCTTTGAGAAACAATCAAGAGTAACAATAGATATTATGAAAGAAGAATATTTAAAATTAGAAGTGTCTAAAAATGCAGAAACTAAGAGGTTTGAATTAATTGTGGAGGGTTTCATTGCATTTATAGATTATATAGAAGAAGCTTCTATTATCAAGTTAATTCATACAGAAAGCCCTGAGGAATTAGCGGGCAGGGGTGTAGCAACCGCTCTTATAGAGAAGAGTTTACTGTATATAGAAGAAAATAACTATGAGTTATTTCCTTTATGTCCTTTAGTGTTTGCTTATATCAAGCGTCATCCTGAATGGAAACGTGTAGTGTCAAAGGATTTTCCTAACTATGAAAAATTATAAGAAATGAAGACTGTAAAAATAGTAGGATTTGCTGCGAGTACTTCAAGTACTTCCATTAATAAGAAATTAGTAGAATCTACCATATCTATGTTTCCATCAGGAGAAGTAGAAGTAATAGATTTGAATGACTATCGAGTTCCGTTATTTTCTATAGATGAAGAAAAAAACGGTTTTCCAGATGGAGCTACACGGTTTTTAGAAAAGATTAAACAGTCTGATGCTATTATCTGTTCATTGTCTGAACACAATCGAAATTGGACTGCGAGTTTTAAAAATCTATTTGATTGGTGTTCTCGTATTGAATTGAAAGTGTTTCAGGAAAAACCTATGTTTTTAATGTCAACCTCTCCAGGTGGATACGGAGGACAAAACTCGTTGAACATAGCTATAAAAGTTTTCCCTTCTTTTGGAGGACAGGTCAGAGATAGTTTTTCACTTCCCAAGTACTATGAGAATTTTGATGAGGTTAATGGCATAATTAATATGGAATTACTCACTGAATTAAAGGAAAAAACAGACAAGTTTAGAAGAGAATTGTAAAATATAAGTTATAGCTATTTTTAGCCGATTGTAAGAAAGATTTAGTTTCTTAATATCTCCATGCTAATATGCGACTTATTTTATTTCCTTGTTCCATCTTTATTACTTTGACATCTTTGGCTTTTACTTTTTTGAGAAGAGTTTGTAATGGCTTAAGATGTTCCTTGTTTGACACTAAACTAGTGAACCATAGAACTTGTGTTTTAAAGTGCACACTCTCATAGATATAATTTGTAATAAAAGATTTTTCTCCTCCATCGCACCATAGCTCACTATGCTGCCCACTGAAATTTTGAACAGGTTTGTCAGTGGTCATCTTACCTAAATTCTTTAGTTTTTGTACTGTTTTTGAAAGAGTTTCTTCTTCTGATTTAAAGAAAGGTGGGTTGCAAATAACTACATTAAAACATTCGTTCTCTCCAATAATGTTTTTTAAAATATTTCTATTATTAATTTGTTGACGTAGGGTAACATTGTTTTTTAAATGATCGTTGTTGTCGATTATATTCGCTGCTGTTTTTAGAGACTGCATATTTATATCAGAACCTATAAAAGACCATCCATATTCTGCTACTCCAATAATAGGATAAATTGCATTTGCTCCTATGCCCAAATCTAAAACCTTCACTCTATTACCTATTGGTATTTCTCCATTATTTTCTTCGGATAATAAATCAGCTATATAGTGAATATAATCAGCTCTACCAGGAATTGGAGGACATAAGTTAGCTTTGGGTATTTCCCAAAATCTTATCTTATAATCCTGCATTAAAATTGCTTTATTTAGTAAAACGACAGCTTCTGGAATAGCGAAATCAATAGTGTCAATTCCCATTGGATTTTTAATAATATACTCTCCTAATTCAGGTACCAAACGTTTTAATACATCAAAATTATAAAACTGTTGATGTTTGTTTCGCTCGTGTAATTTTTTCTTTGTTGACTCAATACCCTTCATTTCTTTGCTATTTGGTGTAAAATTAGACTATTTTGATGAGTTTCTATAGACTTCTATTGCGACAAGAATGTTTAGAGGTTGATTTATTTACTAGAACACAAATATCAGACTCTAAATTTAATGAGGATAAGTATTCTCTTCATTGAATATACTGTTACTTTTGTAAAAGTGAAATAAAATTATAAGAATGGATTCATTTGTTGCTATAGATTTTGAAACAGCCAATCAACATAGAACTAGTGTTTGTAGTGTAGGGTTGGTTTTTGTAGAGAATTATAAGATAGTAGATAGGTTCTATGCACTAATAAAACCAGTTCCGAATTTTTATAGTTATTGGAATATCCAAGTGCATGGAATCACTTCAATAGATACAGAAAACGCAGCGGAATTTCCTGAATTATGGAAGATTATTTCTCAACGAATAGAAGGTCTCCCAATGGTAGCTCATAATAGTGCTTTTGATGAAGGTTGTTTAAAAGCCACATTGCAAGCTTATGGATTACCTCTGCATACCAATCCCTTCTATTGTACTTATAGGAAAGCGAAGAAGGAGCTACCTGAATTGACTAATCATAAATTAACTACTGTATCTAGATATTTTGGTTTTAACTTGGAAAATCATCATAATGCACTTGCTGATGCTGAAGCGTGCGCACACATAGCAATTGAATTATTTTAAAAGTTTACTTCAAATAGATTTTATTCTAGTGTTTGTTCACCGCCACCATTTACAAAAAGAGTTTGTCCGCTTACCCACTCCGAAATAGGGGAGGCAAAATACAACATAGCTCCTGCTATGTCTTCAACTTTTCCTAAACGTTTTATTGGTGTATGAGTAAGCATAGCTTTTTCGATTTCAGGAGTTAGAACACTTTCAAGGGCAGCTGTTCTAGTTGCTCCAGGTCCTACAGCATTAATTCGAACTTCAGGTCCAAAATCATGTGCTAAATTGGCGACTGTATGATTAACTGCTGCTTTTGATCCTCCATATCCACTCATGTTTGGACTTCTATTAATACTAGACATAGAAGTAGTGAAAACAATGGACCCATATCCCACTTTTTTCATGTGAGGAACTACTAGTTGACACAACCTCCATCCACTAAAAACATTGAGTTCATAATCACGTCTAATAGCATCTATCGAAATTTTAAAAGGATTTTCTCTTCCTCCTCCACCACCTCCAGCGTTATTTATTAGAATGTGAATACTTCCCAATTCTTTTATAGTCGTATCTACAAGATTTACTAAATCTTCATCCTTTAAAACGTTGCACGAAACTGCTATGGCTTTTACACCCAAGGCTTCAATTTCCTTAGCTGTTTTCTGAGCGTTTTCTAAGTTAAAGTCTCCAATAGCTATATTAGCACCGTGTTGTGCTAAGATAATTGCAGTAGCTTTTCCAATTCCATTTGCTCCGCCAGTTACTATAGCAGTCTTTCCTTTTAAATTGAATAATTCTGATGTTTTCATAATAGGAGACGAGAGTTTATTGTTTTTTAAATATTGTTTTTCCTGCTTTAATAGTTTCCATTACTTTAATTTCTTTTAACTCTGCAGGATTTAATGTAATAGGATTTTTATCTAAGAGTACGAAATCTGCTAATTTTCCTACTTTTAGTGAACCCTTTAAATCTTCATCAAAAAACTCATAGGCTGCA
Organism: Myroides guanonis; assembly: GCF_900114085.1. Taxonomy (GTDB): domain Bacteria; phylum Bacteroidota; class Bacteroidia; order Flavobacteriales; family Flavobacteriaceae; genus Flavobacterium; species Flavobacterium guanonis. Next base: position 32,687 of record NZ_FORU01000013.1, on the reverse strand, counting down.
TTTGTAGTTATGGCTTTTAGAGCCTGATATGGAGTTGCTCTTTCGTTCTCCCCAATTACTTTACCGGTTCTGGAAATACGATTTACTGCCGTCCATACTGTAAATAAGGGATTAATTGGTGTTACAGTTGCATCTGAATGGTTTGTGTATTTTAATTTCATTTTATCAGCAGTAGCTATAGGACTTAAGAAAAAAGCTCTTTCTTTTCCTAAGTTTTCTACATGTACATCTCCCCAGAAATAAGCATGATTTGTAAAGAATGAAGGTTCAATTTTATATTTTTTATACATTTCTAACTGGTCAGGACGAACAAACTGAGAATGAATAGCAATAGTTCTTCTGTCTTTGTCTAAAGGTTGTTGAAGTTCTTTACAAGCATATTCATGAGCTTGAAGGAGCATATCAATAGAGGCGTCTCCATTGCAGTGTACGAAAAGTTGATTATCATGATAATAAGCTGTTTTGAAAATTGTATTCAAAGATTCTTGTGAAAGACTAGCGAGACCTTTGCAATCATGTGCACAGCCAGGAGTTGGTGTTAAAAAGGGTTTTGTGAAATAGGCTGTTTTACCTTGAGGAGACCCGTCCGCAATAACTTTTGTTCCTTCTACTTTAAAGCCGTTTGAATACTTTTTGAAATGAATAGAAGAGTCTGCCAAGTTTTTATCTAAATCGCTATAACCTGCCAATGCAATTAAATCTATTTTTAGTTTGCCATCATCTGCTTGCTTTTGAAAAAATTGGAGTGTATTTCGGTCTGTCATTCCGTCTTGGGCAGTAGTAATACCATATTCCGCATAATAATTTTGAGTCTTTTCAAAGTACACTTCTTGTTTTGAACTAAGTATTTGAAGCATATTTCCTACAAAAGGATACATGGCCGTTTCTTGTACTAATCCATTTGGTTCATTCGTATTGGGGATTCTGTCTATATTTCCTCCTTCAGGGTTAGGTGTATCTTTTGATACATTCATTGCTTTAAGAGCTAAGGAATTAGCTACTCCCATATGTCCACTAGTGTGTTGTAGATAAACAGGATTGTTGGGGAAAGCGGCATCCAAATCCATTTTATTAGGGTGACGTTTCTCTTTTAACTGATTATCGTCATATCCCCAACCAAATATCCAATCTCCATCTTTTATTTCGTTTTCGTTTTTAAACTTTTCAATAGCTTCAATTATCTCCGGAATACTAGAGATTGTACCAACAGGTGGAGGGTTTAAATTTACTTGTCCCATCGTATTTGAAACCATACCAAAATGACTGTGTGGGTCTATAAATCCAGGTAATAAAGTTTTACCATTTAAATCTATTTTTTCACTATTGGTAAATAGTTTTTCTGCTTCTTTAAGTGAACCAGTAAATGCAATTTTCCCATTCTGCTCTACGATTGATTCAACGTATTCAACTTCTTCCGTTTCCATAGTTATAATATGACCATTATAATAGAGACGGGAGTCAGGTGTTTTCTGATTATCTGCTTTTTTGTTATCGGATTGTCCACAGCTAAATAGCCATACTATTGGAAAAATAAGCAGTAATAATTTTGTTATATTTCTCATAGAATTTATAGTATATAAAGTTATTTGATACTACTGTTCGAGTTTTGACCGTCGTTAAACAAAAACAGTTTCTTTTAAAGAAGTTACGTATTTAAAAGTACGTATTTAAAAGTACGTATTTAATTTAAATTTTCAAAAATATAAATTAACATTGCTTAGCTATGTCAATTTTTTAGATTTAGGAGTTGTTTTAAAATGGTGTAAAACCTAATACAATAATCGATTTAGACTATTAAAATATAGATATGTCTCCTAAAAAAGTTTCAACGATATAATGACAATTATTTCTAGATATAATGTCTGTTAAATCCCGATAATCTTAATTTGTTCTTTTAATACAGGAAGTACTTTTTCTGTGAACCAAGGGTTTTTTGACTGCCAAATAAAATTCCTTGGAGAAGGATGGGGAAGAGGGAAGTAAAGAGGTAAGTAATTTTCAAAATTTGAAACTGTTTCTGTAAGTGTTTTTTGAACTTGTTCTTTCAGATAGTAACGTTGTGCATAATTTCCGATTAGCAATATTAATTTAGTTTCTGAAATACCTTTTAGAAGAGGTTGATGCCATAAAGGAGCACATTCTTTGCGAGGTGGCAAATCTCCACTCTTTCCCTTACCAGGGTAACAAAATCCCATTGGAACAATTGCGAAGTTTTCTGGATTATAAAATGAATCTCTGGTAACATCAAGCCAATTTCTTAGTTGGTCACCACTTTTATCATTCCATGGAATACCAGTTTGATGAACTTTTATACCTGGTGCTTGACCAATAATGATAACTTTTGAACTAATGCTTGCATTCATAACGGGGTTTGCACCTAAAGGCAAGTGGGGTTCACAAACTTTGCATTGTCTGATTTTTTCTAACAATATATCAAACTCTTTATTCGTCATTTTCTGATGGTTTAATAGTTAGGTAATATGTTATTAAGGTAATGAAAATTTATCAAATCAAATAATGAAAGCAGATTAAACAGAAATAGAAGCTCATTTAAATAAGCTTCTATTTCTGTTCAAAAAAGACTAAAAACAGTCTAGTTTAGTTGCAAAGATTGAGGGCCAAATTCTTCAAAGAAAATTTGACTCATAGCAATGTTTTGCTCTTTTAAATAAGTAACCTGTTTTTCGATAAAAGGAGCAGGACCACATAAGTAGTAATCTGCATTGAAGTCTAATTCCCAATTAGGAATTCTATCTAAATCTACGATTCCTTTTAGAATGTTTTCAGAATATTTCTCACTTTCTACTTGATCGAAGAATACAAATTTCTCAAGTGTTTCACAGTTCGCTTCAAATTTTTCAAGTTTAGAGCTAAAAGCCATTACTTCTTGATTTCTACAACCGTGAATCCAAGTTAGTTTTTCAGTTACATTCTCTTTTAAATTTAAAGCTTCTAACATTGAAACAAGTGGTGTTTGTCCAATACCACCGCTGATAAACACCTTGTTTTTACCATTGTCTTGCAAAATGAAGTTCCCAGAAGGAGAGGTTAATTGAACCATGTCCCCTTCATTTATCTCATTGTGTAAATGATTGCTAATCATACCAAAATGATCAGCCGATTGATTTCCTAATTCTTTTTTAACCGAGATTCTGTAATATTCATTATTTGGTGCCGATGAAATACTATATTGACGTGCTTGCATTAAATCCAACTGTGGAAGAAATACTTGGATACTTAAATACTGTCCAGGTTTGTGTGATGCGACAGCTTCTCCGTCTACAGGATAGAGATAGAAAGAGGTTATCTCGGTAGATTCTTCCATTTTTCTTTTTACAACAAAATCTCTCCATCCAACCCATCCACCTAATGTTGCTGCTTTTTGCGTGTAAATAGAACGTTCATGACCTATCATTAAATTACCTAATTGCCCATAAGCTAGACCCCAAGCTTCGATAACTTCAGGAGAAGCAACATCACCTAGTACCTCTTTAATGGATGCCAATAGATGTTCACCTACAATATCATACTGTTCGGGTTGAATGTGTAAGCTAGTGTGTTTATGACCTATTAAATCAACAGCTGGCATTAAAACAGCTGGATTCGAAATGTTTTCTGCATATGCTAAAACAGCCATAGCTAAAGCGGTTTGTTGTTTTCCACTTTTTTGATTTCCCATATTGAATAAATTCTTCAATTCTGGGTGATGTGAAAACATTCTTTCGTAAAAGTGCTTTGTTAGAACTACACCATTTTCACGTAATAATGGAACTGTGATAAGAATGATAGATTTATGATCTTCTGTTAACATGATTGTGTGTTTAAGTTTTTTAAAATATTGATTTATTCAACTCTTTTACAGTGAAATTATCGAGTACAAAAGTATCGAGGACTCTTTTGTTTAGTTATGATTAGAATCATAAGAATTGATGAAATAGTTACTGCAATAAATAGGTAGTTTAAAAATCAAGACCATTAAGGTGTTGTTGTTAAAATAATGATTTGAAGAGGTTTTGTTGTAATGATTTTTTATTTGTAAACATATGTTTAACAAGGGGGCTATTGATTATTTACTATCTTGTTAATGTAAAAAAGACAATTATGACACATTTCAGAACAAAAAGAGATAGTACTCAATTGTATTATTGTGATTATGGTAAAGGAAAACCAGTATTACTTATACATGGGTGGCCTTTGTCAGGAAAATCATGGGAGTTTCAAGTTTCAAGTTTAGTTGATGCGGGATATAGGGTTATAACTTATGATAGAAGAGGATTTGGACAATCAGATGCCTCGTATGAAGGATATGATTATGATTCGCTATCAGAAGACTTACATGAATTAATGGGGCATTTAGATTTAACTAAAGTAGTATTAGTTGGGTTTTCAATGGGAGGGGGAGAGGTAATACGATACTTAACTAAATATGGAGAAAATAATATTGATAAAATAGCCTTAATATCTTCAATCATACCATTGGTTGGACAGAAAGAGGACAATCCAGAGGGAGTACCTAAAAAGATATTAGAAGGTATTTTGAATTCTGTAAAAACAGAGAGACTTCATTTCTTAAAAGGGTTTCATAATGCGTTTTATAATGTAACTAAGGACAATCAAACGGTATCTCAAGAACAGTTAGATTTTGATTGGAGTATTGCCTCACAAGCCTCACCAATTGCTACGTTAAAATGTGCGGAAAGTTGGGCAACTACAGATTTTAGAAAAGAATTAGGAGCTATTTCTTTAAAAATATTAATTGTACATGGAAATAAAGATCAAACTGTGCCTATAGAAACTTCTGGTGATCAGGCTGCTAAGATGATAAAGAATAACATCTATAAGATAATCGATAATGCACCACATGGATTGAATGTTACACATGCAGAAGAGCTTAATAAAATATTAATTGAGTTCATTGATTAGAAGTAAGACACAGTATCAGGGAGTATGCTAAAAAAAATAAATCCTTGAAATAGGAAAGGTGATTTTGTGTATATTTAAAATTTAAAACTAATACTATGTCACTTTTAAAAGAATTTGAAACTAATAGGTTATACTTAATAGCAGTCTCACTTGAAGATGCTGCTTTTATTTTGGAGTTACTTAATACTCCTAAATGGATTCGTTTTATAGGAGATAGAGACGTCAAAAATGTTATTCAAGCAAAAGAGTATATAAAAGTGAGAATGCTTCCACAGATGGAAGCTTGTGGTTTTGGAAATTATGTGTTAGTTAGAAAGGAAGATGGTTTAAAAATGGGAACATGTGGAATTTATAAACGAGAAGGATTAGATGGTGTTGACATAGGTTTTGCAATGTTACCAGAGTTTGAAGGAAAAGGCTATATGTATGAGGCTGCGCTTGAGATTAAGGACCTAGCTATTAATCATTTTAAATTAGATAAGTTAAACGGGATAACATTGCCTGAAAATACGGCATCTAGAAATTTGTTAGAAAAATTAGGCTTACAATTAAAAGGGACTATTAGATTACCTAATGATTCGGAAGATGTATTGCTCTTTTCAACTGAACTAAGACCTAAAGAAGTATCTACTTAATTTGGTGTTATGTGTTGAAATACCAAGAATGCCAAATAAAAGACTATTTTTGTAGAAAACTCAAGCATAGTGAATTATTTATCAGTTGAAAATATATCAAAGTCGTTTGGCGCAAGAACGTTATTCGAAAACATCTCATTTGGAATTAACAAAGATCAAAAAGTGGCTTTTGTCGCTAAGAATGGATCGGGTAAAACCACAATTCTAAAAATTCTTACAGGATCTGATTCACCAGATTCAGGACAGGTAGTCATGAGAAAGGGAATTCGTATGGAATTTTTGTCTCAAGAACCTAGTCTACAAGATGAACTAACAATTGAAGAAAGTATTTTTGCTTCTGATAGCCCAATTCTACATGTGATTGAGCAATATGAGAAGGCTTTAGAAAATCCAGAAGATGCTGATGCATACCAAGATGCTTTTGAAAAGATGGAGCTTCATAATGCATGGGATTTTGAAACACAGTATAAGCAGATTCTGTCAAAACTGAAAATGGAAGACCTAAAGCTAAAAGTAAAGTTTCTTTCTGGAGGACAGAAAAAGCGATTAGCTTTAGCAATTATCTTGATTAATAAACCCGATTTATTGATTTTGGATGAACCAACGAATCATTTAGATTTAGAAATGATTGAATGGTTAGAAAATTATTTTGCTAAGGAGAATATTACACTTTTTATGGTTACCCATGACCGTTTCTTTTTAGAAAGAGTTTGTAATGAAATCGTAGAACTAGACAATGGTGTGTTATATACTTATAAAGGGAACTATTCATATTACTTAGAAAAAAAGGAAGAGAGACTTGCAGCAGAAAATGCGAGTATTGACAAAGCTCAAAACTTATTTGTAAAAGAATTGTCCTGGATGCGTAGACAACCTAAAGCGCGTACAACTAAGTCCAAATCAAGACAAGATGACTTTTATGTAATAAAAGAAAAAGCACAAAGTCGTAGAGTTGAACATCAAGTAGAGCTTGAAATAAATATGGAGCGAATAGGTAGCAAAATTATTGAGCTACATAAAGTTTCCAAGAAATTTGGGGATAGAGTGATGTTGGATAATTACAGTTATACTTTCAATAAAGGAGAACGTATTGGAATTATTGGAAAAAACGGAACTGGAAAATCAACCTATCTAAATATACTTGCTCAATCTTTAGCACCTGATAGTGGAAAAGTAGTAGTAGGAGAAACTATAAAAATTGGTTACTACACTCAAAGTGGTATCAATCCTAAGCCAGGACAAAAAGTCATCGATATTATTAAGGAATATGGTGAGCAAATTCCGTTGACTAAGGGAAGAATGATATCGGCGGCACAACTGTTAGAACGTTTTTTATTTGATAGAAAAAAGCAATATGATTTCGTAGAGAAATTGAGTGGTGGAGAATTAAAGAGGTTATATTTATGTACAGTGCTAATTCAAAACCCTAATTTCCTAATACTGGATGAGCCAACCAACGATTTAGATATTGTCACTCTAAATGTTTTGGAGAGTTTCTTACTTGATTATCCAGGTTGTTTGTTAGTTGTTTCACACGACCGTTATTTTATGGACAAAATTGTTGACCATTTATTTGTGTTTAGAGGAGAAGGGGTAATTGAAGACTTTCCAGGAAACTATTCTGACTTTAGAGCTTATGAAGATAGTATTGAACCTGAAAAGGAAGAACCTAAGGAAAAGGTTAACTGGAAGGATAATCAGGTGAAAAAAGGTGGATTGAACTTTAATGAACAGAAAGAATATCAAAGATTAGAAAGAGATATTAAGGATTTGGAGAGAAAGAAAGAAACTATTGAAGCGAAGTTTTTAGATGTGAGTTTAAGTGAGGAAGCAATAGAAAAAAACTCTAAAGAATTAGAAAAAGTTTTAAAAGAAATGGAGACTAAAGAAGAACGTTGGTTCGAATTAGCTGCAAAAATAGAAGAGTAAAAGTTTGAAATATTTATGTTGTTTTTATAAGTTAAAAACAGCAATTAATTTAAAAAAAAGAAAGCGTTTGACTTAAAAATCAGACGCTTTTTTTTGCTTAAAAAGTACTTGAAAAACGATTTTTGAGTATTTAAAAAGGGAACTATCGCTATTAAAATACCTAAAAATATTTAGATTGTGAAGTTATTTCTGTTTTTTTTATTTCTTTTTATATCCTTGATTATAAGGTTGTTGTGCTGTTTTTAAAAAGGATAAAAGTTAAAAAAACGTATAATTTGTAGCTTCTTTGTAAAAATGAAGTAACTTTGCACTTGGAAATTTCAAATGGTGACAGGGTTTGAGAAACTAAATTTAATGAAAAAAAAATGTTCTTATTTTATTGGATTTGTCTTATTGGTTGGGGGTATTTTTTCAGGTTTTAAAAGGTATGAAATTACACTTTTACAAGATTTGAGAATTGAACCAACACAACCACTTTTCTATGATGTACAAACGGAGGAAGCTTTTGAATATTGTACTTCAGTTAAGGAAGAGAAATTAGACATACCCTTTACAGGTAAAACTTTTACAGGTTTTAAACAAGCGTTAGCAGTTCGCGAGTCCTTAGGGATATATACCTTAGTAAATCCTTTTGGATATATGGGGAAATATCAATTTGGAAAAAGCGCTTTGCGTTCTGTAGGTATTAATGACGCATCAGGATTCTTGACAAATCCCATTATGCAAGAAAAAGCTTTTGAAGCTTTATTAGCAAAAAACAAATGGGAGTTGCGTAAAGAAATTAAGCAATATAGCGGAAAGCGTATTGGCGGAGTAACAATTACTGAATCAGGGCTTTTAGCGGCTGCGCACTTAGGTGGTGCTTTCTCAGTTAAAAAGTTTTTGAAATCGAACGGTAGTGCAGGATTCAGAGATGGATTTGGAACATCGATTCGAACGTATTTAAAGAAATTTGCTGGTTATGATACTTCACATATCATTGCCGATAGCAATCCAGTAGTAGTGGTGTAATCATAACTACTGTAAAAATTAGAAGAGGTTAGAACCGTTAAAGGTACTAACCTCTTTTTTTTTGATACTCTAAATTATATTAATAGATGATATTTAGGTGGTCTTCTATATTGATAAAGTAAAATAATTTAAACATTCTATTAGAAAGGCGGGTTTTTATTATATTTAGTAACTAAAATTATTAATCTAAACAATATAGTATGTCTAATATCGATTTAATTGTTGAAGAGCGAGCCTCTGAAGTTGGGAATTTTTTAGTTGGACGCTTATTGCCTTTTAGACAAAAAAGGGCAGTAGGGCCATTTGTATTCATAGACCACATGGGACCGATGTCTTTTTCTGAAAAAGAAAATATGGACGTAGGGCCACATCCTCATATTGGACTTTGTACACTAACTTATTTATTTGAAGGTTCTATTCATCATAAAGATAGTCTTGGTAGTGATGTTGAAATCATACCAGGAGCAGTTAATTTAATGGTTGCTGGTAAAGGTGTTGTTCATTCAGAACGAACACCCGAAAGATTAAGAAATGTTGCAAAAGTGGTACATGGTTTTCAAATATGGATTGCATTACCAGTTGAGGAAGAACAAAGACAACCGAGTTTTCATCATATTGAGGCTTCAGATATTCCACAATGGGAAGAAGGCAATCTTTCAATTCGATTGATTGCAGGAAATTTATTTGGGCATCAGTCTCCAGTTCCTGTTTTTAGTCCTCTTTATTTTATAGAGTTGACAGCAAGTGAAGATAGTATTGTTAATATAGGCGAACATCTTTTTGGAGAAAGCGCTCTATATGTTTTAGAAGGAGAAGTGATGATTGAAGGGAGCCATTTTGGAGGTAAGCAATTGCTTATTACAAAAAATGCAGAACTTTGTTCGTTTACTATGAAAAAGGATAGTGTTGTATGTATATTTGGTGGAACTCCTTTGACAGAAGAACATTTTATTCATTGGAATTTTGTAAGTTCAGATAAGGGGCTTATAGATAAAGCTCGTGAGGATTGGCGTGCTCAACGTTTTGATTCAATAGTCGGAGAAACTGATTTTGTTCCTTTACCTGATTTTAAATTTTAGAAATATGAAAACATTAAATGCGAGCATAAAAAACACTCCGTTCAAAACCGAAATTAATACAGAGGATCATGTGATATATGCAGATGAACCTGTGGAACTGGGAGGAGAAAATACAGCTCCATCTCCTTTTGAATTATTAGTAGCTTCTTTAGCTTCTTGTACTCTAATTACTTTGAAAATGTATGCAAATAGAAAAGAATGGGAGATTAAAGAAATAAAGCTCAAGATTGAATACGATGAAGAATCTAAGAAGATACAACGAGTTATTGAATTGATTGGAGCAAATTCTGAGGTGAATAAAGAAAGAATGTTGCTTATTGCTAATAAGTGTCCAATACATAAGTTGCTTGAATCTGTTTTGAATATAAAAACAGAAATCATTTAAATAGCAAACGTTTTATATTATAAAGTAAAAATCCCAGTTGATAAAATATCTTATCAACTGGGATTTTTGTTTTATTCAATAGTTCCAACCATAGATTCTGGTTTAACCCAATCTTCAAATTCTTGTTCAGTAACATATCCTAGTCGGACAGCTTCTTCTTTTAAACTTGTGCCATTTTTATGTGCTGTTTGAGCTATTTCAGCTGCTTTGTAATAACCGATTTTTGTATTTAGTGCTGTGACTAACATTAATGAGTTTGAAACTAACTCAGCGATGCGTTTGTAGTTTGGCTCTATACCTTTTGCACAGTGAATATCAAATGAGATACAAGCGTCAGCTAAAAGAGAAGCTGATTCTAAGAAGTTTGATGCCATTAAAGGTTTAAAAACATTTAATTCGTAGTGTCCCTGCATACCTCCAATGCTTATTGCAACGTCATTCCCCATTACTTGTGCTGCAACCATTGTTAAGGCTTCACATTGAGTAGGGTTTACTTTTCCTGGCATTATAGATGAACCTGGTTCGTTTTCAGGAATGTGTATTTCACCAATACCTGACCTTGGGCCAGAAGCGAGTAGTCTGATATCGTTAGCAATCTTGTTTAGAGATACAGCTATTTGCTTTAAAGCACCATGACTTTCTACAATAGCATCATGAGCAGCAAGTGCTTCAAACTTATTAGGAGCTGTTATAAAAGGTAGTTGAGTAAATTTAGCAATATAATTAGCAACATTAATAGCATATCCTTTAGGTGTATTTAAACCTGTTCCAACAGCAGTTCCTCCTAAGGCTAGCTCAGATAGATGTGGTAGCGTGTTTTCAAGAGCTTTAATACCATATTCCAGCTGAGCAGCATAACCTGATAGCTCTTGACCTAAAGTAATAGGAGTAGCGTCCATAAGGTGTGTTCTACCAATTTTTACAACATTCTTAAAGGTTGCAGATTTATCTTTTAAAGTGTTTTTAAGCTGTGATAAGGCAGGCAATGTATGTTCGATGATAGTTTTATAAGCTGCTATATGCATTGCTGTTGGGAAAGTGTCATTTGAAGACTGTGATTTATTTACGTCATCATTCGCTAATAGAGTAGGAGTGCCTTCACCGATTTTATGGCCTGCTAAAACATGTGCTCTATTTGCAATAACTTCATTAACATTCATATTTGATTGAGTTCCTGAGCCAGTTTGCCAAATAACTAAAGGGAATTGATCTTTGAGCTTTCCTTCAAGAATTTCATCACATACCGTTGCGATAGCATCCCTCTTAATGATGGTTATTAATCCTGCATCAAAATTAGTGTAAGCTGCTGCTTTTTTTAAATATGCGAAACCTTCGATGATTTTATCAGGCATTGATGCCGATGGACCTATTTTAAAATTATTACGAGATCGTTCGGTTTGTGCTCCCCAATAGGAATCTTGTGGAACTCGAACTTCTCCCATAGTATCTTTTTCTATTCTATAGTTCATGATAGATTTGTTTAGAATTGTTCCATATAAATTTACGGAAATTTATTCAGGAGTAAAAAAATACTTTCTAGTAGGTGTTTTAATGAAATAAAGCTATATTTGTTGAGTATACAAAAAAATCTAGAAAACATGTTTGAATTTCAACAGTATTTAGGTTTCATCTTAGCTATGACCGTAGTAACATTAGGGTTTTGGTTAATGATATTCTTAGTTGGTTTTGTTCAGTATTGGGCAGTAGGAGCTACTATGGAATTGATTAAAGAGAAGAAAGCTAAAAAACAAGCAGAACAAGAACAAATTGGATAATAATTAAATTTGTTTTCAAAACTTAAAAAGGGCTCACATACTATAGTAATGTGAGCCCTTTTTTGTGCTTTGATATTTAACTTAAACTGTGAGTGTTTTATTACTAAAAAATGTAGTGACTAGTCATAAAAAAAAGAGTTGTCTTGATAAAGACAACTCTTTTTTTAATTTATGTAAAAGTCTATTAGACTTTTTTAATATCACTAAAATACATTTCAGCATAACTCTTACTGGTACCGTGTTCAGTTCTTTTGTGGAAAGTTCTTGGTTCAATGTCAGAAGGTCTTTCGTACCCACATGCACTAATGAATTCAGCAAGAGCTTTCATAGTGTTTTTATGGAAATTAGCTACACGCATTCTCTTGTCTGTAATATCCATCGCTTTGTATAAACTTTCGTCTTGTGTTGCAATTCCTACTGGACAATGTCCACTATCACATTGTAAAGCTTGTATACAACCTAAAGCAAACATCATACCTCTTGCACTATAACAAGCATCAGCTCCAAGAGCTATAGCTTTTGCTAAATCGAATGCAGATATGATTTTACCTGAAGCCATTAATCTAATTTTGTCTCTTAAACCGTATTCGATTAAAGTTTTATTAGCAAATACTAAAGCATCTGATAAAGCCATTCCCATATAGTCAATAAATTCTAATGGAGCAGCACCAGTACCACCTTCAGCACCATCAATAGTAATGAAGTCAGGACGAATACCTGTTTCTACCATAGCTTTTACGATATCTATAAACTCATCTCTACGACCAATACAGATTTTGAAACCTACAGGTTTTCCATTTGAAAGTTCACGAAGTTTTTGAATAAAGTGAATTAATTCCGTTGCATTTGAGAATGCACTGTGAGATGATGGAGAGTGAACAGTAGTATGTGGAACAATACTTCTTATTTTTGCAATTTCAGGAGTATTTTTCTCAGCAGGTAATAATCCACCATGTCCAGGTTTAGCCCCTTGAGATAGTTTTAATTCAATCATTTTGACCTCTGGATAATTAGCGCGCTCTTGAAATAAAACATCACTAAAGAATCCTTTTTCATCTCTACAGCCAAAATAACCTGTACCAATCTGCCAAATTAAATCACCTCCTGAACGGTGGTATTGACTAATTCCACCTTCACCTGTATTGTGTGCAAATCCACCAATTTTAGCACCTTCATTTAAAGATGTAATAGCTTTTTTACTTAGAGCACCATAACTCATAGCGCTAATGTTGTAAATACTTGCATTATATGGTTGTTTACATTGGTCTCCTCCAATAAGTACTCTAAAGTCATCATTAGATATTGACTTAGGATAGATTGAGTGTGAAGCCCATTCATAGCCAATACGGTTAGGATCGTCTTGCATACCGAAAGAAACGGTTTGCTTTTCATTTTTTGCACGTTGATAAACGATAGAACGTTCTCTTCGGTTAAAAGGTTTTCCGTCTAATTCTCCTTCAAAGAAATATTGTCTCATTTCTGGACGAATAGATTCAAACATATATCTAAAACGGCCCAATAGAGGGTAGTTTTTACGTATTGTATGTCTTGTTTGTTTGATATCACCAAACGCTAAAATCGCTAGTATTATGGGAACGATTAATAAGAAAAAGCTAGATTGTTTGAACAACACAAAATAGAGTGTTGAAATCAAATAAATAGCAATTAAAGCCAAAGTTATTTGGCCAATAGTAAATCGATTTAAAAATTTTTTGTGAAACATAAAATTGGATTTAAAGCAATCTGTTCGTTGTTCGTTAATGCTTGTTTTCAGTTCGTGTCTTTTGACTAGTTTTAAAGTCCTTATTTTTAAGATTGTCTTATAAATAAAGGGCTTGCTTAGGTAGTCAAAATTGACGCAAAGTTAATAAAGTTTTTATTACTACAAGGATTTTTATATTTATTATTTCCTATCAAATAAGTCAATAAACAAAGGATGTTTTAATAGAATGCTGTGTGCTGGGTTTAAAATTGATAATAACGTAATTTGAAGTTGATTAGCTGTTTTTATATTTGTTTTTTATTGCAAAAAATAGCTTCCAGAAATGGGTGTGATTTTGGGACTTGTAAATACTTTGGTCTCCAGAAAGCAGATATGAAACGATAGATACAAGTAAGAAATATGGAAAGGCACTTGCTCCAAATAATTCTAGCCCCATAAAAGTGCATGCAATAGGGGTTTTAGTTGCTCCAGAAAAAACAGCTATAAAACCAATAGCAGCTGAAAAACCTAAGGGTAAATCGAAATATATTGACAGCATACTTCCAAGTGTTGCACCTATAAAGAATAATGGAGTTACTTCCCCTCCTTTGAAACCGGATCCTAATGTTATGGTGGTAAAAAGTATTTTTAAAAGGAATACCTGTGGTAATTGTGGAATATTAAAACTTTCTTGAATTGTAGGAATTCCTAAACCTAAAAAGCGTTCATCTCCAATAGCCAGGTAGATAGTGATAAAAAGTATTGCGCCAACGAATGGTATAAGAGGCGGGTAATGTATATAATGATTTAAAAAGCGAGAAAAGTTGTCCGTTAAAAAAATAAAGAACCTGGCAGTAAGTCCGAATAGTATTGCACATAAACTTATTTTAGTAATTAGTATAAAGGACCATTCAGGAATTAGTTGAATATGGTAGGGCGTATGTGTTATTTTCCAAAAGTGACAAGTGTAGTTTGCCATATATGCACTTAGTAGTATAAATAATAACGTTTGGAAATTAATTTTAATTTTTCTGTTTACAATTTCCAAAGAGAATAAAAAACCTGCAATTGGAGTTCCAAAAACAGCAGCAAAACCTGCTGCTATTCCAATTAAAAGAATTCTTTTTCTATCTTTTAGAATCTTAGGGAATAGGTTTCCAATTTGATCGGATAGAGTAGCGCCTATCTGTAAGGCTGAACCTTCTCGGCCGGCAGATCCTCCAAATATGTGAGTAGTCCAAGTTCCAAATATAATTAATGGAACCATTTTCAAAGGTAACGTTTCGGAAGATGATTGGTATTCTTCTAAAAGTAGATTGTTTCCTCTGTTTGTAGTACCTCCTAAATAATGATAAATAAACCCTATAATTAAACCAGCTAATGGTAATCCGAATATTATAATGGGGTGTGATACTCTTATGGTAGTTACTAAATTTAAACCGAATAAAAATAAAGCGACAGTACTACCTATTATAGCTCCAATTAAAAGGGAGAAGAAGAACCAAATAAGAAAGTTTAAAGAGAGGTTTTTTACCGAAGAAATGTCTTGTTTAAATTTCATAGTCATACAAATAGAATACAATGGATTGTTCTTTTTTGTAGACGTCATTAGCACTGAGGCGGTTCAAGGCAGACATCATTGCCTATTAATTGTTAATACAAAAGTAAAAAAAAAACTTATAAATGGTCAAAAAAAAAGCTGTACACTTTTAAAAGGTACAGCTTAATACTTTTAAATATCTATTAGATATCATCAAAACTAACATCTGTAAAGTTACTTACGCTTTCAGAATTGTTGTCATAATCTCTTTTGAAATCTTTTTGATGTCTTTCAGAAATAACTTCTTCACCTTTATGAGAAAGTACATAGTCTGTCATTTCACCTAAAATCTCTTTAAAAGGTACAAAGTCTTCTTTGTACAAGTAAATTTTATGCTTTTTGAAGTGGAATGAACCGTCTTCTTCAGTAAATTTTTTACTTTCAGTGATTGTAATGTAGTAATCATCTGCTTTAGTAGCTCTAACATCAAAGAAGTAAGTTCTTCTTCCTGCTCTCAATACTTTAGAGAAAATCTCTTCTTTTTCTAACATGTCGTTATCTCTCATAATCCTTCTATCAATTAATTGATTTGTTCATATAGTTTCCAAAAGTCGAAAAAAAAACCAATAAAACCAACTATTTATAAAATTTCTTTTTCAGCCAATTGTTTGTTGTGTAATTCTTTGTAATATCCTTCTTTGTTTAATAGATCTTTATGAGTTCCAAATTGAATTACTTCTCCCTGATCTAAAATCAATATTAAATCAGCATTTTTTGCTGCGGAAATTCTATGTGTTACAATGATGGTCGTGGTGTCTTTAGCGAATTCTAATAAATTTTTTAAAATAGTTTCTTCTGTTTCAGTGTCTACTGCTGAAAGAGAATCATCTAATAATAGAATAGGGGCCTTTTTTATCAATGCTCTGGCTATTGAGACTCGTTGTTTTTGACCTCCTGATAAGGTTAGACCTCTTTCTCCTAGAACGGTCTTATAACCATCCTTAAAGCGTATAATGTTTTCATGAACAGCGGCTTGTTTTGCTACTGCAATTATTTCTTCATCAGTCGCATCTATTTTACCAAACTTTATATTGTTTTGAATGCTGTCGGAAAAGAGAAAGGCATCTTGTGGTACGATGGCAACATGATCTCTTAAATCATAAAGATTTAGGTCTTCAATAGGAGTTTTATCAATATAAATATGGCCATGATCAACATCATATAGACGTGATATTAAAGACAAAATAGTTGTTTTTCCGGAACCAGTATTTCCTAGAATGGCTAGGGTTTCTCCTTTTTTTACTGAAAAACTCACGTTTTTTAATGCGTTTATTCCAGTATCTTCATATGTGAATGACACATTTGAAAACTCAATACTTCCGTTAATTACACTGTGATTACTTTGTTTGTTTACAATTTCAGGAACTTCATTTAAGAATTCATTAATCCGTTTCTGTGAGGCCTTAGCTTCTTGTATCATAGAAGAAATCCATCCCAAAGAAGCAACTGGCCAAGTTAGCATATTGATATATAATATAAATTGTGCAATAACTCCAATATCTGAGATACTACCATTTATGTATAAAAGACCTCCAGAAAAGATTACTACCAAATTACTAATTCCTATTAGTAGTATCATTAAGGGGCCTATGAGTGCATTTGATTTAGCAAGACTCATGTTTTTCTCTTTACTCTCAGTAGCTAAGTTTTTAAATTCCTTTTGAGTTTCATCTTCTATCGCATAGGCTTTAATAACACGAATACCTGAAAATATTTCCTGAGTATAGGTGGAGAGTTTTGAAAGGTTCTGTTGAAAAATACCACTCTTGATATTAATTTCATTACTCAGTTTGAATATAAAGACTGCGAGAATTGGCAATGGTAAAAGAGAGTAGAGAGTGAGTTCTGGTGAAATGATAAACATTTGTATTAAGACAACAACAAAACGAATTAAAGTGTTGATAGAATACATCACGGCAGGACCAACATACTGGCGAACTTTACCGACATCTTCACTAATTCTATTCATTAAGTCTCCAGTACGATTTTTCTTGTAAAAACTCTGAGAGAGTTTTTGATAGTGCTCGTAGATATCATTTTTTAAATCAAACTCAATATGCCTTGACATAACAATCAATGTTTGACGCATTAAAAATGTTAGAAAGCCTGCTATAAGTGTAGTGACCAGAATCCAGAAAATATTATTTAATAAGATAGACTTGACCTCGTTTGCATCAATTACTGAGAGGTGTTCTAGTACACGAATTGAATCACCTACTAATTTAGGGGTGTAAAGAGTGAAAAATTGTGCTATAATAGTAATAAAAATTCCAGCAAGGAATCGTACTTTGTACTTAAAGAAATATTTGTTTAAATGACGTAAATCGTTCATATATAGCGTTCAGACTTGAATTTAATGATTGTTGTGTTTTGGGAAATTTTAGTTTCGTACATTGCAAATATACTTTTTTTAGACCTATAAAAGCATTGAATAGGAGCTTTAATTATTCTTAAATGATGTGGATAGTCGTAAAATATATTGAAATATATGGATTCATTAAAACCTTTGTATTTTTCTATTGATTGGTAAAACGTAAGAAAAAACAAATAATAAAAAGCTAGTAAGTGCAAGATATTTTTTTTTATCTTTGCAAACTGCTAAATTATTTAGCGATAGTGAAATCATTCAAAAAAGTTCTTATTAGTAGCATGTTAAACAGACGACACATTCGTATTAAAGTAATGCAATCACTTTATGCGATGCAACAAAGTAATACCGATCAAATTCAAAGCGGAGAAAAGTTTTTGATTAATAGTATTGAAAATGTAGAAGATTTATATTTGTTGATGTTAACCACCTTGACGGAAATCCGAAACAAGGAAGAGGAATATCAAGAAGTTTCTCAGAAAAAACATTTAGCTACAGCCGAAGAACGAAATCCCAATCGAAAATTTATCGATAATCAAGTGCTAAACCTATTAGCTCAATCTACTTCAATTAGCAATAAGCTAGAGGAACGATCTATTACTCAATGGAGAGTTCATGATCACTACATTCAGATATTATTAGATGAGTTAAAATCAAGCGAACTATATAAAAATTATATGTCGAGTAAGTTACAATCGTTTGAAGAAGATCGTAAATTTGTAGTGTCTGTTTTTACTGATATAATAGCACCTAATGAGAAAATTTATGAGTTTTTTGAAGATTATAAACTTACTTGGTTAGATGATTTACCAGTTGTTAATACATTGATTCAGAAACAATTAAAACAACTAAAGGATGATTATTCTATATTCTTAGTTCCACGTATATTTAAGGACTTAGATGATAAGGACTTTGCTATTAACTTGTACAGAAAAACAATTCTAAATTATGATGAATTGGCTAAGGAGTATGAAGATAAAACTCCTAACTGGGATGTTGATCGTATCGCTGAAATTGATACTATCATATTAAGAATGGCTATTTGTGAGATGTTTAAATTTAGTTCTATTCCAGTAAAAGTTAGTATTAATGAGTATTTAGAGATAGCAAAAGAATATTCCACACCAAAAAGTAGTATTTTTATTAATGGTATTTTAGATAATATTTCTAAATTGTGCCAAGATAATGACAAGATTAAAAAAATTGGCAAAGGACTATTGTAATAACTAAACTAAAATAACTAACAAATGAAAAAATTAGCTTTTATCGCAGCAATCGCATTTAGTGTTGTTGCATGTAAAAACAATGATGCTACTTCAAGAATTCAAGAAGGGGAAACAACTACAACGACAGCTTCTGCAGAAGTAGCTCAGACAGGGAATTCACAAATTGAATTTGATCGTACTACGCATGATTTTGGAAATATAGAAAATAACGAATCTGTGGAAACAGAATTCGAAGTTAAGAATACAGGTGATGCTGATTTAATAATTATAAATGCAAGTGCATCATGTGGATGTACGGTGCCAGAGTATCCTAAAACACCAATTAAGCCTGGAGAAAGTGAAAAAATTAAGGTAAGATTTAGAACTTCTGCTGTTGGACAACAACAAAAAACCGTAACTTTGACAACGAACACAGAAAAAGGAGATGAACTTTTAACTATAAAAGCAAACGTAGCTCCTAAGCAAGAATAAAACATTTAATAAACTTACAATGGAAGGTATTACACAATTTTTACCGCTTATTTTAATGTTTGTGGTTATCTATTTCTTAATGATACGCCCACAACAAAAACGAGTGAAGCAAGAGAAAGAATATGAAGCTAACATAAAAGTTGGTGATCGTATTATTACTAAGTCTGGAATTCATGGAAAAATAAGCGAATTAGCTGAAACAACCGTTGTATTAGAGACTATGGCAGGAAAGTTGAAGATGGAGCGTTCTGCAATCTCTATGGAAATGAGTAAAAAATTGAACGAACAAAAATAAAAGTTGTTATTATTCGTTTACATCCTAAGGAGTTCTCTTAATTGAGAGCTCCTTTTTTTTATGTTGGTATTGCATTGAAAAGTGGGAGATAAAAAAAACAGTTCAATGAACTGTTTTAGCGGTGTTATTTTTTTATTTTATCAAAATATAGTATTAGATCTATAATGCGCGATGAATATCCTATTTCATTGTCATACCAACCTACTACTTTTACCATTTTATCTAAAACAGAGGTTAATAAGGCATCAAATAAACAAGAATGAGTATTGTTGATAATATCAACTGATACAATTGGATCTTCGGTGTAGTCTAAAATACCTTTTAATTCATTATTTGAAGCATTTTTAAATGCTAGATTAATTTCTTCGATGGTTACTTCTCTTTTTACATAGCAGGTTATATCGGTAAGAGATCCATTTGGGACAGGAACCCGAATACCTCCGCCTCCTATTTTACCTTCATATTGAGGGAAAATTTTAGTTAATGCTTTCGCAGCTCCAGTAGTTGTTGGTACGATTGATTGTGCAGCGCCACGTGCTCTTCTTAAATCTTTATGAGGTTGGTCATGAAGACTTTGGTCGGTAGTGTATGAGTGAATAGTAGTAACATAAACTTGTTCAATACCACAGAGTTCTTCTATGATTTTAATCATAGGTGCAGCGTTGTTTGTTGTACAACTAGCATTGGATATGATTTGTTCACTGCCGTCTAATATAGATTCATTAACTCCTAATACAACAGTTTTTATTTCATTGTCTTCTGGTGGAACTGAAAGTATTACTCGTTTGGCACCTTGAGATATATGTTGGAATAAAAGGTTGTGAGTTTTTCGCTTTCCGGTAGCTTCTATAACATAATCAATATCGAGGTTTTTCCATTGTAAGTTTTCGATATCTTTTTCGTGAAAAAATGGAATTTTTTCTTCATCAATTAGAATATGTTCAGAATCATGGCTGACTTTTCTATTGAGAATACCATGAATACTATCATATTTCAGTAGGTGTGCCATGGTAGGGGTATCCGCTAAATCATTAATGGCAACTACTTTGATCTCTGGGTGATCCAAGAGTAAACGGAAAAGGTTTCTTCCAATTCTACCAAAGCCATTGATTGCTACTTTTATTGTGCTCATAAGGTTTGAAACAAGAAGGTCGCTTTGTAAAGCGACCTATAGATATTATAAAATGTGTTTTTGTGCTTTGTAAGAGGAACGAACTAAGGCGCCACTTTCAACATGTCTGAATCCTAGGTCTAATCCTATTTCTTCATATTTTTTAAATTGTTCAGGCGTGATGAATTCTTTTACTGGTAAGTGTTTTTTACTAGGTTGTAAGTATTGACCAATTGTTAGGACATCTAATCCTACACTTCTAAGATCGTGCATTGTTTGGATAACTTCTTCTTCAGTTTCACCCAGCCCCAACATGATACCAGATTTAGTTCTTTTTATACCATTATCTTTTAAGTATTTTAAAACTTCTAAACTACGGTCGTATTTTGCCTGTATTCTCACTTCACGTGTTAGTCGACGAACTGTTTCCATATTGTGAGATACTACTTCTGGAGATACTTCAATAATACGGTCAATATTTCTTTCCATTCCTTGAAAATCAGGAATTAAAGTTTCTAAAGTGGTTTCAGGATTCATTCGACGAACCGCCTTAACAGTTTCAGCCCAAATAATTGACCCTCCATCTTTTAAATCATCTCGGTCAACGCTTGTTAAAACAGCATGCTTGATATTCATGATTTTAATAGAACGAGCTACTTTTTCAGGTTCATCCCAGTCAACAGTTTCTGGTCTTCCTGTTTGAACTCCACAGAATCCACAAGATCTAGTGCAAACATTCCCTAATATCATAAATGTAGCAGTTCCTTCTCCCCAACATTCTCCCATGTTAGGACAGCTTCCGGAAGTACAAATAGTATTTAATTTATATTTATCTACTAAACCTCTTAATTCCGTATATTTTTTTCCAGTTGGAAGCTTTACACGAAGCCATTTAGGTTTAGCAATAGTAGTGTTATTTTGTTCTAAAACGGTTTCCATATTGTTTTTGGATTTTGGAACTACAAATATAATTAATACTAACTGTATAAAATAATTTTGAGACTAAATTAGATTTTTGCACTATTGCTATGTCTAAAAGTTAAGGGATTTATAATAAAAATAACATAGCAATTTTGTTGAGAATTTTTTAAAAAACTATCTTCGCCCATTATCTAATTAATTTTTATAAAAATGGAGCAGAATATTAAGGTAACCCCTGCGGAAAAATGGATAACAAATCCAATTAATAGATTTGTAAATAAATCTACTTCTGGGGGTATAGTTTTATTTCTAGCGGCAGTCATAGCAATTTTTATGGCTAACTCACCTTGGGCAGAACAGTATATGAGTTTTTGGGATGATAATATGATAGCAATTGGTTTCAATGATGCTTTTTATTTGAATCATTCTTTGAAAGAATGGGTGAATGATGGTCTAATGGCTATCTTCTTTTTTGTGGTTGGTTTAGAGTTGAAGAGAGAACTTTCAACAGGTGAATTATCATCACCTAAAAAAGCGATGTTACCTATTATTGCTGCTATTGGGGGTATGGTGTTTCCTGCTCTAATGTATGCAATCTTTAATGCTGGTACAGATGCTTCGCATGGTTGGGGGATTCCAATGGCGACAGATATTGCATTTGCATTGGGAGTTTTGTATCTATTAGGTGATAAAGTTCCAGTTTCTTTAAAGGTATTTCTAACAGCGTTAGCTATTACAGATGATTTAGGTGCTGTAATGGTAATTGCCATATTTTATACTTCAGACTTATCCTTAATTAATTTGGGGCTGGGGTTAGGCTTTTTTGGTCTTTTAATTATAAGTAATCTTATTGGTATTAAAAATACAATCTATTATGCAGTCGTTGGTATAGGTGGGATATGGTTAGCGTTTTTACTTTCGGGAGTTCACGCTACAATTGCTGCGGTTCTAGCTGCTTTTGCGATCCCATCAACAGCACGAGTAAATGAGGGCTATTTTGTACATAAGATGAATGAGCTAAAAAACAAGTTTAGAGCTATTGATCCTAAAGATAAGGTAGCTAACTTGACGGCTGAGCAAATGCATATAGTAGAGGATATGCAAAAACTTTCCAAAGATGCATTGCCACCTTCTATTCGTTTAGAACATAGCATGCATAGTTTTGTGAGTTTTATTGTGATGCCAATTTTTGCTTTAGCGAACGCTGCAATTCCAATTTCTTTAGGTGAAGGTGGAGCTATTAGTTATGTTACTATTGGTGTAGCTTTAGGTTTGTTGGTAGGGAAAGTTATTGGCGTATCAGGTTTGACTGCATTATTGATTAAATTGAAAGTTGTAGATAAACCAGAGGGTATGACTTATACTAATTTATTAGGTATCGGTTTTTTAGCTGCAATTGGATTCACAATGTCCTTATTTGTTACGGAATTAGCATTTGACATAAATGTACATCCTGAATTTCCTGGGCAGGCAAAGTTGGGTATTTTAATTGCTTCTGGACTAGGTGGAATTGTTGGATTTATATTATTAAATCTTTCGTCTGGTAAAAAGAAGTAAAAGAATGTATTTTAAAACTATATGTAAAAGCTGTTTCGAGTATATTTGAAACAGCTTTTTATTTTGGAAGTATAACTAAAATTTAAATTATGTCAGTAAAATTTAATGAAAAAAAACTAAGCTTGGAATTTCAAGATGATATGAGTGGAAGACTGAAATCTTCCCGTATTTTATCCCTATTGATATTTTGTATAGGTGGAATCAAATTGGCATTAATCGACTGGAGAAATTTATCAGAATATGATTTTGTCTTTATTTTTTTGGAGCTTGTTTTCGCATATTTAATTTATAATAATTTCTTAGTAAAAACTGCTGCGTCTGAATTGATAGCCAAGGATGTTAAGTTCTTTAAACAGGCGACAGGAATGAAATCCAAAGCTGTTTTTAAACTGAACAATGGCAAGGTTAGGGATATTTATAATATGAGTTCTAAAAAGCAAAGAGAGCTTGTTAAAAAAGAAGTTTTAAAAGCTGGAATTATTATTAAATAATTAAACATATAAAATGAATTATTGTGAATTCGTTGCTAGCTTAGATGAGAATAGTGATAATCCAAATAAACATTATCACGATAATGAATATGGATTTGAAATTGAATCTGATAATGCACTTTTTGGTCGACTTATTTTAGAAATTAATCAAGCAGGATTGAGTTGGACTACTATTTTGAAAAAGCAGGATAATTTTTATAAAGCTTATGATGAGTTTGATGTTGAAATTGTTGCTAATTACGGACAAGAAGATATTGAACGATTGCTTCAAGATAAAGGAATTATAAGAAATAAACTTAAGGTAAATGCAGCTGTGTACAACGCAAATAGAATCTTAGAGTTGCAAAAAGAATATGGAAGTTTCAAGCTTTGGTTAGAATCAAATGGAAAAATAAGTAAAGATGAATGGGTTTCTCTGTTTAAGAAAAATTTCAAGTTTGTTGGTGGAGAGATTGTAAATGAATTTCTAATGAGTATTGGTTTTTTAGAAGGTGCTCATTATCCAGAATGTGATATTTATAAGAAACATATCGATTGTAAGCCAAAGTGGTTGTGAATTTTAAGTTAAAAATCGTACTTTTGCGTAAAATCTTATGAGATGAAAAAATATTATGCATTTGCTTTAGTCCCTATAGTATTGGCTTTGGCTTTTTTTGTTTTCTCAAAGGCTTTTGAATTGTTAAGGCAACCTTCGGACTATGATGTCTTTTATGGAGTTATGTTGCTATGTATAATCATATTTATAATTATTAAAGCAGGAATTTATGTCTCAAAAAATTGGAACGACTAAAGGATTAAGAATTTTATCTGGAGTTTTATTGTTTATTGCACTAACTGTATGTGCAGCTTCATGTACAGAACGTATTGATGCTGGATATGAAGGGATTTTGGTAAAGTTATATGGTTCTGATAAGGGAGTACAAGATGTTAGTTTAGTTACAGGTCGCGTTTGGTATAATCCTTTTATAGAAAGTGTTTATGAGTTTCCTACCTATGTTCAAACTATTGATTATGGTGCATTTACAGTAAACGCGAGAGATGGTTCTGTTTTTACTGTTGACCCTACTTTATCTTTTAAAGTTAAAGATGGAAATAGTCCTATGATTTTTAAAAAGTATAGAAAAGATATCCGTGAAATTACAGAAACAACTTTGTATAACTATATCAAAGATGCTTTCCGTATAGAGTTTAATAAATATACTACAGATAGTATCATTAGTAATAGAGAGAAGTTTGAAAACTCTATTCAATTAAATATGGGGAATCTTCTGAATAAGGAAGGTTTTCAATTAGAACAAATGACTAGTGGAATTAAGTATCCTGAAACTATTACTCAGGCAATTAATGAGAAAAATGCAGCTGTTCAACAGGCAATGAGAGTAGAAAATGAATTAAAAATAGCAGAAGCACAAGCACGTAAGCTAATTGTACAAGCTGAAGCAGAAGCCAAAGCGAATGAACTTCGTAAGTCATCTTTAAACCCTCTATTGATACAACAACAATTTATTGAGAAATGGGATGGTAAAACAGCTATATATGGTAATGCTCCAGCATTTTTTAAAAGTGTGAATTAGTTTCAAGTCGATAATATTAATTTTAAAAGCGTAGGTGTCGATTGATATCTACGCTTTTTTTATGGTATACTAAAAGAAATATTTTATGTTTCGATTGGATGCGTTTAGAGGAATGATAGTGTTATTGACTAAAATAGTTAGAATTGAAAGATATACAGAATAGTAATATAGCTTAACATGTTTTCAAGTGTTAATGGTATTCGAGATAGTTTTAAATGTTTTTTGTAGCTTTATGCTCGCTTAATAGAATTAGATGATTCTGTTGAAAATTAAATAGAAATGAAAGAAATTTTGGAATTACGTACGATTGAAGTTACTCGCTATGTATTGCCTTTGCGAGAAGGTGGTTCACTTCCCGCTTTAGCAGATGGAGATGATGGTTTTCAATATGTTTTAAAGTTTAAGGGTGCAGGTCATGGAGTGAAGGCTTTGATTGCAGAATTAATAGGAGGTGAAGTTGCTAGAAAACTCGGTTTAAAAGTTCCGGAATTGGTGTTTGCAAATTTACATGAAGCATTTGGTAGAACTGAAGCAGATGAGGAAATCCAAGATTTATTACAATTTAGCCAAGGGCTTAATCTAGCATTGCATTTTCTATCAGGTGCTTTGACGTATGACCCCGTTGCAAAAAAGGTAGATTCATTACTAGCATCAAAAATTGTGTGGTTAGATGCATTTTTAACCAATGTTGATCGTACCTATAAAAATACGAATATGTTGATTTGGAGGAGCGAATTATGGTTAATAGACCATGGAGCGGCGTTGTATTTTCATCATTCTTTTAATAATTGGGAACAAAGTGCAGTTACTCCTTTTGCATTTATTAAAGAACATGTGCTTTTGCCAGAAGCTAGTGAGTTGGATAAGGTTAATGTTGAGTTTAAAGAGATTCTAACCCATGATTTTTTAAGAGAGTTAGTGAATTTAATTCCTGAAGAATGGTTACAATGGGAGGGAGGAACATTTAGCTCGAATGAAATAAGAGAAGTTTATTATTCTTTTTTAACGACTAGACTTCATAATTCTGAAGTGTTTGTTAATGAAGCAAAAAAGGCGCGTCATGCTATTATATGAGTTTGCAATAATTCGATTTGTCCCTAAAGTCGAAAGAGAAGAGTTTATTAATGTTGGTTTGTTATTATTTTGCAAGCAAAAGAGGGAATTACTCGGTGAGGTCTATTTAGATGAAAGTAAAGTTAAGTTATTTACAACTGAAGTTTGTTTAGAAGAATTAAAAGATCATCTTGATTCCTTTGTGTCAATAGCAAAAGCCTTACCTAATTCTGGAGTTATTGGTCAGATGGAGGTATCTGAGAGGTTTAGATGGTTAGCAGCTGTTAAGAGCTCTTGTATTCAGGTATCGAGACCTCATCCAGGACAGGCAGATGATTTAGATTATGAATTTAAAAGGTTGTTTAACCAATTGATACTTTAATAAAAAACGCCCTTATATAAGGGCGTTTTTTATTAAAGTTATAGGTCTAAATCTCCTACTTTATAATCTCCAAAATGATGTGCTAAATCAATTGTTTTGTAGGATAATTTTGAATACTTATTAGCAAATAGAATAATTGACACACTGTCTTGTTCTAAACGAATATATGAAGTTGTGTTACCTCTCCACCATCCATTATGAAAAGTGTAATTATGACCATTATCCATCTCAATAAGACGAAACCCTAAACCATAATTTCTTTTTCCTTTAGTTTCGTAGCTGTAACCTTTAAACATTTGTTCTTTCAGTGCTGGACTTAAAAATTGATCTGAGTATAATGCTGTATCTAATTTAAGCATGTCTCTAGGGTTTGTATATATATTTTTATCTCCATAAGTACCATCCATATAGTCCCAATGCATTTGACGATTAGAAGCTGAATACGATTGACAAACCTCATTCTTTTTCTCAATATTATCAAAAACAAAACTGTGTGACATTTGTAAAGGATCGAAAACTAGGTCTTTTACGGCTTTTTTAAATGTATCACCCGTTATTTTCTCTACTATTAGAGCTAGTATTACATAGTTGGTATTACAATATGTAAATTTTTTATTTGGTATAAAATCAAGACTTACTTTTTTTGTACTTATTATGTCCAATACGTCTTGATTTGTAATGGTTTTACTTTTGTCCCAAATGGTGTTGTCATAATAACCATAATAACGCAATCCACTTCTGTGGTTTAATAACATACGTACGGTTATATCTTCATGTGGGAATTCTGGTAAGATTGAAGATACACTTTGATCTAAATACAAAAAACCTTCATCAACTAAACGTAAAGTTGTAACTGCAGTAATTACCTTCCCAACAGATGCAACATGTATAGGTGTGTTCTCTGTTAATACTTCGTTTTTTGACTTATTTGAATAACCTTGATACTCTTCATATATAATTTGTCCGTTCTTAGCTACTAAGAAACTACCTGAAAAATTAGGGTCTTTCTTTATGTGTTTGTGAAAAAACTCTTCAACCAAATGCCCTTTTTCTAAAATGTATTCAGGTTCCAATGTTTTAAAAGGTACAGAATATGGCTTGTCTTCCAGTACGTTATGTTCTTTTAATATTGGGATATTCTCTGCTAGGTAGGCTTCTTCTTTTTTACAAGACACTAATAATAGTGCGCTTGCAATTAAAGTATAATATATTGGCTTCATGCGTTGTTTGTTGTTCAAGAATTTCAAATATAAGAAAAGCATCAATACACACAACTTAAAATTGTTGAAAAAGTAACAAATAAATACGCTTTCTGTATTGATTATTTTGCCAAAGAATAGATGTTTTCTTTGCTTATTAGGGATTATGGTTGTTGATTTCTTCTAAAGGACTCGACTCAATGTGTTTTTTGTATGTTATTTTAAAAAAAATATAAAATCTGATTGGTTATTTTTTTGTAAAAATATAGATATGAATCCTGCTGTAAAATAATGGTTTAACTCGATCTCATTTTTTAATTGTTTTTAGAAAATTATTTTTTATTGTTAGGTTAGTTTTTATTGATGTTTATTAGTCGGACAATCAAATAGATATGGTTTTTAGTGCTTTTTTGAGGAATTATATTATGACGGAGTATGTAAAATAGATTATTTTTACATTTAAATAGTAAGAATATGGCAAAGATTGCATGGCAAACGGCAATGGAGTTTGAAGACATTACTTATAGAAAGTGTAATGGTGTCGCTCGTATAGCTTTTAATAGACCAGAAGTTCGAAATGCGTTTCGACCAAAAACAACAAGTGAGTTATATCGTGCATTTTATGATGCTCAAGAAGATACTTCGATAGGAGTGGTGTTATTATCCGCGGAAGGACCTTCTCCTAAAGACGGAGTATATTCATTCTGTAGTGGAGGAGATCAAAAGGCTCGTGGACATCAAGGTTATGTAGGAGATGATGGAATGCATCGTTTAAATATATTGGAAGTACAGCGATTAATTCGCTTTATGACTAAAGTTGTAATAGCTGTAGTTCCTGGATGGGCTGTAGGAGGGGGGCATAGTTTACACGTAGTTTGTGATTTGACCTTAGCCAGTAAAGAACATGCTATTTTTAAACAAACAGATGCTGATGTTACTAGTTTTGACGGAGGATATGGATCTGCTTATTTGGCTAAGATGGTTGGACAAAAGCGCGCAAGAGAAATATTTTTCTTAGGAAGAAACTATTCAGCACAAGAAGCTTACGAAATGGGAATGGTAAACGCTGTAATTCCACACGAAGAGTTAGAAGATACTGCTTATGAATGGGCACAAGAAATACTAGCTAAATCACCAATTTCAATTAAGATGTTGAAATTCGCTATGAATTTGACTGATGATGGAATGGTTGGGCAGCAAGTATTTGCTGGTGAGGCTACAAGATTGGCTTATATGTCCGATGAAGCAAAAGAAGGTCGAGATGCCTTTTTAGAAAAAAGAAAGCCTAACTTTGTAAAGAAATGGATTCCATAGAGATCTTATTACAGTGTAATTAAGTTTCTTAGTTATATAAAAATGCCCCAATAGTTTATTGAAACTATTGGGGCATTTTTATGAATATTTACAATGTTGTAAAAAGCTTATTACTTTGTTGTTTTTTTTGGTTTTCTACGAGGACGCTTTGCGCCGTATGAACTGTTTACGATTTTTCCTCTTTTACTTTTTAAGTCTCCTTTTCCCATGATTCTTTAGCTTTATGATTTTGTTGAAAATTTCTATCTATATGTGCTATAGAGTTGATTTTAGCTAATATACGAAATATTATGGGGAAACAAAATTTACTATAGATAGAACTTATATAGGTCTTGTAAAAAAGGTTTGTTTTGAATAGAAAAGCCTCTTTGTTGTCTGAGAAACTATGAGGCTTCTTTCATTATTGTTTTATGACTTTTATTGTTTTTTGTAATTGCCCACTTTTTAATTGTACTAAATACATTCCAAATGGAAAGCTACTCATAGATATTTGATGTTGGTCAGTTGTTGTGTTTAAGGGTATAGAATTTTCTCTGTATACCAAGCGTCCGGTGATATCATAAATTGCAATTTCTAAATCTTGATTTATTTTATTCGGCAATGAGATAAATAAAATGTCAGATGTAGGGTTTGGATATACGCTAAGATTTTCAGAATCTGGAGTTTCTATTGAAGCTGTGCCATTATTTATTTTAAACTTCTTAGATATGGTATAGTAGCTTGAGTTTGTAGGTTCTATTAAAATTACAGCATCTTCTGTGGAATAATTGGGAATTTCTATAGTTTCCTTACCGTCGTTAGCTGTGTTCGTTTTTAAAGTGGAGAATGTAAGCCCATTATCAGCTGAAAATAAAATATTAACATGTGACGTATTTAATTCAACTCCATCTGTATTTGCAACATCCCATAGTATGGTTTCAGTTGTGCCTGCTTCAAACTCAATATTTAAAGAATCTGGGTAAGTGATTTGAAATGGACCAGCTTCAACGAAATTCACAGTTATATCATCAAAAGCCGTTTGACCACCTTCTAAAGTATTATTATCACGAACTATCATTCGGAAATTCATTGTTCTGGGAACTATAGGTAATACTTCCCACATTGTTTGAGTTCCTTCTATTACATCTTTAAAGTTTGGCAGGTAACGGGTAGAAGATTGAGTAGGGGCGATAAATTTAAAATTAGGTCCATTTATAGAATTTTCAGTTGGTGGTTGTGTTGATATCTCTTTATCTATTTGTTCCCAATTATAAGTATAGGTACTGGTGTCAGTATTGTTTGGAATGATTCCTTTAAGAAAAAATGGAGTTGCAACAGGTAATACTCTATTGCCTCCTGCATTAGCAACTGGAGCTGGTATAGTGATTGGTGTATTTTGAGAGCAATTACCTCCAATATTGACGAAATTATTTATCTCAGCTATACTAATACTATTGAAAAAGGGGGTTGAGTTGTTTTGTACGTTAACATTTCCTCCAGTTGGACCTGGGCTACAAACACCTGCATATCCCATTATACTGTTTCCGCTACCAGGCTCAACAGCTGTGAAGTTATTTCGGTTATATGAACAAGAACTGTTAAAAGTATGATTGGCGCCAAATTGATGTCCCATTTCGTGGGCTACAAAATCCACATCAAATGGGTCTCCCACAGGAGATGAACTTCCGGTAATCCCCATTCCTTTCGAGTAGTTATTACAAGGAGCATTTAAGTTGGCTAATCCTCCATCTCCCGTACTTACGGTATGACCGATATCAAAATTATTAGTTCCAATAATTTTTGAAATTACATTATGACTTTGATCGATTAGATTGTAGGCATTATTGTTATCAAAATTATCTGAATCTATGAAAATAATTTCGTCATTATTATCTACTAAGTTCATGTGAATTCCTAAATCTCTTTCGAAAATGAAATTAACTCTAGTCATGGTTGTGGCCATTGCTGCTAAAACAATTTCTTTTTTATCAGCTTCAGTAGTTACTGGTATGCCAATCGCGTTGGCTGCATTAATATGAAAGTTTGCATATTCAATAGTACAAGCCATTGCAAGACGGTATTCTCTGTGTTTAGCGTTTAAATTTTGAGGGTCATTTTGGAGATCGACATTGCTTTTTATTTCTGGAAAGAAATCATCATTTGTTTCTACAAGACAGTTTAGTCGATTAGGAGTATTTAAATCGCTTCTGTTATATGCTATGAAGTAATTTTGGTCTCCGCTATAAGTATCTATATAATTTATTCCAAAGTCTGGACTGTATAAAATAGCGTGTAAACCAAAAGGTGTAATACTAAAACGGATACTTTGATTTTTGTCTTGCGTACTAATTCCTAAGTATGATTTTATGTTTGGGTATTTTTCAGCTAATTTTGGAGAAAGTACAGGGATTTCGCGAATTTCATATTCTGTAATTGTTCCTTCAGCGTTAGGAAAAGAAAGATTAGAATTCGTAGCTATTAACTGGTTTGCCTCTTTTTTTAATTTTTTCTTTAATGTTTCTAAGTTTGACTTATAGATTAGAAAATTTTCGGGGATAGTTTCTCTATCCATTTTCTGTAATTTATAAACTTCTTGAACGGAACTTTTTGCCCATTTGATTTGCTGACTATAGCTGTTAAAGGATAGGGTTAGTAAGAGTAGAATCCAATAGTGATTTCTTATCATGATTGAAATTTATATGAAAAAATATAGGTTAATTGGTTGCAATCTACAAAAAAATGACATGTATACTTATTTTTAGTTATGTTAAAATATAGAAATCAGACTTTGTCTTTATTTGGTTCTAAGTAATATATGTGACTTTGCGCTTTTTTGTATGTCATTACAATTGAAAGTGATTAACATGCTTTTGTGGAACAGTACCTTTTGATAATTAAAAAGTATTTGGTGTGTGCAGCTATCTGGAAAACAGTGATATTTTTATTTTAAAAGGTTTGTTGATTTAATAAGCTTATATAGTAGTAGAGGAGAAGGGGATTAATGATTGGAAGAAGTGCTTTGTTGGAAGGGTTTTCTTTAGGATGTTTTGTATTTATGTTTGAAAACCTAAACTACTCTTTTTTTAATAGCTGGATTTGTTGTGTAGGATATCAAGTATGCATAAAAACTCTACCTATATATAAGGAGTGTTTTTTTATAGTCCACCATTTGAATAGCAAATAAGTTCGCTTATATATAGAGGAGACTATCGGTTATAATATATAGAACATTCGGTACTAAAACCCAAGTCAGCTTTATAGCCGAAGCAAGGATGTTTTTGTAAAAGCGTGTTCAGGGTCCATTCAAGGTCCACTTAACCCCCACTCAAAGTCTATTAGAGTAATAGAGGTTGTCTCGTCCTAGTATAGCTGTACAGTTATTGTTATTAATCCTGCTTATAACTGTACATGTAATTTAGTAGTCCTAAGATTGCTGTACATCTTCTTTTTTTAGTTGTTTTATCTTGTAATAGTTCTTCCATCTCTTGGTTAAAAAACCCTTTTCTAAATGAGCTTGGTTCGGGGTTAAATTGTCACAACTATTATGTGGTCTAAGACTATTATATGCCTCTATGTTATCCTTTAGTATCTGTTTTGTTTTTTGATATCCCAGATTTGAATAATTTAAATCAAATTCACCTTTTATGATTCCATTGACCCTCTCGGCTACAGCATTATCTAAAGGGTTACCATTCTGAGTAGTGCTG
>NZ_FORU01000011.1 GCF_900114085.1 Myroides guanonis | reverse complement strand
ATTACAGGAGCTTGTGCTGTGTCTAAGGTTGTTTCTATCATGAATTATCCAAAATACTTTACACCTAACGGGGATGGGTTTAACGACACATGGAATGTTTTGGGAGTTAAGAGTCAACCAGGTGCAAAGATTTATATCTTTGACCGCAGTGGTAAGTTACTCAAACAGCTGAGTCCATTGGGAGAAGGTTGGGATGGAACTTACGGAGGTAGACCAATGCCATCTACGGATTACTGGTTTACGATAGAGTACAATGATTTTTCAGGAAATAAAAGAGAATACAAAGGACATTTTTCACTAAAAAGATAGTTAGTTTATGAAGATTTTTAAGAAACGTTATGTAATACTAGCGGTAGTGTTATCGCAGTTTGGTTTTGCTCAAGAAGGTATGTCTGTGTACTCAGACTATCTAACAGATAACTATTACTTGATTCATCCTTCAATGGCTGGAGCTGCAAATTGTGGACAGATACGTGTAACTGCAAATCAACAGTGGTCTAACCAAGATGAAGCTCCTGCTTTACAAACTTTAAGTTTTAATACTAGTTTAGGAGATCAATCTGGTATTGGATTTATAGCTTTTAATGATAGAAATGGTTACCATTCTCAGGCAGGAGGTAAATTGACCTATGCTCATCATATTATGTTTAATCGATATACAAGAGGGGATTACGATATTAATGTATTGTCATTTGGTATGAGTGCAGGTATGGTTCGTACGGTCTTGGATGAAACTGAATTTGGAGGTGGATATGATCCTATTATTAATGGTGGTATGGAGCAGAAAGATTCTTATTTTAATGTTGATGTAGGAGTGTCTTATCAATATTTGGATTTTAACGCACATTTTACAGTTAAAAATGCTGTTACTAGTAAGCGTGACATGTATACCGATATAGAAAGTGATAATTTGAGAAAATATATATTATCTGCGGGTTATGTTTTTGGTACGCAGTCTAATACTGGATGGAGATATGAACCGTCTTTAATGTTGCAGTATACTGAAGAAACTGAAGAAAAAGGGATTGATGTGAATATGAAAGTTTACCGCGATTTTGATTTTGGTAAGCTATGGGGGGGAGTTTCGTTTCGTCAAAATTTTGATGGAGCAGAATTTCTTAAGGACACTGAGTTGAAAACTCAAAGACAACAATATATCACACCTTTCATTGGTTTGAATTATAAAAAGTTTATGGTTGCTTATACTTATTCACAATTGACAGGTAATGTAAAATTTGATAAAGGTGGTTTTCATCAAATTACAATAGGTATAGATCTTCTATGTAAATCGGATCGTTATTAAATTAGATTTATTAATTCAATACTTTTATAAAAAAATCCCGATATTTATCGGGATTTTTTTATTTAGTAAAGATGATTATAAAAGGAGTTAGAGGGATTCATCCTCAGATTGAAGAGGATTGTTTTATTGCTGAGAATGCGACTATCGTAGGGGATGTTAAGATTGGTAAAGAATGTAGTATTTGGTTTAATGCTGTATTAAGAGGGGATGTGAATTCAATTGTTTTAGGAAATAAGGTCAATGTTCAAGACGGAGCTGTTATTCATTGTACATATGAAAAGCATAAAACACTTATAGGTAATAATGTTTCTATAGGGCACAATGCGATTGTACACGGTTGTGTTGTACATGACAATGTTTTAATTGGTATGGGGGCGATAATAATGGATAATTGTATTGTTGAAAGTAATTCTATAATTGCGGCGGGTGCTGTAATTACTCAGAATACTGTTGTTGAGTCTGGGAGTATTTATGCTGGTGTTCCAGCGAAAAAGGTAAAGGATTTAGATAAATCAAATTTTGCTGGAGAGATTGAAAGGATATCTAATAACTATGTTATGTATTCTAGTTGGTTTAAAGAGGAATAAAGATGTGTGATTAAAGTTTGTTATAGAGGTTTTTACCGCCTTTAATGTCTTTCTTAAGATTCCTGTCTGTAAATAAAAAAACTCTTGTAAATCTGCTTACAAGAGTTTTTTTATTTATGAATCAATTTTTTAGAAATTTATATACATATGGTTATATGAGCCACCTACCAATTGTGTTTCTTTTCCCAATAGAAACCCTAATTTTTCATACAAACGTTGTGCATTTGGGTTGTCTAAATCAACTAATAATCCTACTTGTGAGTAACCGTTTTGTTTAGCAAATTCAATACCGTGTTTCAATAATAGACTTCCTATTCCTTGTCCTTGATGAGAAGGTGAAACAGAAACTGTGTCTAAGTAATATTCATTACCCTCTGTTTCATTTTCTGGTTGAAGAGTTATATTGTAATGTTCTTTCATGTACTTAAGAACTGGCGCTCGGAGTTTGTCAAGGTCATCTCCATTATAGGCTGTAAGGGAGCCAATAATGTTTTTTTCTTCATCTTCAATTACAAAAGTGTTTTCAAAGCTATATTGGTTGTTTGGCTCTGAAAAGAATTTGGTCAAAAAATGAATCGCTTCTTCTATATCATTTTTACCTATAAAATTAAAAATGATTTCTTCCATTGCTTGTAACATTAGTTCCGGAACAATATCTGCATCTGATTTTTTAGCGGGTCTAATTATCATTTTACTTATGATTAAATTGTTAAATTAAATTATTCAAAGGTAGAAGTGAAGTTATATCTTTTGCTCCTCTTTATTCCATAGTTTGTCGGTATTTTTAATTCCTAGTTTTATAGGGTCAAAAACAGGATCTATACCTTTTTTTCTTTGTGCTATATAATCATTTAAGGCAATCATCGCTGGTTTGTGTAGTATAATTATGGCAATAAAGTTAATCCATGCCATTGTTCCTACTCCAATATCACCAATACTCCAAACGGTACTTGATTCGTTAATTGCTGCGAAATATGTACAAGCAAGTATTGTTAATCTCATACACCATCTTAGTACTAAATTTCTCTTTTTACTTAGGTAGTCAAAGTTTGACTCTGCAATAAAGACATACGACATGGTAGTGGTAAAGGCAAAAAAAGTTAATGCAACGGCAATAAATTGATTTGCTATACTAGGAAAGTGTTGAGCGATTGCATTTACTGTGAATTCAGAGCCAGGTTTGACATTAGGTAAATTATGTATGATGTAATTTCCGGCTCCATCCATTACATTATATTGTCCGGTGAAGAGTATCATTAATGCTGTTGCTGTACAAACGAATAGAGTGTCTATATAGACAGAAAAAGCTTGAACAAGACCTTGTTTTACGGGATGAGAAGTTGCGGCAGCGGCAGCGGCATGCGGTGCTGTACCTTGTCCAGCTTCATTAGAATATATTCCTCGTTTTACTCCCCACGCAATAGCAGCTCCAAATACACCGCTAAAAGTAGCTTCTAAATTAAAAGCAGAGCGGAAAATTAATCCAAATATTTCTGGTACTGATGAAATGTTTAAAGCGATTATGACTAAAGCCATAATAATATATGCAACAGCCATAAAAGGTACAACTACCTGAGTAATCATTCCTATTTTTTTTGCACCGCCGAAAACTGTTAATGCTAGAAGTATACAAACTGCTAATCCTGATATTTCAAAAGGAATATCGAAAGCATTATTTAGGCTGACAGAGATACTGTTACTTTGTATTCCTGGTAGAAAAAAGCAACAGCTAATAATTGTTACCACAGCAAATAGAAGTGCAAAGTATTTTTTACCGGTTCCTTTTTCAATATAGAATGCAGGACCTCCGCAATACTGACCATTTTTTTCTGTTTTGTAAATTTGAGCTAATGTTGATTCAACAAAAGCTGAGGCGCTTCCTAAAAATGCTATCATCCACATCCAAAAAATAGCTCCTGGTCCACCTGCTGCAATTGCTGTTGCAACTCCAACAATATTCCCAACTCCAACACGACCTGCTATAGCAATGCTAAAAGCTTGGAATGGACTGACTCCTTTCTCAGAGCTCCCTTCTGTAAATAGAAGTTTGATCATGTGTTTGAAAAAACGTACTTGCACAAACTTTGTTCGAATTGTAAAATATAAACCAGTACAAAGACAAAGGGCTATAAATAAATCTGACCAAATAAATTCATTTATTATCTTGACATATTCTTCCATAAATAGATTTTGTTGGATGAAAGGAAGTAAATATAAAACAAAAAAGCCAAGTTCATTTTTGAGTCAAGTATTTATTGTTTGATTTAACCCTATTTTATGTATAGTTAAAGAAATTGTTATTGAATAGAAGGTTTTATTGATAGGTGTTTTATAAAAGGAAAAATTTGTCTTAAAAATGATTGGAATCGTTATTTGGAGTGTTTTGACGCTAAATATGAATATAAAAAAGGGTTAAAATCAATTGATTTTAACCCTTTTTTATAGTGATTTCGTATTAGCCTGATTAGAATCGGATGCTAAATAAACCCTCTTCTTTGTTTTCAATAGCGTCAAAACGATCTTTACATTCTTTAATCATTGCAATCGCAGCTGCTTTGTTACCAAATCCATTTGTAGTAACTTTTTTATTTTCTAAGTCTTTATATACTTCAAAGAAATGTTCTACTTCTTTTTTGAAGTGGCTACTTACGTCTTCGATGTCATTTAGTTCATTCATAATTGGATCAGAAACCGGTACGCATAGAATTTTTTCATCTGGACCTTTGTCATCTTCCATAAAGAATATACCAACAGGTTTAACTTCAACTACTAATCCAGGAATAGAAGGTTCTGTAAACATTACTAAAACATCTAGAGGATCTCCATCTAGAGCTAAGGTTTCTGGAATGAATCCATAATCTGCAGGATAACGCATTGCACTATATAAAAGACGGTCGAAGCGAAGTCTTTTTAGTTCAAAATCGTATTCATATTTATTTCTACTACCTGCAGGAATTTCAACAAAGGCGTCGAAAGATTCAAATGTATTTTCCATAATTATTTTTTCTTAAAACTTATTCAAAATGATTGCAAAAGTAATTTAATTCCCTCTTTAATACAAGGTTTTCCTATTTTTATTAGAATTCAAGTGTAAATGAGGCTTTTACTCCAAATCGCTTTGCTTCAGGTAGATGAAGGTAATTTCCTCTCCAAGAAAAATCTATGCGTACAACTTTGAAAATATTAGCAATACCTGCATGATATTCCCAATAAATATCTTCTGGTGCTAAATAAGGAATATTAGAAGCGTTTAATGCTCTATTTTCGTTGGAAATAGTACCATATACCCCTTTGATTCCAATTATCTCTCTTAGGTTTAAGTCTCTCAAGAAGGGAATTCTAGATAATAAACGACCATTGAAATTGTGTTCTAAATGTAATGAAGTGTATTCATCTGTTATAAATTCATAATAGTTAAGCATATTAAAGGTGTTCTCAATTGAGAAATATGATTGATTACCAGGGATTACACTCATAAGGCCTAGAGGAATTTCTCCAAATGTTTTACCAGCTTCAAATGTAGAAGTTAGCATACCGAACCCACCAACTAAAATAGGTTGCCTCAAATAAAGTTGTAATTTAGTATAGTCAAAATCACTGTCAATTACTCCTTTAAAACCTTGGCTGTAAGAAAGGTGTAAATGTGTATAGCGACTATCTACAATGGTACGGTCAACTCCGTATCCAATAGTCTTTTTCTTTGGGGTGTAATCAATTGCTATATTAACCTCAGATTGCTTTAAATCACCTTTTGTAATGTTATTAGCTTTGTTTATATAATAATCTAGGCTAAAGGTTTCTGAAGCTGACTGTAGGGTTCTATAGCTAAACGTAGTGCTGAATTTTAAGTTTTTTAGTGGTTCTATTTCAAAACCAAGTGTACTTAGGCTAATATCTGTAAGTTTGGAATTATCTCCACTAGCGAAAAGTGAACTAGAAGCGAAACTCCTCCCTAATACATCGCTTGTGGCTGTTAGGCTGACTCCAATTTGTTCCACATCTCGTCTGTTTCCTCCAAACAACATAAGTCTGTTTTTGTTGCTTAATAGGATTTTTCCTGATATTCCATATTTGAATTTGTTGTCATTAAATCCGTAGGCTGTATAACCCTCTAGTCTCCATTTGTCATTTTGTCCAAAATAAGTTCTTCCTCCGGCTCTTAATCTAACTCCTTCCACATCGTTATATCCAAATGAAGAAAATATTGGGCCATAATCAAAATTACCTACTTGTATATAATTACTTGCTAAAATAGTACCTATGTTAAATAGTCTATTGAATCTAGGTACAGTTTTAAGGGTGTCGAGCATTTTGTAAATGCCGAGTTCATCCTTGTTTAAAGGCTCAAAACGATAGCTTTTCCAGAAATCGTCAGAACGGGTGTATACATTTTCATCATATATGTTTACATCTTCTTTGTAGAAATCAACTGGCTTGGTGTTGTTGAATAAATGATTCTTGAAAATAGTAGTTCTTTTTCCATAAATCCCTTTAGAGGACTCTTTTTTTGAGATACTAAAATCAGACATCATATAGTCTTTGGTTAGCAAGAAGACAGAGTCATTGATAACATCGAATTCTTGTTCTATGTAAATGTCTTTAACCCAATTTATATTAGCATCTTTACTCGCCTCTAAATTTATTTTCTTTATAGCGAATGTGCTATCATTAACCCAGAAGTCACCTTTGAAAGTTAATTCTCCCTTTCTTCTAGGGTAATAAACGATGTTATAGCACCATTTGTCATCAATAAAAGCACTGTCTGCAAGTACATAGTTATAAACATTTATACCTGTTCGAGAAAGTGGGCTCACGAAATCTTTATCGAAGAATTTTAAATAGTTATCATATATATTATATTCTGCGTACAGGTCTTTTACAAAAGCAATAATGTGTTGATTAGTGTCGAAACCTGAGTTTTTATTTCCTAATGTCTTTTCAATTTTTTTGTTGATAGTGTTGTCGCCATATACTTCACTTATATTTTCATTGATAAAGATTGGTAAGTATGTTTTTCCTGTGACTTTAGATGTGTCTATATGATTAAATATGAATTCCATACCTTTGAAAATTCGTTTTTTCTGAAAGGCACTATCCACAGTGTTAAGGTCAAATTCTATTTTTTCGTATTTATCAAGTTGGTACTGATTGAACATATGTAGTCCGTTCTGTCTTTTGCGTGCCCAAATTTTTCGTAAGATATCTATTGCAGGATTGTTTTTTTTGGATGTTTTTCCTGCGAATATTTTTACTTCAGCAAGCAGGTTGTCTTCTTGTAAAACTACATTTAAATCTAAATTCACTTTTTTTGTAAGAGATATTTCTAGTGTTTCATAGCCTACAAATGAAATGACCAATGTGTCGTAAGTGTTTTCTGACTCTAAGTAAAATTTACCATATTCATTAGCAATAACTCCTTGTGTAGAGTTCTTGAAATAAACACTACAATAAGGTATAGTTTCGTTGTTTGGGTCTTTTATTTGTCCACTAACTTTGGTTTGAGAGTGTGCAATAAAACTAATAAAAAACAATAAAAAAAAGAAGTGTAGATTTTCTCTCATATAGCAATTTATAATAAAAAAAGCTCCATTTCTAATTAAAAAATGGAGCTTTCGAATATACTATTTTTTATTTGTAAAGCACTTTCTTTACTGCTTTTATTACATCCTCGGAATTAGGTAACCACTCTTTTAATAGGACTGGAGAGTAAGGTGCAGGGACATCTGCTGTAGTGATCCTTTGAATAGGAGCGTCTAGATGGTCAAATGCTTGCTCTTGTACGATATATGCTATTTCAGATGAAACGCTAGCAAATGGCCATGCTTCTTCTAAAACTACTAAGCGATTTGTTTTTTTAACTGAGTTTAAAATAGTTTCATGATCCATTGGGCGAACCGTTCTTAGGTCTATAATTTCACATGAAATACCTTCTTTTGCTAATTCATCAGCAGCGATATAAGCTTCTTTTATTATTTTACCAAAAGAAACAATAGTTACATCAGAGCCTTCTCGTTTTATATCAGCTACTCCTAATGGGATGATGTATTCTCCGTCAGGAACTTCACCCTTGTCACCATACATTTGCTCAGATTCCATAAAAATAACTGGATCGTTATCTCTAATCGCAGCTTTTAATAAACCTTTAGCGTCATATGGGTTAGAAGGAACAACTACTTTTAGACCAGGTGTATTTGCAAACCAGTTCTCAAATGCTTGAGAGTGTGTTGCACCTAATTGGCCAGCAGAAGCGGTAGGTCCTCTAAATACAATTGGCATTGAGAACTGTCCACCAGACATTTGTCTTAATTTCGCGGCATTGTTAATTATTTGGTCAATACCAACTAAAGAGAAGTTGAAAGTCATGAACTCTACGATAGGACGATTTCCGTTCATAGCGGAACCAACTGCAATTCCACTAAAACCTAACTCAGCAATAGGGGTGTCAATAACGCGTTTTGGACCAAATTCATCTAACATTCCTTTAGAGGCTTTGTAAGCTCCATTGTATTCAGCAACTTCTTCACCCATTAAATATATAGATTCGTCGCGACGCATTTCTTCGCTCATAGCTTCGCAAATCGCTTCTCTAAATTGAATCGTTCTCATAATTTTTTCTTTTTTCAGTACTATATAAGGCTGACAAAATTAGAAAAATTTATTAAGTAATCCTATAGTATTGCTCCTTATCAGATGTTTCTAGAATGTTTAACACTGTAACTTGTTGTTTGTTGATTCTTCCTATATAGTATCTATACTCCATCTATATAGTATCTATAAAAACACTTCTATCTATAGATAGAGTATAGATGCATTATAGATACACTATAGATGCACCCAGTAAAAAAGAATATTAAACTTGTTTAGAAGTAGGATATTTAGTTTTTAATTCTGTTGTTAGTTCGTGGAGAGAGATTTGTTTTTGATGTTAATTAGTATGCGTGCATAGTAGTGTTTTGGAAATTAATTATTATTTTCGTACTCTAAGTAAATTAAAAAACAAAAAACGTAGATAGATGAAAATATTAGTTTGCATCAGCCATGTGCCTGATACTACTTCGAAGATTAATTTTACGAATGGTGATTCTGAATTTGATACAAATGGAGTGCAGTTTGTAATCAATCCCAATGATGAATTTGGATTAACTCGTGCAATCTGGTTTAAAGAAAAGCAAGGAGCTCAAGTAACTGTTATTAATGTAGGTGGTGTAGATACAGAACCAACTTTGAGAAAAGCGTTGGCTATTGGAGCAGATGAAGCAATACGTATTAATGCAAATCCATTAGATGGAACATTTGTTGCCAAACAATTAGCTGAAGTAGTAAAGAATGGATCTTATGATTTGGTTTTTGCAGGTAAAGAATCTTTGGATTATAACGGAGGAATGGTTCCAGGAATGTTATCAGCTCTTGTTGGTTATGATTTTATTAATTCATGTGAAGGTATTGAAGTAGATGGTACTTCGGCGAAAGTTATTCGTCAAATAGATGGTGGAAAGGAAACTATTGCTGCTACTTTACCATTAGTAATTGGAACACAAAAGGGAATTGTTGAAGAAAAAGATTTACGTATTCCTAATATGCGAGGAATTATGACTGCTCGTACTAAAGCATTAACTGTTTTGGAGCCGATTGGTGTTGAGGCTGCTACAAAAGCAGTTAAGTTTGAAAAACCGGCAGCGAAATCTGCGGTTAAATTAATTGATCCTGAGAATTTAGATGAATTAATTAATTTGTTACACAATGAGGCTAAAGTGATCTAATTTTAGTTCTAGAAGTTATAGTAAAAGTTAAATCGAATAAAGTTTAGATTATGTCTATTTTAATATATGCTGAATCAGCAGAAGGTAAGTTTAAGAAAGTAGCATTAGAGCTAGCCTCTTATGCAAAAAATGTTGCAACCTCTATGGGGACTACTGTAACGGCAGTGACTATAAATGCTACTGATGTAAGTGAATTAGGTAATTATGGAGTTGATAGAGTTTTAGTGGTTTCAAATGATTCACTAAAAACTTTTAATGCAAAAGCTTATGCGGATGTGTTGAAGCAAGCGGCTCAGAAAGAAGCGGCTAAATTAGTTGTTTTGTCGTCTTCAACAGATAGTTTGTATTTAGCACCTTTAGTGGCTGTAGGATTGGATGCGGGGTATGCTTCTAATGTGGTTGCTTTACCAGAAAGTACATCTCCATTTGTGGTTAAGCGTACTGCTTTTTCTAATAAAGCATTTAATCATTCTGAGATACTTACAGATGTAAAAGTTATTGGTTTAGCTAAAAACTCTTATGGAGTAGTTGAGTCAATTTCATCTTTGACAAAAGAAGATTTTTCTCCAGTATTGAATGATGCGGATTTTTCTATGAAAGTAGAAGGTGTTGAGAAAATGTCAGGAAAAGTTACTATCGCAGATGCTGATATAGTTGTGTCAGGAGGACGAGGGTTAAAAGGGCCTGAGAATTGGGGTATGTTGGAGGAGTTGGCAGATGTTTTAGGTGCTGCATTGGCTTGTTCAAAACCAGTGTCTGACTTAGATTGGAGATCTCATGAGGAGCATGTTGGGCAAACAGGAAAGCCTGTAGCTGCTAACTTGTATATTGCAGTTGGTATTTCTGGAGCTATTCAGCATATCGCTGGAATTAATTCTTCAAAAGTAAAAGTGGTTATTAATACAGATCCTGAAGCTCCATTTTTCAAAGTTGCTGATTACGGAATTGTAGGTGATGCATTTCAAGTTGTGCCAAAACTAACTGAAAAATTAAAGGAATTTAAAGCGAAGAATTCATAATTCAACGCAGTCTACATTATATATTAAAGCAATTAAAGCGAAGAAATGATTATCTTTGCTTTAGTTGCTTTTTTATTTTAAATACAGATTTATGAGTTTAGTTAAGTTATCTATTAAGGGGATATCATATAGCCATACACAAAATGGAGCTTATGCTTTGATTTTAGATGAGGTAGGTGGAGAGCGTAAATTGCCAATTGTAATAGGTGCGTTTGAAGCCCAATCAATAGCTATAGCAATTGAGGATGAAATAAAGCCTCCTAGACCTCTGACGCACGATTTGTTTAAGAATTTTTCTGACAGATTTGATATTGTATTAAAACAAGTGATTATTCATAAGCTAGTTGATGGAGTTTTCTTTTCTAGTATAATTTGTGAGAGGGATGGAATTGAAGAGATAATTGATGCAAGAACTTCTGATGCTATTGCGTTGGCAATTCGTTTTTTTGCACCGATATTTACTTATAAAAGCATTCTTGATAAGGCGGGGATTATTTTAAATAATTCATCCATTGAAACAGATAAAGAAGTTTCTGTGAATAAAGTTGAGAGAACGAGTCAGGATCCTGATAAGGTTAGAGAGGATGCTGTAGATGATTATTCAAGGTTTAGTTTAACAGAATTAAATAGATTGTTAGAGCAAG
Organism: Myroides guanonis; assembly: GCF_900114085.1. GTDB lineage: Bacteria > Bacteroidota > Bacteroidia > Flavobacteriales > Flavobacteriaceae > Flavobacterium > Flavobacterium guanonis. Next base: position 109,906 of record NZ_FORU01000011.1, on the reverse strand, counting down.
CAGTGTTGTCTGAGAATTATGAAAAGGCAGCAAAACTTAGAGACGAAATATCTAAAAAAGAATTATAAAAATAAAATCCGTTATGAAGCAATATCTTGATTTATTAAATGAAATTGTTGAGAGAGGTACTCAAAAAGGAGATAGAACAGGAACAGGGACTAAAAGTCTTTTTGGGCACCAAATGCGTTTTGATTTGTCAAAAGGGTTTCCAATAGTGACTACTAAAAAAGTTCACTTAAAATCAATTATTTTTGAACTTCTTTGGTTTTTGAAAGGGGATACAAATATTGCTTATTTGAAGGAAAATGGGGTTAAGATTTGGGATGAGTGGGCTGATGAAAATGGAGATTTAGGACCTGTGTATGGGTATCAATGGAGAAATTGGAATGGAGAGGGGATTGATCAAATTCAGGAGGTTATCGATACCTTGAAAAACAATCCAGATAGCAGAAGGATTATGGTGAGTGCTTGGAATCCTAGTGTAATGCCAAATACAAATCTTTCTTTTGCCGAAAATGTAGCAAATGGAAAAGCAGCTTTACCTCCTTGTCATTCTTTTTTTCAGTTTTATGTGGCAGATGGGAAATTGTCATGTCAATTGTATCAACGAAGTGCTGATGTGTTCTTAGGTGTGCCGTTTAATATTGCGTCTTATGCTTTGCTGACTATGATGGTTGCTCAGGTTTGTGATTTAGAAGTAGGAGATTTTGTTCACACTTTTGGAGATGTGCATATATATAATAACCATTTTGAGCAAGTTGCATTGCAACTGACAAGAAAACCGAAAGATCTTCCAATAATGAAGTTAAATCCTAAAGTGAAAGATATTTTTGATTTCCAATTTGAAGACTTTGTTTTGGAAAATTATGAGCCTCATCCTGCGATAAAAGGAGTTGTGTCTATTTAAACTAATTCAAATTTAAAAGATTGCTATTATGGAACAAATACCGCATGAATTATACGAAGATGCAAGAAAACGAGTGAAGCAAAAAAAACTACTGTTTTTTCATTTTGTAGTTTTTGTCTTAGGCAGCTTGTTAATGTATGTTTCCAATGAGTTTTTAATGCAAGACCCTACTGCTTTTAAGTGGTATCCTTGGGTAGTCACAGTCTGGGCATTTTTATTAGCATTACATGCAGTAAATGTATTGATTGTTGATTCTTTCATGAATAAAAAATGGGAGAGAACTCAAATTGATAAATTGATTGAAAAACAAAAATTAAAGATAGAGGAGTTACAGAAAAAAGTAGAGCAAGATTTTATTACAGAAGCTACAACTTCAAAAGTAGAATCGAATATGTCTAATGATGATTCGAATTCCATTAATCAAAATTTTTAATTATGCTGATACTTATAGCAGCGGCGGCTGAAAATGATGCCTTAGGTAAGGATAATAAGATGTTATGGCATTTACCTGATGATTTTAAGCATTTTAAAAGTCTTACCTCTCATCATTATATTATTATGGGACGTAAGACTTTTGAATCTTTTAAGTCTCCTTTACCTAATAGGAAGCATATTATTATAACCAGAAAAACAGATTATGATGCTCCGGAAGATTGTATTGTTGTAAACAGTTTAGAGCAAGCTCTGAAATTGACAAGTGGACAAGAAGAGGTTTTTGTAATTGGGGGAGGGGAAATATATGATTTAGCATTACCTTTTGCAGATAAAGTTGAATTGACTCGAGTGCATCATACTTTTGATGCAGATGCTTTTTTTCCTAAGTTAAAAGAGGAAGAATGGAAACTTTTGTCTGAATTAAAACACAATATAGATGAGAAGCATGAGTATCCTTTTACCTTTCAAACATTTATTAAGCGTTAGGACTCTTTGTAATGTGTTGATTGTCTTTTTTTTATTTACATTCACTATAAAAGGTCAATCGTTATTAAAGGTTGATTCTTTAGCTTCAGAAAAAGTTAGGGGGTTGGTGTTTTTGGGTAAGGATATTTTAGATAACTCTTATTGGTTAACAGGAAATATAGTGACGAAATCTCAAGGAGGAAAGGTATTTAGTTTTCAGGAATTTTCTTTAGGACAGATATATTGCATTGATTTTGCAAATCCTGTTCAGCTTGGACTTTATTATAAGGAATATAATACTTGGATGATTTTAGATGAAAATCTTGTTTTAGTAAATCAGTTTGATTTTTCAAAACTTTTATCAACTTATGAGATTTCATTTGTAGCGAATAGTGTTAGAAATACATTTTGGATTGTTGATGAATTAGGGAAGTCAGTAAATAGATATGATCCTAGGAGAGGTGGAGTGAATAAATTATATACGATGATTGGAGAGGATGTGAAAAAGTATTACTCAGATGTGAATCATCTATTCTGGGTTACAGAAGATAATCAATTAAAAGGTGTAGATATTTATGGTAATAAAATACTAGACGTTTATATACCTAAACATGATTTACTACAAATATTGAATTCGAAAAGCATTTTGTATAGTTATAATAATGAACTTTTTTATGTAGACTTCGAAAAGAATAGCTCTTCAAAAATCAATCTAAATGCTAAAAGCATTTCAGGATTTTTTTTTAACACTCAAAAATTGAGTATTTTTGGCAATAGAGTTTTGAATAATTATCAATTAAAATTATCGTAATGCATATAGCTATTGCAGGAAATATTGGGGCAGGAAAAACAACGCTTACGAAGCTTTTAGCAAAGCACTTTAAATGGGAACCGCATTTTGAAGATGTAGTTGACAATCCATATTTGGATGATTTTTATCATAAAATGGATCGGTGGTCATTTAACCTTCAGATATATTTTTTAAACAGTCGTTTTAGACAGATTCTTCAAATAAGAAAAAACGGTAAAGCAACTATACAAGATCGTACAATATATGAAGATGCTCATATATTTGCGCCAAATTTATATGCTATGGGCTTGATGTCTAATAGGGATTATAAAAATTATAGTTCTTTGTTTGAAATGATGGAAGAGCTCGTTGGTGCACCTGATTTACTTATATATTTGAGGAGTTCAATACCTAATTTAGTCGATCAAATTCATAAGAGAGGAAGAGAGTATGAGAATTCTATTTCAATAGATTATTTAAATCGATTGAATGAAAGGTATGAGGCTTGGATTCAGACTTATGATAAAGGGAAATTACTAATAATTGATGTTGATCATATGGATTTTGTTGGTAATCCTGAAGATTTAGGAAGTATAATTCAAAGAATTGATGCTGAAATAAATGGGCTGTTTTAACCTTGTATAAAAAAAGGATTCCTAGATTGGAATCCTTTTTTTATTGAGTAATCTCTCGAAATATATTTTCTAAGTTCTGGTTTTTAATTTGAATTGATAAGGTTTTGAGTCCGTTTTCATTTGCAAAATCAAAGACCAAGCCTCGCATATCTTTTCCTGCTGGAAATGTAAACTCCCATTGCGTGTCATGAACGTTATTGGCTTTTATAAGGTTAGGGATTTTATCGATAAATTGTTTCTCTATTTTAAAATCAAATTCTACGGAAATTATCTGATGTTCATTCGTGTCTAAAAGATTGTTTAATTTTTGGTCGGCTATAATCTCTCCTTTTTTGATTATTATTACCCGCTCACAAAGAGCTTCTACTTCTTGCATTATGTGAGTAGAAAGAAAAATTGTTTTGTTTTTAGATATATTTTTTATTAGAGTCCGAATTTCAAGTAATTGATTGGGGTCTAGACCTGTTGTGGGTTCATCTAATATTAAAACCTCTGGATCATGTAGTAATGCGGTAGCAAGACCTACACGTTGTCTGTATCCTTTAGAAAGTTGTCCTATTTTCTTATGAGCTTCAGGTGTAAGTCCTGTTAGTTCAATTACTTCTTCAATTCTTTTTTTTGATACTTTATATATTGCAGCATTAAACTCCAGGTATTCTCTTATATATAGGTCTAAGTATAGAGGATTGTGTTCTGGTAAATAGCCAATGCTTTTTTGAGCTTTGGTGGCAGCTGTTTGTACATTGTATTCATTAACAAATGCTTCTCCTGAATCTTGTGCTAAATAGGTTGTTAGGATTTTCATTAGAGTGGACTTCCCTGCACCATTTGGACCTAGAAAACCGACAATCTCACCTTTTTTGATAGTGAACGAGATTGCATTTAGAGCTTTTTGTTCCCCGTAGGATTTGCTAATATTAGAAACAGTAATAGACATAAGGTAATAATTGTTAGATAAACAAATGTAATTATTTTAATGTGAAATGTTGAGAACACTTAGGTGATAATGTGGCTTTGGTTTGTTTATTTCTAACTGTAGGTATGGATGTATGACGTTCAATTGAATTTAAGTAGTAAAATTTGTTTTGTTTTCAAAAGCGATTAGAGTGAGTTTAATGTTTATTTTTACAATAATTAAACATTGTGATAGGGATGTATTGCTAAATAGAATGGTAAATTTGTAGCTATGAATAAAGAGATTGCAAATAAAAAGTGGTTGTCTATTTTTGAAGGGCAAGTTCCAGCTATAATAGCTGGACCCTGTAGTGCTGAAACACCAGAGCAGCTTATGAGTATTGCAAAATCTCTACCAGAACAAGTTAAGGTTTTTAGGGCTGGAATTTGGAAACCTAGAACTCGTCCAGGAGGTTTTGAGGGGGTTGGTGCAATAGGATTGGAATGGATGAAGGATGTTAGAAGTGAGACAAGTTTAAAACTAGCGACAGAAGTTGCTACTGCAGAACATGTTGATTTAGCTTTAAATGCAGATATAGATGTTCTATGGATTGGAGCTAGGACTACAGTTAATCCTTTTGCTGTTCAAGAATTAGCAGATGCTTTGAAAGGTACCGATAAGATAGTATTATTAAAGAACCCTGTTAATCCCGATTTAGGATTGTGGATTGGAGGTTTAGAACGATTGGTTCAAGCAGGGATCAATAATTTAGGTGTTATTCATCGTGGGTTCTCAACTTATGAAAAGACTAAGTATAGAAATATTCCAGAATGGCAAATACCTATAGATTTGAAAACTCAATTTCCGAATCTACCTATTTTTTGTGACCCTTCACATATTACGGGCAATAGAGAGCGAGTTATGGAGGTTTCTCAACAAGCATTGGATTTGAATTATGATGGTTTGATGATAGAAACTCATAATAATCCAGATAAAGCTTGGAGCGATGCTGCTCAACAAGTGACCCCAATAGGCTTAAAAAATATTTTAGATAATTTAGCTATTCGGAATTGTTCTGATGATACAGAATATTATCTTTCAAAAATAAATGCTTTCAGAACACATTTGGATGATATCGACCAAAAATTATTGGAGTTAATGAGTAGGAGAATGGAGATTGTGGATGAGATAGGTTATTTAAAGAGGGAGAAAAATGTAATGGTATTGCAGCAAGAAAGGTGGAAGAATATGTTTGATAAAATGATGCAAGAGGGGATTTTTAAGGGGTTGACTCCTGAGTTTATCACTGCCTTGTATACAGCGATTCATCAAGAAAGTATTTACAGACAAAATGAAATCATTAATAAAAAGGAGTAATGGCCTAATATATGAAAGGAATAGTTTACAAGTCAACAGGTAGTTGGTATATTGTGAAAGCCGAGGATGGGCTTTTTTATGAGTGTAGAATTAAAGGTAGATTTCGATTAAAAGGGATAAAAAGTACCAATCCAATTGCGGTTGGTGATCATGTTGCTTTTGAGTTAGAAACGAATAATGATAAGGTTACAGGTGTTATTCATGAGATAGAAGAGAGAAAAAATTATATTATTAGGAAATCGGTGAATTTATCTAAACAGGTACATATTATCGCTTCAAATATTGATCAAGTTTTTTTAATCGTCACTATTAATAATCCAGTAACTACAACAAGTTTTATAGATAGATTCTTGGTTTCGGCAGAAGCATATGGGATTAAGACTATTCTTGTATTTAATAAGATAGACACTTTTGATGAAGAGACATTAGACGAACAATTGTATTTGCAATATATTTATTCAAATATTGGATATGAGTGTTTAAGGGTTTCTGCTTCGGAAGGAAAGGGTATTGAGGCGATTAAAGAAAAGATGATAGGGAAAGTTTCTATGTTTTCTGGTCACTCAGGAGTTGGTAAGTCTACTTTAGTGAATGCAATTGAACCAGTTTTGAATTTGAAAACAGCTCAAATATCTGAGCAGCATCAACAAGGACAGCATACAACGACTTTTGCAGAAATGTTTGATTTGAGTTTTAATGCGCAAATTATCGATACACCGGGGATTAGAGGTTTTGGTGTTGTGGATATTGAGCCAAGTGAATTAGGTAACTATTTTCCAGAATTCTTTGAGTTAAAGGAGCGTTGTAGATTTCATAATTGTATGCACAAAGAAGAGCCGCAATGTGCCGTAAAAGACGCATTGGATAAGGATGAGGTAGCTTGGTCTCGTTATAATAGTTATATACAGATATTAGAAGGGGATGAAGAGCATTATAGAAATGATATTTACAAAGACGGAAGAAATCAAGAAGAATAATGAGAATAGTGGTTCAAAGAGTGACAGAAGCAAATGTTCTGATAAATAACGATGAGAAAAGAAGTATTGATGAAGGGCTGGTTGTTTTATTAGGAATAGAAGAAGCGGATTCGAACGAAGATATAGAGTGGCTATCTGGTAAAATAGTCAACTTAAGAATATTTGATGATGAAGAAGGAATAATGAATCTTTCATTAAAGCAAATTGATGGAGAAATTTTGCTTGTAAGTCAATTTACCCTACAAGCTTCTACAAAAAAAGGAAATAGACCTTCTTACATAAAGGCAGCCAAACCTTCTATTTCGATACCTTTATACGAGAGTATGATTGGTCAATTAGAAAAAGAGTTAGGAAAAAAAATAGTTACTGGAACTTTTGGTGCAGATATGAAAGTTAGTCTATGTAATAACGGACCTGTTACGATATTAATTGATTCAAAAAATAAAGAATAATGAATATTTTAAAAAAATACGGGTTATTTACTTTCATTTATATCTTGTTGACTTGGGCTTTTTCAAATGATTTGAATTGTCTTTTAGATGTCGATACGATTTGTTTGACCAATTTCTTAGGAAAGTATTTTGTTTTTATAGTATTGATGATAGTGTATGATAGATGGATAAAAGGAGGGTTATTTGGAAAAAAAAATAAAAAATAATAATGAATATACAAGACGCTCAAAAAGCAGTAGATAACTGGATAAAAGAACACGGAGTTCGCTATTTCAATGAATTAACAAATATGGCTCAGCTAACTGAAGAGGTTGGTGAAGTAGCGCGTATTATTGCAAGACGTTATGGAGAGCAATCTGAGAAGGAAAGCGATAAAAATAAAGATTTAGGAGAAGAGTTGGCAGATGTTGTTTTTGTTGTTCTATGTTTAGCGAATCAAACAGGGGTTAATTTACAGGATGCTTTTGATAAGAAAATGGATATAAAAACCGACAGAGATCACGATCGTCACCATAATAATGAAAAGTTGAAATAGTTTAGAATGGATGTTTTTATAGAAAAAAGCAATTTAAAGTCTGGAATGACTCTGAAGATTTCAGGTAGTAAATCAGAAACTAATAGGCTGTTAATTTTGCAGAAACTATTTGGAAACATTCAATTATATAATAGCTCCGATTCTGATGATTCCGAAGTTTTATATAAGGCTTTAAATTCTAATGAAAAACTTGTTGATATTCATCATGCAGGTACAGCTATGCGCTTTCTTACTGCTTATTATTCAATGCAACCTAGCAGAGAAACAATTTTGACGGGAAGTAAGAGAATGTGTGAGCGACCTATTGGGGTTTTGGTAGATGCATTAAGAAATTTAGGGGCTCAAATAGATTATTTAGATAAAGAGGGATATCCACCCTTAAGAATAATAGGTGATAGGTTAAAAGGCGGGCGTGTCAGACTTTCAGCTGGAGTGAGTAGTCAATATATTTCGGCACTGTTGTTAATTGCACCTTTTTTAGAGACTGGTATAGAGTTGGAGCTTTCTAATGAGATTATCTCAATGCCTTATATTGAAATGACTTTATCAGTATTAAAGGAATTTGGTATATCCATATTGTTTGAAAAAAGTACAATTAAAGTAGAGTCTTGTAGAGATATAACCCCTCGGACGTTTGAAATAGAATCAGATTGGTCTTCAGCTTCCTATTATTACGCTATGGTTGCGCTTTCTCCTATAGGGACTAATTTGAGGTTAGGAAGTTATAAGCTATCGAGTTTACAAGGCGATTCACAATTGGTTTCTTTATTTCAGCGACTTGGTGTTAAAACCATAGAGATAAAAGGTGGATTAATTGAGATAATAAAGGAAAGAGAATCTCAATCAAGTTTTATTGCTAATTTAAATGATACACCTGATTTGGCTCAAACTTTATCAGTTTGTTGTTTTGGGTTAGGAATTGAATGTGTGTTAACTGGATTACAAACATTGAAAATTAAAGAAACAGATAGGTTGGTTGCCTTGAATAATGAATTGAAAAAATTAGGTGCTGAGATTTCAATTACTCAGAACTCCCTGTATTTGTCTTCTTCGAAAGGGATGACCTCTAATGTAACGATAGAAACTTATCAGGATCACAGAATGGCAATGTCTTTTGCTCCTTTGGCTTTATTAGTACCTTTGATAATTAAGGATTCAGAGGTTGTAACAAAATCATATAAGAACTTCTGGAAAGATATAGAAAAACTAGGTTTTGTATTGAAATAGCGGTAAATAAGCTATTTATAAAAAATACTCTTTGAATTACTTGACAACGCCTAGTTCTAGGTCGTATATTTGCAAACTGTAAATAAAGGTAAATGCCTTTGTTGTTTAATTAAATTTCAAGAAAAATGAAGTTATCCCATTTTAATTTAGATATACCTGAAAAGTTATTAGCTGAATTTCCATCAGAGAATAGAGATGAAGCACGTTTGATGGTAGTAGATCGAAAGACTCAAACTATTGAGCACAAATTATTTAAGGATTTAATTGATTATTTTGATGAAGGTGATGTGATGGTGTTGAATAATACTAAGGTATTTCCAGCACGATTATATGGTAATAAGGAGAAAACAGGTGCTAGAATTGAAGTTTTTTTATTAAGGGAATTAAGTGCAGAACAACGTTTATGGGATGTTTTGGTTGATCCAGCTCGTAAGATTCGTATAGGTAATAAGTTGTATTTTGGAGATGATGAATCTTTAGTTGCTGAGGTTATTGATAATACGACTTCAAGAGGTAGGACTTTGAGATTTTTATATGATGGTTCTTATGAAGAGTTTCGTGAGAAATTGACAGAATTAGGGGAAACGCCATTACCTAAATATTTGAATAGAGAAGTAGTTCCAGAAGATGCGGAACGTTACCAAACAATTTATGCTACCGAAGAAGGAGCTGTTGCGGCACCAACTGCAGGACTACATTTTTCTAAACATCTTTTAAAGAGATTGGAAATTAAGGGTGTGGATTTTGCTGAGGTTACCTTACATATAGGGTTAGGTACTTTCAATCCTGTGGAGGTTGAGGATCTTTCTAAGCATAAAATGGATTCTGAAGAAATGCAAATTACACAAGAAGCTTGTGATATTGTTAATAAGGCAAAGGAAAATAAGAAAAGAGTATGTGCAGTTGGAACAACTTCTATGCGTGCACTAGAAAGTACTGTGTCTTCTAGTCATACTTTGAACCCTTATGAAGGATGGACAAATAAATTTATATTTCCTCCTTACGATTTCAGTATTGCTAACTGTATGATAACCAATTTTCATATGCAGAAATCCACTTTACTTATGATGGTATCGGCATTTTGTGGACATGATTTGATGAAAAAAGCTTATGCGGAAGCAATAAAAGAAAACTATAGGTTTTATACTTATGGGGATGCTATGTTGATTCTTTAAGTGGTTTTTTAAATATTTAAAAAAAGGGGTTACTTCAGGTGAAGTAACCCCTTTTTTTGTAGATGAAGATTGGAGGGGGAAGTTTATAACTTGAGAATAATTTTTTAGTTATTTTTAGAATAGCATAAGTTATATTGTGTTTTGGATTGCAAATGTGAAGTCTTTTCAAGATGATTCAATGGAATGAATTTATCATTTTGTTTCTATTTTTATTTTTTGATTCCTTTAATTTTTGTGTAGATGAAATAGCTATATTGTATCTTCAAAATCTTAGAATATTAAGATATTGTTAGGGACAGAATTGCGATTTTTAGAATTAGAATGTTGGTTTAGTTGATATTGTTTTTTAATAAAGATTAAAGTATGATTAAAAAGATAGAGGAGTTTGTTAAATGGAATTTTCGAGGTATTGCTCAGATAATGTTTCAAAAAAATGCTACAACTGGCTTGATATTTTTCATTGGTATAGTATATTGTTCATGGCATATGGCTATAGGGTTGTTGGTTGGAACTATTACAGGAACGGCATTGGGGTATCTTTTAGATTCTAAGAATGATACTAAAGGTTTAAAAAAAGGTATGTATGGTTTTAATGCAGCCTTAATGGGTATCATTATTGTTTTTCAATACGGTTTAAGTTGGACTTCTTTAGGTTGGGTGATTGGGTCAGCTGCGGTGGCTACTTTAATGATGCATGTTGCTTTGTTGAAAGAAATAAGGATTTTTACGTTTCCATTTGTGTTCCTGAGCTGGATTGTGATTTATCTAATTAATTCAAAATCTCTACTGCCTTTGGTTTCACATCCGACAGTTGATGAAAATCTACTACAGCAACCTATAACGGAAATGTTTGAAAGGTTTTTAGTTTTCATTGGTATGAGTTATCAAGATGAGAGATTAGATGATGTGTTGATTTTTGCTACTCACGGTTTTGGTCAAGTTATGTTTCAGGCTAGCTTTTTGGCTAGTTTGATGTTTTTAATTGGTGTTTATGTTAATAAGCCTGTAGCGGCGCTTTATGGAATGTTTGCCTCTATATTAGCAATAACGATTTCTCGAATGATTGAAGGGCCAGATGTGGTTATTGGAACAGGTATGGTAAGTTTTAATGCTGTTCTTTGTGCAATAGCATTTTCAGGAACTAGGCATAGAGATGGGTTATTAGTTATATTTAGTACAATACTTACTGTGTTAATAGACTCTTTGATGAATAAATTTGAGATACCTGCTTATACATTTCCATTTGTTATGACTATGTGGATACTATTATTTGCGGAGAAGAGAATTCGTAGGTTATCAAATATGTTTACCACTGATGTGGATTAATAATTTTATGAGTGAAAATAGTTTGCAAATTGTTTGAACTCTATTAATTTTACCCAAACCAAAAAAAAATTTTAATGGAATTTAAAAATACGCTTGAGTTTGCGAGAGAACTTGATAAAAAAGATACGTTAGCTAAATATAGAACTGAATTTAATTTTCCAAAAGTGAATGGAAAGGAAGTGATTTATTTTACAGGTAATTCATTAGGATTACAGTCAAATAGGTCAGTAGACTATGTGAAAGAAGTGATGGATGATTGGGCTAATCTTGCTGTTGAAGGACATTTTTTTGCAGATAAACCTTGGTGGGATTATCATGAAAGATTTAGTAGTCCATTAAGTAAACTTGTTGGTGCGAAGCCATCAGAAGTTACTGTGATGAATACGCTAACAGTTAATTTACATCTATTAATGGCGTCCTTTTACCGACCTACACAAAAGAAATTTAAAATATTATGTGAAGAAAAGGCTTTTCCAAGTGACCAGTATATGATTCAAAGTCAGGTTCAGTTTCATGGTTTAGATCCTAAGGATACTATTGTGGAGATTAAAAGAAGAGATGGAGAACATAATTTTAGGATAGAAGATATTTTAGCCAAAATTGATGAAGTTGGTGATGAATTGAGTTTGGTATTAATAGGAGGACTGAACTACTATACAGGACAAGTATTAGATATGAAAACGATAACTGCTAAAGCACATGAGTATGATGCATATGTGGGGTGGGATTTAGCACACGCGGCGGGTAATATTAAATTAGAATTACATGAGTGGGGAGCTGATTTTGCTGCTTGGTGTAGTTATAAATATATGAATTCAGGACCAGGGAATGCTTCAGGGTGTTTTATTCATGAAAAGCATCATAATAATATGGATTTACCTCGTTTAGGTGGATGGTGGGGACATAATAAAGAGCGTCGTTTTTTAATGGAACCAAAATATGATCCAATTCAAAGTGCTCATGGATGGCAAATTAGTAATCTACCAATTTTATCATTAGCTCCTTATTTGGCATCTGTTGAAATGTTTGATGAAATAGGGATGGATAAGTTAGTAGAAAAAAGAGATGTTATAACTTCTTATCTGGAATTCATATTAAAAGAGGTTGCTAGAGAAACCAATGCTAATTTTGAAATTATTACTCCTTCAGATCCAAAGGAAAGAGGAAGTCAATTATCAGTTTTATTGCATGGAGAAGGGCGTAGATTGTTTGATTATTTAATGGAAGAGGGGGTAATTGTAGATTGGCGCGAACCAAATGTAATTCGTTTAGCACCAGTACCACTGTATACTTCTTATGAAGATATGTATCATTTCGGTCAGATTTTAAAAAATGGAGTTAAGAGTTAAATGAAACTTTTATTAATAGAATAATGAAAGCATGATTTTAAATTATAATCCTACATTTGCACAATATTTAAAACTATAATAATGTCGATTAAACAACAGAAGATAGACAGTTTTGACCCATCACAACCTGGTTTAGCTGATGCTTCTATTTACGGATTGCCTTTTACGGCTGAAGAAAGTGAAATTATTATTTTGCCGGTTCCATGGGAGGTAACGGTTAGTTATGGTGCTGGGGCTTCTGAAGGGCCAAACGCAATCTTAGAGGCTTCTTATCAGGTTGATTTGCTGCATCAGAAATATCCCGAGTTATGGAAACTTGGTATCTTTTATGATGATGCTCCGGAACATTGGGCTGAACAAAGCGAGATATTGAAAGGTTTGGCGCAGCCAATTATAGAAGCATTAGAAAATGGTGAAGAGATTGATACTTTTCCTTTATTGCAATCTGATTTAGATAAGATAAATAGAGCTTGTGATGTTTTGAAAAAGGAGGTCTCTAATCGAGTATCATATTGGATGGATCTAGGGAAAAAAGTGATACTTCTAGGAGGAGATCATAGTACTCCTTTGGGGTATTATGAGTCTTTAGCAAAAGTACATGATTCATTTGGGATTTTACATTTTGATGCTCATATGGATTTAAGACAGGCGTATGAAGGATTTACTTATTCACATGCGTCAATTATGTATAATACTTTAAAGTTAGATGCTGTTTCAAAGATTGTACAAGTTGGTATCCGTGACTTTTGTGATCAAGAGCTAAAAGTGGTTCAGAATGAGAAAGGACGAGTTTTAGTGCATACTGATGCTGATTTGAAAGCATCGCTTTTTGAAGGTAAATCATGGATGCAAATTTGTGATGAAATTATTTATTCATTACCTAAAAAAGTTGCTATTAGCTTTGATATAGATGCACTGTTGCCTTGGTATTGTCCAAATACTGGAACGCCAGTTCCTGGGGGTCTCTCTTATGAACAAGCGACTTATCTATTGGATAAGTTAGCGGCTTCTGATAAAGAGATTATTGGAATGGATTTGGTAGAAGTAGCACCTGGTGATGATGATTGGGATGGAAATGTAGGAGCTAGGTTACTATTCCATATGTGTGGAGTATTTGCGAAATCGCAAAAAATGAATGTTGGGGAAAGAATAGAGTTTGTGAAATAGAAAAAATCCCCCAATTCGGGGGATTTTTCATTTTTTACTACTCGTTATTAATCTGTAAATTATAGCTATAATAGCTAATACTAATAAGATATGGATGAAGCTACCAACAGCTTGTCCAAATCCAAAAAATCCAACTGCCCAGCCTATTAAAAGGATAATCGCAATAACCCAAATTAAATTTTTCATTGTAGTTTTTTTTGTGATTAATAAAGTAAATTTACATCTTTTTAGTTGAAAATCAATGGGTTTTGTGTTAAGCTAAGGTTGAGGATAGGTTGGTTTTAAAAAGTTTTGTTATGAATGAGGTGCAAAAAGTAGGGATTGTAGGTTCTGGATTGGTAGGAACCGTTCTTGCGATAGGGTTGAAAAAGATGGGTTATGAAGTTGATGTAATAGATCGGAGTTCGGATATACGAATGATTGATTTCTCGGGACGTTCAATTAACTTGGCATTATCTACACGTGGGTGGAATGCCCTAGATAAGGTGGGAATTGGTGATGAGGTTCGCGAAATTTCAATTCCAATGAATAAAAGAGCGATACATAAAATAGATTCATCTACTGTGGAACAACAGTATGGAGTTCATGGAGAAAGTATTTGCTCTGTGTCAAGAGGAGGGCTTAATCAAAAGCTTGTTGCATTGGCTGAAGAAGTAGGTGTTAATTTTATTTTTGATTGCCCTATTTTTGATATTGATTTAAAGGAGGCTGTTCTGTATACGGGTGAAAATGAGATGAGTTCTTGGGATGCTATGCCTTATGATATAGTCTTTGGAGCTGATGGTGCTTATTCGAAGATTAGAGCAAGGATGCAAAGGCAAAGTAGATTTGAGTATAGTCAGCATTATTTGAATATTGGGTATAAGGAATTGACAATTGATGCGGATGAATTTTCGAAACATAAATTAGATTCTAATTCTTTCCATATTTGGCCAAGAGGTAACTTTATGTTGATTGCCTTGCCAAACTTAGATGGTAGTTTTACTTGTACTATATTCATGCCTTTTGAGGGAGATATTTCTTTCGAAGCGATTCGGACAGAAGTGGATTTGGGTGTTTTCTTTGAAACATATTTTAAGGATGCAGCCCCATTAATAATGAGTCTTAAGAAAGATTTTTTTACTAACCCTACAAATTCACTTGTTACTACAACTTGTTATCCTTGGGTAGCAAATGACAAGGTGGCGTTGATTGGTGATGCTGCACATGCGGTTGTACCTTTTTATGGTCAAGGTTTAAATGCAGGATTAGAGGACGTTTCTGAGTTGTTGGATTTGCTTTCAAAATATCCAAAAGACTGGGCGACTTGTTTAGAAAAGTATCAAATTAGTAGAAAACCAAATGCGGACGCTATTGCAGAATTGTCTGATAGGAATTTTATTGAGATGAGTACTTTAACCGCAGATCCTAACTTTTTACTTCAGAAGAAAATCGAAAAACGTTTTACGGATTTGTATCCAAATTATTGGCTACCTCTTTATGATAGGGTGACGTTTAGTTCCGGTTCATATGCGGAGGCATTAAAATTGGGGGATTTTCAAAGTTCAATTATGGAGGAGATTATGTCTCTTGATAATATTTCTGAAAAATGGGATTCTAAGGAAGTAGAAAACATGATGCTTCGCCATTTTTAATAAAAAAAGTGAGCACTAGATGGAGCTCACTTTTTAGTTTGAATAATAAATTTCAATGTTATCTAGATTTTTTATTTAGCACTTTGTTGAGTATACCGAATGCTCCTCTGATAAATGTAGCGCTGGTTATAACTTTTAATATTGGGTTTATAGTATTTGTTTTTTGCGAAGTTTTATTCTGAGATTTTGTTTCTGGAAATGCCACTTCTTGTTGATTGGCTTGGTCAATTTTTCTTGTCAACATTTCATAGGCACTATCCCTATCAATTGGTGTGTTGTATTTTCTAGTAAGCTTGGAGTTTGATACTATGTTATCTATTTCTTGGGGGTTTAGAATGTTCATTCTACTCATTGGAGATCTTAATGTGCATACCACCAGTGGAGTAGGTATTCCTTTTTCGTTTAAGACTGTTACTAAAGCTTCACCAGTTCCCATTTGTGTGATTATCTCATTGGTTTTGTAGAATTCCGTATTAGGGAAGTTTTCAGATGAGGATTTAATTGCTTTTCTATCCTTTTCTGTAAAGGCTCTCAGTGCATGTTGTATTTTTAATCCTAATTGAGCTAATACACTGTTTGGTACATCTGTTGGGTTTTGCGTAATAAAGTAAATACCTATTCCTTTAGAGCGAATGAGTTTAATAATGGTTTCAATTTGATTCAATAACGCTTTGCTTGCTTGGTCGAATATTAAATGAGCCTCGTCTATGAAGATAATGAGCTCTGGTTGTTCTGCATCTCCTTGCTCAGGCATTTCAGAGTATACTTCAGCCAAAAGACTTAACATAAATGTAGAAAATAATTTAGGACGATCTTGTATGTCAGTTAATCTTAAAATGTTAATATATCCTAGTCCTTCTTCGTTAACTCTCATTAAGTCTTTTATGTCGAAAGATGTTTCTCCAAAGAATAGTTCTGCGCCTTGTTGTTCAAGCTCAATTATCTTTCTTAAAATTGAACCTGTCGAGGCTGTTGAAATTCTACCATAGAGGTTTTCTACTTCTGTTTTACCTTCGTTAGTTATGAATTGTAATGTTTTTTTAAAGTCTTTTAAGTCGAGTAATGGAAGGTTGTTGTCATCACAATATTTAAATAAAATAGATACAACTCCACTTTGAGTATCGTTTAGGTCTAATATTCTTGAAAACAATACGGGGCCAAATTCACTTATAGTTGATCGTAATCGAACTCCGTTTTCTTCTGAAATTGATAATAATTCAACAGGGAATGCTTTAGAGGAATAAGGTAAATTCATTGATTGATGCCTATTAGTAATGAATTCATTAATAGAGCCTTCTTGTGCAATTCCGCTGAAATCACCTTTTATATCCATCATTAGAACAGGAATTCCTTTTAAGGATAATTGTTCAGACAGGACTTGAATTGTTTTAGTTTTTCCTGTTCCAGTTGCTCCTGCAATAAGACCGTGTCTATTTAAAGTTTTTAAGGGAATATTTATAAAGTGATTGGGAATAATTTCGTTTTGAAGTTGAGCGCCACCAATTGTGATGTAGTCGCCTTTGAATGAATATCCTTCTTGTATGGTCTTTGAGAAAGTCACGTTGTTATTCATAATAGATGGTTGGATAGAGGGTTGGATAGAGGGTTATATATACAAATATAAGGGTTTTGAGACGAGAATGCATAGGGTTTGTGAATGTTAAATTTTAAGGAATGGTAACAATAAGTGGATTTAATTAAAATAGAGTTGTTATCTTTACCTTTGCTTAACGATTTATTTTCTTGAAGAGTCTGTATGTTTCTTTTGCATTAAATTGAAGAAGAATAAAATGAAAAATATCACTTTTAATTTTTTTATTTGACCGAAACGTATAAATTTGCGACTCTCATTAAGATAAAAAGGAGAGAAAAACATTGAGTAATAATTGAAAAAAAGAATTAAATTTTAAAAAAATGACAAACGTATCAAACGAATCAGTTGAAAAAGTAGGTTCTAGTTCAGGAGTAAGCAACATTTTTGCAGCATTAGCAGTGGTTTTATGTTTAGTTTTCGGATATGTTATGTGGGACTTCGTAATGGGAGCTCCAGGAAACTTCGAAAATGGAGATCGTAATGGTCACCCACTACCAGGTAACTTCATGGGTATTTTCTTTAAAGGAGGACCAGTAGTAGCTGCTTTGGTTGGATTGTTTACAATGGTGATTGTGTTTTCAATCGAAAGATTCTTTGTTATCAGAAAAGCAACTGGTAAAGGAAATGTAGGAAACTTCGTTCAAAACATCCAAGTTACAATCAATGAAGGTAGAATCGAAGATGCATTACAAGAATGTGATGAGCAAAAAGGTTCAGTTGCAAATGTTGTAAGAGCTGGATTGATTAAATATCAAGAAGTTAAAAAAGAAGGTTTTTCTAGTGAAGAAGCTACAGAAACTATTCAAAAAGAAATCGAAGAAGCTACTACATTGGAAATGCCAATGTTAGAGAAAAACATGATTGTTTTGGCAACTTTAGTTTCAATCGGTACATTAGTTGGACTTTTGGGTACAGTAACAGGGATGATTAAAGCGTTCTCTGCTTTAGCAACTGCTGGTACACCTGACTCTGCTGCACTTGCAACAGGTATTTCTGAGGCACTTGTATGTACAGCAACTGGTATTGGTACATCTACATTAGCAATTATAATGTATAACTCATTTACTACGAAAATTGATAAATTGACTTACTCTATTGATGAGGCTGGATTTGCTATCACGCAATCATACAGAAGATTCAAAGCTGGATTCATTAAGTAATTAAAAGAGTAATAATCATAATAAACCCGTAGTATTCCGAGAGATTTAATACGGGTTTATAAAACAATTTCACAATGGCAAAAGGTAAAATGAAAAAGAAAAGTATGAGTGTTGATATGACCGCGATGTGCGACGTATCTTTCTTACTACTTACTTTCTTCGTATTGACTTCGACTGCTAAACTTCCTGAGCCATTACCAGTGGATACTCCTGCTTCAACAGTACAAACAAAATTGCCAGAATCAAATCTTGCAACTGTTACTGTAGGTGAGGGTAAAGTATTCTTTGGGATTTTAGGAAAAAATGAGCGTATTGAAACGCTTGAGCATATAGGAGAGAAGTATAATATTGAATTTACAGATGCAGAGAAAAGACAATTCTCTTTTTTAGAGGGAATCGGTACTCCTGTAGCTGGATTAAAACAGTTTTTGAATCTTTCACCTGATGTTATTACTAAAGCAGTTCAGCCAGGTATCCCAACTGATTCTATTGATAATCAATTGAAAGAGTGGGTTCAGGCAGCACGAGTTGTAACAAGGGATAGAAATAACAAAATCTTAGATGTTGCTATTAAAGGTGATGCAGAAGAAGAATATCCAAAAATCAAAAGAGTGATGGATATTTTACAGGAGCAAAGAGTTAATAAATTCTTTTTAGTAACGGGCTTAAGAAACGAGGATTTTTAATCATTAAATTACTACTGTAAATGGCAGAATTAAATACAGGTGGCGGCGGCGGTAAGGAGAAAAAAGTAAGAAGTAAGAAGCAAAATTCTGGAGTTGACTTAACAGCGATGGTGGATTTGGCATTTTTATTGATTACCTTCTTTATGTTGACGACATCTATGAACAAACCGCAGTCTATGAATTTGGCAATGCCAGAGAAAGAAGATACTGAGGATCCTGAGACGGAAACTAATGTTGCGGAGAGTAGAACTATGACAATTCTTTTAGGTGAAAACGATAAGATTGTTTGGTATATGGGAAAAGTGGAATCTCCATTCGAGGGACCAAAAGACCAAGTTTATGGTAAGGGTGGTATACGAGTAGATATTCAATCAAAAGTAAAATCTGTTCCTTTAACAACAGGAGATCCTGAAAAAGGGGTAATCGTAATTATCAAACCAAGCGAAAAATCTAACTATAGAAATTTGGTAGATATATTGGATGAGATGGCAATTAACGATGTGAAAGCATATGCTATATCAGATATTGTTCCAGAAGAACTTGCAATGTTAGGTGAAAACTAGTTTAGCTAGTTATAAAAAATACAACAATTATGTCAAAATTGAATATCTTTAAAAAAGAATGGATTGATATTATCTTCGAGGGTCGTAATAAGGCTTACGGAGCATATCAATTGCGTTCCGAAAATCCAAAAGTGACTACTTTTGCGCTATTTTCAGGTATTGCGTTGTTCGGACTAGCAATTGCTTCACCTATGTTGATAGATATGGCAAAGGGTCAGTTTGGTATAAAAAACAAGAAGAATATGGACAAGGTGATAGAGGTAATCAATATTGATGTACCACCACCACCAGTTGATATTCCACCACCACCTCCAGAATTGGATGTGCCACCACCACCACCACCACCAGCAGCAGAGAAATCTGTTCGTGATGAGAAAAAGTTTACTGAAATCAAAGTAGTGGAGGATGAAAAGGTAACTGAAGAAATCGCTAAACAAGATGATTTCAAAGATGCAGACCCAGGAAAAAAGGATAGAGAAGGTGATAAGGATAAAGGAGCTATTAAAACTGGAGAAGCAACAGGTGATGCCGACAAAGGAAAAGGGGCAAAAGACGGTACAGGTGATGGTGATCCGGATCAGGTTTTCGTTGCAGTACAAGTAAAGGCTGAACCACCAGGGGGGATGCAGGCATTTCAAAAACAATTCATTAGTAGATTTAGAACACCGGATATAGATTCTAGTGTAAAGAGATTACAAGTGATTGTTATGTTCATCGTTGAGAAAGATGGTTCATTAACGGATATTAAAGTTCTACGTGACCCAGGTTATGGGGCTGGTAAAGAGGCTGTACGTGTTCTTAATAATATGCCGAAATGGAAACCAGCGGTTCAAAACGGAAGAAACGTGAGATCGCAATTTACATTACCAATTACAATTCAAGTGCAATAGGTGATGATTTTAAATAATTTTAAACAGAAATCGCCTATGCAGCGATTTCTGTTTGTTTTTGGACTTTTCTTCTTTTTTATTTATTTGGGATTGGGTCTAATGTTTATTCTTTGGAAATCCATACCTTTAGAAATTGAATACACAAATCGTGTGTTATTTGGTATATTGTTGATAATATATGCTATATTTAGATTTTATAGGTTGTTAAAATAGATATAATGAAATTAAAAGTTAAGAAGATACTTTTTGCTTTTACTGTAATTGTCGGAGTTTCGACCTTTGTACAGTGCAAGAATGATACTTCGAAAGGAGAGGCTACTACAGCTAATGAAACTCCTGTGTCAGGTAAAACTTCAATATTGGTTGAAGAATCCATTTACCCTATTGTTGAGGATGTAGTTTCTTTATTTGAATACGAATATGATCGAGTTTCGATAGAGCTTATTAAAAAAAGTGAAAATGAAATTTTAGATCTGATTTATAAAGACTCTCTAAGGTTAGCCGTTTTGCCAAGGATTCTGGATAGTCTAGAAGTTTCTGATTTCAAGGGTAAGGTTGTACCTAAAATGACTTATTTTGCTAACGACGCTATCGTTTTTATCAGCAGTAAAAATAATAAGGATTCAATTATTGACTATGAATTACTAGTAAGCGAATTACAATCGGGTAGTATCAACAAGGATAAGTTGTTGATATTCGATAATGTTAATTCTAGTATTAGTAAGCATTTTAGAGAATTAGCTAATGTAAAAGACCTTTCTAGTAGCCAAGTTTACTATTTATCAGATACGCAACAAGTGATAGAGTATGTGAATAAAAATCCTAATGCTATTGGTGTTATTGGTCTTAATTGGTTAGTGCAACCTAGCGAGAATATTCGTGTTGATTTAGATAATATAAAAGTTCTTGGGGTGAAAAATCCTAAAGATAATAAATACTATAAACCCTCTCAGAAGAATATAGGTGAAGGTAATTATCCATTAAGTCGTAAATTATATCTTTTAGATTTTCAAGGGAAAAGTGGTTTAGGAATGGGATTTGCTTCGTATATTGCAGGTTATAAGGGACAGAGAATTGTTTTGAAGTCTGGATTGGCTCCTTTTATTGTACATCCTAGAGAAGTTATAGTCCGAAAGAATATAGAATAATTTTAATAATAAATACTAACAAACCAAAATTAGAAGAGACTATGAATAAATATTCAGTTTATAGTTTGCTTGCAGCTGTTTTAGCAACAACTACTATTCAAGCACAGAACTTAGAAGAAGCTAAAAAAGCTATTCAAGATGAGAAGTTTGATAAAGCAAAAGATATTTTACACGCATTAGTTAAGTCAAATCCAGATGATGGTTCAAACTTTTATTATTTAGGAGATTTGTTTTTGAGAGAGAATCAGTCAGACTCTTCTAGATTTTACTTCAATAAAGGTTTGGAAGCTAAAAATAAAGGAAGTTTAAATTTCATTGGCTTAGGTCAATTAGAGTTAGATAATAATCGTGAGGTTGAGGCTAGAACGAATTTTGCAAAAGCAGAAAAAGATTTTAAGAAAAAAGATTATGCTGAGCAATTGTTGATTGCGAATGCTTATGTGAATAGTGATCATCCAAATACTAAAGAAGCGATTAAAATTGCTAAATCTGTTCTTGAGAAGGATTATAAAAATGCACAAGCATATTTGGTTCTTGGAAAAGCATATTTGCAAGAAAAAAATATGAATGAGGCATTCAGTGCTTTTAGAAATGCTTATGACTATGATAATACGATGTTAGAGGCAAAATTGCAGTTGGCTGCAATTACTAAAAGAGCTAGAGCATATGCTAATGCTGTAAATGATTTTAAAGAAGTTCTTGCTTTAAATCCGAATTATGCTCCTGCATATAGAGAATTAGCAGAGACTTATTATTTGTGGGCTAAAAACAGTAATTCTAATCAAGAGGAGTACATCAAAAATGCATCAGAAAACTATAAAAAGTATATAGAGATGTCTGATGGTTCTTCGGATTCAAAAATGCAATATGCAGACTTCTTAGTTCAAACAGAGAATTATGTTGAACTAGAGAAAATTGCAAATGAATTAAAGGATAATGAAAATATTAATCCTAGAATTTTCAGATACCTTGGCTACGCTGCATTTAAGAATGAGAATTACCAAGAAAGTGTATCTGCTTTAGATTCATTTTTGAAAAAGTATTTAAAGACGAATAAAAGCGTAAATATTATAGGGCGTGATTATTTTTATTTGGGTCTTTCAAAAATGGCTTTAGCTGATAAATCGGGTTCTAGAAACGAAGCTTTATATCAAGAAGGACTTCAATCTCTTCGAGAAGCAGTTAAGGTAGAAGAAGCTATAGCTGGAGAATTTAATGCTTATGGGGTAGCTTCTTTCAAAAAAGCAACAATAGAAGGATATAACGATGCAGTTGATGTTTTGAAAATTTCTGCAGCTGTTAAGAATCAACCGAATTATGTATACGATAATTATTATTTAGGTTATTCGTATTATTTTATAGGAAAAGAAACAGAAGATGATGCTACGTATAAATTAGCTAGTGATGCTTTTAGTAACACTATAGCCGTTTCTCCAACAACAGAGGAAGCCTATTTGTTGAAAGCTCGTGTAAATAGATATATTGATTCAGTAGAGTCTCGTGAATTGATGAATGAGGCTTACCTTGGATTCATTAAGGCTTTGACAGATAAAGGTGAATTGGGTTCTGCTAAACATAAAAACACTGTGATTGAAGCTTATACGTTTATAGGAGCGCATTATGCTACTATTAATGATAATGCAAAAGCAGTTGAATACCTTAATAAGGTTTTAGCTATTGATGCATCAAATGAATATGCGAAAAATACTATAAAATCTATAAAAGGATAATATGGTGTTTTTGAATGATTTTAAAACTTGTCTAGAAATAGACAAGTTTTTTTTTATACTAATTTTAATTATTTATCTCATCATTGTTTAATGTAGTATATTTTTTTAAATATTAAGATTATTGTTTTGGTTCGCTTATCTTTGCTTGATATTGGAATGAGAGAAAATGAAGAAACAGATTATAGAACAGGATTTGACATATAATGGTACTATTTTACCTTTGATGGAGGAGTTTTATACCATCCAAGGAGAAGGATTTCATACAGGAACAGCTGCTTATTTTATTCGTTTAGGCGGGTGTGATGTTGGTTGTCATTGGTGTGATGTAAAAGAGAGTTGGGAAGTTTTAAAGCATCCACTTACATCTATTGATACTATAGTTGGTAATGCATCTGAGAAAGCGAATCTTGCTGTTATTACTGGGGGAGAACCTTTGATGTGGAATCTAGAACCATTAACAAAAGCTTTGAAAGATAGTGGTATGTTTGTGAATATGGAGACTTCAGGAGCTTATGAGTTAACTGGGTCTTTTGATTGGATTTGTCTTTCGCCTAAGAAAACGATGTTGCCAACTCAGAGTGTTTATGATGCAGCAAACGAGTTAAAAGCGATCATTTATAATAAGCATGATTTTATTTTTGCTGAAGAACAAGCCGCTAAGGTTAATGATAAAGCTATATTGTTTTTGCAACCTGAGTGGAGTAAGAGTGAAGAAGTATTACCATTAATTATAGAATATGTAAAGGAAAATCCGAAATGGAGAATTTCTTTACAAACACATAAGTATTTGGATATTCCTTAATTAGTTATATTTTTACAATCAATAAAAAAATGTAAACAATGAAAAAAGTACTAATTACCTTGACGCTTGCTTTATTTGTGCAAGTTGGTTTTGCTCAAGATACATTTAAAGAAGATGTAAAAAAATACTTTAGCTATAGTGGGCAATCTGCAGGATTAGAAATTGTGAAAAATGATTTAAGTTCTAATGTGCCAGCTGAAAAGAAAGTTGCTTTCGAAAAAGAGTTGGATGTGAGTTTGAATAATTTGATTGAAAGTTTGGCTGATTTGTATATGAGTGAATTTACACATGAAGAGATTAAACAAATCAACGCTTTTTATGAAACACCGGTTGGTAAAAAACTATCATCGAAGAACGAGTTTTTACTAAATAAAGGACAAGAAATTAGTGGAGAATGGTCTCAGGGCTTAATCGAACTAATGGGAAGATATATGAATTAATTGATTCATAAGAAAACAAAAAGGCTACCTGAATTGGTAGCCTTTTTGTTTTTCTTAAATATATAACTTTGCTAAATAATCATAGTGATCGCCTTCGTAAATGAGTTGAGATTGTAAACCATTTGCATGAGCTGCGTTTTGTAATGTATTATAGTCAACATACAACCAGTTAAAAGGAATTTCAGTTTCTCCTTTATAATGAATGGTAAAAGTAAGTTCTCCATAGTATTCTTTATGGGTAGGAATCCATTTACCACCATCTTCATCTTCGTCGAACATGTAAATTAAATCAGAACTGTCTATTAGTATTTGACCATTCTCATTTAGCAACGATTTGAGTTTATTAAGGTATTGAGTGATGTTTTTTAATTGACCAAAAATGCCAGTACCATTCATTAATAATAGGATGGTGTCGAATTTTTGATTTTCTATATCCAAAAGGTCTATAGTTTGTGCATTGTTTAGACCTCTTAATTGACAAGCTTCTATTGCGTTTTGCGAAATGTCTATAGGAAATACATCAAGTCCTCTTTTGATTAGGTGTAAGCTATGACTTCCGGCGCCACATCCAACATCTAATACCTTTCCATAGCTTAAATCAAGTGCTTTACGTTCTAATTTAGGCATCTCTTCAAAATTTCGGAAGAGATAGTTGATGTCCATTTCTTCTGCTTCAGAAATGTCTGTTTCTGTTATTATATTTTGAGGGCTATTATTGGTTTGAAAGTCGAGAATAGCTTTGCCAAGAAGATCTTTCATATTTTAATATTATATTTTTCTGTTTCTAAATGAGATATTGATAAATTTGTAGCTTGAAACGGACTAGTATGGTAAATCGGTTACAGCAACTCCAAAAGTTGGCCAAAGATAAGCATAACGAGAATAAGAAGTATTTTGATAAACTAAAAAAGAAGACACCAAAGAATTTAGATTATCAGATGCAAGATATACATGACGAAGTATTTAAGCGTATAGATTGCTTAGAGTGTGCCAATTGTTGTAAAACGACTGGTCCTTTATTCACGCAACAAGACGTGGAACGTATATCTAAATATCTAAAGATAAAACCACAGCAATTTTTTGATAATTACTTAAGGATAGATGAAGATAAAGATACGGTCTTAAAAGAATTGCCGTGTCATTTTTTGGATTTTGAAAACAAATGTATGATTTACGATGTACGACCTAAGGCATGCAGAGAGTATCCACACACCGATCGTAAAAAATTCCAACAAATCACCGCTCTGACTTTAAATAATGTTTCTATTTGTCCCGCCGCCTATGAAGTAGTAGAACAAATGAAGAAAAAAATTCCTTTATAATTTTGTTATATAAAGAAGTGCTCTTCTTCTAATAACCTCAATTCTTTATCAGTATGAGATTCAAATTGGACTTTAACATATTCTATCAATTCAAGAATTAAATCTTTTAGTTTTTCAAAAAAAGAAAGAGCATCGTCTAGATATCCTTTAATCAAGTCAAAAAAATCTAATATTCTATTGACGAATGCCACAATTTTATCTCCGTAATTCATAATATTTAATAGTTATCAGTTACTCAAATATAGCGAAATTATTACAAGCAAGAATGAATTTAAGATAAAACTAACATTTTCGAAAAGCCTTTAAACTCTAGCGATTCAACCAAGTTTTTATTTCGTGTATCAAGTTCTTACTAACTAAAATTGGAGAAGTGTCTGATGGAGTTGGAGATAAGAGAATTTCAATCTTTTGACTATTGTGTTTTACTATTTCTCGTATTGCTTTATAGTTAACAATATACTTTCTGTTTATTCTAAAAAATGTATCTGCATTCAACTTTTTAATAACATCTTTGATTGTGTCTTGATAAATATAATGATTTCCGTCAAGTGTGTATAGAAAGAGATGTTTTCCAGAGGCTGAGAAATAAGCTATTTCCTGCTCTTCAATTGATTTAAGCTTATAACCATGATTAACTAGAAATCGTTGTTTAGGAATGCTATCAAGAGCATTGTCAACTTGAATAAGATGATTTAGTACTGGTTCAATTTGAAATTGTTGAGATATGGTTTTAAATTTCTGAAGTGCTTTATGTAATTCTGATTCTTCGTATGGCTTAAGTATGTAATCTATAGTAAACTGTTTAAAAGCTTTAATCGCATAATTATCATAAGCAGTTACGAAGATAACAGGGCATTGAATAGAAACTTGTTCAAAAATGTCTAAGCTTTTACCATCACCTAAATGAATATCCATAAAGATTAAATCAACTTTATTGTCAGCAAAATAAAATACTGCTTCTTTTATTGAAGACAGTTGAATAATTTGATGAATTTCAAGAATAGATTGTTCCTCTAAAAGAGATCTCAGATAAGCAGATGCAAGAGTTTCGTCTTCAACAATAGCAACTTTCATTTTTCTTGTAAAAGTAAAAAAAAAGAACCGCCTAAAAAAATTAGACGGTTCCTAGTGGCTATTTACAAATTTGGATTGTTTAGTCTTGCATTTGTGGGGTAAGGTAGTGTATATCTTGGGTCATTCTGTTGTAAGATATACTCTGTTCCATTTGTAGTATGGATTATTTTTTTCTGATTAATTCTTCTTAAATCGAACCAGCGATGTCCTTCAAAAGAAAATTCTTTAAATCGTTCTTCGAGTAAGAAAGTAATAAAATCTTCTTTGTTTAACTTTGAAATAGAGTTTTTTAAAGTAGCAGCAACTTCAGGAGTATATCTCGTGTCAATCACAGGTTGAATAATTGCGACTGCTTCAGTCATCTGATTAAGTTGAGCATGAGCTTCCGCTTTTATGAAATATAATTCAGCTGTTCTAATAGAAGTTTTGTTTTCAAGGTTACCAACTTTTATCACTTTATAGTTAGAGCTATTTTTTTCGTAAAACTTAGCAAATCTTAAGTCGTTGTCCTTATCGTAAGCATTAATCAATTCATCAGAAACGGTGATGCTACTCTTCATTGAAGAAGATAATGTAGCTTCTAAAGCCAAAATAGATTCTTTAGATTGGAAATGAGAAGGCACTAATTGAGAGTTGTTCAAATCTTCTAGTTCAGATTTATAAGCCAGTGCTTGAGATGAACTATTAATTGCGTCTTGCCATTTGTGTTCATAAAGATTAACTCTAGCTTCCAAAGCATAAATAGCAGCTTTGCTAAAGCGGTAGTTGTACCCTGGTTCTTGAACGTTTACTTGTGCTAAGGATTTTGCTTTGTCTAAATCCTTATGAATTTGGTTGTAAACGGTTTCAATACTCTCTGGCTGTAATACATTCTCTAAGTCGATTTCCAAAGCTAATGGAATAGAAAGTTCAGTGTTGGCAGTAGCTGGGTTATATGGTTTTCCATATAAATTCACTAAGTCAAAGAAAGCGTAGGCGCGTAAAGCATAAGCCTCAGCAAGCAATTGATCTTTTTCAACAGAAGCAGTCAATACCTCTGCACCATCTACGATGGTGTGGTTTGCATAAAATACAGAAGTATAAAATGCTAACCATGGAAATTCAATAGTTTGTTTATCTTGACCTTGGTCTTTCCATGCAAAGATGTCTCTAAAACTCATAAAGTCAAAATTATCACTTTGTAATACAGTTTCATCCGTACGTAAGGCACTAAGAGATTTGTGACCAGGATAGGCAACATAACCTTGAGTTAATAGAGCTCTGAACTCCTCTTGAGTTTTAGGGATTACTTTTCCTTCTGGTTCAATATCCAGAAAGTTGTCGCAGCTATTAAAGCTAAAAGCTAAAACAAGACTGCTTATAAAGATGCTTATTTTTTTCATAATAATTGCTTAATAGATTAGAATGTGAAGTTCAATCCTAAAGTGAAAGACTTAGAAATTGGTTGTGCATAAATGTTTCCATATGTTTCAGGGTCAAAATAACCACTGTAGTCACTACCAAAAACTAATAAGTTTCTTCCTTCTAGACTGATACGAGCATTCTGTATTTTTAATTTATTAGTTAGAGAACTTGGAAATGAATAGCCTAGACGAATGCTACTGATACGTAAATAGCTAATTTCTTTTGTCCAAATATCTAAGTATTTATAAGTGTCGTATGTGTCAGCTGTATTAAACCAAGAGTACGCCATCCAAGAATCACCAGCATTCATGTCTTTACCGATAATTCCTGGTAGATTGCTGTTTGTGTTTGTAGGTGACCATGCGTTTAAGATGTCAGTAGTATAGTTTCTTCCTGGGTCAACTTGTGCACCGTTATAAGGAGGTGTTTTAGTAACAGTTTGTTTTAAATTGAAAGCAGCAGAGATAGAAAGATCAAAGTTGTGAATTTTAAAGTTATTGATAATACCTCCAGTGAACTTAGGGTCACGATCACCTAAATACTCAAAACGACTTCTCATTTCCTCATTAGTCAATCCAGATGCAACCAATTCTCCCGGAAGGAATTCGGCATAAGGGTCTGTTAATTTAAAATATTCAACAACACCTACTTTCTTGCCATCTAACCAGAATAATGGACTTCCATATTGGTCGATTCCAGCTGTTTTAAGTCCGTAGACAGCATTCACAGCGTTACCTTCACCAGAAGGAAGAATACTGTTATTCATCACATCAATTTGGTCGATATTACTTTTGTTATGAGCAAAGTTAAAGTTGGTTGTCCAACTGAAGTTATCTCGAACAATGTTTCTAGTGGTCAAAGAGATTTCAAAACCTTTGTTTGTAACCTGTGCCCAGTTCATACTTGTATATTCAAAACCATTTTCTAGGGGTAATTCTCTAAGACCAATTAGATCGGTACTCTTTCTGTTATAAATATCTGCTTCTATAGCAATTCTATTTTTGAACAATCCCAAATCAATTCCAAAGTTAGTATTGGCAGTTTTTTCCCATCTTAACTTACTGTTTGGAGGATTTGTAACAACGATTGTAGTTTCGTCCATTCCTGGCAGTATAGTAGAGCTGTTGTATTCACCAACCACAAAAGGAGAGGTGTTACGGTCAATATTTCCTTGAAGTCCATAAGAACCTCTTAAACGTAGATTAGATATGAAATCTACATTTTCCATAAATTTTTCGTTTGATACTAACCAAGATCCAGAAATAGCCCATAAAGGTAAATACTTGTATTTAGGATCTGCACCGAATAGGTTTGAACCATCATAACGAACACTACCAAAAACAGTATATTTTCTATCAAAAGTATAAGCTGCTGTAGCAAAGAAAGAAGCGTATGCGTTTTCGATAGATGACTTTTTAAACGTCTCGTAGATTTTATCATCTATAGCATCACTACCTGCAGGAAATAAGATCGGTTTAGTAGTTAAAGTTTTAGGGTCAAAACCAAAACCTTTTGTTTTTATGATTTTGCTATCCGTTTTTCTAATTTCAGACCCCACCATAATATCTAACTCATGTATGTCGTTGAAGATAGTATTATAGGTAGCCTGCGTCTTCCAGTTGTATTGAAAGTAATTGTTGTTTTCATTTTCAATAATTCCACCCTCTGGTAAGAAGTAGTGATATCCACCATTTTTGTAGTATCGAGTACGTTCTTTTTCTTTACGGACATTGTAGGTTTCTTTTCCAAGATATTTTTCCATCTCAGAATTGTCTATTTGCAAGCCAAATTGAGAAGATAAAGTTAAGTCATCAAGAATAGAATAGTTAACGTCAAAAACTCCTTTCAAAGAACGGTTTCTCAAATTATAACTTGTGTTTTCTCTTTCCTCTAAAAAGTTGAATGGAATATATCTATCATCAAAACCATCGATGTCTTGGTCGTAATTATAACTACCGTCTTCTTTAAAAGGGTTAAGGTACGGGTTTACGTTTCTTGAATAGTTTGCTGGGTTGATACTTGCGTCACGATCCGAAACAAAACTAGATTTATCAGATTGAGTACCAAATAAAGCAACTCCTACTTTTAACTTGTCATTTAATTGAAAGTTGTTTTTAAGTGTAATGTTGTAACGTTCAAAACCAGTTCCAACAGTAGCTCCTTCTTCATCGTAATACCCTAAAGAGAAATAATAATCCGAGTTGTCATTACCACCAGATAGACTTAAGCCATATTGAGTGTTAATAGCGGTTTGATACATCAAATCTCCCCAATCAGTCTGTTGATTGCGCAGGTTGTTGATGGTGTTTTGAGTAATAGGGCTTAATGCTGAAAAACCACCATTTTGAAAGTTTTGCATTTCACCATTTGCATTGATGATTCTTGAAATATTACCCTTATCGCTACGGTAGTTTAAATCAGTTCTACCTGCTAACATTAACTCTAAGTCTACTTTCTGAGAAGAGTTCATTAAATTTAGCTTAGAGAAATCAGGTTTTTGAGTTACGAAGGTGTTGGCTGAGAAGTTCACACGCATAGCACCTTTTTTACCTCTTTTAGTTGTAACAGCAATAACACCATTTGCAGCTCTTGCACCGTAAATAGCAGTTGCAGCAGCATCTTTAAGAATAGTAATATCTAAAATATCATCAGGATTTAAACCAGCAATAGAAAAGTTTTGCAATTGGTCGATATTGTCCTTGTCATTAAAATTAGGAACATCATTTCCTTCTAAAGGCAAACCATCAATAACCCATAAAGGATCTTGTGGACCGTTTAATGAAGCAGTTCCTCTAATTCTAATTTTTGCTGGTCCACCAGGAGCGCCCGTTTGAGTAGTAACAGCAACCCCAGCAATTTGACCAGAAAGCATTTGGTCTACACTCGCAACTCCAACTTGTGCGATATCTTCCATACTCACCTGAGCAACAGCCGACGTAAGTTTTCTTTTTTCGATAGTTTGGTAACCAGTGATGATTACTTCATTCAATACGTCATTGTCAGTAGAAAGACCAACAATATAGTGACTTCTTTTGTCTAAGTGAATAGTTTTGTTCTCATAGCCTATGAAGCTAACAACAATTGTTTTAGCTTGAACAGGAACTTCAAGAGTAAAGTTTCCATCAAAATCAGTAACAGTACCTAAACTAGTACTTTGAATAATACCTTTTTGATCTGTAGTGTTTGAAATGGTTTGGCTTTCTACAATAACAGAAGCACCAGGTAAACTGTATTTTTCAGTAGCATCTTGCACAAAACCAGTAATCACTCGTTTCTCTTGAGCCCAAAGGGAAGAGAAAAATAAAAGTGAAAATAATAAGAGTGTTTTTTTCATGTGTAAAGTGGTTATAAATTTAAAGCTTCATCAATTCGGTTAATCAAATCCAAATAATGCGCTTTGGTAGCTGAATCACCAGTAGTTTTTGCAATCTGAGCGGCTTTCTTGATTTTTAGAAGTTCTGCTTTCTTAAAGCTAGTTACCTCAGAAACCCTTTTCATTGCTGTGTAATTGATGTTGCGTAGGTTAAGGTCTTCATTTTGTAAATTACAAAGCGAAGGTATATTTAAGTTAGAGTCTAATTGAATTCCATTTTTATTCGTTTTTTCAAACAACTTATTAGTAGAAATAATCAATGCGTCCACATAGTTTTTTTGCGTCATACGCTCCAAAATAGATAGAGAAAGACCTTTGGACGTTTTGGCGAAAATAGCATTGTATGTTTGAGTGAATAAGTCATTCACAGTGTAGGTCTTACCTTTGTTTAATTCAGATTGAATTAGTTCAGATTCAGTAAGACGTAATAAGCGTTCGTCCATCAATAACTCATAGATTAAAGTATATTGAAGCTCTCTAGCTAAAGTGTAAGGAGTGTATTCATAAGGACCTACAGGAGAGTCTTTTAAAGCGTAGGTTTTGTTGAGTACTTCATTGAAGAATAGCCATTTAGGAATTTCTAACACATTTTTAGTTAGATAATTCATAGCTTTTGATTGCATTTCATAAGGAACCGGTTCGTAAGCACTTTTACCGTTTCCGTGGACAGCGTGGTTTAAGTAAACCCCACCAATATTTGAGAGAACATGTTTGTTGTAAAGTTGCCACTGACCAATAGTACCAATATATAGTTTTCCAGTCTCGTAGTAATTTTCGCCCTCGTCATAAGTCCAGTTCAAAAGTTGGTCAACAACACGTTTCAGGTTTTTTAAGCCGTATTCACTAGCTAAAACAGCATCGTCTCCTAAATCTTCCGATTGCGACCTTGGGTCGATAATGTTTAAATAAGACTGTTGTTCACCATAAAAATAATTAGGATCATCTTGGTGATCTTCAATAAGAGATCTTAAAGCTTTCTCTTCTTCTTTAGCTGTAGCGTACCATCGGTATCCCCACTCAATAGCATAAGTATCATAAACTCCAATTTTAGGAGTGATTGCAGTAACGCCATCTTCAGGTTGTGCTACGTAGTTGTAACGAGCATAATCCATAATAGAAGGAGCGGTACCTCCCATTTTAGCAGTAAAGTCTTTAGAACGTAGAGA
This sequence comes from Myroides guanonis, assembly GCF_900114085.1. Taxonomy (GTDB): domain Bacteria; phylum Bacteroidota; class Bacteroidia; order Flavobacteriales; family Flavobacteriaceae; genus Flavobacterium; species Flavobacterium guanonis. Next base: position 77,208 of record NZ_FORU01000011.1, on the reverse strand, counting down.
GTCAACAGCATATGCGTATGAAGCTCCCATATTGTGTTTTAAACCAAAAGTATGACCTACTTCATGCGATGAAACAAAGCGAATAGCCTCTCCCATGTGTTGATCAGAAAATTTATTTCCTCTAGCCTTTGGGTCAATAGGACCAGTTTGGATTCGCATCCAACTGTGAAGAGAAGTCATTACGTTGTGCCACCAAATAATATCTGACTCAATTATTTCACCACTTCTAGGGTCAATAACCGCAGGGCCCATAGCATTTGATTTTGGAGAAGCTACATAAGTAATAACAGAGTAACGTACATCATCAACATCAAAATCAATATCCTCAGCAGTAGGTAATTTAGCTATAATAGCATTCTTAAAACCAGCTTTTTCAAATGCAACCTGCCAATCGTGTACACCTTCTATAATTGGTTGACGCCATTGTGGAGGAGTAGCTGGGTCTATATAATAAATGATAGGTTTTTTAGGTTCTACCAATTCACCATTCAAATAACGCTCAATATCTTCTTCTTTAGGCTCTAGATTCCATTTAGTGATAAACTCACGTTCTTTCATTGCGTGTTGTTTATCATTAAAGTGCCAATGTTTTTCAGTGAAATAACCAACTCTTTGGTCAGCAAATCGCGGACGCATAGGAGTTTCTTTTAATAATACTATATTACTAGTTACTCCTAATGTAACTGGCATATCACTACCACCCTCATTAACAGTAGTTGTCAATTGTGACTTTACAATTAAATTCTCTGGAAAAGATTTAACAGTCTCAATGAAAGAAAGATTACTTTTAATAGACGTAGGTAGGCCTAAACCAGCCAAAACATCATTAAAGCTCTTTTGATTTCCATCAAACACTTTATTTACCTTAATAACTACTGAAGTAGAATCTGCATTCTGAGACTCAATATCAAAAAATTCTAAAATAGACTCGGAAAAGTTATTTTGAACAGATTGGGTAATAGCATCTGTAGCAGGAGAACTAGTTCTTGGGTTTCTTGTTTTAACCCAAACTTTTTTTGCAGTACTATCTTTATAGAAACGAATTAGTCTGTTTTCATAATTCATTCCTTTATTTGCACCAGCTTCGTTTATTTCCATAGGAACTTGTGATAGTTTATTCACTATCAAAAAATCTCGCTGAAATAAACTGTCAGGAATTTCAAAATACAAGTCTGTTTTTACCTGTATTGTATTGAACATACCTTTTTTGTAAGTCCCTTTTTTAAGGAGCTCATCATAGTTTTTAGAGGTTGTAGCAGCGTCTTTTTCTGTTTCTACGGATTTCTCAGTTTTACTCTTTTTATCTTTCTTTTGTGCCCATCCCGCAGGGGTGTTTAAGGACAACATAAGGATAAGCAAAGCTTTGATACCTAGACTGATGTTGCTTTTATTCATTCCAATGTTAAGTTATGGTTAATTCAGCCCTAAAAATAAGACGTATTAAAAAGCTATTAAATTTTCTGGGAGTGAGTGGATTAATTTCGGGAGTGAGTGGATTTATAGGTGCTCAATTAGAGGTAATTTGCATATGTAATACTGCTGAGATTCCTCTATCTCAAAATGCTTTTCTCCGTAGAAAGTATAGATTTTCCGTAGATATTCATGACCAAAGTTACTAGGCTGCTCCGAATTTTGTTTTTTCTGTAAATTATTGATAACAAATATATTGTCGTCCACTTTATCTATTTTGATAATTAAAGGAAACTCTTTGGTCGCTATATTGTGTTTTAAAGCATTTTCCACAGCAATTTGAAGCCCTAAATAAGGAATATATTTATGAAGGTCATCCGAAGTGAAATCGTCCACCTCGAAAGATAATTCTTTGCTAAATCTAATTTGTTGGAGATTGATATATTCTTTAATAAAGTTTAGTTCTTCTTCTAGTTTAATAAGGTTTTCACTCGGCGGATGAATTAGGTATCTATATATTTTAGACAGATGCAATGTGAATTTTTTAGCTTCCTTGGGATTAATATCTACCAACATATAAAGCGAATTCAAAGAATTGAATAGGAAATGCGGATTAATTTGGTCCTTTAACTGTTGTAGTTGAACCAGAGCTTTTTCTTTGTTAAATTTTTCATTTTCAACGGCTAGGAGTTCTTTTTCGGCATAAGCTTTTCTGTTAGCTCTATTAAAGAAGTAAGAAATACAACCTATTAAAAACACCGTAATAATAAAAATCCAATAAGTATTAGCTTTAATGGGCTGAAGATTTTCATCTAAATTCACCTTAGGAAAGTTAATACTGATGTAACCGTTAAAAGAATCAGATTTAAAACGATCAATAAACCGATAAGTGTCAATATTTAAATACTCAGAAAGAACAATAGGAGGGTTTTTTATATTTCCCGCTTGAGCAGTGTCATTAGGTGTGATATTTGAAAATTCATAAACATTCTTACCGATCATTTCAATTTCTGGGTGAAAAATACACAAACCCTGTTTGTCGAAAATATAGGCATAATTCGGAGTAACCACATCAATAGTACTTAGGTATTCATGAACTCTCTGCAAGTTGAGGGTAAAACCATAATAGACAGTATTACTGTTCGAATAACTATATCTGTCTGCAAGAGTCCAATACAAACTGTCATTAGATTTGTAAATAGCACTGCGGTTTGATAAGGAATCATTTTTAATCAGATAGTCTAACAAGGGGTTTGAGTGTTTGATTCCAAAGCTATCAATAAGTGTGTTCGTAGAATCCAATACAACGAACCAGTGGCTCTGAAATATCCCGCTATATTGGTTCAATTGGGTAACAGTTTCAAAAGTACTTGATAATTTAGAAGCATCCGTTATTTCAACAAGTCGACTCAAAGAATTCTGATGTTGATCTATACGTAACAATTCAGCCTCAAGAGCTTTATATTTTTGCTGAAAGTTCTTAGTAGAAGTTAAGCGATTGTTTTCTTCATTCGTCTTATTAATAGATAAGCTTAGAATGAACAAAGCACCTATTGTAATTATGAGTATTATCGTACTCACAAAAACAAAGGTTTTTCTTGATATAGGTTTGTAGGTGTTAAATGTCAATTTTACAATACTTTAAGCAACAAAATTAAAGCTTAAATTAGTAAAGTAAATAGCTTTTTCTCGCTTTAAGAAAACTTTGTAAATCAGCCTCCCAGCTTTTGCGTATCTCATTCTCAGATAAACCAGATTCAATTTGCTTTCTCAAAGAGTCAGTTCCCGCTAGTTTAATGAAAAAGTTAGTGAAAAACTTATCCTTTTGGTCAGTGTTTTGATATGCTTTTAATAGCCATTTTAGTTCTAATTTATCCAATTTCTTTTCGTTAGATAAATTCTCGCCATAACAAAGTTTACCTTTATTCATTGGGTCTTTTGAGCCAAAATTAGGCATTGGAGTAAATTGATAAGGCATGTTCTTTAAAAAAGGAGAACCGTAAATTTGAAATTGAAGATTGGTTCCTCTACCTGAACTAACATTAGTTCCTTCAAAAAAGCACAAACTAGCATATAAATTAATTGCTTGGTCATTAGGCAAATTAGGGGAAGGAGGAACAGGTAAAGAATAGAGTAGAGTTCGATTATAGTTTTTGACAGGAATAACAGTTAGATTTGTTTTAACCTGATTTAAAAGCCACTTTTCGCCATTAATCATTTGCGCATATTCACCAATAGTCATTCCATGCATAGCAGGAATAGGGTGCATTCCCACAAAACTTTTGTTTTTCATTTCAAGTGTTGGGCCATCTACAATATTTATGTTTGGATTCGGTCGGTCTAAAACAATAAGAGGTATGTTGAGTTCTGCACAAGATTCCATCAAATAATGTAGACTAGAAATGTAGGTATAGAAACGCGCGCCAACATCTTGCAAATCAAATAACATAACATCAACATTTTCTAGTTGTTTTCCAGTTGGCTTTTTATTGCTTCCATAAAGAGAAATAATAGGTAAGCCCGTTTTGGTGTCTTTACCGTCTTTAATGAGTTCCCCAGCATCGGCTGTTCCTCTAAACCCATGCTCAGGAGCATAGATGGAAATCAAGTTAACTCCTTTATCAAGTAAAAAGTCAACTGTAGACACGTAGATATCAGAACCTGGTTTGTGAACTACACCAGTTTGATTCGTTAAAATTCCTACTTTTTTTCCATCCAATAACTTAGAGAATAAATCAAATTGTTCAGCACCTACTATAATTGCCGGATTCTCTTTGGAAACTAGCATAGAATCACTTTTGAAACCAGTTTGTGCATTTACAGAACAAACGAATAGGGTGAATAAGAATAAAACTGTATTTTTGAACATTGAATTAGACATCATACGACCTTGAGATTAGAATATTTTATAGCCAAAAGACTCATTACTACTAAAAACTATAAAAGTAGTATATCTGCACCAATAATGAAAATTGCAATTACTGCTATTGCATTGGGTATTATTATGATGCTAGTTTCTGTGTCTACTGGTTTAGGATTGAAATATAAAATCAGAGATAAAATATCAGCGTTCAACGGACATATCGTAATAACAAATTACGATGCAAATGTCACCGACCTTTCAATTGCACCTATAAGCATAAAACAAGATTTTTATCCAGAATTTAAGGAAGTAGAAGGGATAAAGCACATTCAGCCCTTTGCATCAAAAGCCGGAATAATACGAACAGAAGAAGCCTTTGAAGGAATAATCTACAAAGGAGTAAATGAAAACTACGACTTAAAAGAAATACAAGACTATATAACAAAAGGAAGGTTACCAGCTTTAGGAGAAGGAATGAGTAATGAAGTTCTGGCTTCTGAATATGTAACGGATCGTTTAGGCTTTACCGTAGGAGATAAGATTACCATGCATTTTCTAAAAGATACAGGAAATCAAGTACCCAATGTTCGTCAGTTCGAAATAGTGGGAATTTATAATTCAGGTATGCAAGAATTTGATGCCAATTTCGTGATTGGAGATCTCAAACACGTACAAAGGTTAAATCGATGGAAGGAAGATCAAGTTGGAGGTTTTGAAATAGTCTTAGATGATTTTGACAAAATAGAAGAAAAAGGAAGCGAAGTATATTTAGCACTACCCTCAACACTAAACAGTCAAACGATAGTAGAAAAGTATGGAAACATCTTTACCTGGATGCAGATGTTTGATTTAAATATTATCATTATTATTACCATTATGGTTGTAGTAGCTTCCATTAATATGATAGTAGCATTGTTAGTGCTAATTTTAGAACGTGTTCAAATGATAGGGATTTTGAAGTCTTTAGGAGCTACTAATTGGAGTATTCGTAAAATATTTCTATACAATGCAACTTATCTAATCCTAAAAGGATTAATCTATGGAAATGTTATAGGATTGGGACTACTGTTAATTCAGAAATACTATGGAGTCATTCAATTAGACCCAGCTTCTTATTATGTGAAAGAGGCACCCGTATTAATTCGTTTCTCGGATATATTATTATTAAATGTTGGAGTAGTTTTTATTTCAATATTAGTGTTGTTGATACCATCATATATTATTACCAAAATCACTCCAATTAAAGCGATGCGCTTTGATTAAAATCAAACTAGAAGTTTAATAGGCGTTATAATCTTATTGTTATAATGGTAAAGTTACTAATTTAAGTGAATAAGGGGTATTTGTGGAATGAATATGTAGCTTGGTTGCTAAAAAAACTACGATATGAATTATGTGTAGTGAAAAGCGGAAAACTTTTAACTATATTTAAATAATTCGATCATTGTTTGTTAATCCGTAAGAACCTAATAAATGCCATTGCTTCTTTCTCAGTAAAATTATAATGTTATATTTGTGCGTACTACATAAATCAGAAACTACTATTCTGATTTTTTTTGTTATAAACAATATAGATATAGGATGAGTTCAAAGAAGATATTAGATGGATTAACCATTGGTTTTGCACTATTTGCCATGTTTTTTGGAGCAGGTAATTTAATTTTACCTCCCTTTTTAGGATTAAATGCAGGAGCTGATTGGTGGTCTTCTATAAGCGGTTTCACGTTAACAGCTATACTAGCACCTTTTTTAGGGATTCTAGCAGTATTGTTCTCAGGAGACTCTTTTACGGACTTAGGAGCCCGTATCAATAAAACCTTAGCGATAGTATTAGCAACACTCATTATGTTGAGTATAGGTCCGCTAGTAGCAATACCAAGAACCGCTGCAACCACATTTGAAGTGGGTGTATTGTCTATATTTCCAGATTTCAATCCAATATGGTCTTCCATACTCTTTTTTGCCATAGTTTTAGCACTGTCAATCTCTCCATCTAAAGTTGTAGATATAATAGGTAAATACCTAACCCCTTTATTATTAGTGTTGTTAACAGTCCTTGTGGTAGCAGGAATATTAAACCCATTAGACACCTCTCTATTAGATACACATTCCAATCAAGAAGCATTCTTTCATGGATTTGCAGAAGGTTACCAAACTATGGATGTGTTAGCTTCGGTAATTTTTGCTAGTATCATTATAACAGCAGCCATAGCAAAAGGATACACAACGGTACAAGAGAAAACAAAAATTACCATTATCGCAGGTTTAGTAGCAATGTTTTGTTTGTTATTTATCTATGGAGGTTTGGTATATCTCGGTGCCACATCTGGTTATCCTATGGGAGCTCATATTAAGCGAACAGATTTGTTACTTCATATATCAAACGGTCTTTTGGGTACAACGGGAACCTATGCGCTTGCCTTATGTATTGCATTAGCTTGTTTAACAACCGCAATTGCTTTAACATGTGCAGTTGGAACCTTTTTTAGTCAGTTGAGTAGAGGGTTTTTAAGTTATCGTATAATCGTTGTTATAACTTGTTTGGTGTCAGGTTATCTGGCAGTAAATGGAGTAGATGAAATCATTTCCTATGCATTTCCATTCTTAGCCTTTATTTATCCAATAACCCTAACCTTGGTTTTATATATGGTAGTGTTCGGTAGAATAGTGAAACGAAAAGCACCATTTGTAGCAGCTATTTTAGCTTCAGCAGTTATTGCAGCATTAGAGCTTATTGCTCATCTAAGCAATGTGTTCTCACAAAAGGCAACAGATCCAACAGTGTGGATAAATACCCAACAAAACATTCAAGGTTTTTTAAACAGCATTCCCTTGTATGAATACAATCTTCCATGGCTATTGCCATCAGCAGTCAGCTTCATAATAGTGTTTGTTGTTGGAGTACTATTCTTTAAAAAAGAAGAATAAAAATATTTGAGCTTAGAATAAGTAACGCTGCCCTTGTATAGGAAAAATGTAATTTACCTCAAGTTCATTAGTTGCTTCAAGAGTGGATTTGATTTTTTGAACCTGATCCCCACTAGGTTTCAGATGTGTAATCATTACATTTAATCCTTTTAAGCTTCCCTTACCATTGATTTTCTCTAGTTTTCTCAACTCTTCTTTTAGTAAATTCGGAGTTAGATGTCCATACAGTTTATCTTCGGGTTGTTCATCAGTAAAAGAAACCTCTATCAAAAGTGCTTTAAGAGATTTAGCTTTTATTTTTGGAGCAAGAGCCGTCCATAAAACACCTAACTTATCTGATTTCTCCACGCGGTCTGCACCAGTGTCACCTAAATAAGCAATCGAGGAACCGTCTAAGTTTACGATAAGCGCAGAACTTTGCTGTGGATTCACATGACTTAACTCAAAAACTTCTGCCGACATTCTAGTGTTCTCTATGACGAAATCTTTTAGAGGAGTAACACGTTGATAAATATATTTTCCAATAATAGGAGACTCACCCTCATTTCCAAAATTAGACCAGGAAGCATTCGTGAAATAATTATTCTTAAAAATGTCGATAACAAATGGTAAAGCATAAATAGGTTTAGAACTATCTTCAGGCGAATTGATAATCAATCCTGAAAGATGATCTAAATGACCATGAGAAATGAAATACCCTTTGATATAGTCCTTTAAAACAACTTCATTCGGTTTGTTGAAAGTTTGTAATTCTCGCGCTTTTTGAATCCCAGCACGTATAGTACCAGCATCCAGAGCCAAATAGCTATTAGAATTGTATTCCCCAACCAAATACGAAGACAAATTACTTTCATCACCTCCACCATAAATTCCCAACGGAACTAATTCGAAAGTCTGAGATTGAGCAATAGAACTAAAAGCTATAACTAAAAGAGTAAGAATCTTCTTCATTTTTTTGATTTTGTACAAAGGTATAAAAAATCAAAAGGCTAATCGTTTTTAGGATATGACTTCTGAATGTTCCTTAATTTCAAGATATTCTTTATACCATCTATGTTTTTGAAGCAATCGTATAGTAGGATTTAAAAATATCAAGAAGAAAACAGAAGTGAAAGTATTTGCAATAGTAAAAGCAAGGGCTACCTGCATTTCAGGAGTACTTGTGATTTTTTCAACAGTTTTTTCTAGAAGAGGAAAAAAAGGTAACAGAGCCACTACGCCTATAACGTTAAAACTAGAAGAAGCAAAAGCCGTTAATCTAGACAAGGGTGACATCTTTAAACTAACTATTAAAGCCGTTGAGGTAGTACCAATATTAGCACCCACAACTATTGGAATAGCCGCTTCCAAAGAGATAACACCCTGAGAAATTAAAACGATCACTAAACCAACAACAACAGAACTCGATTGAATAATAATAGTAATAACAATTCCATATAAAATACCAAGAATAGGATTAGAAGCCTTAGAAAGTATTTCTATAAGTAAGGGGTCAGACTTAAGCGGTTCCATCACATTGCTAATCATTGAAAGTGAAAAGAAGATAAAACCAAAATAAAAAATAGATTTACCAGCAGTAGCAATCTTTCGAGGAATCATACTTATAACCGTACCCAAAACGATGAAAATAGGACCTAGCATTTGCGATTGAAAAGTCACAATCCACGCCGTAGAGGTGGTTCCAACATTGGTACCTAAAAGAATCAATAAACTCTCTCGAAAACTGATGATACCCGTATCAATCAAACTAACAGTAAGAGAAGAAACCAAAGTACTTGATTGGATGATAGCCGTAATTCCACCGCCTAACAAAAAACCACCCAAAGGAATACGAGTAATTTTTTGAATCCATTTCTGTAGTTTTTCCGTACCAAAGTTTTCTATTTCCTTACTAAAGCTTTGCAATCCATAAATAAAGAGGGCGATTGCTGAAATAATAAGAATGATAGTATTGAAGTTTTCCATATTGTCGAGTATAACAATAAATTGTAGATTTCTTAATTAGCAAAAATACTCTATTATCTAGAGTATTAATAGCAATGTAACTAGTTTATAAAACAGGTTGAAAAGTGATCTCATCCCTTTAATAATTAATAAAATCTTTGGGACGATTACCTAATAGTTGATAAAAACTATTGCTAAAAGACTGAATGTTCTTATAACCAACTTTATAGGCAATTTCACTAATAGTAAATTGATTTTGGTTGAGTAATTCCACTGCCTTTATCATCCTAACAAGTTGAACGTACTTAGCAATAGTAATTCCAGTTTCAACCTTAAATAAACGCTCTAAAGTACGAGAGCTAAAGTGGAACTTTGTAGCAATAGATTGGATATCCCAAGACTCAGCAAAACGTTCATTAATATAATTAGTAATACCAAGAAGATTCGGATTTTTTGGAATAGGAATATAAAGAGGCGGAGCCTCCTTAGTAAAAGAAGGAAGTTCCAGAAGAATAGCTTGTAAAAAATGAAATTCAGCCTCAGAATAGGTCTCTAGTTTTGACCATTTTTCAGTATAAAGAATCATTTCTCTAAGAACCTCTGAAACAGTAAACAATTTAAACTCATCAAAAAAAGGGGGGAGGTGTTTGGTGTCGTAATAAATAGTCCTTAAAAAAACAGTAGAAGCATCAGAAGAAGTTTTATGGGAAACATTAGATGGAATCCAAGCCGCGTGGTTCTGTGGAAGTAGAAACCGACTATTCTCCGTATATAAATATTGAAAACCTTCTGTAACATAAACCAATTGCGCCTTTTGATGCGAATGAAATTCATTAGAATGCACCCAATCTTGCTCGTGCCATACAAAAGCGGATTTCTCAATCTGATCAACAAATAAGTGACTATCTTCCATTGGATGTCGTTTTAAGTATAAACTATGTCAAAATTAATTAAAAACCACCAACTATCTTTGTGCTTTCAAATTATAATACTCAAATGCAATCACAAAAAATAAATTCGAATACAACAAAAAAAGCAACCACCAAGCTACAAATGGCATTAATGGTACTGGGAATGGTATTTGTAGCCGCGAATTTAAGAGCACCCTTAACATCGGTAGGACCAGTTATTTCTGAAATCAGTGAGTCATTAAATCTGTCCAAAGTATTAGCTGGGATGTTAACAACCATTCCGCTTTTAGCCTTTGCTACATTATCAGGTTTTGCGCCAAAAGTATCCAAGCGAGTAGGATTAGAAAGGTTGCTATTGGTGTCACTCGCGTTGTTAACTTTCGGATTGTGGTTGCGTCAGTGGGGTAGTGTTGCAAGTTTGTTCGTAGGAGCAGCATTAGTTGGAATTGCCATTACTGTAGGTAACGTATTAATGCCAGCATTTATTAAGAAAAGCTTTTCCAATAATGTAGGGACCATGACGGGACTCTATTCAGTAGGTATGAACCTAACAGCTGCTTTAGCAGCGGGTTTTAGTATTAAGCTAGGACAAGTAACTCAGATGGGATGGCAAGGTTCAATAGGAATATGGATGTATTTGTCACTGTTCGCATTCTTCATATGGTTACCTCAAGTAAAAGGAAGAAAAGCACAAAATGTCAATGTAGAAGAACAATACAAAGAACCCAAAGTCAATTTATATAAATCAAAACTCGCATGGAGTGTAACCCTATTTATGGGGCTTCAATCTTTGCTTTTTTATAGCGTAGCGGCATGGTTACCGAATGTAATGTATTCGTGGGGAATGTCGATGGAAGAAGCGGGATGGGTGCTATCTTACATCCAATTTGCACAACTTCCAGCCTCATTCCTAGGAGCAGTAATAGCAGGGAAATTAACAAACCAGAAAATGTTGGGAATTGGAATAGGATTGTTATTCGCTATCGGTTTTGGAGGAATTATGATATTTAAAACAGACTATATAGTTATATGGTCAATATGTATTGGTGCGGCAAGTGGTTTAGCATTCAGTGTAGCGATGCTATTATTTGTATTGCGAACAAACACTAACACACAGGCTATAGAACTATCGGGAATGGCACAATCATTTGGCTATTTATTAGCAGCATCTGGTCCCCCAATTTTCGGAGCTTTATTTGACATCACTGAAAATTGGGTCTATTCACTTGGTTTTTTAATGATAGCATCATTTGCATTATTATACTTTGGAATGCGTTCAGGAGAGGGGGTAGTAAACGATTAAAATCATGTAGTAAAAAACATAGTTTCAAGAGGGGAATTTAAATCTTAAAAAGAAGTAATAGCTTTTTTTGTTTATTTTAAATACATTAGTGTAATAGTTAAAAAAGCTATTTAAATAAAACAAAAGGGTATGGTAAGAATATATCTAGTAGGATTCCTTATGGCAGTTACTTCGATGTCAGTCTTTGGACAAAATAAAGCGTTAAAATTTGAGGAATTAGAAAGTTATGGAATTTCTCAAGAAGACATTGATACGCGTTATGCAGGAGCAATTCATCAAGACCCAACTTTAGCTGTCTTTAAAACAGAAACAGAGCAAAAAGCAATGATAGAGGCTTATACTAAGCTTTTCCAAGACTTAAGTAAATTCCTTTCAGAAAATAATTTCGACTGGGAAAAGACGACAAGATGTTTCAATAGAGTATATTTTAAAGAAGACGGAACAATAGATTACTTTGTATATAATTTTCTTGGCAATGAAGAAGACATTCCGACAGATGAGAAAGACAAAGAATACCAGCGATTGTTAAATCTCTTTATAGCAGATTATCAAATACCAATTACAGCAAAAGAAAAATTCGCACAATGCAGCCCAATAACTTATAAACTTTAAAGTCTAGCCAAACGATGAATTTAGTGTCTATTCCTAACTAAATTTAATTTAGGCACTCTTTCGAATTCGATATCCAATAACTACGGTTATCACAGTTAATAACATAACGATAGTAGTAGTTAGAAGTGGATTATCAGAAAAAACGGAAACCAAAGTACTACTAATAAAACAAGCACTTAACTGAAGGAAATTCAATAAGGCAGAAGCTTTACCAGAATGCTTGTGAAAAGGAGTTAAAGCATCTGAAACCACAATAGGATAACACGCACCATTCACGAAAGCCATCAAACAAAAAGGAATCAGAATCAAAGTAAGATTAGGAGTCAGCAAAACAGCCTCAAGAAAAAGTGCAACCATACAAATACTGTAAACAATAAGGAGTTTAGGAAGTATAACATCATTCTCAATTTTAGTGGAAACATAACGGTAACCAAAACCGCCAATTAGAAAAGCGATGGTTTGTGGAACATAGCTCCAACCAATAACAGAAGCACTATAACCTAGATTGTGTAAAATAAAAGGAGAACCCGTAAGCCAAGCAAAGAAAGAAGCAGTACAAGAAGCATAAATAATTACATTACCAGTAAACACCTTTGACTTCAAAAATGATAAATAACTCTTAGACTCTATCTTAGATTCGCTGTCACTAGACCTTGTCTTTTTTGAAAGAGTGAAAGTATAAGCCATTAAAAGCAAGGCAATCAGAGCAAGCACTATGAAAATAGATCTCCATCCAAAATGTTCCTGTAAAACAGTTCCAAGCAACGGAGCCAAAGCAGGAGATAAGGCAACCAATGGCATGATAGTAGCAAAAACTCGCTTAGTTTTTTCAATAGGATAATAATCAATAGCAAGAGCCTGCCAACTCACAGCAGCTGCACAAACCCCCATTGCCTGAGTAAGTCTAAAAGCTAGGATTAACATTACAGAATCACTAACAAAAATCGCAATAGAAGACAAAACAAAAAGCAATAAGCCAGAAAGAATAGCCGTTCGTTTTCCAAAATGATCCGAAATAGGACCCCAAATCAATTGAGCCAATGCGTACCCACCAAGAAATAAACTAAGACTAGCACTAACTTTATTCTCAGTAGTATTTAAATCCACTCGAATAGCTTCAAAAGCAGGCAGGTACATGTCAGTAGCCAGAAAGCCAATCATACTCAATCCCGCTAAATAAGTCATAAAGATAAAATTGGATTTTTGTTGCATACTTCAATAAATTTAAAAGAAGCCACAAAAGTACTCGTTAAAACTTAGAACGCCCAATAGCATCACATGAAGTAACAAGAACAAAAAGCTAAAATATACTTAATACACTTAGATAAAAACTAATAATTTGTAAATTGACAACTCTAACAATAGGAATATGAAAGTAGAAATATGGTCGGATATTGTATGTCCGTTTTGCTATGTAGGTAAAAAACATTTAGAATTAGCACTAGAACAATTGCCCTTCAAAAATGAAGTAGAAGTCATTTGGAGAAGTTATATGCTTGATCCAAACCTTCCAGTAGAAGGACTTAACAAAACAAAAAAAGCATATCTAGTAGAAGACAAAGGATATTCATTAGAACAAGTAGAAGGGATGATGAAGCACTTAGAAGCAACAGGAAAAGAAATAGGAATTGATTTCAATCATGATGATTTAGTACCTGTGAATACGTTGCAAGCTCACAGGTTAACACATTTTGCACAAGAAAGAGGAAAGGGTAATGAAATGGAAGAAGTCTTGTTCTATGCACACTTTACAGCAGCAGAAAACGTAGGAGTTAAAGAAGTACTTACACGCTTGGCAACTTCTATAGGACTTGAAAAAGCAGAGGTCGAAACATTTTTAGCATCAAACCGAGAATTAGAAGCTATACAAGCCGATATAGAAGTAGCAAAAAACCTTGGAATATCAGGAGTTCCCTTTTTTGTATTAGATCAAAAATATGGAGTTTCAGGAGCTCAACCCGTAGAAGTATTTGTTGAAGCTCTAACTCAGGCCTACAATGAGAAAATAGAACAATTGAAAACAGACGATACAGCAAACAGCTGTGGAATCGATGGATGTAATTAATAAAACCATAAACCTACAAGGTTTTTAAAACCTTGTAGGTTTATGGTTTATAAAACTAAACTATTCGTGATGATAAGGTTCATTTCGCAAAATAGTAAACCCTCGATAAAGCTGTTCGATAAAGAACAACCGAATCATTTGATGAGAAAAAGTCATTTGAGATAAAGATACTTTTCCCTGAGAAGCCTTATAAACCTCCTCCGAAAAACCATAAGGACCTCCAATAACATATACTAAGGTTTTCACACCCGCATTCATTCTTTTTTGAAGCTCCTCAGCGAACTTCATGCTGCTAAAACTTTTTCCTTTATCGTCTAATAAGATTAGTAAATCAGTAGGAGCAATTTTAGAGAGAATTAAAGCCCCCTCTTTTTCTTTTTGTTGAGCTTCAGAAAGATTCTTAGCATTTTTAATATCAGGAATAATTTCTAAATCAAACTTAATATAGAAAGACAAGCGTTTGGTATATTCTTCAATAAGTGAATTCAGATGTTTATTGTCGGTTTTACCTATTGCAATTAGTTTGATGTTCATTTGTAGAAATTTAAAACAACGCAAAAATAATGCATTTCAATTAAAAAAGTAGTTTTTCTATTTTTAAAACAACTCCCAGAATCACATAACACTCCCTCATTACGGACCAGATCCGCTCCACAAATCTATCTTCATTTCTTCACAATAAAAATCAATTCCTCAATTGAAAACAAACATTATGAAATTAAGAGTAGAAAATGAAAAATAAAAGTGATTTTTTTAGGACTTAAGAAATTGCACTTTACCCTCAAAAAAGCATTTTTTTATCGAACGCTGGATATACAATGGATATACCCAGAACGAACCTAGGATATAGAATGGATATAGAATGGATATACAAAGGATATACAAAGGATATACAAAGGATATACAAAGGATATAGGATGGATATAGGATGGATATACAAAATGTTTTTTTTTTACCAATTTCTATATCTAGTTCCGGCATATTCCGGCAATCTATGGCAATTCATGGCAATTCATGGCAATTCATGGCAAATCGTGGCAACAATGTAAAGCCAATAAATAAAAGATGTATCTTGCTCAAACATAAGTAATCGAAATCCCTAATCACTGTGACCTATCCGCTACTAGTTACAATCTAGCTGCCAACTCGTAAATTTTTAAACAAGTCTTTAAATTCCTAGTACTAGTAGGAGTATCTAGGATTTTTTCGAGAAATTGTTGATTCAGTTTGGTTTTGCTATAACCATTAGAAGAAAAGAGATAAAAACAATTAGCTGAAAGAACGTAAACTTCTTCAGTCTGCTTTTTAGCATCTAACAAAGACAAATCAACATGAGTAGATTTAGTAGACCAAAAAGTCAAATAAGAAGCGTTTAAGCGGTCTTCCTTGTCTTCAAAAAACTCTTGATGAACCATATAATCCCATTCAGAAAAAGTAAACACCAATACAGGAATATTTAAATTATATTCGGTTTTAATGATATCGTGAATCAGCCTCTGTATTATTTCAATGGATTCTTTATCAGATTGGAAAACAATATTACCACTTTGAATATAAGTACTAATATTTTGAAACTCCAATGACTCAAGACTCTTTACAAGACTTTGCATTTTCAAGATGTTTTTTCCACCAACATTAATTCCTTTCAATAAAGCTATATATGTTTTCATAATGTAGTATTTAATAAAATCGAAATAATTGATTTGAGAATAGGATACGAAAATACTGAAAAAACAATTCAACAAACCTCACCATTTCGTCATTGCGGACTTGATACGAAATCTCCCAAAGTTTAATTTCTTATAATCATTCACTAACCCACAAATCCACAAATTGGCGAATTAACGCATTAACAAATTAACACATTAGCAAAAAGGCAAAAAAAAAACAGACTCCGAAGAGTCTGTTTTTTATTAAAAATCTATTTCGCAAAACCTTTATAAAAAAGGAAAGCATCAATAGAAGGGTTTTTACCCCTGAAATTTCTATACAATTCATCAAGAGGAACAGAATTACCTTTAGAAAGAATACGCTCTCTTAAAAATTGACCATTCGCTCTATTCATTCCACCATTCTCTTCTAACCAAGCAAAAGCATCCCAGTCTAACATTTCTGCCCATTGATACGAGTAGTAGCCCGCAGCATATCCACCAGAAAAGATGTGACTGAAATAAGAAGAACGATATCTAGGAGGAACCGTAGCTAAGTTCAATCCATTTCTTGAAAGTGCCTCTAATTCAAAAGCATCTACATCATCAATCTTAGCCTCTGCACTAATAGTATGCCATGCCATATCTATAGTAGAAGCACCCATTAATTCTGTCAAAGCGTAACCTTTGTTGAAGTTTTGAGAAAGTTTTAATTTTTCAATCAAAGCCCCAGGAATAACCTCACCAGTTTTATAATGCTTAGCATAGTTATTTAAAACTTCTGGCATCATAGCAAAATGCTCATGGAATTGTGAAGGAAATTCAACAAAATCTCTCGAAACATTTGTACCCGATAAAGTAGGATATTTTTGTTCAGCAAAGAATCCGTGAATAGCATGACCAAATTCGTGAAACATTGTAACAACGTTATCTTGAGTTAACAAAGTAGGTTGACCAGCAGCTGGTTTGTTGAAATTAGATACATTGTAGATTACAGGCAATTGGTCTAACAATTTAGATTGTCCAACAATATTGCTCATCCATGCACCTCCGCGTTTAGAATCTCTTTGATATAAATCAGCATAAAACAATCCAACAGGAGAACCATCTTCATTAAAGATTTCATACACCTTTACATCTTCATGCCAAACAGGAATATCTTTTCTTTCTTTAAATGTAATACCATACATTTTAGTAGCCATAAAGAAAACACCATTTTCTAAAACAGAGTTCATTTCAAAATAAGGTTTAAGCTCATTTTGATTTAAAGCATACTTTTCACTTCTAATTTTTTCAGCATAATAATCCCAATCAGCAGCACTTAATTGAAAAGGATTTTCACTTTCATCGATTAATTGTTGAATAGCAGCTTCCTCTTCTTTAGCATTTGCAACAGCAAATTCACTCAACTGTCTCAAAAGATTTTCAGCATTTTCAGGAGTTTGGGCCATACTACTTTGAAGATTCCAAGCAGCATAGTTATCAAAACCTAAAAGTTTCGCTTTTTCAGCCCTTTTGTGAGCAAGAGCTAACAAAGTACTGCGCGTATCATTATCATCTTTTTTTTCTGCGCGAATCCAAGATTCTTTGTAAAGTTTAGCCCTAGCATCTCTATTATTCATTTCAGGAAAAATAGGTTGCTGTGTAGTATTATTTAAAGGAACTAAGTATTGGTTATCTCCCTGTTTCATACTGTTTAACTCGTCAGAACCAACTCCGTCTAATTCCTCAGCAGTGAAAGTAACACCACCAGATTTAGTAGCAGCTAAAAGCTTTTCACCAAAAGCATTGCTTAAAGAAGCCAATTCTTGATTGATTTCTTTCAGTTTAGCCTTATCAGACTCATTTAAATTCGCACCAGCGGCAACGAATTTTTCAAAATACACAGCAACTAGTCGTTTGTCTTCATTATCTAAACCTAAAGAAGCTCTATTATCATTAATGGTTTTGATTCGTTGAAACAAAGCATCATTCAAATAGATAGCATCACTGTGAGCCGCAAACTTAGGAGCAAGTTCAGCGCTAATAGCTTGAAGTTCTTTATTAGTGTGAGCACCAGTTAAAACATTAAATGCGCGATTAGCACGATCTAAAAGAGCACTCGATTTTTCTAAGGCAACCAAAGTGTTTTCAAAAGTAGGTTTTTCTGTGTTTGCCGCAATTGCATTCACTGCCTCCATTTGTTGACGCATACCTTCCTCTAATGCGGGTTTGAAATCCTTATTTTGAATTTTTGAAAAGTCAGCTGTTTTATAAGGTAATGTGCTCTCTTGATAAAAAGCATTTGATTCATTCCAACCAGAATCTTTTGAAGTGTCATTACAAGAAATGCTAAAAAGTGAAGCACCTGCAACAACCCCCATTAAGGTTTTTTTAATGTACATAGAAAAATATTTAATTAATGAAATTCAAATATAGACATTTATTTAAAGATGGTTTGAAAAGCCTTCTTGACTTAGGCTATCCGATTATACTTTAATTAAGGATTAGCAAAACTATCATTGCATATTTGAAGACTATTAAGCATATATTTTAACCAAAAAAACAAAGCAAACCCACTCAAAAATAAAAGAAATTATTGTAAGTGAGATAAATACAAGTTATACTTTTTCAATAGAGAAGTTATGAGAAAGTTAAGATTTGTAAAGTTGTGATTTAATAATTAAAAAATGATAAACATATAGTAAAACTTAGAAGATGTTGAGGTAACCTATAAAACCGAAGTTTGTGCCAACAATCAGAAACACTATTATGAAACAAAACTTACTATTAATACTGTTGTCGTTGGTTCTTTCCACCAATGCATTAGCACAAAAACACAATACTAAAACCGGAGTCATATCAGGAAAAATCATTGATAAAGAAGAAAACACCTCTTTGCCAGGAGCAGCAGTTCTATTGGATGGAGGAAGCAAATACACAATAAGTGGACAAAATGGAGATTATGAATTTCTAAATGTTCCCGAAGGTACCTACAAAATAAGTGTAAGTTATATGGGATATGCTACTCAAGAGAAAGAGATAACATTAGCCTCGGGAGCATTTTTAGAAATTCCTTTCCATTTGTCGAGTGATTCAGAAGACTTAGAAGCAATACTCATAGTAGGAGAGCGACTAAAAGGGCAAGCAAAAGCACTGAATCAACAAAAAAACAAAACCAACATCTCTAATATCATTTCTTCCGACCAAGTAGGGCGTTTCCCAGATGCTAATGTAGGAGATGCTTTAAAACGAGTACCGGGAATAACAATGCAAAATGACCAAGGAGAAGCGAGAAATATCATCATTCGAGGCCTAGCACCAAATTTAAACTCTGTAACCTTAAATGGCGATAGAATTCCTTCAGCAGAAGGGGATAATAGAAATGTGCAGATGGATTTAATTCCGTCAGATATGATTTCAACAATAGAAGTCAATAAAACTCTAACACCAGATATGGATGCAGATGCAATTGGAGGATCTGTAAACCTTATAACAAGAGCCTCTCCAAACGGAGAACGTATCTCGGCTACCGTTGCAGGTGGTTACAATCCAATAAGAGAAAAAGGAAATTACACAGGAGGTTTTGTTTACGGAAACCGTTTTGCCGAATCAAAATTGGGAATGGTATTGAGCGCTTCTTACAACAATAATAACCTTGGATCAGATAATGTAGAAGCAGTATGGGATAAAGACGATGCAGGAAATGCTTATATGAGTCAGTATCAAGTTAGAAAATATGATGTGCAACGAGTACGCAGAAGCTTTGCAGCAGCATTTGATTATAAGTTCAATCAAAATCACAGTATTTATGCCAATGCGATTTACAATTGGAGAGACGATAGAGAAAATCGTTATAGAGTTACCTATAGAGGATTAGAACCTATTTTGGATGGAGACAATAATATCTCTGGTTATACCGGAGAAATACGTAGAGAAACAAAAGGAGGAATCAATAACAGCAGAAATAAAAATGCACGATTAGAAGATCAACGCATTCAAAATTATGCGATTGGAGGGGAACACCTATTGGGAAGTTCATTAGATATGGATTGGTCATTTAATTATGCAACGGCATCAGAAGACAGACCAAATGAACGATATATAGATTACAA
This sequence comes from Myroides guanonis, assembly GCF_900114085.1. Taxonomy (GTDB): domain Bacteria; phylum Bacteroidota; class Bacteroidia; order Flavobacteriales; family Flavobacteriaceae; genus Flavobacterium; species Flavobacterium guanonis. Next base: position 57,429 of record NZ_FORU01000011.1, on the reverse strand, counting down.
TGCAAAGAAAGTCACTATGACTCAAAATATATCGGACAAAGAAAAACCATATATGACAGCACCGTTGGCGCAAGACTCTGATTTTTCATTGAGAAGCATTACTGAGAATCACAATTATACAGATGAATCAGAATACGGAGCGAAAATCAATTTTAGAACTCCATTCTCGGTGATAGAAGATGAAAAAGGACGTTTGCGTTTCGGATTGAGAATGCGTTTGAAAGATAAGCAACGCGACAATATTTTTTACAAATACAGCCCAATAGAAGACTTTGGAAAATTAAATGAAGTAAACCCAGTATATTTCGATGGAAAGAATTTCCAAGCAGGAAGTAACTACGTACCAGGAACCTTTGTGTCCAACGAGTTTTTAGGGAACTTAGACCTCAAGAATGGAGCATTGTTCGAAGAAGAATTAGACCCATCAGAATATTTAGCACAGAACTTTAAAGCAAAAGAACAAGTATATGCAGGTTATATTCGTTGGGACCAAGATTTCAATGAACGTTTGTCAATGATTGTAGGAGCACGTGTAGAGCACACTAAAATTGATTACAAAGGAAATTATGTAATGGATGAAGAAGACTTAATCGGAGAGGTAAACAATAAAAATGATTACACGAATGTATTGCCAAGTCTTTCATTTCGATATGCAAATGATTCCAATTTAGTAGTGAGAACGGCATTCAGTACAGCTTTAGCAAGACCTGATTATTATGCATTAGCACCTTATGTAAGTGTTCTTTCAGAAGACACACATATAGCAGTTGGTAATCCAAACCTAAAAGCCACCTATGCCTATAACTTCGATTTAATGGCAGAACAATACTTTAAATCAGTAGGTATTTTGTCAGGAGGATTTTTCTACAAAAACTTAAAGGATTTCATTTATACGTATAGCAATAAGAAGTATAGCCAAGACATGTTTGCAACCGATTTCCCAGACCAAGTAAACCCAATTCCTGCTGGAGAAGAATGGAGTTTTGTACAACAAAGAAATGGAGATAATGTGAATCTTTATGGATTTGAAGTAGCATTGCAAAGACAATTAGATTTCATACCTGGAGCTTTTTGGAAAGGATTGGGAGTTTATGTGAACTATACATATACCCATTCAAAAGCTAAGGGAATTGCCAATGAAGATGGAGACATGAGAAATAATGTAAAATTACCCGGAACAGCTCCGCATATGTTTAATAGCTCATTATCTTGGGAAAATAGCCGCTTTTCAGCGAGAATATCTCTGAACTATACATCGGATTATGTAGATGTATTAGGAGGAAATGAATTTGAAGACAGCTATTACGACAAACAGTTATTCTTAGACGCAAACGCATCCTATAAAATAACACCACAATGGCGCATTTTTGCAGAAGCAAATAATCTAACCAATCAAGCATTGCGTTATTATCAAGGAGTCAAGCAACAAACAATGCAAATGGAATATTACCAACCTCGTTTTAATTTAGGAGTGAAGTTCGATTTTTAAGGATGAATAAGACAATAAGAATAAAAATGAGAAAACTGTTATATACGTTGGGAATGGCATTGTGCTTTGCCTATTCTCCAGCTCAAGAAAATCTGTATAAAGCACCCAAAACCCCTACTATAGAAGTAGCTAACTTAAAAATTCCAAAAGACGCATTATCCTTTATAGCAATGGGAGATTTTGGAAGAGCAGGAGGTTATTTCCAAAAAGAAGTAGCCCATGCGATGGGAGAAGTAGGAGAATTATTTGGAGTAGATTTCATTGTTTCAGTAGGAGATAACTTCTATCCAAACGGAGTTCAAAGCACAGAAGATTATCACTGGCAAGCCTCTTATGAATCAATCTATACCCATCCTACACTATTTGAAGATTGGTATGTGATATTGGGAAATCACGACTACAGAGGAAGTGTGCAAGCGCAATTAGATTACAGTAAAAAGAGCAGACGTTGGCATATGCCAAGCCCATATTACAGCAAAGTGTGGGAGTTGGAAGAAGGAGGGAAAGCACAGTTTTTATTTATAGATACCAATGTCTTTATAGATGATTATGTAGCAGAACCAGAAAAATATCCAGAATTAGCCCAACAAGATAGAGACAAGCAATACCGTTGGATAGAAGAACAATTGGAGATAAAAGACCCAACAATAAAATGGAGAATAGTCGTAGGACATCATCCATTGTATAGCGGAGGGAAGAGAAAGAACGATCCAAATACCAAGTTGATAGAAGACAAATTCAGAGCGCTTTTCGATGCCAATGGAGTGGATGCATACATCTGCGGACACGAACACGACTTGCAAATCATTCAACCCAAAGGAGCAAAAACAACTCAATTTTTAACAGGAGCGGGGAGTGAGATTCGCAATTCAGGAAGCAGAGAAGGAACATTGTTTGCAGCAGCAGTACCCGGATTTATGGTTTTTTCAATAACCGATACAGAATTATTAGTACAAACATTGCAAGCAGATGGAAAAAATGTAAAACTGTTGAACACGCAGAAAATTAATAAGAGAAAGTAAAGATGAAACGAATTATAATTACCCTTACTGTTGCTTTAATGCTATTGTCTTGTAAAGACAGTTTAGCACCTGTTGCAGCAGACGCAATAAAAGCAACTGTAATAACAGAACCAACACCCAATGATACAGATGACCCAGCTATTTGGGTTCACCCAAGCAATCCATCTAAAAGTTTAATAGTTGGAACCGATAAAGAAGTAGGAGGAGGAGTGTATGTTTATGACTTAAACGGAAAAATCGTAAATAAATTCATAGGAATGCAACGACCAAATAATGTTGATATCGCATATGGATTAAAAGTAGGAGATGCTGTGATAGACGTAGCAGTAGTGACCGAGAGAAATTCCAACCAATTACGCGTTTTCAGTATGCCAGATTTAAAACCTATTGATGGCGGTGGATTGGCGATGTTTGAAGGAGAGACAGAAGAAGACTATAGAGATGTGATGGGAATTGCACTTTACACCCACCAACAAGGAACAGAAGAACAAAAAATCTATGCAGTAGTAGGACGAAAATCAGGACCCTCTTCAAACTATCTATGGCAATATGAAATAAAAGGAAAAGAAGACGGCACGGTAGAAGCAAAGAAAGTAAGAGCCTTTGGAACCTATAGCGGAAAAAAAGAAATAGAAGCCATAGCAGTGGATAACGAATTAGGATATATCTATTATTCAGATGAAATGGCAGGAGTTCGAAAATATTATGCAGACCCATTCAAAGGAAACGAGGAGCTTGCATTCTTTGCAACCACAGACGCCAAACGCGACCATGAAGGAATAGCTATTTATAAAACTGGAGCTCAAACGGGATATATCTTAGTATCAGACCAACAAGAGAACAACTTTTTGGTCTATGCACGAGAAGGAAACAATGGAAATCTCCACCAACACGAGTTGTTAGCTAAAATACCAGTATCAACGATTGAATGTGACGGAGCAGACGCGAGTAATGCGAATTTTGGACCTCCATTTGAAAAGGGAATGTTGGTAGCGATGAGCAATGGAAATGTCTTTCACTATTACAAATGGGAAGATATACAAGCGCGTATTGATGCAGCAATACAGCAGCCCAAGAATTAATTTTTTTTAATTTATTATAAATGGTTAGTAGTTAGAGGTTTTGATAAAATATTTTTATCAAGACCTCTTTTTTTATAGAATATTGTAGCATAAAAGACACCTTTTTAGATGTCATTTAGACCTTTTGATGATTAGAATGTCGTTTTTGCAAAAAATAAGCGTCCACTTTTCCAAAAAAGGGCTCCGCGCGCCGACACCATTTTGCCAAATGTTAAATTTTAACACACTTTCGGGGCTTCCCAGAGGGTCGACTACGTATTTATACGTATTTTTTTTTGTTTTTTAATGATTTAGCTTTGATAAAAGGGATTCGAAATAATTTCGAATTTCATATAAAAAGGCTGTAATTATGAAAAAAATCATCTCTCAAATTATCCAGTATCTCTTCGTTTTGTTGTTTGCATATGCAGCATTAAACAAGTGGCTAACTTTTAGTGAATTTCAAGTTCAATTAGGACAATCTACCTTATTGCATGGCTATGACGGTTTCTTGTCCTATGTCATTTTAATAGTGGAGCTTTTAGTGGCAGTTGCCTTGTGTATTCCCAAAACGAGATTGGTAGCACTTTACCTCAGCGTTTTCATCATGACAGCCTTTACGATTTATATATACGTGGTGTTGCATCACACTTCTATGAGCACATGTGCCTGTACGGGTATTTTTGAAAAGATGAGTTTTGAAACTCACCTCTGGTTTAACTTAGGATTTGTAATCTTAGGAATTTATGGAATTTATTTAGAAACAACCAACAAAAAAGCAACTCTAAAATGGGTGATAGGAACTGTTTTAGCAGGAATTGCTTTAGTGGCACTATTGTTCTTTACCTCTAAACACGAAAGTGCCCAACAACAAGACTTTACAAGAACCTTTTTATCAGATCCATTAGAAATAGATTCAGAAATGGTTTTTCAAAAAAATTCCTTCTATATAGCAGGAGTAGATGGAGATAAAATTTATTTAGGTGATTACGACTCTCCGTTTGTAATAATAGAAGTCGATATGAATACCAAAAAGGAAACCACCCATATAGTCGATATCGACGATAAGGATTTGCAATTCTATTCTTTAAAAACTAAAGTTTTACCACCTTATTTTTATCTAGCAGATGGTGTCTCTGCAGTAGTTTTAAGAGGGAAATTAGGTGAATGGTATGCAAAAACCATCAGTTTAAATCAATCGTATTTCACCGCTTTTATGCCTATGGATAGTAGTCGTTTTGCCTTGCGAGGTGTAAATGGTCTAACCGAGCAAAGCGAGTTGGGAATTTTAGATATAAACGCAGAACAACCATTAACCCCATTTCCAGAATTATTAAAAAAACAAGTCGATGGACTTTTTGATGTCGATGGGATGTTTAGTTTTTCTCCAAAAAGTAAAAAGTTAGTGTATTCCTACGTTTATCGCAACCAATATTTAGTAATGGACACCAATATGAAACTCATGCGCACGGGTACAACTATAGACACCACCAGCGTAGCCAAAATAAACAGTCAACGAACTGAAAAGGGTGAAATTAAAATGACCAACCCAGATGTATCGGTGAATAGCCGATCCGTAGTACACCGCGACCTCTTGTTTAATATCTCAAATGTGATGGGGAAAAAAGAATCCCACAAAGAATGGAGACAAGTAACAGTCGTAGATGTTTACGAAATAGACAACAATCGCTATATCGGAAGTTTTTATGTTAACAATCAATCCGGTATAAAACTATTCGATATGGCGGTCACAGACACCCACCTATATGGGTTGTTTGCTCAAAAAATGATTCGGTTTGCATTGCCAAACTGGCTAGAAGCTAATTAGATGAACTATTAAAATGCAATTTTCGATCTTTTTCGTAAAAGCTCAAAAAAAAGGAGCGTTGAGAACGAGTCTCAGCACTCCAAGTAAATTTAATAATTTTTATCATGAAACAATTTGTAAAAAAAGCCCTACTACCTCTAGCGGTATTCGTAGTGGCAGTCGTAAGTGCCTTTGCAATGAACACTCCATCAACATCGGCAGCTCCTGAACAATTCCAACCTTTATATACGGGAGCGTTTTGTTATATACATCCTAGTACGGGGGCTTGTACCAATCTACCTGGTATAATGCCAGTTGCTATGAATTGTACTTTAGTTGAAACCCCAACTACCTGTACTATTAATATAGATGGTGTTGGAAATAATATTCTTTTAAGGACATGTACTCCAGATTTAGCGCATCCAGGTCAATGGATATGTGTTGCGCCTTTGTATAAGCGCACGGTGTTGAGAGCTTCTTAGTTTAATTTTTTAATGGACGCCTGAAAGGGCGTCTTTTTTTAAGTGTTATGAATAATGTTTTTTAGTTGTTTTTTGAAACAATGATGATTATAAATTCTAACTAAAACTTAATACTTTTTATCATGAAACAATTTGTAAAAAAAGCCCTACTACCTTTAGCGGTATTTGTAGTGGCAGTCGTTAGTGCCTTTGCAATGAACACTCCTTCAACATCGGCAGCACCAGAATTAACACAACCTTTGTATACGGGTGCTTTTTGTTATATCCATCCAACCACAGGTGCATGTACCAATGTACCAGGTCTAAATCCAGTAACTGTGAATTGTACTTTGGTTGTAACATCAATTACATGTATTATTAATATACAAGGTGTTGGAAATGTGCTTTTAAGAGCTTGTACTCCAGATTTGGCACATCCCGGTCAATGGATATGTGTTGCTCCTTTATATAAGAGAACAAAATTATTGACTATTAGTTAACTTTCTAAATTGAGGCTATCTTTTTCGGATAGCCTCTTTAATAAGAATAAGTACTATAATCCACTCCTTTCGTAATCCACGGAATGTTTTTGTTGTCTTTAAGGTAATAATCAAACCAATCCATGGTTTTATACGTAAAATGTTCCTGAGCGTCCATTCCATCTAAAGAATGAATTTCATTTTTATAGAAGAACGCAATGGTTGGGATCTGATAGCGTTTGAGTGCGATATATAAATGACGGGTGTGTTCCCAGGGAACATTTTTGTCATCTAAACATGCGGAAAGCAATAAAGGTGTTTTTATCTGATGGGCGTAATTGATAGTGGAATTACTCAAATATTTTTCTGGATTTTCTCCAAAAGAAGTTTTCATACCGTATTGCGATTTCTCAAACATATACCAACCTGGGGAATTACGGGAATAACTATATTCATAATAAAAATTGACTAAATCTTGTGGGCCTGAACAGCTAATAGCTGCAGCAAAAAAGTTGGTTTGACTGACGATAAAGGCGGTTTTATAACCCGCAAAGGATTGCCCTATAATTCCTGTTTTTTTAGAATTGATGGCGGGCTCTTCTGTGGTAATAGCTTCAATTCCCTTAGTAACGCATTCTACAGCTGAAAGCCCAGGTCCTTCATCCGATACATAAGTGTCGGGTAAAAAGACAAAATAGCCTTGATCGTTTAATAATGAAATATTAAAACCAAACGGATTATACAAACTCATCACGTCAAAGTTATTTCTCATAAAACCTAAAGACTCATAAATATTGACAACCATGGGATATTTTTTACTCGAATCAAAATCTTTGGGATAGTATAGTATTCCATTTAGTTTTTTGCCATATTTATCGGTAAAGGTTATGAGTTTTTGTTTTTCCCATGAATAGAGCTCTTTTGGAATGTCAGATGCTAAAATTGTTTTTGTCTTTCCATTGAGTCTCGCCATAATTGTGTGCGGTAGATTGAAATTTTGCTCTGTCCATATCAAATGAGTAGCTTTAGTATAAAAATTGCTGTTCATTACCGTAATCTTATTCGGACTGTGATCTACAATTTTGGTCAGTTTGTTTTTGTAATAGCTGTAAAGGGAATAACCAAAATCTTGATGACGAATGCTTAATACAATGGGTTTTTGTATGTCTAAATAATATGACTGTCCTTTGTTAATATATCCGCTAAATCGAATTAAACCATCTTTAGATTCCTGAAGATCTGTCAAAGCTTTGGTTGTTTTTGAGGCTATATCGTATTGCACCGCATTTTGCCCATCGTTGAAAAATAAACTTTTAGAATCGGACGACCATAACACATGATCGTTAGAGAGTTTTTGAGGAATAGTTGTCTTTTGATGGGTTTCAAAGTCATAGAGCTCCCAAAAATCTCCTTTCGGATATACAATAGCCGTTCCTTTTGGAGATCGGTTTAAAAAGAAATCCATTTGGAAGGCGGTGGTGAGTTCTCCTAACACTTTATGGGGGTCAATTTGCTCTAAGGTATAACGAAGATTTAGTCCCATTCCTGGCACTTCCATATTGGGATCTTTTTCAAAGGGATCATAACTCAATATATAGTTGGAAACCCCTATTGGTAAATATTCTTTATTTCGGTTGCGTTCCAATTCCAAAAAACGATTGTTCTCCTGTGAATATACAAAAGCTTTTAGAATGTCACTTCGGGTAGCATCGTAATAAAGCCACCAAGAATTTTTTAAGTGTAAATCTCGTGCATTCCCGTTCCAAACATCCAACAATCCTTTGTCTTTATCAATGATGCCACTGCTAATTTGATATTGAATATAGAGGTCATTATTGTCAAAGAATTTAAAACTTGGATTCGTTCGTGCTTCTTCAGAAGGGGGAAGTTCTATCGCTTTGGTTTTGCTAGTCTTTAAATCCAAAAATAAGATGCGCTGATCTTTAAGGATTACAGCAAGGGCTGTTTCGTCTCTATTCCACGTCCATAGAAAGTTGGTCAATCCTTCGAATTCAGTGAGTAACTTTTTTTCTTTCAGGCTTTTTAAATCCAAAACATACAAGTCACTGGTTTTCTCTCCTTTTCTGTAAATTAGAGTGGTCTTGGAAGGGTTGAAGGTATATTCTTGAACAGTGGTTGTGTTCCAAATCAATTGAGGAACTTTTTTTGTGTAGTCATACAATTGCAATTCGGAATTGTTTGTAAAGCACAGATAGCGTTTTAAGGTTAAAATATTTTCAATGCTTTTCACCTCTTTCAAAACGGTCCTTTCTGTAGGGTTTAAGAGATTTACTAATTCCCATTCCCATTTAGGTGCTTTTTTTACTAAAACTCGATTTTGGTCGAGTAAAATCCGAGAAGCATTATTATCGAGCAACACGCGCTGTCCTGTTTGAGTGTTAACAGCATAAGACTCGTTAGGTTGTTTCCGGTTTCCAAATATTTTTTCTGTCAATAACCATTTACCATCACCTGAAATCTCACGTGGAGTCCAAGTGCTCCACCGTGGATCTATAGAAAGACTGTCTCGCTCTATAAAGGCATAGGAGGATAGACTTGGCAGTAAGCATAAAAGGATAATGAAAATTCTAAAATTCATTTTGTGGGTTTAAGTTTGGGTTTAACAATAACTGTTTATCTGGATAGGGCAAAAGGCGGTGTTGTGGTTTCCAGTTGGGTTTGCTATCTTCTAAAAGGTGAAGGCGGTTGTTGCGTTTTAAATCAAAAAAGCGATGTGCTCCCTCGGTGAAAAATTCTCGTTGGCTTTCTGCTACTAATACATCTATAAAAGCTTCCTTGCTTAAATTTCGTGCTATGATGGGCAGATTGGCGCGCAATCTAATACCGTCCAAAGTTTCTGCTGCTTCATCGGTTTTGTTTTGATAGGCTAAAGCTTCCGCTTTGATAAAAGCGGCTTCTTCTATTCTATATACAATAGTGCATTCATCAGAACCTATAAATTGGTTTTTGTATTTATAAGCATAATAATAAGTGTTGACTCCATCGCTCAAATGATTCGTCCAATGTTCCAATCGTGCATCTGTTGGAGCAAAGTTTTGAATGAGCGTTGCGCTTAAACTTGCGGTTATAGGAGGCACACTCGTTAGTATATGTGCAACTCCTTCGTCCGAACCGTCTGGGGGGAACTTATATAATTGCCAAAGGGTGCTCGTCGCTGTTTTCTTAAATACCAGGTCTAGGTCATTCATGGATTGGTATAAGGGATTGTCCAACACTTTTTGGGTATAGACTATTGCTTCGGTATAGTTTTTTTGAAGCAAGTAGTTTTTCGCCAATGCTAATTCTACTACCGCTTTATTGGGGTAAAATCGGGATAGATTTCGGTAATCGGGTGCGAGGCGTTCCAAAGCTGCTAATAGATCTGTTTCTACTTTATTTAAAACGGCTTCATAAGGAATTTTAGCTATACGACTGTTCACGCGATAATCCGTAGTTGTAACATAAGGAACAGCCCCGTATAACTGACATAAATGTTGATAATACATCGCTCTTAAGAAATAGGCTTCTCCCAAATAGGTGGTTTTAATAGCGTCGGTTAATTTAGTGGAACTACTAACGCCTTCTATAAGCGCATTGATTCTGTATATATATTGAAAACTAGTATTCCAAAAAGGATGTTGAGGTGAAGCATCATTTCCACTGAGTACATTGTTGTAGAAAGGAAATGTGAGGTTGTAATCCGAAGTGCCTGCTGTGAAATAAGAAGTCAACTCATCGGTATAAAGACTCATACTGTAAGTGAGAGAACCTATACCTCCATTAAATAAAGCGGATTCTCCAAAATCGTAATAGAGTTGAGCGAGTGCGGCTTGAGCGGTGGCGGGGTCTTCAAACACATCAGGTCTATTGACTTGGCTGTTGGGTAAGTCCACTTCTAGTATCTCTTCACAAGAACTGCAAAGGAAAAGACTCAGTAAGGCTATAAAGCTTGCTTTTAGTAGGCGGATATGGTTTTTCATGAGTATAATATTAAAAGTTGAGTTGCAAGCCTAAGGCATAGCTGCAAAGAGAGGGAAGTTGTTGTGAGTTATCAAAATTGAATTCCGGATCCATACCGAAGTAATCATTGGTCCAACTCCATAAGTTCTGTCCTTGTAGATAAACGCGAATATTGGTGTTCGGCATTTTTGGAATAACAAAATTATAAGAGATAGAAATGTTTTTCAAACGTATATAAGAAGCATCGCCAATAGCATGGTCGCTTTCTCGCATAGTTGCAACTTGCGTTGAATATTGGTTATATTGTGTGGTCGCTTTAGAAAAGAGAGCTTGTGTGTTTTCAGGGGTCCAACGATCGGTCATAATGGATGGAGTTCCATTTAAGAAACCTGGAGGATTGGATATTAATTGATAAAAATTGTAATTCGTTTGTTTTACAAATTGAAATAAAAAGTCTAATTGTAGATTTTTGTAGGATATCGTATTTTGAAAACCACCGTGGAAACTAGTTTCTATGCTTTTAAAGGCTTTTTTGTCAGCGGCATTGATGATGTTGTTGTTGTCATAGTCTTTAAATTTATAAAGCCCAGTGGTTGGGTCCATTCCTTCATAGTGATAGAGTTTAACGATATTCACACTTTCTCCAACTATCAAGCTATTTCTATAAGGAGAAGATTCTATATTGGGAAAGTCCAGAAGCTCGTTTTTAGGAAAAGAGATATTAAAGTTTGTACTCCAATTCCAATCTTTGGATTGGATGGGACTGACGTTGAAAGTGACCTCCCAACCGCTGTTTTGGATGGTAGCAGGAAAGTTACTGTTTATCCCTGAAAAACCTGTAGTGTTTGGCAGTGAATAGTCTAACAATTGGTTAGACGAACGGTTTTGATACCAAGAAACGCTGGTGTTGATGCGATTTTTCAAAAAACCCAATTCAACAGCAGCTTCCAGTTTGTCCGTTTTTTCCCAACCGTAATCTGGGTTAAACAATTTGGTTGGAGCAAGTCCGCTGATGCCGTCATAAATTTGTTGGTAACCAGAAGAATAGGTGTCTAAATAGGCATAGTCCCCTATATTGTCGCTACCCGTTGTTCCATAGCTTCCCCTTAATTTTCCAAAACTCAACCAGCGATGGTCTTTGAATAGAAGTTCTTCAGAGAAAAGCCATGCTGCTCCAACAGCTCCGAAATTTCCATATTTTTTATCAGGTCCAAAACGACTTGATCCATCCCGTCTTGCGGTAAGGTTTAAAAAGTAACGTTCCTTATAGCCATAATTCAAACGCGCAAATATAGAAGCGTATTTGTACTCACTATTTGTTCCGTTTAATATATATTGATATGTTGCTGCTGCTAAATTGGTAATGAAGGCGTTTGAACTAAAGCCAAATCCAAAGGCTCCGAAGTTATCAGTAGTGCTTGCTTGATAACTCGCTCCCACCAAAGCATTCACTTCATGAAGTCCCCAATCTTGATTCCAATGGAATTGGGGTTCTATTATATAGGAGTCAGAACTATAATCATTTAGGGTCGATTGAGAAGAAGCACTTGTGTAACCATAAGCAGGATTATAAATGGTATGTGGTGCTAATTGCATTTCCTTGATGGAATTGGTGGTTATACCTGCATTCACCTTTAAAAAGGTGTTTGGAAAAAAGCTATACGAAACCTGGGTGTTGAGTATAAGTGTGCGAGTATTACTATTATAAGTTTTGTTTAATTGAGATAAAGGATTGTTAAAGGTTCCATTTTGCCAATTCAAACTGCCATCTGGATTATGCAAGGCAGGTGCATTGGGTGCTAGGTTTAAAGCAGGGGTTGTAAAGTCTGCAGCAGGCAAATCATTACTTTGAGCTGAATAGGAGGTGGAGCTTTGTATTTTTAATTTAGCATCTTTGCTTTGATGATCTACACTAATTAAGGCGGAGTTTCTCGCATAACCTTTGCTAGACGGAAAAACAGTGCTGTTTTCGCCATGGGCTAGGTTGAAGTTAAAGCGTGTGTATTCATTCCCTCCTCGCATACCAAAGGAAATGTTTTTGTCTATAGCGGTTTTTCCTATCAACTCTTTTTGCCAGTCCGTATAGCGATTTCTGTCCCAAGCTCCATTCATATCATAAGCATTAGCAGGGAATGTGGTAATACCATCATTGGCGAAGGCTTCGTCTCGCAATTTGTTGAATTCTTGGGTGTTCATCATCTTCATAAACGATCCTACTTTAGAGAATCCTGTAGATGCATTTAAGCTAAATTGGGTTTTACCCTCTTTTCCTTTTTTAGTAGTGATCAATACTACTCCATTGGCTCCTCTAGAACCGTAAATAGCGGTGGCATCTGCATCTTTTAAAACCTCTATACTCTCAATATCATTGGGGTTAATGGCGCTCAGAGCACTAAAGGAATTCCTTAAAACCTCAAGGGATAGACCAGAAATCTTACCATTCGTTTGAAGGAGAGGAACTCCATCAATCACATATAAGGGTTCATTAGCAGAAGTTGTTGAAAGATTTTGTAAACTGTTTCTACCGCGTATCTTAACTCGAAATCCTCCACCTGCTAAACCGCTGTTTTGAGAGATATCTACTCCTGCCATACGTCCTTGAAGGGCTTGTAAGGGGTTGGTGATGGCTTGAAATTCGATGTCTTTAGCGGTTACTTTGGCGATGTTTCCCGTGCGTTCTCGGTCTTTAACGGTATAATACCCCGTGTTAACCGTAATTTGGTCTAATTGAGTAACATCTGTTTTTAATATGATATCTAAGATGGTTTGGTTTTTTATGAAGACTTGTTGGGTACTGTATCCAACAAAGGAAAAAAAGACCACATCTCCAATTTGAGTGTCGATGACATAGTTCCCGTTGGTGTCTGTTATTACAGCTCCAGCACTACAAGTGACAATTACGCCGGGCAAAGGACCGTCCACATCGCGGACTACTCCCCGCAATTTCCAAGTTTTTTGTATGGGGGTAAAGCTGTGCGTAGCTGCTAGGCTGGGCAGTGTTAAAAATAACCCCCATAATAAGAACAATAGGGATGGAGACACAACTTTTAGTAAAAGGTGTTTCATAGTATATAGTGTTTAAGATTGGAATAGGAATTTGAAAGAAGGGAAATAAAACCTTCCTCCAACTCGTAACAAGAAGGAGAAGGGGATGTAAAAAAAGTATTAAAATCAAGATTAGGCTATTCCTAAAATTATAAGGAATAGCCCTATGAGTATAATCAAAAAGGATTCTCCAATTTTAATTTAATGTTGACAATAGTATCTGATGAAATTTCATAGGATTGATATTGATAACCTGTCTTAAGAAATAAGATTCTAGATCCTTTTTGAACATTGAAGTTGAACTTTCCATCGTTGTTGGTTACAACAGAAGAAGTAGTCCATGGGTCTTCACAAGCAACCAGCGGTTGTTGTACAAAAGCATCTTTAAGGGGTCTATTGCTACTGTCGGTTATGGTTCCCGATAGTTTTACTTTTTTATGAATGTCGAATTTTTTTTCCTCGGCATTGGATTGGTCTAAGGGATTGTTTTTTCTCAGTACTTTATTGGCTAATACCACATCGGATATCTCTTTTAAAACAAAATCTTTGGTTTGGCTGGTTTTCAGGCTTTCTGTTTTTTTTATGGGATAATATCGTGCTCCACTTCCTTTAAGTGCAATACTGCTGCCTTTTTTTATGTTAAACTCATAGGAACCATCTTTTTCTACAAAGGTGTGGTGATTGGAAGTTATTATTTTTTCACCGTCTAATATGAAGTAATAATCAGCTTCGCCAACTTCATAGATAGTGATAACTCCAACGGGTGGTTTGTTTTTTCCTTCCACGCTTACTTTTCCTTTGATAGTAATTTCTTGTGCGTGAATTATGGGGCTTCCTGCCAGTAGAAGTATGTATAAACTAAGTGCGATTTTTAAAAACGCTTTAAACTGTTTCATGATTGTTGTTTTTAATAGGATAAATGTGTTTGTTGGGTATAGTTTAGAATAATACCCCATTCCCAACCTTGCTGTTAAAGAATGGGGAGCTCCTAACTGCAAACACCGAGTCCGACAGAGAATTTGCTTAGATTTAGTTTGTTGTCCAGGTCAGGGTCTACAGCTAAGTATTGAGATTATATTCTAGGATTTTATTTTTTAAAAGGATTCTCTTTCAGCAGTTTTACTTTTAGTATTGTATCGGAAAAAACAGTGTATTCTTTATTTTCTAACCCTGGAGAATTAATATATATAGTACTTCCTTTTTGAACTTTATATTCGAAATTTCCATTTTTGTCACTCAGGGTAAAAGAGGGGGTTCCATCTTGGTTGAAGAAAATAGATTGCATGATAGTGGCGTTGTCTATAATCTTATTATTGGCATCGACGATATTTCCAGATACTTTTACTTTTTTGTGGATATCAATTTTTTTCTCCTTAGCATTTAATTTGTCTAAAGGAGAATTTTTTCTATAAGTTTCAAACTCAGGGCCTTTTACTTCTTTGAGTTTGAAGTTTTTTTCTTGGCTAGCATTGATTTTCTCTAAGTTTACGGGAATATATCTATTGCCAAAATCTCGGAGATATACCGTAGCATTTTTTTGTACGGTGAACGAGTAACTGCCATCTTTTTCAACAAAGGTGTGGCGGTTAGTTCCTATAATATCTTTTTCTTGTCCCACTTGGGATCCTTTAATTAAATAATCGGCAGCGCCTACTTCAATGAGACTGATTATTCCTATGGGTGGTTTATTGGTTCCTTCAACGGTTATTTTCCCTTTGATAGTAACGGTTTCTTTTTTCTGTGCATAGCCTATTGCTAAAAGCAAGCATAATAGGGTAGTGCTAATGGTTTTTAAAAACGCTGTACGTGTTTTCATTCGCTATGATTTGTTTGAATTTCGGCTATTAGTGTTTTGAAATCTATTCTTCTCCTGATTAAACAAGAGAAGAATAAAAAAGCGGTACGCGTTTTCAGCTGTTGTGAAAGATCGCGATGAGGAGAGGAGTCTTGTTCTTATGTGAAAGGTCTAAAACTAGTAACTAACAAATGATTCACCTATACTATATTCACATAAGAGGAGGTTGTTTTACTTCTAAGAGATGTGTGATAAACTATTTAAAATTGATAAAACCTCGCAACAAGTTTGTTTCATAGGCGACAATTTAGAGTTAAAGAATTTTGTTCGTTTTAAGTTTCTTTTCCTCGGCGAAACCAAGTGTAAAAAGGGAATGGATGGATAGCAATAAATACTGCTTTCCATGCTGCGTTGAATCTTAGTTATAAGTCAATCTATTCGTGTTTCCTGCTTGATAAAAGACTTCATAAACAGTTGAACAGAATGGGAATAATAGCGAAGACTTGTGGATGTTTTAGTAAGAGAAAAAATGTGCTCTTTACTTTGAAAAGTTTAATAAGTAAAAAGAACTAGTTTCTAAATTAGAAAATGCTTTTTTATATATTCATTTGGATAATATTAAGAAAATAATTATTTTCACACTGAAACAATCATCGTATTTACTTCTTATACTCAGTTAATGACTTGGTAGCCTTGTTTTTAAGGTAATGTACTGTCGTAGAAATATTTATATATTTTCTATAAGAGTACTATTGTATGCCTTTTTTATAAGTACAACAGTCATTTGTTGGCGTAAGCTGTAAGCAGTTCGATGATTTAATTTAATCTGATATGGATACAGAGCAATCTAGAAAGCAGTTTGGTAAGCAAGTGCAACGTTATTTAGAGCACTACGAAATTGAAATCGTTGATGTGGTCGACAATTTAAAAACCAATAGCACCTATGTGCGCAAATTAATAAAAGGTGAAATCACGTTTTCTTTTGACAAAATGACTGCTATAGCATCAATTTTTGGATTGCCTTATTATAAGTTTGCAGACCCAGATTATCCACTTCCTAAATTGAAAGACTTACCTGAGGAGACACAAAAAATCATCAAAAACAGAGCTAATAAAGGTAAAATAACCAAGGATTTTACAAACAGCATGGCTTTAGCTCTTGAGGCTCTTATAGAAAAGGGAGCATTGTTGCGTCCAACTACCTCCAAAATTCTATTTGCTCAAATTGATCCTGCAATTACTAAAGGAAGAAAAAGTACTGAAATCACTAGTTTACTCGCCTATGAACAAAGGATGAATAATTTTTTGAAGATGCCGTTTAAAAGAGTTCGTGAAACCATTTACATAGATAAAAATGTAGCTTCAGAATATTTGAAAAAGGATGAATCTGAAATTCAAAAAATATTAAAAGAACAAGAAGACGAATACGACATCACTTAATTGTTTTCAGTCTCTATTACTTCAATACTATGAACTGTAATTTGTCAATTTGGATTAAAGAGATGTAAAACAATCCGCCCTTACATTGGATGTCTGTCAAACAAAACTCTAGCTATAAAGGGCCAATGTAAAAGAAATACTATCCATGAAAAAATACATAAAAGACTTGGGCTCGCATTTTGGCGGATTGTAAAAAGTTTGAATCTAAAGCAAGTGTGTTTACTTACTCCGTGTTGTGAAAGGATTTAGAGGTTAGCGGTTGTTTGCAAAAGCTATTCCACTCTAAAGAAGAAGGCGATGAAATCTCAATTGATTTCTTGTGAAAATAATAATATTCCTAATTTGCAAAAGTGTTTGCTTTCAGAATAATAGATAACTTGAAAAGCTCAAGTTGAAACTAAGAGCATTACTGTTTTAAAGTAATCCCTATCTTAAGTGTAAAACAAACGTTCTAAAGAAATAGAATACTTAGTAGTCTCTATTTCAATACGATTCAAATGTAGTGATATAATTTTACAAAACAATATTGTAGTGATATATTTTTTAAAATATTTTTTAATACTCTAGAAAATAGTATAAATGCTATGAATTCCCTCATTTCTCATCCACTCATCCACTCATCCTGTCATTGCTAGCTTGACCCACAATCTCTTTCTAATTTAAGTCCACCTTCACCTTTTAGCCCCTTTGCTTCTTCGCTTCTTTGAATATCTACGAATCAACAAATCCCCAATTAAAAAAGAAAACACGAATAGCCACTTATTGACAATTGTTTAGTAAATTTATAGGACTATTACATAGGTTTATTAGACTTATTGTACCACCAAAAAGCAACACTATGGAATTTACACCTAAAAGAGATATTGCGAAACAGTTTGTAAACTTGGTTTTTGAAGGCGCTATAGAAAAAGCCTTTGCTAATTATACAGCACCTGAGTTCATTCATCATACTGTTGAATGTAAAAAAGGAAAAACAGCTTTAATCGCTTACTTAAAGGAATGTAGTTTAGAAAAGGAAAAAATCAAGCATCAATTTTTAAGACTGATAGAACAGAATGATTTGGTTATGGCCCATATTCGAATCTGCAATACAGTATCAAAAGAAGAATATGTGGCAGTTTTTATTTTTCGCTTTAAAGAACATCTTATCAATGAATATTGGGAGGTTAAGCAAAACTTACCTAAAACACTCTTGAATGAAGATGGTGTTTTTTAATTAGCTTTTAACAAGGAGAGAGAATAGTAATTCTCACTCGAAATTTGATTTATCATTCATGCAAATTATACTAACTGATTGGCTGCTTTATGTAGAGTTAATCTATTTGCTTTTTCTCATTCTAGTAGCTCTGCGAATCATCTATGATTCACATTCTACTTCTAAAGCTCTAGCATATCTATTGCTCATTTTTTTTGTTCCTATTTTGGGAGTACTCTTTTATTTTTCTTTTGGTATAAACTATCGAAAGCGTAAGATGTATTCTAAAAAGCTAAAAGCAGATGATGTATATGGGAAAAATTTAAATAAGCGATTACAAGCAATTCATCAAGAATTTAAACAAGCTAGTAGTGATCTGATAGAAGAAAATAAAGATTTGATTCGCATGTTATCAAATGTGAATATGGGTGAAAGCCCCCTTTTAATTGAAAATGAAGTTGAGATACTCAAAAATGGAGAAGTGTTTTTTCCCCGTTTATTGGAAGACCTAAAAGCAGCTAAAAAACAAATACACATAGAATATTATATCTATGAAGATGATGAGATTGGAAACGAAGTAGCAGAAGTTTTAATACAGAAAGCCATTGAAGGAGTTGAGGTACGATTCATTTATGACGATTTTGGTAGCCGAACAATTAGAAAAACCCTTGTTAGAAAATTAAAAGCGGCGGGAGTAGAAATTTTCCCCTTCAACAGAATCATTTGGATAGCACTAGCCAATAGAATGAATTACAGAAATCACCGTAAAATAGTGGTAATAGATGGATGTATAGGTTATACCGGAGGAATCAACATATCGGATAAGTATGACAATAGGAAAAAGGAAAAAAACAATTTGTTTTGGAGAGATACACATATGAGAATCGATGGGAGTGGAGCTTATGGATTACAACATGCTTTTCTATGTGATTGGAACTTTTCCAGTAAACAGAATTTAGTGATATCTGAAAGGTTTTTTCCAATTATCCCCAATAGCCTAAATAAGAAAACACCAGTGCAAATTATATCATCAGGCCCAGATTCTGATTTACCAAGTATTTTGTACAGCGTATTACAAGCCATACATCATGCAAAAAGTGAAATACTAATTACAACCCCTTATTATATTCCCGATGAGTCTTTGCAACAAGCAATCATCATGGCTGCAATGAGTGGAAAAAAGGTAAAGATATTGGTCCCAGGTAAATCCGATTCTAGATTGGTGAAATTGGCTTCTGAATCTTATTTTGAAGAACTATTGAAAGTAGGAGTAGAGATATTTAGATACAACAAAGGATTTGTCCACGCAAAAACCTTGGTAACCGATTCAGATGTAACCTCTATAGGAACCTGTAATTTAGACCATCGAAGTTTTGATTTGAATTTTGAAGTAAATGCTGTAATATATGACAAGGAAGTTGCAAATGAAATGAGAGCAATGTTTCATGAAGACTGTAAACACGCAACTCGTTTTGATTACAATCGTTGGTATAAACGCTCTGTATGGCATCGTTTTAAAAATAGTTTTATTCGATTATTATCACCGTTATTATAACAAATATAGGACACCTCTAACAAAAAATATATGGCAATACACCTTGTTCACGATGAATATATCACTCATCAACATACATGTAAGAAAGACTATGAAGGTAAAGTGATTACAACACTAATAGAGTCTAAAGCAAATAAGAAATTTGCGAAACAAACCTTGTTATATGTACATGGATTTAACGATTATTTCTTTCAATTAGAGCTCCTGGATTTTTATGGATCTCATGGTATAAATTTTTATGCAATTGACCTGCGAAAATGTGGACGTTCTTACCTAAGTCATCAACACCCAAATTTTTGTAAGTCGATGACAGAGTATTTTGAAGATTTAGAATATGGAATCAATTTTATATTAAATAAAAATCCCAATACGCAATTGTACTTTTTAGGACATAGCACGGGTGGATTATTGGTGAGTTATTACACTTTAATAGGTGATAAGAAAGACAGTATACACGGTTTAATTTTGAACTCTCCTTTTTTGGAGTTTAACTTGCCTTATTTGTTGCGAAAGAATATCCCATGGTTAATGTGGTTTGGTTTAAAACTACACCCTTATCTGGCGTTTAGCGGTGGGGTTTCACCAGTTTATGGGAAAAGTTTATTAAAAACATATGGCGGTGAATGGGAATTTGATACAGTTAAGAAACCTATCGACTCTTTTCCGGCATATTTAGCTTGGATTCAAGCCGTTTATAAAGCACAAAGATTGGTTGCACATTCTAAGATTAATGTTCCCATCTTATTGATGCATTCAGATCATTCGTCTAAACCTAAAGAACTCACTGCAATAGCGAGACAAACAGATGTTGTTCTAAACGTAAAACATATTCATAGTATTGGTATGAAAATGGGCAATCAAGTAGAGCAATGTGTAGTAAAAGGAGGAATGCATGACTTATTTCTATCAGAGAAAAAGGCGAGAATGCAAGCATTAGAAGCTACAATAACGTTTTTGAAAAAACAAGATACAATGCAAAAAGCCACCTCTAATTAGAAGTGGCTTTTTTGAGTAAAATTGAAAAAAATAGTTGGAAGCTTAGAATAAACCTCCAGAACTGCTGTTTTGTTTGGTATTAGAATCCCTGTATTTACGTTGTAGGGATTTGTTCTTTCCAGAACCAAACATATAATTCACGCCAAAATAAACAGATCTACTTTCCCATGTGAATTCACCTGTTTGAGGGTAAGGTAGGTCGCTTTTAAAGGCAAACTTCATAGTGTCAAAAATATCGTTTACACGCAGACTGAATGTCAATTTATTGTTTAACATAGTGTAACGAGCACCTGCATCGATTTTATACATCTCCTCAGAGTTAAATTGTAGACCGTCCGTACTTCCTTTATAAAATCCGAATAGATTTAAACGAAGTTGATTCGTCACTTTAAAATTCGAATTTAAACGAGCATTAAAAGATTGGATATCTACATTGCGTTGGAATGGTTCTAATTGTTGCGTTTGTTCATTGACAATAAATAGAATTCCTTTTTGTTTTATACTTGAAAAGTCAATCGCTGGTTGAATATCCCACCATGAATTGATTTTATAATTTGCAGATAATTCAAAACCATATGATTCATTGGTGTCGAAATTACCATAGGTCATAATCATATCATTTGGATTCTCTGTATCTAAATCATCATAAATCAAATGATTTATTTCATTGTTTATCTTTCTGTAAAACACCCCTGCTGTAAAAGAACCTTTTGATAGCATACGTGTATAGTTTAATTCTACAGAGTTAGTGAATTGAGGCTCCAACTCAGGATTACCAATATTAGTGATAGTAGGAGTAGAATATTGACGGATAGGTTTAGTTTGCCATATACCAGGTCTGTCTACACGTCTACTATAACTCAATTGAAACATATCTTTAGCTGTTAAATCGTAAGTTATATAAGCAGAAGGGTATAAAGTAATATAATCATCCTTAAACCCTTTTTCTCCGTCAAACGTTGAATTTACTTTATAGCTTTCGAAACGACCTCCGATTTGATAACCGATTTTATTGAACTTTTGGCCAAAGGTTGCATAAGCAGAATAAATATCTGTATCATAAGTATAATTGGAAGTACTGTGGTCTGCTACTGCTGGGTTACTCGTAGAATAGTCATTGTCATTGCGAGACAATCTAGCTTCCATACCTAATTCTAATTTTCCGTTATCTACAATTGGATTTACATAATCTAAGTTGATAGTAACTAAATCATCTTTTCCATCTGTTGCATCTCCATATTTAAATGGAGCCTGGTTGCCTATAGTATTTAAATAAGAAACCTCTTGGTCATTAGTAGCAGTATTATAATTAGCCTCTAAATCTAAAGTGTGCCCCTCTTTTTCGAAAAGATGCTTAAACGCCAAGTTATAAGAACTATTTAAATTATCAGTATCGTATACAGAAGCTTGTTGGATACGGTCAAAACTACCTATAGGATAAGTAATATCCGTATCAGCATTCATCGTTCCTTTACTTTTGTTCTGATTTGTATAAACCGACAAAGTGTTTTTGTCGTTGATATAATAATCCATTCCTATTTTATAAAGATATGAATCGTTACCACTTAACATATCAATACGTTGTTTTGAGTTTTGATCTAAACGATTTACTTCTCCTCCGTTTACATAGTCTCCAAAATTACCCCCAACATTTCCAAAGAAGTTTACCTTCCCTTTGCGGTAATTCATATCCAATGTATTGTTGTTTTTTATTTTCTCAGCTAATGTGATTCCAGAACTGATAGAACCATTAAATCCGTCAGAAGTGTTTTTATGTAGCACTATATTTATAATACCTGACATACCTTCTGGATTGTATTTAGCACTAGGATTGGTAATTAATTCTATTTTCTTAATTGAAGTAGAAGGAATTTGTTTTAAAAGCTGTGAAGGTTCAATGTTAGTTGGTCTACCGTCAATCAAGACACGAACATTAGCATTACCCCTAAGCGATATTTTACCATCTTGGTCTACATTCACAGACGGTATGTTATTCATTATTTCAGATGCAGTAGCCCCTGCAGTCGTTAAATCTCGTCCAACATTAATAATACGCCTGTCTATTTTCTGTTCAACAGTCGAGTATTCAGCAACTACTGTT
Organism: Myroides guanonis; assembly: GCF_900114085.1. Taxonomy (GTDB): domain Bacteria; phylum Bacteroidota; class Bacteroidia; order Flavobacteriales; family Flavobacteriaceae; genus Flavobacterium; species Flavobacterium guanonis. Next base: position 35,023 of record NZ_FORU01000011.1, on the reverse strand, counting down.
ACTTCATCTAATTGAGTCGAGGCAGGAGTTAGGGTTACAGTTCCTAAGTTTAATTGGGACTGTTCTTCATTCAAAGTGATTTTAAATTCTTTAGTAGTATATCCTATAAACTGAACATCTACTATATAATCTTGTAAAGCCAACTTGTCAACGGAGAATTTTCCAGAATCATCTGAAAGGGCACCAGTAATAACAGTGTCACCAGATTTAAGGGTAATGGTTGCATAAGAAATAGGTTCATTAGATTGTGCATCTAATACAATTCCGTTTACTTTTCCGTTAGATTGCGCAAAGCTAAAACTGAAACAGCTAAGAGCGAAAAATAAAAGTAATTTTGATTTCATAAAATGGGAGATTTAAAATAATACTAATGTATTTATACAGTAAGTAGTACTTAATCGATTTTTGTTACAAATTAGAAGTAGAATATCCTTAGATTTCAAAGCTTTTACGAAGAATAAAGAATGTATAGCAAGTTAAAAACCAAAAAATAACAACAAGATTCTTGGAGAAACAATCACTCTTCTAAAAAAAGATAGGTGTTTTTTCGTATTTTGGATTAAAAATAATAAAAATGGAAAATAAGAATAATAATATAGCAATTCTAGTTGATGGTGATAATGCGCAAGCAAAACTCCTAGAACTAATTTTAGAAGAAGTGTCTAAATATGGCAAGGTGACTGTTCGTAGAATTTACGGAGATTGGACAGCTCCTCAAATGAATAGTTGGAAAGATTTATTAAATGATTTGTCTTTTTCACCAATACAAAAGTTTAATTATACTACTGGGAAAAACTCTACAGATAGCTCTTTGATTATAGATGCTATGGATATATTACACGATAAGATGGTAGATGGTTTTTGCATTGTTTCAAGTGATAGTGATTATACTGGACTAGCTAAGCGAATCCGTGAAGAAGGAATATTTGTGATGGGAGTTGGAGAAAGAAAAACACCAAATGCTTTCGTACAATCCTGTGAAATCTTCACCTATTGTGAGAACTTAATTTCAGTGAAGAATAGAGATGAAGCAGATAAAAGCTCAGGAAGTAATGCGAAAAAGGCTAGTGCACTTGATGAGGATGTTAAAAAACTAACCAAGAGTGAGTTGAAACTTATAGATAGAGCTTTCGATATGTCTGTGGATGAAGAAATTGAAGCATATATTTCAACAGTAGGAGGAAACCTTCGAAAGCTTAAACCTAGTTTTGACCCTCGTGCTTACGGATTTAAAAACCTAACTCAAATGTTTTCCAGTTTAAAAGGATATGAGATTGTCAATAATCAAGTAAAAGGATTGAATCATCCATTAGTTCGAAAAATCTAATGGTTGTATAGAGTTGTTCAATAGAAGGAGTGTTGTTTATTAGTTAGTTTATTTTGATATTATAGATGATTTGTCTTATTGATTGATGTTTTATCCTGAGGATTTATATTGAGTTGAATTATTTTTACGAAAAAATTATAATAAAACTTATATTAGCTTCTTAAAACAGTTAACCTAAAACAAATACTATGAGCAAAACTACTTGGATTAAAACACTCTTTTTTTTATGCTTTCCTATAATGCTATGGGGACAATCAGAAACAACAATAAATCTGCTAAACAAAGTAGTCTTTTATGATGGATATGCAAAAACGGTTAGTGCTTCTGTACCCACTGGAGTAGATCGTATAGACAATACTAGATATGCAACTAAATTATCTGATTCGGATCGTTCTAAAATTCTAAACTCATTAAAAATGAAAGTTGAGATTGGAGCCCTTTGCGATAATTACGATAGAATTGGAGGAGTGTTTTTAAATATAGTGCCTAAAGGTGATTCTGTGACTTCTGCAAATGCTAAACGTATTGAAGTGGGACGTTTCATCACACCGTTTATGAATAAGAATAAACAACCAGCGGTAGTGCCGTATGAGTTTGATGTTTCTCATCTAGCTGCTGCTTTTAAATCGATTGATTTTAATAAGGACCACGATTTTTGGTTTGAATTATTTGTATTTGGTGTTCCATATGCAGCTAATAAGGAAGTGTCAGGTTGCGCAGGAAGAACAGACGTTTTTGAAGGTACATTATCATTAGTAACTTCCGATAGCGGAGATGTTGCTGCTGATTTTTATATGCAACCTATAGCAACCTATGTAAATTTCAATAAACATACAAATACAGATGTCCCTGGTACTACAACCAAAATATATACTATCACATTAAATGAAAATCTACCTGAGACGATGTTTCATCTAATAACTTCAAATCACGGAGCTAATGCAGGTGGAGAAGAATATGTACGTAGAGAACATTTTGTATATTTTAATGATAAAGAAGTCTTGGCCTATACACCTGGAGGGAAAAGCTGTGAACCTTTTAGAAAATATAATACACAGGGTAATGGTATTTATGGATCTACAAAACAAAGCGATAGCTGGTGGATGGATTGGAACAACTGGTGTCCTGGAGATGTTATCCCTAACAGATATATTGCAGTTGGAGATTTAGAAGCAGGTACTCATACATTTAAAATTACTGTTCCTGATGCTGTTTTTGTAGATAATCAAGGTAATTTTCCATTGTCTTTATACATGTATTCAAAATACAAACTAGGCACTTTAGCCATTGATGAAATCAAAGAAACTAGTTATAGTGTATACCCTAATCCTACCTCAGATTTACTTTATATTCAATCATCAGAGATTCTAAAAAGTGCAACCGTAATAAATAATTTAGGGCAGATAGTACTGACGACTAATGAGAAGGAATTAAATATATCAGAATTAGCTAAGGGAATTTATATCTTAAAAATAGAATTCGGAAATGGCGTTAAAACTACGGAGAGAGTAGTTAAAAACTAAACGCACTTAGAGATTGCACCTGTTTTCAAAAAGAACGTTTATAAAATTTTATATATTTGTTGGATTACCAAATAAATTATCAAGATGAAATTAAATACAATCGCTTGCATAGTACTCGCTTCTACTATGTTAATGGCATGTAACAAAAACAAAACAGAAGAAACGAAAGAGCAAGTTATTGAGAACACTGGGGACTTTGAGTTTAGTGTAGACCAATTCGCTGATATTGAAGTATTGCGCTATCAAGTTCCAGGTTGGGAAAACTTAAGCTTGAAAGAACAAACTTTAGTATATTACTTAAGTCAAGCAGGTTATGCAGGTAGAGATATTATCTGGGATCAAAACTACAAGCACAACTTAAAAATCAGAAAAGCTTTAGAAAACATTTATGTAAATTATGCTGGAGACAAAGAAAACGAAGACTGGAAAAACTTCGTAGTCTATGTAAAAAGAGTTTGGTTCTCTAATGGAATACACCATCATTATTCAAATGACAAGATTAAACCAGCCTTTTCAGAAAGCTATTTCAACCAACTTTTAACGGAAACTAAGACAGACTTAGATAAAGGAATTGCTGCAATTCTTTTTAATGATGTAGACGCTAAAAAAGTAAATCTAGATCTTTCAAAAGGACTTTTAAAAGGTTCAGCAGTAAACTTCTATGGAGAAGGTATTACAGAAGAAGAAGCAGATGAGTATTATAAAAACTTACCAAATGATCCTTTAAGACCAATCTCTACAGGACTTAACTCTAAACTTGTACGTGATGCTAATGGAAAATTAGTAGATAAAGTATGGAAGAGTGGAGGAATGTATGGACAAGCTATCGATCAAATTATCTATTGGTTAGAAAAAGCACAAACAGTTGCAGAAAATCAAAAACAAGCAGATGCTCTTGGATTGTTAATCAAGTATTATAAAACAGGAGATTTAAAAGTTTGGGATGAATACAACGTTGCATGGGTAGAAGCTACGGAAGGAAATATTGATTATAATAATGGTTTCATTGAAGTATATAGCGATCCATTAGGACATAAAGGTTCTTATGAAAGTGTAGTACAAATCAAAGATTTTGATATGTCTGCAAAAATGGAAGTACTTTCTAAAGAAGCACAATGGTTTGAGGATAACTCACCTTTATTAGATGCTCATAAGAAAAAGAATGTAGTAGGTGTATCATATAAAACAGTTGTAGTTGCTTCTGAATCAGGAGATGCTTCTCCTAGTACACCGATTGGAGTAAACTTACCAAATGCTGATTGGATTAGAGCTGAACATGGTTCTAAATCTATTTCATTAGGTAATATAATTGATGCTTATAATCATGCAGGAGGTTCAGACCGTTTGAAAGAATTTGCAAATGATGAAGAAGAGATTGCATTACAAGAGAAATACGGAGAAATATCAGATAAATTACATACAGCACTTCATGAAGTTGTTGGACATGCATCTGGACAAATAAACCCTGGAGTTGGTTCACCAAAAGAAACACTTAAAAGTTATGCTTCTACTTTGGAAGAAGGACGTGCTGACTTAGTAGGACTTTTCTATTTATACAGCCCTAAATTACAGGAATTAGGATTGGTTGATAACTGGGAAAATGTTGGTAAAGCTGCCTATGATGGTTATATTAGAAATGGATTGATGACTCAATTAATTCGTTTAGAACCAGGTGCTGATATCGAAGAGGCTCATATGAGAAATCGTCAATGGGTGAGTGCATGGGTGTTTGAAAAAGGTAAAAAGGATAATGTGATTGAAAAAGTGGTTCGTGATGGAAAAACGTATTTCAACATAACTGATTATAAAAAATTACACGATTTATTTGGACAGCTATTGCAAGAAACACAACGTATCAAATCTGAAGGAGATTATAAAGCTGCACAAGCTTTAGTTGAGAACTACGGAGTAAAAGTTGATCAAGCTATTCACAAAGAAGTATTAAGCAGAAATTCTAAGTTTAAATCTGCTGCTTATAGAGGATTTGTGAATCCAGTTATTTCACCTATTACAAATGAAGCAGGGGAAATTACAGGATTTGAAATCAACCAACCTAAATCATTTGAGGAACAAATGTTGTATTATTCTAAAACATACAACTTCTTACCAGAAGTGAACTAAAACTGTTTACATCTAAAATTAAAGACCGTCTCTAAAGGCGGTCTTTTTTTATGATTATATTTTTAATAGAATTCGTTTCTCTGTAATATTAAAACAAGCCATTGTTGTGTTGCTTTATTTGAGAAACCAATAGAAAAACAGGAGAAAGCAACCAAAACCAATAACCAAATAGGGGTAATGAATATTCATCTATTATAAAAAAATCTAATTCTAAAATATGATTGATACCGTATAAAGACATCAAAATAAGAGTTAATAGGTTAAAGATAAGTCCTATCTTTTTTTTATAGAAAAACCACCCTAGGAGCAAGGTAAAGTTACTAATCCAACAAAAGAAATCTAAATTTGGAAATGACATCCATCCCAGTGAAGCATAGATATATCCAAAATAATCATGAGGAGTAGTAAAAATAAGATGGACAGGTAAGAATAGGCTTATTATAAAAGTTAAAACGCTCAAATATAAAAACACGTTTTTTAAATTTAGTTTCATTTTCATCTGATTATTAGTGAAGTATTTCCATTTCCAAGTGAACTTTGAGGTAAACGTATAGATTGTCGTGACAATTAATAATGAAGCTACTTATTTGCGAATCGTCTTCTACTACTAAAATGGTCACAGCTTATGATATTAAGACGTTGTTTGTTGTTTCACTTCATAAATGTAGTAAAAATTCAGACTGTTCTAAAAAGCAAATAACATAAATCAATTTTGTCAACAGAAAAATCACTTTCATTATATTTTAATTTTTTTGTCTTATTACAAAATATCAGATGATGTTGTTTCAATATTTAAAAAAGAGGGCTCTAAAATATAAAACCCTCTTAATCAACTTAAAAAACAAATTAATAAAAAACTATTTCTTTCTATACGCCCAATAAAAAACTTGAGGTAATACTGTAAATGATAAAACCATACAAATAAGCAAACCTCCGACAATCATTATTGCAAGTGGTTTTTGAATTTCTGAACCCATACCATTTGAGAGAGCAGCAGGAAGTAAACCCATTGCACCCATTAATGCAATCATTATAACGGGACGAATTCTACTTCTAACCCCCTCAGATATTGCTTGCTCTAATGACATTCGGTGTCTCAAATTTTCTTTCATCACACCGATTAATAAAATACCATCAATCGTAGCTACACCAAATAGAATTATAAATCCAATCCCAGCAGAGATTCCAAAGGTAGTTCCTGTAATCCATAGGGATAAAAAACCTCCAATGAAAGCAAATAAGATAGTAACAGCAGAGATAACCGTTTCTTTTACCTTACCAAAATTAAAATACAATAACATTAAGATTAGAATTAAAGAAATAGGAACCACTATCATCAATTGTTTGGTAGCGCGTTCTTTACTTTCAAATTCACCTGCCCATTCCATTTTATTAGTAGGAGGGAGTTTAACTTCTTGAGCTACTTTAGCTTTAGCTTCTGCAATAGTGCTACCTAAATCTCTGCCTTCTATACTAAATCCAACACCTATATAACGACTATTACCCTCTCTATAAATAAATGCAGGACCTGTGTGATAATCTATAGTCGCAATTTCTTTTAGAGGAACTTGTTTTCCATCAAGTGTAGGAATTAGAATATTTTCAACCTTTTCTGCAGTGTTTCGACTCTCTTTTTGAAAGCGTAAGACCACATCGAATTGGCGTTCATTCTCATATAGTGTTGTTGCAGCTTGTCCACCGATAGTCATAGCTATAACAGCTTGTGCATCGGCAGTAGTAACAGCATAACGCGCCATTTTTGAATCGTGTAATTGAATTCGTAGCTCTGGTTGTCCAATATTTTTATAAACATTAATATCAGTTATCCCTTCAACGCTTTCGATAGATTGAGCTACTTGATTTGCCATTTTTTCAAGATCAAACAAATCATCTCCAAAAATCTTAATTACTAAAGAACTTTTTACACCTGCTACATATTCTTCTACATTATCTTGAATAGGTTGGCTGAAACCAAAATTAATACCAGGGTATTTTTCTAAAACTTCACGCATCTCAGCTAGTATAACTTCTTTAGATACAGAACGTTTCCATTCTTTTTCTGGTTTTAGTTCAATATGAAATTCTATATTGAAGAATCCAGTAGGGTCTGTTCCATCATTAGGTCTACCCGTTTGCGTCATTATAAATTTAATCTCTTCAAAGTTTTGTAAGTCGGCTTTCATTTCCTGAGTTAAACGAACGGATTCATCTAAGTGTATACTATTCGGAAGGGTAGCTCGCACATAAATAGCTCCTTCATTTAGTTTGGGAAGAAATTCAGAACCATAATAGTGGAATTTTATACCACATAGGACCAATAGTATTCCAAAACCAATCATAGTGAATTTCTTGCGTTTGAAACTCCAAGTAAACATGCGATAAATGTTTTTTCTAAAAAACCTTGAGATAATATTTTCTCTTTCCACAATATTCTTAGTTAATAACAATTTACACATAGCAGGAACATAGGTTAAGCTCAATATCAAAGAACCCAATAAAGCATATCCCAACGTAAAGGCTAGTGGAGAAAACATTTTACCCTCTACTTTTTGGAAAGAGAAAATTGGAAGTAATGCAACGATTAATATCAATAAGGCGAAAAATATATAACCAGCTACACTACCCGCACTTCTTTTAATAATACCTGACTTAGACATTTTGTTGAATCGCTTCATTCCTACATTCTTGGCTTGTTTTTCGAGGCCTACAAAAACATGTTCGACAATGACCAGAGTTCCTTCCAATAATAAACCGAAATCAAGAGCTCCCATCGAAATAAGGTTAGCAGGCAAACCTTGAATTTTAAGCATTACAATTGCGAATAAGAAGGCTAGTGGAATTACTGAAGCTACAATAAATGTAGTACGCCAATTGTATAGAAAAACAAAAACTATAATAGAAACTAAAACAATACCTTCAATTAGATTCTTTGTTACTGTATGAACCGTTGTATTAACTAATTCTGTTCGATCTATGATAGGAACAATCTTTACATTATGTGGGAGAATACGCTCGTTTAAATCCGATATTCTAGCTTTTAAACCTTCTATTACTTCATTGGGGTTTTGGCCGCGAAGCATTACTACAATGCCCTGAACAACATCATTTTCATCTTGATAACCTACTTGTCCAAGCCTTGGCTTTGCACCTATTACAACTTTTGCTACATGTTTAACTAGGATAGGAGTGCTCCCTTTTATTTCAATTAGAATGTTTTCAATATCTTTTATATCATCTAATAGCCCAACTCCTCGAACTACATAAGATTGATTTCCTTTTTGAATTACATCTCCACCCACATTAATGTTGCTTTTCTCAACAGCTTCATATACATCTAAAGGGGAAATATCGTAGTGAAGTAGTTCAGTGGGGTTAATCTGAATTTCGAATATTTTTTCTTCTCCTCCAAAACTTACAACATCAGCAACTCCTAGTACAGATAATAATTCTCGTTCAATAGTCCAATCTTGTATTGCGGAGACCTCTTTTATAGGTAAATCGCTCTCAATTATGTATCTGAAAATTTCTCCTGTAGCTCCTGATGGAGCTTCAATTTCATAATCTACACCCTCTGGTAGAGATACACTTCCCATTCTGTTTGAAGCGTATTGCTGTGCATAAAAATCTTCTACATTATCATCGAATAAAACCGTTACAACAGATAATCCAAATAAAGATATTGAACGAACTTCTGCTTTATCTGGAATGGTATTCATTTCTTTTGAAATGGGAAGCGTAATGAATTTTTCAATCTCTTCTGCACTTCTCCCTGGCCATTGTGTTATAATTCTAGCTCTTGTATTGGTCACATCTGGAAACGCTTCAATAGGTGTATGAATGTAACTGTAGATTCCTCCAAACAATAGTAATATCACACCAAAAAGAATGATGAAAGTATTTTTGAGGGAGAAGGCGACAATGTTTTTTACTAATTTTTGCATCTTACTTTTTTCTAGAATTTAGTTCTTCAAAAATCAATAACTCGTTGGTCGTGATAACAACTTCATCTTCTTTAAAATTGTTTGTTGCATACATATATAACTCGTTTTTAGCCACACTATCAACAAGTCTAACCTCTTGATTGCAATCGTCTTGGTAGATTACAACATAGCTTTGATTGTTGTCAAAAATTATTGCCTCCATAGGTATTGCTATAGCCTCTTCATTTGTAGCTTCTATATTGAGAATAACATCCGCAGACATTCCTGGTTTTAATTTACCTTCTTGATTGCTCATTACAATACGCGCTTTTAAAACGCGCTCTTCTTCATCAAAAACTTGTGAAACAAAAGAAATTTTCCCTTCAAAGTAAGTGTTGGGATGCGCTAATGTCTTTATTTTAACTGTTTGATTTGTATGTACTAAAGGTGCATATGAAGCGTATATGTTTGCCATAATCCATACTTCATCTAAATTAGCAACAGTAAATAGTGTGGATTCTCCAGCCTGAATTGACATACCTGGATTGATGTCTTTTGAAACAATATATCCATCACTAGGAGACTTGACCTGAAAAACAGATTTAGACTCGTTTGCACTGTATAAATCCATATTGCTTTCTAATGTGATAAGATTCGATTTAAGAACCTCTAAATCAGATTGTGCCTCAATCAATTCTTTTTGTGAAGAAATTCCATCATTAAACATTTCTAGTGTTGCAGTGTAATTGCGTTTAGCAACTTCTATTTGTGACTTCAGACCTCTAATTTGGTCGGACATTTCATTTAAAGAAGAGCTTTTTAACTCTGCTAGAAGTTGCCCTTTTTTAACGAAATCACCCAAAGAGAAATAGGTCTGTGTTATAACCCCATCTTGTAAACTTACAAAAGGAATTGTTTTGTTATCATTGTATTGAATAGTTCCTGAAAGTGTAAGCGTTTGTTCTACTTTTTGCTTTTTAATCTTTTCAAATTGTAGCTCGTCTTTTAAGGCCTGTGGGATACAATATGGTGCTAGTGTAGTAGGAGTAGATACACTACTTCCTTTTTTACAAGAGATGCTTAATACAGCAATAAGACCAAAGAATAGTATTTTTTTCTTTAACATAATCTGAGATATAAAGGATTTAAAGTTCTTTACCAGTGGTAAATTTTAGCAGTTCAAAGTTGTCTATTAGGTCTTTTTGAGTTTCAAGAATAAGTGTCTTGTTCTCTAGGTAGGCATCAACAAAGTCCAAATAAGAAATCAAGCTCACATTTTTATTTATGAAATTCTGATGATATGAAGAAATCAATAGATCTAGTGTTGCTTCATAATCTGGTTCAATACTAGTGTAGAGTTCAAGAGATTGTTTATAGTGGTTAAAAGCCTCTTGAATGTCATTGGAGTTTTGAATGATTTTGTTTTCATATTCAAAAGCCTGTTTTTCAATTTCTAGTTGCGCTTCTTTAATAGCTCCTTTGTTTCTATTGAATACAGGTAAGTCAAAAGAAAGACCAACACCTACAAAGTTTTGCATGATGTTTCCGGCTCGGTCATAACTAACAGAAAAAGCTAAGTCTGGGACGCAGTCTGCTTTTTCAATAGCTAGTTGTTTATCTGCTTGTAATCCGAAGTTTTTTGCCAATAAGATCTCGGGTAGACTTTCGTTTGCTTGATGGGTCAAGTTTTCTATTTCTATTTCAGATACTTTCGTTTTTGGTATTTCTAAAGATTCTGTGATCTCAATGTCATAATTTGAAGAAAGGCCTAAAAGAGTTTTTAAATTAGCTGATGCACTTTCATATTCTTTCGTAGCCTCTGTAAGCTCTTTCTTAAAGAGCATCGCAGCAGCTTTTAATCGAATATATTCAGCTTGACTAATATTACCTTGCTTTAATTGTGATTGATAAGCTTGTATTAATTTATCTGTTGATACAATTTGTTCTTTATACAGTATTTGAATAGCATTTTGAAATTGAAGTTTTGTGAGAGTATTTCGCAAGTCTAATTTTAGCTGTCTTAAAACAATTTCAAATTCATATTCTTTTTCCTTAACTGTAAGGTTTTTTAGAGCTAGATTCTTGCGTCTTTTTCCCGCTGTTTGAATAATTTGTTCAATCTCTAAAGAGAACTGAGTTGTTTTACCCCATTCATTTATAATAGGAGGTTGTTCTTCAACAGTACTATTTTTCCATAAGTTAACATCACTGATAGAAAAAGTAGGGTTAGGCCAAAATTTAGATTGAAGTAGCTGTGCTTCTGCTTGTGATATTTCTAGCCTAGAAGCCAATAATTCTAAATTTTGGTGTAAAAAGAGGGATTCTGCTTCTTGTTTGGTTAAAAGAAGCTTTTCTTTAGGCTGTGCAGCTGCAATTAAAATACCTGCTAAGGTGATGGCTACTGTAAATAATCTTTTCAAAATCATCTTGTTTTAGATTCCAAAAGTACCATTGGAAGATTACAAGAAACTTCGAGTGAAATTAAAAGACGATTAAAGCAAGATTAGAGTTTGATTAGAAAATTATTTCCTTCAAAATAATAGAGTGATAGTAGTTCCAACTCCATAGGTGGATTGAATGTGAAATGATATGTGATGCTGCTCAAAAATAAGCTTTGCTAAAGAAAGACCAATACCATTTCCTTTTATGTCTTTAACGTTTTTACCTCTAAAAAAGGTTTGACCAATAAACTCTAAATCGGATTCCAAAATACCAGTTCCTTCATCGCGTATTTGAATCTGAAGTTTACCATTAAGCTCTTGTAAAGTGATAACAACTACATTGGGCAGTGAGTATTTTAGGGCATTTTCAACAAGATTGAATAGAGCTAGTTGCAGTAACGTTTCATTTCCTTGAAACTCTAATAGAACTGCATTATCAACTTGTAGGTCAACATTTAGTCGACCTTGATTAGTTATACTTTGATTGTTTAAAATGTCCAGAATATTCCAAAGTACTTCGTCAATACGAAAAGTACTTTTAGAAGTGTTTACCTGACTTAATCCAGACATAAGTAATAAATTCGATAATATGGATTCTATCTTATAAACGTTTTCTAAAGCATCTTTTGCTACTTTTTGATATTCTTCTGCAGTTCTTTCTTTTTGTGCAAAGACTTCTAAATTTCCTGATATAGCTGTAAGAGGAGTTTTGAATTCATGAGAAACATAATTGATGAAATTTTTCTGAATTAGAAAGTTTTCAGATAGTCTAGAAATTAACTGGTTGTATGTTTGGATTAATTCATCGACCTCATCATGCGTGTTGGTAGTCGCTATTCCTTGTTTGAGATTTGAATAGTCGATTTGATTAATTTGATGAACCACTTGTTGGATCGGTTTGTATGCTAGCTTCGACAATCGCTTACTCAGCAAATAGATTAGTGTAAGTCCTAGACATAAAACAGTTAGAATAATAAGAAGTAGATTGTTTGCTTGTTTTTGAAAGGCCTCAGATGACGACTTTACGAAGACAACAAAATCTCCTTGATTGTCAGGATAGTATATGCCATAGTAAAAATTACCGCCTCTTTTAAATTGCGCTTTTTGAAGTTTTCGAACTTTATTTAAATCTTCTACGGTGATATTAGAATCGTTATAGAGAGCTCCATATTCTATTTCATTTCTGCTATTGTAGATGGCTACCATAGAACTATTTACCGTATTCTGAAAGTCTTTACGGATACTAGAGTGTTGAGATTGAGGTAATTCATCTTTTTCTAAATAGTAAAAAGCAGTTAGTAAACTCGTACTTTTTAAATTATCGAAATACATTTTTTCTGAACTATTATAGAACACAATATACACCAGCAAAGAAGTGCAGATAAAGACAATTCCAAAAGTAAGAGAAGATAAATAGGTAAGTCGATTTCGTAACTTCATATATTTAGTCTTTAAGTATGTAGCCAGTTCCTTTAATAGTGTGTATTAATTTTTCTGAACTACCATCTAATTTAGTCCTCAAATAAGAAACATATACATCCACTACATTGGTATTGTTGTCGAACTGAATACCCCAAACAGCATTTAATATTTGAGTGCGAGAAACTACTTTGTTTTTATTTTCCATTAAGTATAATAGGAGCTTATATTCTCTAGGAGATAAGGTTATAGGAATTTCATTCAAAGTCACTAAATGTGCCTCAGGATTTATTTTCAGTGCACCACAAACATGACTTTCTTCCAGACTATCATAATTAAATTTTGCACGTCTTGTTAAAGCTTTAATGCGAGATAGTAGTTCTTCAAAATGAAAAGGCTTAGATAAATAATCATCTGCTCCATAGTCTAAAGCTTGAGTCTTATCGCTTGTCGCATTTAAAGCACTTAGGACAAGAATAGGAGTATAGATTTTTCTATATCTAATAAATTGAATCAATTGCATACCGTCAATTCCAGGCAACATAATATCCAATAATATTAAGTCCCATTCAGTATCTTGAATCATTTCTCGAGCAACCTCACCAGATTTGGCTAAGTGTACTGAAAAACCATGCTCTTCCAAACCTTTTATTATAAAGTTGCTTATTTGTAAATCGTCCTCTACTACTAAAATAGTCACGTATATAAAATTTTATAAATTAGTCTTTATGAAGCTTTTGACAACATAAATTAAGCGATATTCTATCCCTAAGATAAGTTCTTATTCTTGAATCGTGATAAATATAAGGAAAATTGGAAGTGATATGCTTTATAGAAATCATAATTAGTGGCTTTATGAATAAAGGAACAAAAGATTATTCTGCTGTAAACATTTTTTTAGAATTTAGAATCGTATTTTGTAACGACCACAAATTAAAAGCATTGCTCAATCGTGATTGCTTGCGTATCTTTGTACATCAACGAATAAAAATGGGATTGAAAATATTACATACCGCAGATTGGCATTTAGGAAAACGCTTGGATTCTATCAGTAGAATGGAAGAACAGTTGAATGTATTAAATGAAATCTGTGAAATAGCCGATGCAGAAAATGTTGATTTAGTATTGATAGCAGGTGATTTGTTTGATACTTTTAATCCTCCTGTAGAGTCTATAGAGTTGTTTTATAGAGTTCTAAAGCGATTAGCAAGAAATGGAGAAAGACCTGTCATAGCTATTGCCGGAAATCACGATAGTCCTGATAGGGTTGATGCAACAGATCCTCTTGCTAAAGCTTGTGGAATTTTATTAATAGGACATCCTAATGCTATTGTTCAACCTTTTGAGTTAGAAGACGGATTTAAGATAACTCAATCAGATGAAAGTTTCTTGGAGTTACAATTACCCCATATTGAATTTCCTATTCGAGTTATTCATACACCTTATGCCAACGAAATACGCTTAAAGCAGTTCCTAGGTATTGAGGATAAAGGAACGGCACTTCATGAAAACTTAAAAGAAAAATGGGAGTCAATAGCAACTAAATATTGTGATGAAAAAGGAGTGAATCTTTTAATATCCCACTTGTTTATGATGCAGCGAAATGGTGAATTATTAGAAGAACCGGACGGAGAAAAAGCTATAAAAGTAGGAAATGCAGATGTGATTTACAGTGATGCTATTCCAACACAAATTCAATATACAGCACTTGGCCATTTACATAGACATCATCAAATTGGAAGAGAGACTCATCCTGTTGTTTATTCAGGAAGTCCTTTGTGTTATAGTTTTAGTGAAGCAGGACAAGAGAAATATGCAATGTTGGTTGAGGTTAAACCTAATACTACAGCAAGTTATAAAAAGATTCTCTTACAGGCAGGAAGAGCATTGTGTAAGAAAACTTTCGATGACGTAGAAAAGGCAATTGCTTGGTTACATGAAAATCCTTACACTTTGGTTGAGTTAACTTTAATCAGTGATACATTCCTAGCTACAGATGATTTAAAAAATATTCGGAATGCTCATGATGGTATAGTGTATATTATACCTAAAATACGAGTAAATGGTTCTGAAAATAAGGATGCTGTTTCTGTGAACCTCGACCAAGATATACAAGCATTATTTGTTGATTATTTTAAGTATAAACATCAACAGGATCCAAACGATGAATTATTAGACTTATTTGATGAACTAATGAATCAATAATTTTTTCTAATATTATTTTAAACTCCATTAATCACACTCTATAAAATTACTATGATACCGATTTCTTTAACCCTAGAAGGACTGTATTCTTACCAAGATCGTCAAACAATTTCGTTTGATACATTGATAGAAGCTGGATTATTTGGAATATTTGGTAAAGTTGGCTCAGGTAAATCTTCCTTATTAGAAGCAATTAGTTTTGCGCTTTATGGAGAAACTGAACGACTAAACGCAAAGGACAATAGGGCGTATAACATGATGAATTTGAAATCGAATCGTTCGATTATTGATTTTGAGTTTTACAATTTTGAAGAGAAAAAGTATCGTGTTTTCCGAGAGTTTAAACGAAATTCCAAACGTTTTGAAGATGTCAAGAGAACAGAGGCAGTTTTTTATGAATGGACAGATGAAAAATGGAAGCCGTTGGACCATGTTAATGCAGAAGAAATAGTTGGTTTAAGCTATGAGAACTTCAAGCGAACTATAATTATTCCGCAAGGTAAGTTTAAAGAGTTTATTGAATTAGGGGGAACTGCTCGAACTAAAATGATGCAGGAGTTGTTTGGACTAGAGCGATATGATTTAGCTGATAAAGTTAGACGACTGTATCTGAGTAATAAGGAGAGTTTAGATAGGTTGGAGGGAAGCCTACAAGCTTATGAAATTACAACAGTTGAACATATCAAAGAGTCAGAGAGAATATGGCAGGAGGAGGCTACAAAATATGAACAACAATCAAAATTATTTGTTTTTGAAAATGAATTATTGCAACAATTAAAAGTTGTAAAAGAAACATTTGAAGAATTTTTAAAACTACAAGTAAAACTTGAATCTTTAGAAGGATTAGAACCTAGTATTTTGCGAGAAGAAGAAGACCTCGCTCTTTATGAAAGAGTTGAAAAGAACTTTAGACAAGCTTTATCCGAATTCAAGAACATAGAGGAACGCAAAGCAAAGTTTGAAAAAGATAGACAGTTGGCAAATGATTTTTGTCAGCAATATGAAAAAGAGCTTCAAGAAGCTACGTTACTATTGCAACAATGGGAACCTGCTTATAAGAATATCGAATCCGATAAAAAGCAAGTCTTTGAATTGGGTTTAATTGCTACAATCACAAGAGCACAAGAAGAGATTGCAAAATGCGTATCGCGCCTAGAAAAGGGAGAACCTCTTGTAAAACAATGTCAAGAGGGAATTGATGTTGTCGAAAAAAGCTTACTCTCAAAGAGAAATGAATTGAAAGAGAAGAAATCTAAGCGTATATCAACCGCTGTATTGTTAGAAGTTGGTCAATGGTTTTCGGAAAAAAATCGTTTGGAGACTCAAGTGATTCACGAACGTGAAAAGTGTAATGCAACACAAGAAAAAATTAAAGGTATTACGGCAGAGAGAAATATATACGAATTAGAAGAAAAAACGTGGAGAGAAAGTTTAAATGATAAATCAAATCTACTTAAAAAGAAGGAAGAGCAACTAGTTCAACAAAAGAATCAGTTAGAAGTCGCTCAGCAGTTAAGTCAATATACTTCGGCTTTACATGATGGAGTAGCATGTCCATTGTGTGGTTCGTTGGAACACCCACACATTGCTAATCATGGAGATGTTTCGGAAGAACTGATGAAAAATCAACAAGAGCTACAAAACCATAAAGTTTTGATGGACGCTCATACAAAGGTGGAACGTGAAATGGAGTCCATTTCTGAACGCATTCGATTGTATGAAGTACAGTATAATGAGCTAATTGAAAGTGTAAAGAAATTAGAAGTTCAGTTAGAGGTACATAATAAGCTTTTTAGTTGGGGTGATTTTAATAAGGATGATGAAGTAGGCTATCAAACCACTAGAACAGCAGCAGCTTTATTAGAAAAAGAAGTAGAAACGCTAGAGAACTCTATTGAAATAGAACAAGAGAACAAGGAAAAGCTAGAAAAGAAGAAAGAGCTATTTGAAAAAGAGTTAGACAAAATCCGAAAAGAAGAATTGGAATGGCAAATGCAAATCCAAGCTTTTCAAAAGCAATTAGACGTTTTGAAATGGGAGGATTATAAGACACAAACTGCTGTTGAAATAGAAGAGTCTAGAGCATTTTTAGAAGCGAACATACAAAACATAGAAAAGGAATATCAAAAAGCATTAACTGACATAGCTGATTTACAGCCTAAATTAGCTTCGCAAAAAGCATTATTGGAGAAAATAAGAGTTGATAGTGAATTGTTACAACAACAAAGAGAGTCGCTGGAACATAAAGTAAACAGTTTGTTGGAAGTTGAAGGATTTGGAACGATCAATGAGGTGGAGGATATTTTAAAGAAAACTATAAATACTGTTGAATCTAGAAGTAGAATTCAGACGTTTAAAATTGAATTGGGAACACTTCGAAATGGGGTACAGACTCTTAAGGAAAAATTAGCTATAACAAATTATGATGAAGCTGTTTTTAAAAATCAGGAATCAAAAGTAAAAGAGCTAGAGCTTAGTGTTAAACAAACAGGAGAAAGAAGCATTCAGCTCAAAACAACATTAGATAGATTAAAAGAAGAATTTGAGCGTAAGAAAGAATTGTTACTAGAACAAGATAGACTTCAAAAACGAGCTGCTAATATACAAGTAATGAGCAATATGTTTAAGGCAAGTGGATTTGTTAATTATGTGTCTGCAATCTATTTGAAAAACCTCTGTGAACGCGCCAATACTCGTTTTCATAGATTAACTAAAAATCAGTTGAGTTTGCAACTTAATGAAAGCAATGATTTTGAAATATTAGATTATTTGAATAATGGAAAAACAAGAAGCGTTAAAACCTTATCCGGAGGACAAAGTTTTCAGGTTTCTTTGAGTTTAGCATTAGCATTAGCAGAAAGCGTACAGAGTTTGTCTAAATCAAACCGTAACTTCTTTTTTATAGATGAAGGTTTTGGTACTCAGGATTCTGAATCTGTAGACATAGTTTTTGAAACCTTGCAAAATCTGCATAAAGAAAATAGAATCGTTGGTATCATTTCCCATGTGGAAGAACTACAAGAACGAATACCAGTTTCTTTAACGGTTATAAAAGACCCGGAAAAAGGAAGTGTAATACAAAAGAGTTATGAATTATAAAGCAAATAGGCATTGAATTTTTTCAATGCCTATTTTTTTGTTTGCTGTTTAGCTTAAACCTTCCACTAATCCGTTCACTAAATCTATATGATTTGCTTGTGGTACTTTAGGAAGTCCAGGCATACGCATAATATCTCCTGCAACTCCAACTATGAATCCTGCTCCTCTATTAAAAACTAAATCTCGAATGTGTAAGTCAAAATCTTGCGCTACTCCAAATGCATTTGCATCTGTTGAAAATGAATATTGAGTTTTGGCTATACAAATAGGGAAACCATTCATATCAGAAGTTTCCAACTGCTTGAGTTTCTTTAAGGCAAGAGGACCAAAAGTAACTTGATTAGCACCATAGATATTTTGGGCAACTTTTTGAAACTTCGTTTTTATAGAGTCAGATTCTTCATAAGTGAATTTTAATTCTTTAGAAGGAGTTTCTGAAATGATTTTAGTCACCACTTCGGCCAAGGTTATAGCCCCTTCACCACCTTCACTAAATGCTTTATTGATGGCAAAACCAATATTGTTTTCTTTGCAATAACTCTCGATAACTCTTATTTCCTCCTCAGTGTCTGTGTTGTATTTATTAAATGCAACTACGATACTTTGTCCAAAGCTTCGAATGTTTTGTATGTGTTTTTCAAGATTCTGTAATCCTTTAGTCATACCCTCTACACTTGGGTTCTTTATGTTTTCAATTGGAACACCACCATGCATTTTTAATCCTTGAGCTGTAGCAACTATAACAGTTAGTTTTGGAGTTATTCCAGCTTTTCTACATTTGATGTTGAAGAATTTTTCTGCGCCCAAATCAGCACCAAAACCTGCTTCTGTTATTACATAATCTCCATAACTCATGGCCATTTTTGTTGCTAAGATAGAATTACAACCATGGGCAATGTTAGCAAAAGGACCTCCATGTATAAAGGCAGCTGTATTCTCAGTCGTTTGAACAAGGTTTGGTAGCAACGCGTCTTTCAATAAAACTGTAATAGCACCTGCTATTCCTAGGTCTTTTACTGTAAACATACTACCATCTGCTTTATAGCCTAAAACAATATTCTCTATACGATTTCTTAAATCTTCGATATTTTCTGATAGACATAGAATTGCCATGATTTCCGAAGCAGGTGTAATGTCGAAACCAGACTCTTGAGGTACTCCATTTGCACTGCCTCCTAAACCAGTGACTACATTTCTTAAACTACGATCATTTACATCTAACACGCGTTTCCATACTACTTCTTTTAAAACAGATTCTGTGCCTCTATTCTGATAAAGATAATTATCAAGTAATGCTGTTATAGTATTGTGAGCTGCTGTTATGGCATGAAAATCTCCAGTGAAATGTAAATTAATATTTTCCATAGGTAAAACTTGTGCATAACCTCCACCTGCAGCACCACCTTTCATTCCAAAACAAGGACCTAAAGAGGGTTCTCTTAATGCAACGATTGCTTTTTTTCCTATTTTGTTTAAGCCTAATGCTAATCCAATAGAAACGGTAGTTTTACCAATTCCTGCCTTGGTTGGAGTAATTGAAGTTACCAAGATTAGATTAGATTGTTTTGCTCTTTCTGGATTTAGTTCCTCTAAAGGAACTTTTCCCATGTGTTTCCCATATGGAATCAACGCATCTTCTTTCAAGTCGATGGTCTGAGCAATGTGTTGTATACTGTTTAAAGTCGTTTCACGAGCAATTTGAATGTCTGTTTTCATGTTAGATTTTTGTAAGCCTAAACAAAGTTAAAACTGATGTCTATTAGGTATTTAAATTAATCGTTTTTTATCCCCACATTTAGTAGTTTGGGGTATAGTTGAAATAAGGAATAAATATAGGGATTTATAAATTTAAATGCAGCAAGTAATTAATCTTGATTTCCTGTTTTTTATGACGACTATTCAATGGTAAGAAGCATATTGTGAAGATCTGCTTTTAAAACCGTATATTTACGGCTTTTTAAGACGATTTATAATAAATAATTATGAAAACAGAAGCGCAATTGCAAGAACGTAGTGGTAATAAATGTGAACTGTGTGAATCTACAGGGAAGTTGAATGTTTATGAGGTACCACCAGTTTCTGCAAATGAAACGGATAGAGAAATATACATTTGTGATACGTGTCTTTCACAAATTGATAAAAAAGAAGAATTAGATTCTAAACATTGGCAGTGTTTAACAACTTCTATGTGGAGTGAAGTTCCAATGGTACAAGTTGTTGCATGGAGAATGTTAAATCGTTTTAGAAGTGAAAGCTGGGCAGCTGATAACATTGAAATGATGTATTTGGATGATGAGTTAATGGAGTTGGCTAAAGCAACAGGTGACCATGAAGGAGATGGAAGTATTGAATTACACAAAGACTGTAATGGAAACATTTTAGTTGGTGGGGATACCGTTACTTTAATTAAAGATTTAGATGTTAAAGGTTCTACTTTAAATGCGAAAATTGGAACAGCTGTTAGAAACATCCGTTTAGTTCATGATAATATAGAGCAAATTGAAGGTAAAATTGACGGACAGCAAATAGTTATTCTTACCAAGTTTGTAAAGAAACAAGGATAATTGCTTTCAAATAAATAAAAGCCAATATATAGAAATGCCCCAAAGAGTTATAGACTATTTGGGGCATTTTTTTTTCTAGTACTTTATATTTTTTAATCATTGAGTTCAATTGTTCGAAAAGTCAAATTAACTCTTGGACTATTAACACGAGTGGTTGGAGGAAGACGATGTAACCAATGAGTTTGTGTTTCTCCTTTCATGACTAATAAACTACCACTGTTTAATAAAAGAGATATTTTATCTGAAGTTTTTTTATGCTTGAAAGCAAAATTTCTTGATGCACCAAAACTTAAAGAAGCAATTGCTCCATTCTTTTTTAAATCTTTTTCCCCATCTGAATGCCAAGCCATTCCTTCAGAACCATCATGATATAGGTTTAGCAAACACGAATTGTAAGTTTCTCCAGTTTGTCTTTCTACTTCTTCTTTGAGTTCAAGTAGTAATGGTGTCCAAGGAAGTGCTTTTTTGGTGATTTTTGAATAGGTATATTCAAAGGGATGGGAACCATACCAAGCTACTTTTCGTTTGGTTTGTATATGCTTTCCAAATATTATTGCTTCGTCATTTTTCCATTCTATTTCGATCAATAGCGTTTGGAAAATTTCTTCAGATTTTAATGTGTCATAAACAAGACCGTAATAAAACACTGTTCCGTCATAAGGAAGCAAGTTGTGTAATGCGGTGTTTAAATCTGTAAATAAATCCATTCTAATCTTCTTTATTAATTGCTACTGCTTCCCATCCAATAAGAGCACTTTTTCTTTCAAGACCCCAACGATATCCTCCCAATCGCCCTGATGTTTGCAATACTCTATGACAAGGTATGAGAATAGCGATAGGGTTTTTTCCAATTGCACTACCAACTGCTCGGGAAGCGCTTGGACTTCCGATCTGATCGGCGATAAATTTATAACTTCTTAGATTTCCAGCTGGTATTTGTAACAAAGCCTCCCATACTTTTAATTGGAACTCACTGCCCTTTAAGTGTAATTTAATAGAGGGTAAATCTATATTTTCCGTATTCAATTGAAGAAGCTTTAGTGCTTGTAAATGAATGTCTTTAACTTCTTCATGATGACTTGCATTAGGGTATTCTTCCAAAAGTTCTTGTAATGCAATTCCCTTATCTTCTATAAAACTTAATTTGCAGATTCCTTTTTCAGTAGAAGCTATGTGAACTGTTCCAAAAAGAGTTTGATGAAAAGAGTTACTAATGATTAATTTCTCTCCGCCGTTTTTATATTCGGCAGGAGTCATACCTTCAAACTGTATAAATAAATCGTGTAATCTACTCGTACTTGATAAGCCAGCTTCATATGTAGTATCGAATAGGCTAGGAGATTCTACTTTTTTTAAAAGTGATTTTGTATAGCTTAATGTAATGTATTGAAGAAATTTTTTAGGACTTGTGCCCACCCATTCTGTAAATAAACGTTGAAAGTGTGCAGGACTAAGATGTAAATAGTCTGCAACAGTAGTCAAATCAGGTTGCTCTTTAAAGTGAACTTGTATATAAGCAATCGCTTTTGCAATTCGCTGATAGTTTTCGTGTTGATAGGAAAAATTGTCTTTCATACTTCAAAGTTTGAAACAAAGTACGTGAAACATTTTAATACCTGAAATCCGAATCTTGCGAATTTGACTATAATTTTAAGGGTAGTTTTTTAAATCTTAAAATTTTATTAAATTGCAAACAAAATTTATTGAAATGGAAGTAACAAACACATCGGGATTCTCTCAAGAAGTTGAGATGCCAAAAAACAACATGACATTAGCAATTATTGCAACTGTCTTAGGATTATGTTCTTTTTATTGCACTGGATTAATTCTTGGAATTATTGCAATTGTAATGTCGTCACAAGTAAAATCTAAATTTGAGAATGGTGATGTAGAAGGAGCATTGAAGTCAGCTAAGACCTCTAAGCTTTTGTCTTTAATTGCTATTGGGTTATTTGTTTTAGGAATTGCTGTTTCAGCATATAGTATTATGACCTATGGATTGGATAATATTATAGAAGAGTACAAAGAAATACTCGAACAAGCGCAAGCTGGTAACTAAAATATGCTTAAAAATATATTTATTCGTTTCTGTGCCTATCTTTTACCTTTAGGAGTAGTGTTTTTTTACGCGAACCTCTTCGGAAAGATAGGCATGGGGGGAATAAGTTGTACTTTCAATAAATATACTGGGCTTCATTGTCCTGGTTGCGGTGGTCAACGTGCTTTTAAAGCTTTATTACACGGTGACTTTCATACCGCAGCGAGTAATAATATTCTTATCTTTATTCTCGTGCCTACATTGCTTTATTGTTATTTTATTCTTGTTGAAACATATTGGATAAAGAATAGCAGTTGGAGTTCTAAATTTCAAATCCCTTCTTTTTTCGGATATTTATTAGTGGCTCTTCTAGGTGTCTTTTTCGTGCTTAGAAACTTGCCTTTTCATCCATTTACACTTTTGGTTCCCTAAATAAGAAGTATATTACTTCATCTTTTTTATAACACTCAGATACTATGAATTATATCTTATCTTCTTTAATCAACAGTTGGGTAGGACTAACAGGTTATAAGAAAAACTTAGAGGATGTTCCTTGGTTAGCAGGGCCGTTTGGAGAAAATGGACATATTGGAAAAGAGTTTTATAAAGAATTTGCAGAAAAGAAAGAGCTTGGTTGTATTGAAAGACAACCAAACGGTTTAGTAGTTGATTTTACTAGTGTTTTAGGTGATGATGACAGCAATAAGGATAGATTGCAAGAAAGAGTAAAACATTTTTATGAAAACACTAGTGATTATAAGTTGGATGTTTGGTCGGAATGGTATCATCCTGTAAAGTATTTTGCTCATGTTTTAATCAGAACTGTAAGTTCTGGAATTGATCAGCTCAATATTCCACTGAGTCCTTTAGAGACCAGTAGAGGAATGAGTAATGAAGTGATCGGTTTAATTGATAAGGAAGAGAATCAGGTAATGGCTTGTTGGCTTCGGAAGACAGTATTAACCCAAAAGGTGGTCTATGCTGGATTTTACTCCATAGTTAAAATCAGTGATAAACCTTTTATTCGCGTAGTATTTCCCTTACCAAAAGGAAGTGCTACTGTTTTATTGAGAGTTGAAGTACAGGAAGATGGATCGGTTAAATTGATTTCCGATGGAAAGAAACCAGGTGGTGCAGGTTATTATAGAGTTAAAGTGATGAGCAATGACAAGATAAGGTATAAGTTCATTCCATTAAAAGAGCTCATCCATGTTTATACAGATGAGAATAATGTTTTACGCACAGACCATGTATTTTGGTATTGGGGCATGAAGTTTTTGCAATTGCATTACAAAATGGAAGTAGTGTCTAGCAAATAAAAAATACATACAAAAAAGACTCCTAATCTTTCGAGAGGAGTCTTCAACTTTTTCATAGAATTTTCAGAATAGCTTAAGTATTAAAAACCTTAAACAACAAACCAATTAATTATTAACGTTCTCTTTTCATAGCAATTTTCAAGTGAAACGTTTTAAGCTATTCTGTTATTGAGACACCGAAGTAGGTATAAAGTCACATAGTTTTTTAATAAAAAGGTGTTTTATTTCTAAATGTTCATTTAAGTGTCAATCTGCCAGAAGATTGGATTGGTAAATAAAAAATGTTTTTTGACGATGATATCCCCACTATTTGGATATCAAAAGATAAATAGAGGTTTAATTACTTGCTAAATTTAGTAATGAAATTTCGAAACCTTTTCATTAAACACGATGTAAACCGACATTAGAATGTTATATAATGCATCTTTTCCATTGAAATAGTTTATTAGATATAGTGTTAAAGCGTCACTTAATCAGTTTTTTAAGGGGTGTTATTAAGTAAATTACTACTGCGTAAATTAGTCGACTTTTTGTACCTTTGCAGCCTTAAAAATTTAAGTTTCATATCGTGAATATAAAGTTCAAACATTGGGTAACTCTTATCGTTTTATCGCTCGTATGGGGATCTTCCTTTATTTTAATTAAAAAGGGATTAGAATATTTTACTCCAATGCAAGTAGGAGCACTTAGAGTTACTCTAGCAGGACTGTTTTTACTACCAACTTCCATTAAACATATCAAAAAGCTGGAACGTAAAACATTTCCTTGGTTATTTCTTACCGCTATGGTAGGTAGTTTTATTCCGATGTTTTTATTTCCTATTGCAGAAGTTCATTTAAATAGCGCTATTGCAGGTATTTTGAATGCCTTAATGTCTATTTGTGTGATTGTATTAGGTGCTTTGTTTTTTAAATATAAAGCAAACATAGGGGAAGTAATTGGTGTTGCTTTTTCTTTTTTAGGAGTAATACTTCTATTGCAAACTCCAGATAGTCATACTGCAGTACCGTATGAATGGTTTTATTATATGATATTAATCGTAGCTGCGATTATGTATGCATTTAGTGGCTTGTTAACTCAAAAATATATGGGAGGTGTCTCTCCATTGGTTTGGACTGCTTTTATTGAATTGGTTTTATTGGCTCCTGCCTTAATTGTTCTAATTTCTTCTGGTTTCTTCCAGGTGCTTTTAGAACATCCTGAAGCCTTAGAAGGTGTGGGTTTTGTCTTTCTTCTAGCCTTGTTTGGAAGCGTTTTAGCAAATATTTTTTATTATAAGTTAATCCGTGATACGAATGCCGCATTTGCATCTTCGGTTTCATTGTTGATGCCAATAGTTGCATTTATTTGGGGACTTTTAGATAATGAGGTTCTTGGTATGCTTCAGGTTTTTGGAGGAGTCATGATTGTAACTGGACTTTATTTTGGTAGAAGAGATATGAGTTTTATTAAAAGAAGATTTAAGAAACCAAAAATAGATACTCAATGTTAAGAAGTGTTATTTAAGTGTTTAAATACCTTAAATATGTTAATAAAATAGGTTGTGTAACTTAGCTATCTATAAAATATTCAAAACTTTAAATCATGGCTAATCAGCATACATATACTTTTAAAACTCTTTCCGAAATAGACGTTTTTCGAGGTAAAAACTTGAATGCTCAAGTTGATGCATTTAGTATTTGGCCTGATTACATATTGGCAGATACAATTAATCAGCAATATTGGGAACGATTGTATTCTGAATTTCCTGAATATCAGTTCTTTTTGATAAATGGGGAGAAAGTTGTTGGGAATGGTAATTGTGTACCTTTACATTTATCAAAAGAAGAGAATGCTTATTTACCTGATGGTGGTTGGGATTGGGCATTGGAGAAAGCTTTCTTAGATAGAGAAAAAGGCATTGAACCAAATGCATTATGCGCTTTACAAATAGGACTGAATAAAGAATATCAAGGAAAAGGAATTAGTAGTCAGTTGATAGTGTGTATGAAGAATATTGCTTTGTCAAAGAACTTTAAGTCTTTTATACTTCCTATTCGTCCGAATCAAAAAAGTCAGTTTCCTCTTATACCTATGGAGTCTTATATTAAATGGACCAATGAAATTGGGTTGCCATACGATGCTTGGATTCGTACACATGTGAAGAATGGAGCAGAAATAGTTAGAGTATGTGAAAGATCCATGTATGTTTCAGGAAGTATTCGAGAATGGGAGCTATGGACGAATTTATGTTTTCAAAGTTCAGGAAATTATATACTTCCTTTTTTGTTAAATCCTATTCAGGTTGATTTAACTGTTCAAAATGGAATCTATATTGAACCCAATGTCTGGATGAGGTACCTTTTATAACCTACCCATGAAGCTTCTATAGTAATTAGTAGAATGATTCCATTAGTTTTAAAAATTTGTTTATTCTAATTGCTAATTATTTTTTCTATTAAGTTATCAGTCTATTGTACTGTTGGTAAATTTTATTTACTGTTAACTATTAGTGAGGAGTCTCTCTCGTATTTCTTGTAATTATAAATTTATAGGTATTATTGTAAAATTACAAGTATCTGGTAATCAATATTTTTGTGGGGTATGTTAAAGAATAAGTGTTAGTTAACATGCAGTATTTAGGCATTGTTAATATTTGCTTAAAATATCATAATGTCTATATCTTTGGTTGAATTGCAATAGCTGTTTATATAAACACATTTACTAGGTGTTTGTTATGAGAAAATAAGCTGTTGGGAAAACAACTAATATTTATATTTTGATTATGATGAAAAATAAATACACTTTCATACTATTGTTTGTAATGGCTTTAGCTTATTCCTTTCAGCAATTAGAGGTATATTCTTTTAGTAGACATTTAGGAAATGAATGGATCCTAGAGCAATTGTATAAGGCTAACATGGTTAATACTTGCACACCTCCCAATATTAAAGAAATCACGTATAAAAATTTAGAGAAGGATAAAGTTACGTTTGTATGGAATGATCCTGCTAACTCGAGTTGGCAATACCATGTCCAATTAGCTGCTGGAGGTACAAAACCTACCGGGAGTGGGACTATTGTTAAAACTAATTCAATTACAATTACTAATGTAAGTGGTGTTGGGGGGGGCTCCTTAATGCCTAATGTAGAATATGAATTTTGGTTGAGTACTTATTGTGAAGGAAGCTCAACAACTGAATGGATAGGACCTATTCATTTTAAAACATTATGTGACGTACAACCACTACCATATTGGGAAGGTTTTAATGCAACTTCATCAACTCTTGGATGTTGGACTGTTATAGATAAGAATAACAAGTCGATAGCTCCTTCAAATACTAGTAAAATATGGAGAGTAAACAACAGTTTTGATACAGCTCCTTATGAAGGGAATCAATATTTGATTTTTATTGGAGGAGTTGCTGCTGGGCCTTTCAATGATTTTTTAGTGTCTCCTTCTTTTCAGTTGGATGATACTAAATATTATAGATTAAAATATAATTTTATAACAAGTGTAGCTTATAAGAGTAGTTTTAATGTTGTCTTATCTGAGGAAGGAATAGAGCCTAAGGATTTTAAAAAAATATTACTATATAAGAAAGATCATTTAAATAATGGAGGTGTCTGGAATGAAGAAAAAATTGTAATTGGAAAAACTAAAGGAGAAGTTAATATTGGATGGCATATAAAAAATGAGATAGCATCTCCTGTTTCTTTAGGAATCGACAATCTCTTTTTGGAAGAAATCGCTTGTCCAGAACCTGTACAACTAGGTGTTAAAGATGTAAAGTCCGATGGTGCTACTATTTTTTGGAGTGATGACTTTGGGAGTAAATGGGAATATGCTGTGCAAAAATCAGGCGGAGCCCCACCAGCTTCAGGTATTGTCTCGAATAATAAAGAGGTTGTTATTTCAAAGGAAAATAATGGTAGCTTATTAGACACCAATACAGAATATGAATTTTATGCACGAACAAATTGTGGAAATGGATTGTTAGGGGAATGGTCGGGACCTTTTAAATTTAGAACTTCATGTGCTGTTTTAAAAACACCGCTTTGGGAGGGTTTTAATCCAGACTCAAAAACGATTTATTGCTGGACCATTATTGATGGAAATCAAGATGCAATTAGTCCTACGAGTAATAATATCTGGAAGGCTCATAGTATTTCCTATGAAGGGATAAGTGGAATGTGGTTTAATGGTACCGCTAGAGTGGGTGGGCAACTACAAGATGACTGGTTAGTTTCACCAACAATGTTATTTGAAAAAAACAAAACCTATAGATTAAAATATCATTATAAAACGGGTGCAGTAGCTTCATACGATTATGAATTTGAGGTTTTGTTGTCAAAAGCAGGTGTTAACGTAGATAAGTTTTCTACTATAGTAGTACCTAAGGAAAAGTATAAATATGGAAGTGATTGGATTGAGGAAATTGTCTTTATATCTGGTGTAGATGGTGATGTAAATATAGCTTGGCGTATTACTAGCGCTACTGCGACTCAATTATCAATAGATAATGTGTTTATTGAGGAGGTGATGGATTGTGCGGAGCCAATCAAATTGGGGGTGAAAGATTTGGAGAAAGACGAAGCTACCATTTATTGGGAAGATGATTTTGGAGCCAAAGGATGGGAATATTATGTGCAAAAAACAGGTGGAAAAGTACCTGCGACTGCTGGTGTTGTAGCAAATAAAAAAGAGAATATTGTATCTAAAGAGTTTAATGGTGATTCTTTAGAACCAAATACCGACTATGAATTTTATGTGCGTACAGATTGTGCAAATGGGAAAAAAAGTATTTGGCAAGGTCCTTTTAGATTTACTACTAGCTGTAGTGTTTATGACATTCCGTTTGAAGAAGGTTTTGAAGAATCGGTTAAAACGTATAGATGCTGGACTATTGTAGATGGAAATGGGGATTCTACTTCACCAACAGGTAGTTATATATGGCGTACTTATACTAGTGGTGTGAAAACAGGTAAGCAGTGTATGTATTTTTATGGTGCTGCAGGAAAACAAAATGACGATTGGTTAATTTCTCCTACATTCAAAATGGAAGCAGAAGATTATGTTTTAAAATATTATTATAAAACTAGTGCCATAGCTTCCCAAAATAGTTCTTTTGAGATATTATTGTCTTCTAATGGAACGAATGTTGTAGATTTTAACACTACCCTTTTACCGACTAAGATCTATAAAGAAGCGAATTGGAAAGAAGGAGTGGTTTTCTTCAAAGGAGTTCCTGGAGATGTGAATTTGGCATGGCATGTTAATGCGATGAGTTCTTGTTATGTTTACTTAGATGATGTTTCTTTAAAAAAGGTAGAAAATTGTCCAGAACCTTATTACGTAACCGTAACTGGTACGACTTCAACTAGCATAAATATTGAGTGGCAACAAAATGGAGGTGTTGATGAATGGGAGGTTATAGTTGTGGATTATGGAAAAGATGAAACTTCAATCCCTTTAAAAACAACAGTTGTTACTGGAACTCCTAAGACTTCAATAACTGGTCTTAATCCAGGGGTACCTTATACTATTTATGTTAGAGGAAAGTGTTCGGACAAATTAACTAAAAGTGATTGGTCTACACCGTTAAACACAGCAACTAGTGTTGCTGGGAATGACGAGTGTTCAGGGGCTATTAATATACCTGTAAATACTACATTAGAGTGTGTAAAAACTGTTTCGGGAACTCTTAACGGTGCTACGAGTTCAGCAAATCCTAAATCTAGTTGTAATAATGGATATGCTGGTAAAACAGATGCTTGGTTTGAGTTTACTGCGCTTGCTTCTTCGCATAAATTGGAATTGATGGATTTTGGGAGTATTTCAGGTAGTTCGGTACCAAGTATTTATGCCGAAATATATGATCAGCCTTGTGTAAGTATGACTAATTCTTTAGGCTGTTATGGAAGTTTTTCACAAAGTGCAAGTAATTATTGGATGTTGAGAGATTTGGTTCCAGGTAAAAAATACTATGTGCGTTTTGGAAGTTCAACAGCCTTTTCAGATTATTTGTTTAATGTATGTATTACCACGGCTTCTGGTGATTTGGCAATTAAAGTGAGTCCGAATAATGAAAAGTACAATGAAGAAGAATTGGTGAAATCAGTTTTGATTAAATCAGAGTGTAATCTAGTGAGTAATGTGCAGTATAAGGTAGGGGACGGTAGTGCAGCAACAAAGACTATGAATACATTGGGGTATTTTAGTAAAGAAAATTCAATATTTCCTTTTGAAGAAGGAATAGTGTTGTCTACGAATGAGGTAGAATTCGTTCCTGGGCCATTCAGAGGTCAATTTAGTGAAAGAGGAACCAATAATTTTAGATGGGGAGGTGATGATGATTTGAAAGAAGCAATTAATGATGCGGGTGGACATCCTATGGCTTATTCCCCTAACCCAGTTATGAGGGTTACACAACTAGAATTTGATTTTATTCCTATAAAGGATTCAATACAATTCGATTACTTATTTGCATCGAATAGTTATGCTTCGGGATGTTCCTACGCTTGTAGCAATGCTGCTCTTTTCGCAGCATGGTTGGTAGATACTAAAACAGGTAGAGGTCAAAACTTAGCAAAGGTTGAGGGGACCGAAACAGCAGTTGCCGTGAATACCATTAGAGATGCTAAGAAGTCTGGGATTTCATGTGATAGCAGAAATGAGGAATATTATTGGAAGCACTATGATAAAGGGGTTGATAATCCGTTAGAGGCGCCAATCGATTTTATTGGGTTTACGGAGGCTATGAAATCTAAAACAATTGCTGTAATTCCAGGGAGAAAATATCATATTAAACTTGCGGTAATGGATTTTTGTCCAGTAGTAGCCCATTCATCGGCGGTGTTTTTTAAAGGAGGAAGCTTTGATATCGGTAATTTGGATTTAGGGGCCGATTTGTTGATTGATACAAATAATGCACTATGTGAGGGAGATTCTGTGATTATTGAATCAGGAATTGTTTTATCTGATGAGTTAAAGACAGAAATAGAGTGGTATAAAGATGGGGTTATAGTCCCAGGAGCGACTGATTCGAATCTCGTAGTTACTGATTCCGGAGAATATAAGGTTTTAGTGAGATTTGCGGAATTGGAATGTGAATCATCAGGGACAATTTTGGTGGAAATGTATCCTTCTATTTCGAAAATGGTCCATTCGGCTGATGATATTGTTATATGCAGACAATCACTAAATGATATTATTGTTGATCTTACTATGGTTGAGGAAAATATGTTTAAGGATGTTGAAAGAAGTGATTATGAAGTTGAGTATTATAAGAGCCAAGCAGATGCTGATTTAGCTGAGAATAAAATTGAAGATTCTAAGAAATATTCATTTGGAAAAAGACCAGAATCCACAAGTTTATATATGCTAATATTAAATAAAAAAACTGGTTGTTCAGAACTGTTTACGATTCCTATTATTGTTAGTCCAGGTGATTTACCAGGAAAGATAAATGATGTTGCAGTATGTGGAGAATATATTTTTCCTACAGCGAATGGAGATTATTTTACTCAAGCAGGGGGAATGGGGGAAAAGTATAAAGAAGGAGATGTATTGACTAATGTTGGAGAAAATAGTATTTATTTCTTGCAATTGAATAATGAAGAGGGGTGCTTTGAAGAGACAAAGTTTACTGTCACAATTACAGCTAAAATAATAGCTGATAATTTTGAAGATAGAACTTTAAAGTGTGAATTGTATGAATTAAAACCTCTTTCAGATTTCAATAGATATTATACCGAACCAAATGGGAAGGGTGATGAGTTGTTTCCTGGAAGAAAAATCGAAAAACCTAGAACAATTTATGTGTATGCTCGTTCTGAAGATGGATTGTGTGTAGATGAAAGTAGTTTTTCTATAGATTATGAAGACTGTCCAATACAAAAAGGAATTTCACCTAACGGAGATGGACTTAATGATAATTTTGATTTAAGTGGACATGGAGTAATGAGTTTAAAAATTTACAATCGATACGGAGTTGAAGTTTATACTTTTGGGTATGGGTATACCGATCAGTGGAATGGACAGGATAGGAATGGAAATGTTTTACCAGATGGTACTTACTATTATATTGTTATAGCTAATAACAAAGAAAGAACAGGATGGGTACAGGTGAATAAATAATGTGTTTTCGAAATGATATTTTAAGAGGATACGAATGAGGTTTTTGAACATATTTTAATTACATATTCGTTTTAATATTAAGATTGGTTGAATGTTGAAAAGAGGCTGTCTTTTAGATGGGCCTCTTTTTTTGTTAGATTCTTTTGAACATGGAAAATATAGTATATTACGCTCTGTTTTAATATGAATAGTACTATAGGTAGCTATTAGACCGCTGTTATGTGGTTTTTGGAAAATAAAAAGTCCTACTAGGAAATTTAATAATGAGGATAAAATGTATTTAAATAGAGTAAAACAAATAAAAAGAGTTGTAATTCTAATAGTTGCAATTGGTACTGTTGGGGCGTTAGTGTCTTATTTTATTTATAAAACTCAATATCAAAAGGAGAAGAGTGTTAATGAAGAGTATATAGGTGTTTTAGATTCATTATTAAAATATGATCTGAATCGTGCGGATATAGAAATTTCTAAGTTTTATATAAAAACGAAAAAGGAGAAAAAGGATTCAGTGCATTTAGCTTATTCAAATCTTTATAGAGCAATTGGAGATAGGGTAAATTATAGGAAAGAAAGAGACAGTATTCTGTTTTTTTTAGAAAGGGCATCGGATTATTCTGTTAATTCTCAAGATATAGAGTTGAAAGCACAGATTAATTATGAGTTAGGTGTTTACTATTCCGCTGAAAGAAATTTACCTCTTAGTATGGATTACCTCTTAAAAGCTTCTAGTCTTATTGAGAAGAGTGAGAATAAAAGGGGACTAGCAGCTGTATACAACAAGTTGGCTGGAATATATTTTAGATTAGATGATATCGAACAAGCGCTTAATTATTATGAAAAAGCTTATGAGATATTTAGTAAGAAAAATGAGCCGATAGATAAGGCTGTTTATTATACAAATGTTAGTAAAATACTTTTAAAACAAGAGAAGTACGATGAGGCTCGAAAACAGTTATTGGTATCGTTAGAGACGTTTGAATCCGTAAAGGATACTTTTTCGACTATCACTGTTTTGATGTTTTTGTCAGATGTAGAGCATCTTCAAGGAAACTCTGGAATTTCAAAAGACTATTTAAGTAGAGCTAATGAATTAGCATCATATTTTGATAATGAAAAATTACAAAAGCATATACAGTTGCATTACGGAGCAATATTTGCCAAAGATGAAGATTATAGTCAGGCATTAAAATACTATCTCAAAGGATATGAGACACAGGAGGACCTTCAGGTGGATTATGAGAATTTAGAAGTTATTTCAAATATTTTTCTGGAGCGTAAAAATTTCGAACAAGCACATTCTTATCTAAAGCATTACTATCGCATTAAAGATAGTATACAAGGCGAAGAAGTGAAGAATAGGATTCAATCTATGAAATATGAGAATCAATTTAAGCAATTCGAGTATGAAAAGGTAATTGAAGAAGAAAAACATAATAAACAATTTTATATTTATTTGTTTAGCATTGGTTCAGTTATGTCTATTGCTGTGTTTATTTGGTTTTTATATCGCCATAAAAATAAGTCGTATCAAATTAGTAGAATTGAAAATAGAAGGTTAGAAGAGAAGGTTAAGGCAGAACAAGAAATCCAAAAGTTACAATCAGAGCAATACGAACAAGAGTTGAAGTCTAACAATGATTTACAGACATTACAAATACAACAATATGAGTTTGAGAAAGAAGCAAATAAAGAGCTGCGATTATTGCAATCTAAACAATACGATTTAGAAATTGAACTTAAAAATAGAAAGTTAACAGCTATAAATTTACAATTGCTTTCTAAAAACGATTTGCTAAATGAAATTGAAGATATAATTAAGGATGTTGATGCGGAAAGAGTTGTTGTGGACTTACAGAAAATTATACGCAGTAAGCGAAACCAAGAGAAAGATTGGGAGCAGTTTAAAGAGGTGTTTATTAAGATACATCCCGGCTTTTTGAAAACACTTCGTTTTAGATATCCAGAGTTGACCAAAACAGAAGTTAGGGTCTGTATTTACATTATGGTTAAAATGAGTAATGATGAAATTATAAATCTTTTAAATATAAGTCATCAAAGTTTAATAAGAACAAGATATCATATTCGTAAAAAGATGGGATTAAGTCGTTCAGATAGTTTAGATGAGATAATACGTGATATGTGATTTCATATGTTTTGTTATTAATTATGTAGTTTGATCTTTTTAATCCTGGTACTTATTGTGGCTTGAGTTTTGAATTTTATTATTAGAGAGTCGTATTGGTTAAGGGTTTTGTTGATAGAGTTTTATTCTAGGTATTTCCTTGTACTTGTTTGACGCACCATCTATGAGTGCGTTTAAAAAAACTAACTAGGTTTAGTTATTACAAAGTGTATGCTAAAACGGCTACTATATATAAGGAGTACGTTTAGAATGTTTTTTTATAGTCCACCATTTGAAAAACAAATAAGTTCCTCTTTATATAAAGGAGGCTATCGGTTATAATATATAGAACATACCCTGCTAAAACCCAAGTCAGCTTTATAGCCGAAGCTAGGGTATTTTTGTAAAAGTGTGCTCAGGGTCCATTCAAGGTCCACTGAAAGTCCACTCAAGGTCCACTCAAAGTCTATGAAATATATGGAGGTGTCTCGTCCTAGTATAGCTGTACAGTTATTGTTATTAATCCTGCTTATAACTGTACATGTAATTTAGTAGTCCTAAGATTGCTGTACATCTTCTTTTTTTAGTTGTTTTATCTTGTAATAGTTCTTCCATCTCTTGGTTAAAAAACCCTTTTCTAAATGAGCTTGGTTCGGGGTTAAATTGTCACAACTATTATGTGGTCTAAGACTATTATATGCCTCTATGTTATCCTTTAGTATCTGTTTTGTTTTTTGATATCCCAGATTTGAATAATTTAAATCAAATTCACCTTTTATGATTCCATTGACCCTCTCGGCTACAGC
>NZ_FORU01000024.1 GCF_900114085.1 Myroides guanonis | reverse complement strand
TACGAGGATTGTCCAATAGCTAAAGGGATTTCACCAAATGGAGATGGTTTGAACGATAGTTTTGATTTGTCTTTACACGGAGTGCAGAGTTTGAAAATTTATAACCGTTTTGGTGTTGAGGTTTTCTCTTTTGGAGCTAATTACACAAATCAATGGGTAGGGCAGGATAAGTCTGGAAACCCACTTCCTGATGGCACTTATTATTATGTAGTTACAGCTTTTGATAAGATAAGAACTGGTTGGGTGCAAATCAATAAATAAGAGTATTGTTAATTTTAAATTGTAATAAAAGCTGTCCTTGAAAGAGGACAGCTTTTTTGTTTTTAAAGAGTTGTCAGTTGTGGATTCCAGGTTATAATTATTTGAGATAAAATGCTTATTTGTTAATAGGGTGTTGATTTTATAAATGTGTTTTAAACTTGTTTTTTTGTTTAAATGTTGAATAAACATTGTTCATGAATGCTTTTCAGTGGTTTTTTATAAACGAAATGAGTTAATTAACTTTTCTGTAACTACGATGGTTAATTAAAAGTTAATTGTTTATATTTGATTGTTGACTAACTATAATAATATAAAATGAGAAAAATAATGTTCTTGCGGAGTACTTGGTTGGTATACCTCGTACTCTTATTTTCGGGATCCATTTTCGGGTCAGGCTCTGGAAAAGATTTTTGGAAGTCCAATTCGTATCCACCCAATTTAAATTTTTTGCCGTACTATGAGTTTTCCATGGTTCAGAATAACAGTCTATTGGTGGCTAATTGTGCTTCAGCGACAAATGTAGCTTCAAAGAACCCAAAGTCTGATGAAATAACATTATTTTGGGATGATGTTACTGGTGTTTCATGGGAGTATATGGTCCAGGTAGCAGGGGGAGCAGTACCAACTGGTAAAGGAATAGCAACGAGTACGAATGAAGTTATTGTTAAGAAGGACTTTTTGGGAGCGAATTTAATCGCTAATACTGATTATGAATTTTTTGTAAGAACTAACTGTGGAGTAGATGGTTTTGGAGGTTGGGAAGGTCCTTATGATTTTACGACTCTTTGTATGTCTTTTTCACTTCCTTTTACGGAGAGCTTTGATAGTAGTTCTGATAGCTCAGAGTGTTGGACTATATTAGATGTCGGGAATGATCAGGCAACATCTTGGAATGGTTTAATGAATATTTGGATAAATGGAACTAACGCATATAAAGGAAACGGCAATAAGTATTTTGACGGAGGATCTGGAAAGAGTCATAATGATTGGTTGATTTCTCCAGCTCTGACCA
Organism: Myroides guanonis; assembly: GCF_900114085.1. Lineage (GTDB taxonomy): Bacteria > Bacteroidota > Bacteroidia > Flavobacteriales > Flavobacteriaceae > Flavobacterium > Flavobacterium guanonis. The sequence continues at coordinate 10,793 of NZ_FORU01000024.1, read as the reverse complement.
TGTCTGGAAAAATTTATGCAATTACATATTACTATAAAACTGATACTTATTACAATAATGAGTTTGAAGTATTGTTGTCTACTAAGGGGATGGATCCTGTTGATTTTACAACAGTTTTGCAAGCGTCAAGTGTTCAAAAGAAAGGGGCATATACCAAAACGGTATTATATGTTACTGGTATAACTGGGGATGTATATATTGCATGGCATGTTTTGGCTAAGGGGTACACAGAAATTATGATTGATGAGGTGTCTGTAGCTGAGATTGATTGTATTGCGCCAAAGGAAAACGTTATTGTGGATAATGTAAAGACAAACGAAGCGACTGTAACATGGGAAGATGATAATAATGATAAGTGGGAGTATTATGTTCAAGAAGCTGGAGGGACTAGCCCAGTGAGCAGTGGTTCATTAGCTAATTCAAAAAGTCAGGTTATTAAAAAAACGAATGGTGTGGGATCATCTAATTTAAAGCCCAATACGGATTATGAAATTTATATACGTGCTAATTGTGGGCCAGGTAAATATAGTATGTGGGTGGGGCCGATTAAATTCAGAACTCCTTGTGATGTATTAAATGCCGATTTTTGGGAAGGTTTCAATAAGAACTCACAAACTATCAACTGCTGGAACATACTTGATTTAAATAATGATAAAAATTCTTATGGGGATAATGCTTGGAAACCTTATAACTATGGTTATTATGAAGGTGATCAATCAATGTATTTCTATAGCAATGTATCAAATAATGATGATTGGTTAATTTCGCCAACAATTAAAACGATCGCTACAGAAATTTATAGATTAAGATATCGATATAAGACGAGTAGTTACAATAATTCTGAGTTTGAGGTAATGCTTTCATCAAAAGGAAATGGTGTTTCAGACTTAACAACTACACTTATTCCTAAGAAGGTTTATAAAAATGAGGCCTATTTAGAAGCGAAGGCATTTGTTTCAAATGTTACTTCTGCAACAATAGGATGGCATGTAACGACAAAGTCGAGTACGAATATCTATATAGACGATGTGTTTTTTGAAAAGGTTGTTGGTTGTCCTGAGCCTCTAAATTTAGATGTGAATAATATAAAGGATAAAAGCGCCACTTTGAATTGGACAGATGATTTTAAAGCTACAGGTTGGGAATATTGGGTTCAAGCAGAAGGGGAAGCAGAACCCGTGGGTAATGGAATTTCTTCAACTAAAAAGAGTGTAGATGTAATCAAGGATGGAAAAGGTAGTAATCTTACGCCTAATACAGAATATGAGTTTTATGTTAGAACAAATTGTGGAGATGGTACATTTAGTGTTTGGTCAGGCCCCTTTGTGTTTAGAACGGCCTGTGCTGTCTTAGATTTACCTTATTGGGAAGGATTTAATTCTAATTCCGAAACTATTTACTGTTGGGATCAATTGGACGAAAACAAAGATGGTAGTGGTACATCGAATAAATGGGTGAATCAATCTTACGGACAATATGAAGGAAGTCATACAAAATACTTTTATGTATATGATTATGATAATGAAGTTGAGACAGATGATTGGTTGATTACTCCTACTTTAAAACTTGATTCAAAAAAAATGTATCGTTTTAGGTACTACTATAAAACGAATGACTATAATGATTATAACAATTTTGAAGTTTTAGCTTCTAACTCAGGAAGGAAAACTACTGATTTTAAGAAGGTTATTGTAGCAAATAAAAATTATAAAGTTTCCAATTATCTTGAGCATAGATCTTTTATTTCGAATTTTGGAGGTGACGTTCAATTTGCTTGGCATACGTTTGGTACGGGGTCTAAAAACATTTATATTGATAATGTTTTTGTAGAAGAAGTCTTAAATTGTCCTGAACCCTTGGAACTTGGCGCGAAAGACGAAGAAAAAAATAAGGCTACTATTTTATGGACAGATGATTTTAAAGCGACTAAATGGGAATACTATGTTCAAGAGCAGGGGGTAGGAGAGCCTTTGGCTACGGTTGCAGGAACATCTACTTCTAAAAAGGAGAATATTGTAGATAAAGAATTTTCAGGTGAAGCTTTAAAACCAAATACGGATTATGAGTTTTATGTCCGTACAAATTGTGGTGATGGTACTTTTAGTATTTGGACAGGACCCTATGTTTTTACAACAACTTGTGATGTATATACTACTCCATTTTTAGAAGGTTTTAATAGTGATACTAAGACAATTAGATGTTGGTCAATTCTAGATGGGAATGATGATGGATTTATGTGGACCTTGTATAACTGGGGAAGTTTTGAAGGTGATGGGTCGATGAATTTTAACAACTATTATGATGACGGGAATTCTGATTTATTGGTTTCTCCAACTTTAATTATGAGTAATAGTACCTATGTATTGAAATATCATTACATATCAAGTGATTGGTATGATCCAGCTGAAGTCGAGGTAGTATATTCTTCTGAGGGTGTGTTTGCGGATAAGTTTACTACGGTTATTCATCCTAAGGAAGTATTTAGTAATACTAATTGGAAGGAAAAAGTAGTGTTTTTTAATGCTGCTGCTGGTCAAGGAAATATCGGATGGAATATTCTTTCTGAGACAGGTTTGGATTTTAGTATTGATAAAGTGATTGTTAAACAGGTTACCACATGTAAGGAACCTTATTATGTTGAAGTAGTTGGACAAACTTCTACAAGTATTGATATAAAATGGCAACAAGATGGAGGAAATACTGAGTGGGAAATTATAGTTGTTAAAATTGGCGATGATGAAACGGGAACGCCTGTTAAAACCATGACTGTTAAAGGTAGTCCACAAGCTTCAATAACTGGACTGCCAGCAGGAGCGGGTTACACCATTTATGTTCGAGCTAAATGTTCAGATGGTTCTTTTAGTGATTGGTCAACGGGAATAAGTTCGGGAACGAAACCGGGTGGTAATGAAGTTTGTTCTGGCGCTATTAATATGCCAGTAAATGTTGGAAAAGACTGTGAAAAAATTGTTTCTGGTTCATTAATCGGGGCTGTAGATGAAAAGCTGGTGGATAGTCCATCTTGTAACGTAGGTTTAAAAAGAGATATATGGTTTGAGTTTACTGCTATTAGTGATTCTCATCTATTAAGAATTCTAGACTGGGTGACTTTATCAGGAGATTCTTATCCTCCAGATATTTTAGGTACAATCTATGATCAACCATGTGGTTCTATTACCGCAACTGCTTTGGAGTGTTTTTACTTCTCTAATTCGGACTATGGTTCTAATAAAGGAAAAGTCTTTAAAGGCTTAATCCCTGGTCAAAAATATTATGTAAGATTAGGACTTTCGGATAGTGATGAGGTTGATTATGTTTTCAACCTTTGTATGAGTTCACCAAACTATCTTGAAGTGAGTCCACAAGGTGAAAAATATACGACCGAAGAATTGGTAAAAGATGTATTGGTAAATTCTAATTGCGATTTGGTTTCTAATGTTAGATACCAAGTTGGGGATGGAAGTGCTCCTACAAATTCTGTTAATGCTTTAGCGTATTTTAATAAGAATGATTCTGATTTTCCTTTTGAAGAGGGGATAGTATTGTCTACAAGTCAGGTGAAATTTGTACCGGGACCTTATACAGAGTCTAATAAAGGAACTAATCCAAATAGATGGAAAGGAGACAAAGATATTAATGATGCCATCAAAGATGCTGGAGGAGGTCCTTTAGAAGATAAAAGAGTTACTCAATTGGAGTTTGATTTTATTCCTATAAAGGACTCTATTAAGTTTGATTATCTTTTTGCTTCGAATAGTTATATTGATGGCTGTACTTATACTTGTATGAATGGAGCTTTATTTGCTGCTTGGTTAATTGATACTACTACTGGTGAAGGTGTTAACTTGGCGAAGATTAAAGGTACTAATACTCCTATTTCATTATATACTATTTGGGATAATGAGAAAATTACTGGAACTAGTTGTAATTCATATCCTGAGCTTTTCTGGAATAATTATACTGGACATACTGATCCATTTGAGGCTCCTTTAAATTTTGCTGGTTCTACTGTAGGGATGAGTTCCGAGACTGTTTATGTTGTTCCTGGACGACAATACCACATCAAATTAGCGGTTATGGACTTTTGTACGAATGATGCCCACTCTTCCGCAGTGTTTTTTGCTGCAGGTAGTTTTGACTTGGGTAGTTTAGATTTAGGTGCTGATATGTTAGTTGAAGATGGAAGTGCATTATGTGGTGGAGAATGTGTTACCATCAAGTCAGGTTTAGGTAGTGATGGCGTAGATATTAAATGGTATAAAGACGGGGTGGTTATCGATGGAGAAGCCAAAGCAGAATTGGAAGTTTGTGAATCTGGAACCTATAAAGCAGTTGCTTTTTATCCTGCTATTAAATGCGAGGTATCTGGTGAAGTGGTTGTTGAGATATTTCCTGCAATCTCTCAAGTGGTATTACAGCCTAAGGATTTAAGTGTATGTGCGAATTTTCTGGGTACTATTGATGTTGATTTAGCTTCTCAGGAGGAAGCGATGTTTAAAAATGTTAATAAAGAGGATTACGAAGCTACCTATTATTTGGATGTGAATGAGGCTAAACAAGGAAGCGATAATTTCATCGATCCATTGTATAATTACAAGAGTGGTACTGGTGAGATGACGGCTTACATTAGGATAGTGGATTTACGTACAAATTGCGCGGAGATTTTTGAGATTAATATAAGAGTGGTAAGAGGTGAGTTTCCTTCTAAACCAGAAGATGTTGTAGTTTGTGCTAAGTATGTTTTTCCTAATCTTTTAGAAAACCAGTTTTATTATACAGAGCCAGGTGGTAAAGGGAATAAATTTGTAGCAGGCGATATCTTAACCACAGTTGGAGACAATACTATTTATGTATTGCAAATGAACGGTGATGAAGGTTGTTATGAGGAAATATCTTATAAAGTTTCAATTACTGGCGAAGTGAAAGCAGATGTGTTCGAAAGTAAGGTTTATAGATGTTTATTGTATCCACTGAAACCACTTTCAGAGTTTAATAGTTACCATTCTGAACCAGGAGGTAAGGGTGTTAAATATGAAGTAGGAACTGTGATTTATAAACCGCAGAAAATATATGTGTATGCTAGTTCTCCTGATGGATTGTGTGTGGATGAGAGTAGTTTTACGGTAGATTACGAGGATTGTCCAATAGCTAAAGGGATTTCACCAAATGGAGATGGTTTGAACGACAGTTTTGATTTGTCACTACATGGAGTGCAGAGTTTGAAAATTTACAATCGTTTTGGTGTTGAGGTTTTCTCTTTTGGTTCTAATTATACGAATCAATGGGTAGGACAAGATAAGTCTGGAAATCCACTTCCTGATGGTACTTATTATTATGTTGTTACTGCTTTTGATAAAACAAGAACTGGTTGGGTACAAATTAATAAATAAGAGTTTTTATAAGGTTATTAAAACCGCCCTAATAAAAGGGCGGTTTTTTTATTGTGAATAAATGAATTTTTAAACTTCATTAAGGTGTTTTTTGTTTTTTAGTACTATTAATTAATAATAATTGCATTAATAAAAGTTCAAAGTGAGAATATTTATGTGTATCTGTTTTTTTTAACAAATTGACTGCCTAATTTTTAAGAGTATTTTAAGTATATTTGTTTGTTGACTAATCTTTAAAATAAATGATAATGAAACTACAAAAATACATCCGGAGTTTTTGGTTCGTTGTTCTTGCTGTTGTAATTCCGAACTTGGCGTTGGGAGACAGTAAAGAAAATGCCGTTTGGGAACAAATATCATACTCGCCAAATCTAAACTTATTACCTTACTATGAGTTAAATAATTACTTTGAATTTGCAGGTCTTTATGCGAATTGTACCTCTGCTTCTAATGTTGGCTCAAAAAATATTAAATCTGATAAAGCGACTCTTTATTGGGATAATGTTACCAGCGTTTCTTGGGAGTATGTTGTTCAGGTATCAGGGGGAACTCTTCCTACTGGTTCAGGTATTTCTACAAGTGTTAATGAAGTTATTGTGGATAAGGTTTTTTCCGGTGCTTTATTAACTGCTAACACTGATTATGAATTTTATATTCGGACAAATTGTGGAGTAGATGGTTTTGGTAACTGGGAAGGTCCTTATGACTTTACAACTCTTTGTTTAAGTTTTGCACCTCCATTTAAGGAAGGATTTGAAAGTGCTTCTCAATCAATGGAATGTTGGACAATATGGGATATTGAAAATGATGCTGAAGTTAATCCGTGGGGGACAGAAAACATTTGGTATAAATCCAGTGATGCTTATGTAGGTAGTGGTTCGATGACTTTTAGTGGGGGTTGGGGAGCAACTCATGATGATTGGTTAATATCTCCTTCTATTACTTTAGGAGTAGGTAATTATGCTGTTACATATTATTATAAGACAGATAGTTATTATGACAATGAGTTTGAAGTATTATTGTCGAAAGACGGTATGGATATTTCTAAATTCTCAACAGTTTTACAAGCTAAATCTGTTCAAAAGGTTAATAACTTTAAAAAGAAAGTGATTTATATTACTGGCATAACAGGAGATGTTCATATTGCATGGCGTGTGCTGGCTGAGGATGGGACAGAAATTGTAATTGATGAGGTTAGTGTTGAAAAAGTAGATTGTTTAGGGCCTAATGATGATGTTATAATGAGCGATATTCAAACGAATAAGGCTAAAGCTTCATGGAATGACGATGTTAATAAAGAATGGGAATATTTTGTTCAGGAGTCTGGTGGAGGAGAACCGGTTGGAAGTGGGTCTGTGGTAAAGAAAAATAGTACAGATATAACCAAGACAAGTGGAACGGGGGGGACTAATCTTAAACCTAATACGGAGTATGAATTTTATGTTCGTTCAAGTTGTGGGCCTGGAATGTATAGTGGTTGGGTAGGTCCTATTGTTTTTAGAACCCCATGCAGTAATTTCCCTACTCCATTCTGGGAAGGGTTTAATAGTACTTCTGAAACTATAGATTGTTGGACTATTGTTGATAATAATGAGGATGGAGATAGTTGGACATGGCAAGATTATGATGAGTATGAGGGAGATGGAATCATGAATTTTTATGGAAGTGATAATGATGATTGGTTGATAAGTCCAACTTTCACTACGGATATTACAAAAATTTATAGGTTGAAATATCATATTAAAGCGGATACCTATTATAATAATGAGTTTGAAGTGTTAATGTCATCTAAAGGGTTAGGGTTAACAGATTTTACAAATGTTTTATCTCCTAAGGGAATCTTCAAGCTTGGGAACTATGTTGAGAAAAAGTATTTTATTTCGGGTGTTTCATCAGTAAATGTCGCTTGGCATGTTACTTCTTCTTCCTCAAGTGGTATTAATCTTGATAATGTATTCTTTGAAGAGGTTATTGGATGTCCAGAACCTTTAAATTTAGGGGTTAAGGATTTGAAGGAGAAAAGTGGTATGTTGACTTGGACAGACGATTTTAAAGCTACAAGCTGGGAATATTGGGTTCAAGCAAAAGGAGGTAAGGCACCTACTGGGGCAGGTACTGTTGTTACTAAGAAAGAAGCTACAGTTTCCACTGATCATGCTGGCAAAAATCTTACTCCTAATACTGAATATGAATTTTATGTTAGAACAGTTTGTTCTGATGGTAGTACAAGTGTATGGTCTGGACCATTTGTTTTTAGAACTATATGTGATGTAGTTGCATTACCTTTTTGGGAAGGGTTTAATAAAAATTCACCAACTATTTATTGTTGGAATATATTAGATATTAATGGAGATGGAGGTGATTACGATGGTAAATGGATGACAATTGATTATAATCAATTTGAAGGTAGTGGAGGAATGAAATTTTCGTACGGGGAATATGACTTTGAAACAGATGATTGGCTCATTAGTCCTAATTTCGATTTTGATGCAAAGAAAATTTATCGATTAAAATATCATTATAAAACAGATACTTATAGTGAAGAAAGTAATTTTGAAGTTCTAGCTTCTAATTCAGGGCGTGCTCCTAGTGATTTTACAAAGGAGATAGTTGCAGATGCGACCTATCTTTTAGATAATTATAAAGAACACACAGTGTTTATTACTAATTTCGGAGGAGAAGTAGCTTTGGCATGGCATGTTACAGATGTCGGATATAAAGATATATATATAGATAATGTTTTCGTGGAAGAGGTACTAACTTGCCCTGAACCTTTGTGGTTAGATGTTAAGGATGAAGGAAAAAATAAGGCTACAATTTCTTGGACCGATGATTTTAAAGCTACTAGTTGGGAATATTTTGTTCAAGAACAAGGTAAAGGAGTTCCTGCGTCAAATGGAACAGTTACCTCTAAGAAAGAAAATGTTGTTGACAAGGAACAATCTGGGGGTGTATTAAAACCAAATACAGATTATGAATTTTATGTTCGTACGGTTTGTGGTGGGGGAACTTATAGTGTTTGGGCGGGTCCATTTACGTTTACTACAACATGTGATGTTTATAGTACACCATTTTGGGATGGATTTAATTCAGATACAAAAACGTATAGATGTTGGACAATATTAGATGAAAACGGAGATGGAGATCCAGAATGGGGAGGAGATATGTGGGAGTTGAGTGATTGGAATATGTATGAAGGAGATAGGGGAATGTATTTTAGTGTTTGGGATGATGATTTGAATGATGATTGGTTGGTGAGTCCAACGATATCCATGGACAATAGTCCATATATTCTAAAGTATCATTATAAATCGAGTCAATGGTCACCTGGAGAGTTTGAGGTATTACTTTCTTCGGGAGGGGTGTCGACCGATAAATTTACAACGGTATTAATTCCTGAGGAGACATATGATAATGAACAATGGGAAGAAAGAGTCTTGTTTTTCAACGGTGTCAAAGGTGACGTTAATATTGCGTGGAGAGTAATCACTGATGGTGAAACTAGTTTTGGATTGGATAATGTTCACATTAAAAAAATTGATAATTGTCCGGAACCTTATTATGTTAAAGTAACAGGAGAAACCGCAACTACTTTAAGTTTGGAATGGCAACAAACGGGAGGTGTAACAGAATGGGAGGTAATAGTAGTAAATTATAATGAAGATGAAACAGCGACGCCAATTAAAAAAGTAAACGTAACAGGTACTCCATCTACCACTATTACAGGGCTAGATCCAGGTAAATCATATAGGGTGTATGTTAGAGCAAAATGTGGAAGTGGAAATACATTTAGTGATTGGTCAACTTCTGCAATTGGTGGAACTTTGGTGGGAGCTAATGATGAGTGTAGTGGAGCTTTGAATATTCCAATCAATTCTGGAAAAGATTGTTTGCTTACTGTTTCTGGATCTTTAAATGGAGCAACTAAATCATCTGGAGTTATAGCACCAACATCTTGCGGAGATTTTGGATCACCTAAGAGTAAGGATGTGTGGTTCGAATTTACAGCTATATCGTCTACTCATACAATAAGTGTTCAAAATTTAATTAGTTTGAAGGGTAATAATCCGTATTTAAGTTTTGCTATTTATGATCAACCTTGTAGTGGAATGACTGCTACAGCTTTTTCTTGTTTTGGCTTAGGAGTTGATGAATTCCAAGTGTTCAAGGATCTTGTGCCTGGACAGAAATACTACGTTCGAGTGGGGGCAGCTGATGATGAAACTGATTTCTATTTTGATTTGTGCATTACTTCTTTATCATACTTAGTTACTTCTCCTAGTGGAGTTGATTATACGGTAGAGGAATTGGTGGAAGATGTGTTGGTATTAACCAATTGTGATTTAGTTTCAAACATAACCTATCGAACAGGAACTAATTTTGGAGGAGAAAATGGTATTGGTTATTTTAATAAAAACAATTCTGATTTTGGTTTTGAGGAAGGGGTAATTTTGGCTACTAATGGGGTTCGTTTCGGAATGGGGCCTGGAGGACAAGATGAAGGAAATGATAGTGAGACTTGGTTGGGGGATGATGATTTGAAAGAATTATTACTTCAAAATGGAGAAGTAGGGGAAAATTATAATGCGTCTGTGATAGAATTCGATTTTGTTCCTATAGTTGACACTTTGAAATTTGATTTTATCTTTGCTTCTAATGAATATGGGGTAGATTTTCAATGTACCTATTCGGATGTGTTTGCCTTTTTCTTAACAGATTTGACTACGGATGAGGTTTCGAATTTAGCGGTAATACCAGGAACTAATACTCAAGTGTCGGTTACGACTATTCGGGATGCTAAATATCAAGGAACTTATACTTGTGGAGATTCAAATAAAGAGTATTTTGATAAGTATTATGGGGAATCAGGTCTTCCTGCGCAAAATAATGCTATTAATTTTGGAGGTAGAACAGTTCCTATGACTGCAAAATCAGCTGTCGTCCCTGGTAGAAAATATCATATTAAACTGGCAATTGCAGATCATAAAGATTCTAGTCTTAGTGCAGCTGTTTTCTTAAATGGGGGAAGTTTTAACTTGGGTAATTTAGATTTAGGAGCTGATTTAACTGTAGAGAATGGAACTGCACTTTGTAGTGGAGAGGCTAAGACTATCAAAACTGGATTGGGAACAGAAGGTATTGAGATTAAATGGTATAAGGATGATGTTTTGATTGTTGGAGAGAATGCGCCAGATATAGAAATTAGTGAAAGTGGCACTTATAAAGTTGTTGCTAAATATGTAGATATTAATTGTGAGGTGACAGGTGAAATCACAGCGGAGATATTCCCTGCTATTTCTACCGTTGTTAAAGATCCGAAGAGTATTTCAATTTGCAGAAATAGTTTGAATAGTCAGCAAATCGACCTGAGCTTGGCAGAGTTGGATATGTTTGGTTCTGCTG
>NZ_FORU01000001.1:186205-454636 GCF_900114085.1 Myroides guanonis | reverse complement strand
TCTAATCCTTCTTCAATAATCTGACGAACTCTTCTCCTTTTTGAGTTAAGAAGTACTGTTGTTTACTACTCGTTGGTTTATCAGGTAAAGTCAAACCTATTAGGTTAGCTTCAATGGCAGGTTTTAAATAGAACTTTCTAAAATAATCTCTATTTGCTAATCCAAGTATTTGTTGCAATTCTTCTCTAGTATGTATTCCTGTAAACACCTTTAACAACTCTCTAACCTGCATGGTGTCTTGCATGGTATCTTGCATGGTGCGAATTACTGATTCTGTTGAAGGCAACGTTATTCTTAAAAAGTTTTCAGAAAAATAGAAGCAATCTTTTGGGTAAGCTTGTAAAATCCTCGGAATTCCTGACCCTAATTGTTCTACTAAATCTAAATCTTTAAAAATACGCATCAATTCTTTATTACGAGGAATAGTGAAACCTTCAAAGAACTCTTCTTTCAAAAGTGATGTAGGCAAACCACCGTTAGAAGTTATCTCTAATCGATCATCAAAGATTTCAAATTTTGGTGCTGTTTCATTATTTTCGCCAATCGCTAACTGCTTTTTTGCGGTTTACTTCGTCAGTTCGCTATGCTCGTGTTGCTTTTCTAACTTTAGGTAAAGCATTCACATCTAGTCTTCACGTTTCAGAATTCACGTTCCAACAAACGGCATATCGCCTAGGAGACGAGTGTCAATTGCTTGAGAAAGGCGTTTCTGCATTTTCGCCAATCGCATTTTTGCCTTTTGGACTCCAATATTCACATCTAGCATTCACACTCCAACAAAAGCGATTAGCAGTTAGCGATTGGCGATTAGCAAAAAAATGGGAGAACAATATACTATAAGAGCCATAGCCCTAAAACCTTCACAGATAGTCCATTTCGAAAAACAGACTATCAAAACCACAATCTAGACTCCCTGAAAAAGGATATTTTAATCCATTATTTGGAAAGTGCTAAGAAAGATGCTACTTTTAAGCTGTCAAAAATAAAAATAGAGCACTAACCTATGTTTCCTCCAAAAAGGAAGCTTAGAAAGGGAATGGACAAGTAGAAAGAAGGATTAGAACCTTAGTTCTACAACATCCGACATGAGACCGATTTTTTGAAAGCCCCTACCCCTTTTGGGTTGGAAAAATGTAGCGGGGAGCTACTGGCTGAAAACAAAAAATCGTTCTCATAAATTGAAATTATGGAACGATGTTTTTTATAAGGTATGATGAAGTACAGTTGCACAAAAGCAATAGGACGGACTCACACTTACTCTAGACCAAAGGTTAGCAAAAATTACCTCTCCCTGCATTTCTGTATCGCTACATACTCGCAAGGATGACACCTAAAGTTTACATGAGAACCGCCCACATGCAGTTTGCAAAAGTACAAAACTTTTGAGCATGGAGCGATATCATGGTCTCCTCAGTGTCAAAATTTGCTATTTATGGTTGAGAAAACATCGTCAATTATGTCTTTACAGACTTAATTATCAATATCAAGTACAAACATATATATAATATTCCAAATATCAAAATATTAATTAAAGGAATAATCCTACTTATGAAAGAAAAGAAAGTTAAAAATGAAATGAAGTATTTTGCAGCTTTTATTTCTAATAAAAAGGCTGATCTCAAGTACAATAACTTACAAATTGGAAAGAAATGTAACATTTCAATTGGTGAAATAAGTAAAATAATTGATTTACAGAGGCAAAACATAAAAGCAAGAGTATACTACTGTATTTATACAGGTTTAGGTTTAACTATTGAAGAAATAACCAAACATGTTTTTCAAGAAGTAAGATTAAAGCTAAATGAAAATGAAACCAAATCTCAAACTACATTAGGCAAAATACTTCATCATATAGATTCTAAAGTAAGTTTAAAAGAGGTTATTTCTGAAAGAACAGGTATTAGCATAACAAGACTCAATGCACTTTACCATGGAACAGGCTCTCCTAATGCAGACGAACTGCTTCTTATCGAAATGGCGGTTGGAGAACAACCAGGTGCTCTTTTTGAGAAATTGTATGGTGAGGAGTTTAGGAAGAAGGTTGTAAAGGATTAATTGATAGGGATACTAAATCAAATGTTATTTCAAACGTAATTTCCAGTTTGCTTAAAGAGGAATTTAATAATATAAAAATACACACGTTATTTATGTTATTTTTACAAAAAAAACAAAGTTAATATATTATGTCTAAACATTTAAAGTATACAGATTTTAGAACTGCTAGTTATCGAAATTTATATGTATGCAATCATTTACTGGATAATTTTGATAAGTGCAACAATAGCAATAAACAGCAAATCTTACATAAGATATATTATCTTTCAGGATATATAATAGAGTTTTGCTATAAGTATGCACTATTTTCTCAATTAGTTAAATATAAGACTGATAATATTTACTCAATAAAAGATTCTGGTTTTCAAAAAAAATGGAAAGAACATAATTATAGAAAATTAGAAAGTTTATGCCAAGAAAACAAAATAATTTTTAGTAAAGACATTCCTTTTTTAGGAAAAAAAATTACTGACAAAAATTTAAATGACCTAATAAATAACTGGGATGTTCAGATTAGATATAGTCTGAATTTAACTACTAGCACAGTTAATTTAACACAAATTGAGATGAAAAATTTAGTAATACTAATTGAGGATATCCTAAAAAAAACAACCTCAAAATTCCATTAATAATGATACATATTTTAGAAGTTTTTGACAACACTATAGCAATTCTAAAAGAAAAAATTCAAGATAAAAATATTGCAAAATATTGTATTTCATTAAACAACAGAGATGAAATAGAATTAGTAATCATATCTAATAATTCAAAAGAAGAAATCTTTCTTAATTTACCTGAAACAATTAATCTCACCATATTGTCAACCGAAGAATTAGATGAGGATTATTTTTATAGTCAAAAATTCAATAATGAAGGAAATGAGATTATCAATTATACAAACTCTAGAAGAAAGTTAACAAACTTATTAAATCCTGAGAATGATTTTGTTCCTGAAATTCCGGTAATTACATTCTATAGTTATAAAGGTGGAATGGGAAGATCAACGAATTTGGTAATTACAGCTTCTCACTTAGCAAGAAATTATCAAAAAAAAATTATAATAATTGATTGCGATTTCGAAGCTCCTGGTTTTTCAAACTTTTTCTCTGAAGAACCTTCTGAGCCAAGATATACTAATGGTTTAATGGAATATTTTTTTGATAAAGATAGTTCACATAAAATAAATCTTAATGATTATTCATGGGAAGTTTCCAAAGATTATTCAAAAGATGGGGAAATTAGAATAATACCCGCTGGTAACCTAGATATTAAAAATGATATAAATAATACAGAATTCCCTACTAACCTATCCCATTATTTAGAAGGATTAGCTCGTTTAGATTTTGCTTCTACTGAAAGTGTCGTTGAGAAATTTAGAATACTTATTGATGACATCAAGAAACAATATTCTCCAGATGCAATTTTTATTGATAGCAGAACAGGTTTCACAGACATTTTTGGAATAGCCGCATTAAAATTATCAACTCAGGTAGTTGGATTTTTCAGTAATAGTGCTCAAAATGATCCTGGAATTTATCAATTTGTTACATCTATCGGTAATTTAATTATTACTAAAAAAAATCTTAACCCTCCAATTATAGTTAATTCCTTTTCTGATCCAGACTTTTTTAAAGAATTCAGACTCAAAGTTGATGAAATGATTCAAAATAATTATTTCAACAATGAATTGTTTCAACTATCACCAATCTATTATTATTTCAGATATAATCAGACTTTATCTGAAATGGGCACAAAAAGAGAAAGAAAAGATGACTGGCTAAATCAAGTAGATAATAAAGTTTTTTATAATGGATATGTTGATGTTGCCGAAAAAATCAACGATTTTATTATTTCAGATAAATCTGAATCATTAGATAACGATATTATTCCAAGTATCTATGGCGAAATTAAAGAATCTATTTCAATTAATAATTGTCAAACATTTGAAAATAATGAGATATCTGATGAAAATACCTTTTTAGATCTTCAAAAAAATATTCTTGAAAAATTGCAAGAGAATTGGCCTGATTTATATGCAGATAGTGAAACAGTTGATTATCAAAAAGAATTTGATGAAAAGAGAATTTTTTATAGAGATTCAATGAAAGATATATTTAATTTAAAAAAATTCATTGTTCTTGGTAATAAAGGAACTGGAAAATCTTACTTATTTCAAGCATTAAAAAACTCTGATATAACTTATGAACTAAAAAAACAAGCACAAAAAACGAATTCTAATATTGAATTTCTACATTTAGTAGATCAAAAAGATAAGTATTTCATTAGTACGAAAGGGCTCGAAAGTTTTCAAAAAGAGGTTGAAAATATTGGTGATTTTTACACTAAGTTTTGGAAAGTTTACACCTGGAGAAGTATCATAGATAAAATACAAAATGTATCATCATTTAACTCAAAAATAGAAACTACGTTTGAGATTAAAAATGACGATACAAATAACCTTAAAAATTTAGTCCATTTTATTAATAATATTGACAATATTATCAGAGTAGAACAAGAACTAAAAGAACTGGATGATATTTTAAATAGTAAAGAAATTGATATCATTGGAATATATGATAATTTAGATTTAATGGTTGAACCTTTTAAATGGAAGGATCAAATGGCAAGTCTTATTAATTTTTGGAAATTTTCGAATTTTAAAAGGATTCATAGTAAACTTTTTTTAAGGTCAGATTTATACAAGACAATTAGAGGAATTAACAATGTTCAATCCTTAAGAAATGATATTATTTCAATTGAATGGCAAAAAGAAGAGATATTTAATTATTTTTTCAATTTTGTAAAGCAATACTCTAAAGAGAATTTCATTAAAGCGGTTAAAAACTATGATTTTACAAAAATTTCTGATGACGAATTAGGATGGCTAAAAGAATTTGAGAAGAAGTTTTCAAATGAAAAACAATATCAATTTGAAGAAGTAATTCTAAGAAAACTCTGTTGGGTATTCTTTGGTCAATATCCAAACATTATAAAGGCACATGGTGAATCTTATGATTGGTTATACAAAAATGTAATGAATGCTGATGAAACAATTAGTATCAGACCATTTCTAGACCTTCTTAGCTTATCCATTAAAGAATACTTTGCAGATTATAATAAAGAATCTTCTTCTTTTCCCTCTGTTTTACCTGCAAAGTATTATACAGCAAAAACTGTAAGAAGTGAAGCAGTTAAAAATCATTTTTCAGATTTAATAACTGAAAAAGGAAACGAGGATTTAGAACATGTTTTTGATTTTATAGATAAAAATGAAGAATTCCAATATTATCAATTACCGAGAGAGAATTTTAATAGACTTCTAAATAATGTCATCAGTAAACATTCTTTAGATTGCACAACGGAGGAATTAGAAGAATTATTAAAAATCAATGGAATTGTAAAACAGATTGGAAACTTTCAATATAGTTTTGCATTTTTATACAAATATCGATTAGGCTTAAAAAACAGAAAAAAGAAAAGATATAAACATTAAAATTATAACTTATTAAAGTAATACTGCCTGCTGTGGGACATTTACAATCCGTGATTCTATCACACTATAGCTAAAGCAAGAATTACTCTTCGAAATATAAAAAAGAATGCAAAAGTCATTAATGCCCCCATTTAAAGAAGCTATTGAGATATTTGAAAGACAATTGGTTGTGTTATTCAAAGAGTTACTAGAAGTTCTTAGAGAGGAAATAGACTTCACTCGATAATAAGTAAGCAAGAAGATGCTTTAGGCCTACCATGTAAGAAATAAAGAAACCCCGATAGTGGAGCTATTGGGGTTTATTAAAGATTAAAAAGTAAACATAAAGGAAATGACCACAAATATCTTACTACTAATTATGACTATCATTTCTATTTTAATATTAATGATATTTATTAAGGCAAAAGATGAGTTAAATAAAATAATAAATAAAGACAAAAGAAATATTATTAAAACACTAAGTATGATAAGTGCCGTAGTATTTCTAGTCTTTTCGTTCTTTGCACCCTATTTTTTCACAAGTACATCAATAGGAAAAAGCTTAATTACCGGAGAGCATACTGGTCATATAGGTGATACTATCGGTGGAATAATGAGTCCTTTTATAGCTATTGCTGGAGTATTACTAACATTTTTAGCATTTTATATTCAATATCAGGCAAATAAGAAAGTTCAAAATCAATTTATAATTCAGCAATTCGAAAGTCAATTTTATGAAATGCTTCATTTACATAGAGAAAATCTAAATGAAATGAATATTGAGGGCTATAGTTATGAATATAATGACAAAAGTAAAGAAGCTAAAAAAGATAGCAAAAAAGTAAAACTAACAACAGGCAAAAAAGTATTCGTAACAATGTTGAAGGAGTTTGAAGCAATTCATTTAATAGCCACAAAAACATTCATGAGTGACTTTAAAAGTTTAGAACAAAAAGATAAAGATAAAATAGCACCATCACTTAACCAATTAATTTTGGAACACTCCTACTTTGTCTTATTTAATGGTATAAATATATATACTAAAAATATTGAAAGATTTGTAAATGCTGATGGATGTGTTTTCATAAAATCAACTTTCGAAAAGTTTAAAGATGAATTAGAAAATATAAAAACATCTCACTTAGATGATGGCATAAAAATACATTACACATATTTACGGACTGGAAGTTTACAGGATAAAACTCTTCAATCTAGAACTTTATGGCTAAGTTTTAATTACAAACCATTTTCAGGTCATCAATCAAGATTAGCTCATTATTATAGACATTTGTTTCAAACCGTAAAGTTTGTTGTAAAACAAGATGAAAGCATAATCTCTTATGAGAAAAAGAGGGATTATTTAAGAATTCTAAGATCGATGCTTTCAAATCATGAGCAAATTTTAATGTATTATAACTGGCTAGCTAATTTTGGTTCTCAATGGGAACAAAAAGATATTGAGAAAAGAAAAATAAAAAATGGTAATTACTTTTTTACAGATTTTAGAATGATTCATAATATACCTAACGATTTACTTCTTGAAGAGTTTAAGCTTGAGAGAATTTTTAATGAAGATTTCTCAAACTACAGATACGAACTTAATAGAAAAGACGAAGATGATCTTTTTGAATTGATTAAAATTACAAATAATCATAACTAGTGGATAAAACATTTGATTTAACTGATATTTCAGATTGGCAAACAAATATGGAGAGCTCTCCTGTAACTCTACCAGCTATTCAACGTGGATTTGTTTGGAAACCAAAACAAGTTGAAGATTTATGGGATTCAATTATGAGAGGCTATCCTATAGGCTCATTTTTAGTAAGTAGAAATGTAGATAAATTTGATTTGATGGATGGACAACAAAGAGCAACTACTATTTTTATAGCGCATTACAATCCATTTGATACTAATGGCTTAGGGAAAATTTGGAGTTTAAAAATTATCCCAGTCTTATGGATTGATATTAAACCTATTTCAAAGCCCGATACTTCTAAATATTCATTCCGCTTAATCACAAACTCGCATCCTTGGGGATATCAAAGTAAAGAAAATAATAAAAAATTATCAGTAAGTGATAGACGAAATGCTTTAGAAATCTTTAGAGAAGATGAGAAAAATAAGAGTGGCTATACCACTTTTAGTAACAGCACAGTTTTCCCATATGATTGCACTTTTCCGATACCATTTTGTTTTTTTTTAAAAGCAGATGATTATGATGATGTAATAAAAAGTATTGAAGATTATTTACCTGACAATATTCGAACCAAAGAAAAGAAATTTAGCAATAAAGATGATTACTTGAAATTACTAAAAGGTGATCTTAAAAGTCAAATCGAGGAAATACTAATAACTACAAGAAAAATAAAAAATAAAAAAATCAACTATGATATTATTGAAAATGAAACATTAAATGAGGAGGAAAAGCAAGATAATCCTACTCTCTTTATAAGATTAAATTCATCGGGAACAGCATTAACAGGAGATGATTTAATATATTCAATTTATAAATCTATATTCCCGGATGCTAAAAAGTTGGTTGAAGAAATTAATTTAAACTTTATTCAACCTGTACAGATAATCTCATTAGCAACTAGAATAACTGCTTCAAAACTAGATAAAAACACCTTTACTAGAAAAATGTCTGTACGAGATTTTCAAAGAAGAATCAAAGACGATAATTTTAAATCAAAGCTTAATAATATCCTTAGTAATAAAACATTCAAAGAGCTTTTTCAAAAAGCAATAGACATACTATCGTGTAAAAACAATGATCAATTTATTGGAGAAATTCCCCCTATCTTGATTAAAACATTTATTAAAAGAAATCAAGAATTATTCTTGTTTTTTATTTATTGGCTACACATAAATAAGGAAAAAGATCTGACGGATGAAATCAAATTTAAAATGACTAGTAAATTATTTCTGTTCTCTTGGTTTAACTTCAAAAATGAAAAATTACTTTGGGAGGAAAAAATAAATAACACCGATTTTTGGGAAGAACCCATAAATGAAATGATGAGGTGGAAAAATGAATATGGCATTCAACTTCTACTTCCCCCTGATATGCTCAGAGAGTATTATAAACAAGAACATATAGTAAATAAATTTAAATTACAGGATGAACATAGGTGGGGATTAGATTTAAATGGTGTTGGAGAAAAAATAATTGAATATTATCAAGAGATAAAAATCAAAGAATTAGAAAACCATATTTCTAATGAATATTTTTGGAAACTTATAAATAACCTTCATAGTAATAGACAACTTCTTTTATTTGTTCAAAGAGAATATATAAATACTGAATTTACAGATTTTAATAATTTAGAAGATTTAGAAGATACAGATACTCCATGGGATTGGGATCATATTTATCCTGATAGTTGGCATAATGGAAAACATAATATTAATAAAGGAATTAAAGAATGGAATAATAATATAGGTAATTACCGAGTATTATCTTTAGAACAGAATAGAAGTGAAAATAACAATCTATCACCTGCTGAAAGATTAAACTCAAATAGCACTCAAGAAACATCTTTTATACAGAAAAATGATTACAAATACTGGAGTAAAATTAATGAAATAATTAAGGATGATAAAATTGATAATCACTTTAACGCTATTACAATTCGTATGATTAACATATATGAAAAGGTGTGGAATGAACTTAAGATTCATGATTTTATAAAAAGATAACCTATAGGGTAGATAGGTCTGAAAACTATTTAAGAAATATAGGTAAATACAACCATCATCAAAATACTGTCACGCTTTCCTAGATTTGTAATCTGTGAGTTTTTCTAATCTGAACTGTGATTTATTTGATTTGAATTAGGGGACTGAAAAGAGTGATGCCGCCCCTTACCTCCTATTTTTAATCAGTTAAAACCTATATAACCTATTTTACATGTAATAATGTAAGGTTGGTTTTTTTATATCATTAATTTGAGTAAATTGGCTTGGATTTAACGGAATTAGGATGTGAGCTTCTTGTGATGTTTGTGTTTTTGTTTCGTAAAAAATAATGTTTTCCGTAATAGTAACACAACTAATGATAAAAAAACTTAACATCTTTAATGAAATCTAAAGAAGAGAAAGAATACGAGGAAAGAGTTAAAAGACGGGTTTTAATTTTAAAAGACCTAATAGAAGAAGGAAAAATCATTTTTGCTGAAAATATGCGTAATGATTTAGAAGAAAGTTTTTCTAAAGCTAGATACGATGAAAATGGCGAACCTGATCTTTCTACAATTGATGGACGTATTCGTTCGATGGCACTAGCTACTGAGCATTTTGATCACAGAATCAAAATGAAAAGTGCTATTTCTCTTCAACAAATTCAAGAAAGTTATTTTAGCCAAATCGATGCTAATTTCAATCATTTCTATGAAATAATGATTGATCAAAATGTTTCTCCACATCAAGTTGCGAAAATTATTGCTTATGGTAAACAATCGATAGATCACCTAAACGAAGTAATTGAACCTATTCTAAAAGACCTTGAAGAGTTTTGGGGATTAGTAGCAGAATCTGGATATTTACACCTTGAAGATGAATATGACTCTATAAAAGCTGTCTTTGGTGGAGATTTATTTCCTGCAAACGACGAAAATATTGCTTCTAAATGTGGGATATATACTGATACAATAATTCTTCCTTGTCCTTTTATTAGGTCAAGACATATGTTTGAAATATGGACTAAAGAACAGAGAGTGTATTTTCTCTTAAAACATGCTTTGAACATTTTACAATACAAAGAACTAGCATTAACTGAGCTCAATAAACCTATAGTAGTAATTCTTCCAGATAAAGAAATGATGGATGAATTCGCTTATGAAAACATTTCTAAATTAGGCGAAAAAGATACTCTTTATCATGCTCAAAAAGTATTTGATAGAAAGTTTGAAAGCATGGAAGAACTTATAGAGTTTGGAAAAAGTTTAGATACAATAGAAAAAGTTACAAATGAAATAAAAGACCCAAAGAGAGTATTATTTGACACAGAATTTAAAGAGTCGTTAGAAATACAAATTAAAAATCAAATGAAAAGTGATACCACTAAAGCATTTGGAACTGATAATCCTGGTGTTATAGTTTCTATGATGGGCTATGGTAGAATGAGTATTTGTAATGAACTCTTAGTTAAATCTTCGAAAATTGGTGGTATCCCTTTAATAGATGCACCAACATCTTGGGAATATTTTAAATGGAAGTTAGAATATGACTCAGAAAGGACTTATCCTGAATTAGATTTCACAAAAATGCATATTGTTAAAGGACTTAATGGCCTTGATAATACATATCTTCAATGGATTGGTAAGATACCTCCAAAGGGCTTAATTGAATTACGTAAAAATGGTGCTATTAATGAAATTAGGGGAATTTTATCTAAGGGTATTGAAGAACTGGTAACAGCAAATGAATTTGATTTTAATAATACAACAAATACAGTATTTAATAATTTGAATGTTGCCTTCAATCAGCATCAAGAGAATATTAAAAAGTTAATTAATAAAAAATGGAAAATTGCAGGGAAAGAATTTGGGTCTTGGCTCGTAATGGGTTCCGTGGAAATAGCGTCTGCATGTCTAGGCACACCTCTCTATGGAGTATCAACGGTTGTTTTAAATCAAATCATTGATGCCCCAAAAATTAAAGATTTACCCAAAACAATTGAGAAAATGAAACAAGCAGATATTGAAAGACAGAACTTAAAAAAATCTCCTTTAGGTTTGATGTTTAATTTTAAACAATAAATTACTGAGCACAAGAATGGACCGAGTAGACAAGGCATTTTAACCCAAGTCTTTCACAGAACCGTACGTAAAAACTTCCCGTATTACGACTCTTGACACAATCATGAGTTTTCTTTAAAGTCTGAACTATGATTTTTATGAATAAGAGATTTCTTTTGATTTATGGAGTGGAAAAATCGCATAATTTGAGATATTGAGATATTGAGATATTGTATTTTTGAGAAGCAGCAGTGCATTATAATTCGCTATGTAGTAAATAAAAACTTTAATATGATTCAACCAATTCAATTTAAAAATAAATATATAAATCAACTTACTATAAGGGAGATGAGCTTTATACATCTTGATCATCACAATATACCCCATATCGTTAAAGATCATCTATTGCGTTCTACTTTGTCTTTTACCAGTCAAAATATTAGGCATGCTTTAAATAATGATTATTCAAAACAATTGATACCGTTAATTGGACTGTTTACTATATTAGAACAATTGGGAAAATGCTATGATAGAATGGATATATCAAATATTAGATTCCAAAACAATATAAAAAGAGCTTTAGTCAATTTTGGAGGAATAGATCAAAATGATGAGTTAATCGATGTTCTTTATGCATTACGAAATAGTTTGTTACATAGTGCAAGCTTGATTTCACATGGAGAAAATAGCGCAAACAAAGACAAGCATTATAGATTCAGATATTCATCTGAAATACAACATATTATTCAAGAGTCTAAAGTAAAGTGGAATGGATGTTATGAAGAGTTAGATGGGAATACAGAAAAATACACAACACTAATAAATGTTGATTTATTAGTGAAATTTGTGTTTTCGTGTATTGAGAAAGCTAGTGCTTTAAATCAAGAAAATTTATTAAGGTTAAGATTAGAAGGTGGAGTACGTCAATTATATTTTGATTATATAAAATCCAATCCACTTTTATAATGATTTCTTTATTTTCATATAAAAAATTTAAAGGCACTTGTAGGCTTCCCAGCCTTCGAAATAACTATTAATCTAAACAAACTACTTTATAATAAATTTGAATAGAAAATTAATTTAAAATATGGAATATGATTTTTCAAAACTTAATGCTCGGGAATTTGAGGCTTTAGTCGCGTCAATAATTGAAAAAGAGCTAGATACAAAAGTTGAAGTTTTTAAGTCTGGTAGAGATGGAGGAGTTGATGGGAGATTTTGGATTGGTGAATCAAAAGAAGGTATTATACAGTGTAAACATTATTTAGAAACACCTTATAATACTTTAATCTCCAAATTGAAATCTGAAGAAGCTGTAAAAGTAAAAAGATTAAATCCTAGTAAATATATTTTTGTTACTTCAAAAGAGCTTTCTCGAGCAAATAAACAAGAAATAAAAGAAATTTTCAAACCATATATTCATTCAGATTCAGATATTTATGGGAAGGAAGATTTAAACTCATTTTTATCAAAAAGGGAGAACCATGATATTGTTCAAAGAAACTTTAAATTATGGATAACAAGCACTAGTGTATTAGACTTAATTTACAATAATGCCATAAAGGGACGAAGTGAGAGCACAATTCGAGATATTGAAGAAAAGGCTTATAAATATGTAATAACTGAAAATCACAATAAGGGATTAAAAATTCTAGAAGAAAAAAATGTAATTATATTGTCTGGTGAGCCAGGTATTGGTAAAACTACTCTTGCAGATAATTTAGCTCTATACTATCTTACTAAAGGGTTTGAATTTTGTGATATAGAAGAAAATATTAGTGAAGCTGAAAGTTTATTTCGAGAAAAAGAAAAAAAGAAAATTCTATTTTATTGTGATGATTTTTTAGGAAGTAATTTGTATGATGCAATCAATAATAAAAAAGATTCTCATATTACAAAATTTATAAATAGAGTACGTAAGGATAATTCTAAAAAGTTTATCCTTACATCACGTACAAACATTTTAAATAAAGCATGTGGCTTAAGTCACTCTTTTCAAAATGGTAAAATTCTTGACAATGAATTTTTACTTAAAGTAGAAAACCTAACTGCTTTTGATAAAGCAAAGATCCTTTATAATCACATATATCACTCTAATTTGAATGAAGACTTTATTGAAGAGATTTACAAAAATAAAAGATATAAAGAGATAATAAAACATCAGAACTTTAACCCTCGAATAATAGAATTCATTACAGATTCTACCTTGGTTGAACATTTACATTATGAAGATTACTGGAAATATATTATTATAAGTTTGAATAAACCTGAAGTTATTTGGGCTGACTATTTTCAAAATCAAACGGATGACTGTGTAAGAGCTCTTACATTTTTAACAGTTTTCAACAAAGGTAAAATTGCTGAAAATACTTTAAGAAATGCCTATAATACCTTTTTAAAAATCCATCTAGTAAATCTTGGCGATCATTCTGATAAAAGCTTTGAAGCAGTTAGAAAGTTGGCTACTAAATCATTATTAAATAGAAATCAAATTGCTGAAAATAAGTTTGAATATACACTATTTAACCCTTCAATTGCAGATTTCATTTTAGGCTCATATTCTGAGGAAATTGATTTGATTTGTAACATAATAAAATCACTAGAAACTGAAGTTTCTATAGATTACTTACAAGCTTTATTTCTTTCAAAAAAAATTAACAGCTCCAATTCAGACAGAATTTTAGAAGATCTATTTGAATACTTCTTTGAACGTAAATTGAATGATGAGGATTGGGATTTTTTAATTACTTTATCTTATTGTGATTTTCTAAATGATAAATTTAAAATAAGAATAGAGCAATTTTTGAACACCTTAATAAATGCTTATTATCCTAAGGGTTATAGACTATGGGAATTATTAATGATTTTGTTAGATTTTGAACCTGAAATAGAATTTAAAAACTTTAAATTCTTATACAACTTTATCGAAGATGTTGATAATGAAGACACGCTAAAGAAACTTTTAGATTTTGTAGATAGATATGATGTTGAGGATGAAAATATTTTAATGCAAATTGAATTATTAATCGAAAATTATTTACAAAACATCGTTGATAACAATGATTTAGATATTGATTATAAAAAACATGTTAACTACAGTTTCTATCCTGATGGTTATCCAAAACAAGAAATAGACTTAAATGGTATTGAAAATGAAATTCGGGAGATTCTAGATTTTTATCTTGAAGAGTTCAACGTAAACGTATTAGAAAAGAGTTCATTTGATACACATAAATTTGCGTCAAATATGGATATCGATGCTATGGCTACAAAATTTTTTGAAAACTATGAACCCGATTACGAACAAAACTACAACACAAGTTTTTTTTCAGGTACGTCGAGCGAAGATGACATTGATGCTCTTTTTGAACGTTAATCAATAAAGTGATGGATTATAAAATAAAAGATTTCTTCAAAGAAATTAGTGTTATATCAAAAATTGAGGGTCTGAGGTTCCAAGACATATCTATCGATGATATTCCTGGAAGTGCAAATATTACCAAACAAAATAAAGAGTTTCAAATCTCTTTTAAGGGTATTTTTAAATACCCAGCCGATGGTAAATTAGATATAAATCTCAGCGGAGAAAAATATAGAGTTAGTTCAGGGACTTTAAAACAAACTAGGTTCTGGAGCGAAATATTTGATAATGTAAAGGGAGAGCTGACATTTGATATCAAATCAATGAAGCGAGGGGATCTGAAGAGAAACACGAGTTTCAGGATGTTTTTCTTTGACACTTCTAAAAGAAAAAATTTGTTCCATTTCAAGTTAGAATCACCCAAATATGATGAAATCATACCTTGGGCATTTGATTGTGTTAGAATTACTTTGGATGAAAAACGCTACGATATTATACAACATCAAACTACTGATCAATCATACATCATCATCGAAAACCTCGACCAAGTAAGTTACAGAGACTTTCAAAGAGATTCATATGCTATTCAGAAAGGAATTGGATATCTTGTTGGATACATGCCAGGTGGTGAACACTATATTTTTTCAGGATTAAATTTTGAATATTATAGACTAGCCCGTGAATCATTAAAATCAATTTACTATCCTGTTACAAGGAATCCCTATTCATTTGAATTTTCAAATGATTATAAGAATACAGCTGATTCTTACAAAGAAATACTTATGGTTATACCTTCGACTGTTATTTCGAAATTTGTACAGCAAATCAGAGATAATGAAGAATTTTCAGTGGCAATAATTTTTTTGATGGAAGTGTTACATTTAAAATCCGTAGTTTCAATGCCTGGTGCTTTTTCAGTGGTTCTAGAATCTTTAGCTGACATTATTACCAATCCTTCAAAAATAAAAACAAATCTTATTACCGATAAAAATCTAGCTACTGAAATTATTGAAGAACTTCATACGGTTATTGATAAGTATTCTACTACATTAGATGATGAAAGCGTTTTAAAATTGAAACGACGTTTAAGTGCCCTAAACAGTCCTATAACCCCTCGGAGACTTACAAATGCAATGAAATTGCGCGAGCCTTTTGATCAACTAGGCATTATTCTTTCTTCTGCTGATGAAGCAGCAATTGAGTATCGTAATTACTTATTACATGGCAATATATTAATGAACACTGACAAACCAAGGAATAGTGAAGAAATTGACATTCATATGATGTATATTAGTGGTAAGCTTTATACCTTACTTAGTAAATTACTTCTCAAAAACTGTGGATTTCAAGGTTATGTTATAAATCATGCCAAATTTTTTGATTCGAAAGAAGATCCTAAAGAAATTTACTTTTTCGAGAAAGTTTAATGATAGTATTTAGAAATGTAAAACAAAGGCTTTATTGCGTTTAAACGAATTCACTTTGTTTGTCACCTAAACCCATAATGTAATAATTTACTTGATTTAGAGAATAATGAACTACAATAACCATAACTATTAAGCTTTCTAACTGATAATTATCTCTAATAATTATTTCTATTGCTCTCTACAATCTGTCTTATAGCCAATTGTAATACGTTCCATGCTAATTTAGCGGTATGAATATCTGGATTGAAGTTAATGGCTAACTGCTCGTGAGGGTGAACATAATTTCTAAATCCACGTAAATTATGGCTGAACTTCTTCACATTCTCGTCTATTATTTTTAAATCACTCGCTACCTCTATCAAATCATTTAGTGTCCAATAACGAAATGATTTTACTCTGCCCTCTAAATCTTTTGGTGATTTTCTAGACTGATTAAATACTCCAGGCTCTTTTAAAGCTAAACCCAATAAAATTCCTTCTAATACACTACCAGACATTATAATTATTGATAATGGTGCATGAGTTGTAAAACAAGACTTTATCTCTTCCAGTCTTAAGCTTAATATAGTACTAAGGTCTTTATCAAGACCAAGTTTTTCTATTGAAATCTCATCAAAATCTTCACTAACAAACTCTTTCTCGGATTTATAATGATTTGAAGAATATTGTTCCTTTGAAAACTCAAGACATTCCGAAAAGTGCTTTACTTCCCTAATATTTACTTTATTATTTGAATTTCTCTCATAATCCCAACTTCCATCTGTACAAGCAATGCCTCCAAAATTACCAATACTATTATCTTTGTCGAAAAGATTTACTTCTGGACACATATTATAGAAATCTCCGTATTTAGGTCCTCGTAAAATACTTGGTTCTTCTGCCCTTAATTTTATCCTTTTACTTTCATAATCAGAAGCTAAAGCTCCTTCTTTCTGTAATGTTTTAATAAAGTCCCTATCGTAATCCACTGAATCATACTGTGAAAAAAAATACAGAGTCCAAGCGTGCCGATCGCAGTAGCCTAATAATGGACATCTGTTCGGTAATTTTTGATCGCGACTTATTTTAAAATATTCTTGTTTGTTCATAGTTAAATATTTTACAACAGCTTTGTCAATCTAAAGTTTCTTCCAAATTAACTAACTTTTCCTAATAATTCACTTTGTATATTTGAATAAACTTTACAGTCTTTTACTAACAATCAAAACACTTTAAGCACTAATTATAACAAGGTGCTAATCTTCTTTAATTGAAAACACTTCATTTATCTCAAATAAAGAGTCCATATCCTTTTTATCTCTTTCGTACATAAAATCATCTTTAAACAAATCCTCAATTGGAATATCTTCTATTAACAGTCCTATAGGCAAATTATGTATCATTCTATAATCTGAAAAATAACAATTCTCATCATTCTCCCATTGGGGGCCAATTCCACCATACCAATTATAAAATAAATGTAATTGCTCATAATTACCCAAAATACCCCTAAGAACCCTCAGATAACTTCTTTTATCTTCATAAGTTAGCATATCGTTATTCACAACAAATTTCACAAGACCATGCATTTGTCTAAATACAATAGACAACTTCGTATACATACCATGAAATGGTAAATGTTTCATTGTCGTATCAAATTTATCTTTGAACTTTTTATAGTATTTCTCTCCAGTTTTTTTAGGCTCAAAATTGCTCGTTAAACTATACTTTTCTGACAAATTAATCTTATCATATACATTAATCAAATTATTTCCAATATCCATAGACTCAAACATCTTAGAGTCATCACTATTCCTTACATCAGGAAACTTTTCAAATCCTTTAGGTGATGATTTAAAATCAAAAAGAACATGGTCTTTTAATGTAAACGCATCCTTTTTATTTTCTATCTCAATACCATTCATTTCTTCTTGAAAATAAAAATACATACTTTCAAATGTTGACTTTAATTTATTCAATAACGCTTTATCTTTTAAAAACTCATAATCATTTGTTATTGATGATTTAAAAAAAGATTTCCTCCCTTTATAAAAAATATCATAACTAAGTTCAAAACATTGCTTTAATTTTACATCTTTAGGTAAAATATCCCTAACTACTAAATATATAAATCTTAATTCTTTTTCTAGTTCATAAAAAACATATCGCCCTTGAAATTCGTTCTTTTCAAAATTCATTAATCTCAGTTCAGAAATCTCCTCTTTTAAAAGTCGTAATCTCTCATAAAATTGACTTTCAAATTGACTAATTCTATCCTCTTTATTTTGCTTTTTTAATTGTTTTTGAAATTGTGTTTTTACTTGTTTGTTTTGATCCTTAAAAATCTCAACTTGTAACCTATTAGCTCTATATTGCATATAAAATGCTAATCCCGTTACTATTACTCCTGCAAAACCGATAAAAGGACTAGTAAGCCCACCAATAGCATCGCCTAAATCCCCCTTATTACTTAAATCTGCCCATTCCCATTTAGCATTTCTTGTTAAAATATATGATCCAAAAATGAGACCTCCAAGAGATAAAACAGCTACGTACAAAAGCCAATAGGTCAGTTTGTCTAGATAAAATACTAACTTCTCTTTATTATCTACCTTATTATTTTCTGACTTATTTTTACCACGTTTATAAAAATGTGTAACGAGTATACTTCCTAACCCAATAAGGATTAATGCTATTATAATTAATAAAATCATACTATCTGATTTCAATTACATTCTCTCTACCAAACCAATCCTTTGCTTTTTCCACGACCTGCTGATTAGGGTTGTGAAAGAAAACTGCTAAACTTTCTTTAGCCCTAGTACAACAAACGTAAAATATTTTCTGAGTTCTATGTAACACACTCGGAGTACCTGTTTCTAAAAGCAAATTGCCGAAATTGTAATTATTCCATCCTCCATTATCAAGTACAACTAAAACATTATCGAATTCAGCACCTTTAGTTTTATGCTGTGTAGAAAATGGTGTTTGTCCTTCTAAATAATAGTATAAGTTTTGAAAATCGCTAAATTTCACATCCTTAACTCTCTTATAAAGATATTCCTGTCTTCTTTTAAAATCATTAAGTTTATCGTCAATAACACAGATTCCGTTTTCATTTGCCTCATTTATAATTTCTTCAATTGTTTTATCTTTCACGTTAATAAGGCTCTCAATATTTTGTTTTAAAATTCTTTTACTTTCTATACTTGTTATTTTATACTTGTAATCCGTTGCTCTCAAAAACTCATTGTATTTCTTATTCTCATAGAGAGAAATGTTTGTTTGAATTTTAAATAAATGTTTAATTAGTCTATCTCTTTTGGAACCTTTTTTACTTTCATCGTCCTCTTCTTGTTTTTTATCATCTAGCATTTGATCTTTATCAATGTACATTTTTGAAAAATCCAAATAATTTAATGATTTGGTATAATTATACAATTCTAAATTATCATCTATAAAAACTTGCATCCCTCTAGTAGGATTAACAGCATTACCTACTCCTAAATTTTGTTGTAATATCTCAATAACCTCCCCAAATGTGTTTTGAGAAAAATCAGTTGTAATATTATTTTCTTTTATATATTTCTTTACTCTATCTCTATACTTCAAAATCTGATCCCTATCATAGATATCCATAAGTTCTCTAAACCCAGCCCTACCTGCTATCAAATTATGGGTAAGATTAAGCTGTTTTGTTTTTTTTGAATTAGTAAAATCCCAATTATAATTTTCTGTTAAGAAGCTTTCAACTTTACTTACATCAGCATCTGTAGAATATAAAAACAATACATTACCTGCTTTAATAACCCCATCAATCATATTGGGTGCATTGGTATCTTCTGAAGGTTCCTGCACAAGACCGTCTGTACGTAATTTATTTGCTAAATCGATAACTAGCTGAGGATTTCTTCTGTTTTGTTTCTTTAAAACCTCTCTCACAGAATCTACGTTATCACCCGTATATTCGTCTAGATTTCCAATACCATCTTCGTAAATCGATTGCATAGCATCTCCAAAAAAGCCTATAATGTTTTTCCTTTTGCTGTTCTTAAAATGAGTAAGAAAAATTTCTATAACATCTTTACTTGTATCCTGATACTCATCTATAAAAATAAATTTATATTTATCCTTAACTATACTACTAAGTTTGGGATATTTTTCAAAAAGATAATTGGCTACTACAAGTAATTCATCGTGCGATATAATACCTTCATGTATTCTAACGAACTCTTTATACTGAACACCATCAGGTAAATCTGCATAATAATTATCTGGAACAGGACTGATTTCTTCAATAGAAATTTTAGTCACTTCTTCTTTGTTTGCTAGAGTAATAAGAGCCTCTTTAAGTTCTTTTTGAAAGTGTTTAATATTATCCCATAAAAAGTCATGGATAGTAGATACGTTTAAATTTTTATGATTTACCCTCTCTTCAATTTCCCTAACCGCTGCATTAGTATAGGTCATACAAGCGACCTTTACTGTTGGATTTTCAACTATTACCTGACGAATTACACTTACTAAGGAGTAGGTTTTACCACTTCCTGCACCTCCACTTAATAGAAAATTCCTGCCAGCATCAATTGATTGAAAAATCTCGTCCACTTCTAGTTCTAAATTTACTCTTCTTTCAACCATAATAATCCCTCCTTAATATATGCTGGAATATTCCAATTACTAAATCTTTCATCACTATGAAATAATATATCTAAAGCGAAGTGTGTCTTCCTCTTAACACAATCAGCTGCTAAATCATAAGGACTTTTCGTCTCATCATCGAAATCAGAAGAATTTTTTATCCCTTTAAAAGTGTCTTTATTTTCTTTTACGAATGCTCTATTTAGGTGTATAAAGGCATCTTCAAAACTTCTTGCATGGTAAGTCTTTTCTTCCTGTTGGTAACATATACAAACTATTGAACTTCCTACAGGAATAGTTCGATCTTCAACTTTTAATGTTTTTAAATCATCCCAAGTAACTCCGCCTAAAAAATGATTAATTGCTGAATTGCTTGTTTTTATTCCTATATTTACAGGACAAGCTTCTAGTTTAGGATCGCCAATCTTATCTTTATTACCAATATCCCCTATCGAATCTATATCAGTTAGTATCAAACACTTTATACCCAAAAAATCAATGAATTTCTCAAATATTTGTGAATAAGCTCCCACTTCTATAATCGAAATATTTTGTGATAACAACGGTAGAGCAATATTATCCTCTTCTTGCTTAGCTTCTTCTTGCTTAGCTTCTAATTCTAAATCAACTTTTCGCATAAAAGTTGGTATTAAAATTCTTTCCGTATCACCTTCAATGAGCACCGCTTTATCAGCAAAAAAAACTTCAGCTCTATTTATAGTTAGATATTGTTTTAAGAATTGATATTGTTTTAGATCCCCCTCATATTCAGTTCTTAAATCAGATAAGTTTTTAGCAATAACACTATTTCTATTTTCCGCTTTTAAATACTTAATATCATCAAAATCACTATCTGCAACAATATGAGAAGAATGGGTTGTAATTAAATATTGAAGTGGTATATTGATTCCATCCTCTCTCTTTATTCCTTTTTCAAGTAATTTCTTTATATTCTTAATAAAGATGTATTGCATTTGCGGATGAGTATGCGCTTCGGGCTCTTCAATTATAAATAAGTTAATATCAGCAGGCTTAGTTTCCCTATCCCTTTTGAAATCTTGAACAAGAATTTCAATTTCAAAAATCATACTAATAAGATTCATATAACCTAAACCGTTATAATTCTCTGGTAATTTGTGATCACTATGGTCATAAACTACCGTTGTATTTCCTTCAAGTAACTCTCTGTGTCGTAATGTTGATATTATCGATATATCGGTATCATTTAATTTAATTCCTCCAAAATCTTGAACTTTCTTAATAACATCAGTAAAAAGATTTTTGTAAATCTCACTTAGTTTATTATCAGTATCTGAAAGCTGATCTTTAAAATCTTCTGTAGCTTCATTTTTCTCGTCATTATCCTCCTGTTTATTGTATAAACTTGAAGTTTGTTTTGATAAAGTACTTTCTTTTTCTTTATTAGTTACATCTCGTCTTGCACTAATATATTTAAACTCAATTATATCTTTAATCTTAATCCCTTCTTTTACAAGATCTATATAATTAGTCTCAACAATATTTTTATTATCTATATCATACTCAAAAGACTTCTTATGTGTATGAAAGTAACTTCCTAACTTCTCGTTTAAATACTCCTTTAATTCTTTCGCTCTAACCTTTTTCCTTGTTTCTACTTTGGCCATTTCATTAGCTGCGAAAGAAGAGTACTCTTCTCTCAATAGTAAGAAATCATCATAATTTAAAGTAAACTCGAAACCTAATACAATAGTGTTATTATCTAGATCCAAGTCCATTAACACTCTACTTACATTAGATAAATCGTCGTGCTCGTCATATTCAATAAACAATTTAAGTTTAATGCCTTTTGGCTCAAACTCTTCGACAATATTATCCGATTCTATTATACTTTCTAATTGATTCTTAAAATCGATATTGAAATCATCATACGAGAACTTACTTTTCTCATTTAAAAACTTGTCCAGAACGGAAAGCAAAGATGTTTTTCCAGTATTATTCTTTCCTATCACTAAGGATAACTCTTTCTCTACATCCATTGAGAAGTCTTTCAATAGGCGAAAGTTTTCAACTTCAATTTTTATTATTTTCATAACGCATTTTTCCTTTACTACTTATTAGTTAACTTCTTACCTAAAATTACTTGCTCTAAAACTGATTTTTTCGTAATCTCCCCCAACCTCTTAATCAACTCCTTTTCTATATTAACACTCAATTGGTTTGTATGAATAAGTAGTTTAGGAGATTCTCCTTTACGATTATAATGCACATTAATCCAATTATTTTTGAGACCCTCAGAAAACTCTTTTGAGGCCTGTTCATCATATTCTACCTTGAACAACTTACACAGATTAATATCAAAATCTCGGATATAATGCCCGGCAGCTACAATGACGATTGGAAATTGTTGAAAGAAATTTTCTTCGAATAAAGGCTTTCTTT
This sequence comes from Myroides guanonis, assembly GCF_900114085.1. GTDB lineage: Bacteria > Bacteroidota > Bacteroidia > Flavobacteriales > Flavobacteriaceae > Flavobacterium > Flavobacterium guanonis. The sequence continues at coordinate 431,539 of NZ_FORU01000001.1, read as the reverse complement.
TCTCTATACTAACTAGACGGTCTTTCTTAGGGATTTTATTCGCGTAAGGAGCTGTAATTTGGTTTAACTCGCTGATAAAGCTGTATTCATGAAAGTTGATATGCGAACTTTCAACATCGTCATGGTAAATAGCATCTATTAGCTTTTGATAAAAACGCCAAGTTCTACTTGTTCCTTTTTCACCTCGTTTCTTACCTTTTATTGGGCTAGACTCAATAACATTTCTTTGTCCTTTATAAGGATATAACGGATTAAATGTAGGTTTAAGACTAAACCAACAATCGACATCTTCAAATTGAGTATTATTTTGAATATTTTGTTCCCATTGATCAACATTATCAAGATATTCTGTTTCATGTTGTTCTTTATTCTTTTCCATATCAATGGCAGCTTCCTTTCTAATAATAAGAATATCAGCATTGGGGTTTCCCGCTCCTAAAAACAGTTTATTTTCTTTACAATATGTAATAATGTCTTTAAAATCAGAAGAAAAGTGCAGTTCGTTAGCAGGCATATTTTCTTAAATTTCCGCTAACTTATAGAAAGAAATTATGTTAAACTAATGAAAACGTTGGAAAAAAATATGTCCCGAAAGGGGCTTTGAACTAGGAACTTGCAAGCCTTGATAGATTGTGACATTGGGAGTTATTCTGATAAAATATATCTCTTTTAAAAAGGATACAGACAGTTGGTGGCAGTGGATAGGGAGACAGTGATTTGGAGACAGGAGAATGAAAGTAGTGAACTGTAATCGGTGAACTATGATGAGTAATTAGGGGATTGGAAGTTGAAGAGAATAATGATTAGATTTTCGAATATCGAAATGTAAAAGCATAAAAAAAGCCATTTGAAAGACACAAACGGCTTGCATTACTAGTTATGAAATCATACTATAGTTTCTCAATTTCTTCAATAGATAAACCAGTTCCTTTTGAAATATCCTCAATTGAAATCCCCATGATTTTAAGTTTCAAAACCATAACTCTTACTTTTTCCATTCCTTCTTCACGTCCTTCTTCACGTCCTTCTTCACGTCCTTTTTCAAGTGCATTTTCCTCCCTCTCACGTGCGATTCGCTCTTGAGTTAAACGAATGCTCTCAGCATCGCGCTTCCTCTTTAAACTTGCTTCATATGAAATCATATCTTCCTTATTTAAGTTTGCTACTTTTCCTATATCAAAGATAAGACCAAATACCCTGATATCCAAACAGGAAGGTATTTTATCGAACTTGCTTAAGTTTTTTAATGTATACATCCACTGATCCATATAACTCCTCACTTCAGCTTCTTCTTTCTTAAAATTCGGGATAATCAAAAACTTAAATCCCAACTTATCGTAAAAGACTTCTTTGGTTTCCTTTTCTAATAAGGCTACATCATAATAGTATTTTTCCGACTGTAATTCATCTAATTCAAATTCCAATATTCCAATGAAATAGACTTCCGGCAATTCATAAGTATTGCCTTTTACTCCGCGTCGAACTAATCTATTAATCAACCGTGAGGTATAGAAGACAGTGCGGTCCTTAAAAAAGTCCTGACTGATTTGCTGCATCTCAATGATAAAATGCTCACCATCTTCTCCTGTGCAATACAAATCAAATACTGCTTTGCGATCGTGTTCTAAATCTCCGTCTTGCTCTACAGATTGGTAATGCAAATCCTTTATCACTTTTTGTCCTTCAAACAAACCGTTTAAGAAGTTTATCAAGTTCAATTTGTACTCCTCTCTTCCGAAATAATACTTGAATCCCCAATCCGTACTAAAGCTTACATATTTACCTAGATTGTTTTTAGTTTTCCCCATACTTACACTTTAAACTATTAAAAATAAGCATTTTAAATATATTTAATCAACATAAATCACAACAAAATGAATAGAAATAATTATGTCACAAATGGTGTTTGAAACAGGAACTTGCAAGGCTTGGTGTATTGTGGAATTGAGAGGATTGGAGGGAGATTATGTCACTTTTCAATTGGAGACAGAGACTTGGGGACTGGAGACTGGAATTAGGGGACAGAAACTTGGAGACAGTGATTTGGAAACAGGAGACTGGAATTAGGAGACTGGAATTAGGAGACTGGAGACTAAATATGGAGACTGAATATGGGGACAGAAACTAGGGGACAGAAATGAGGGGACAGTGATGCGAAAGGCACCTAATTCCTACCATGCACTTTCATCCTATGGCAAAACTGCAATGATTTTCAAAGCCCATTTTAAATACGTTTAGAATGATCGCTTTCAACCCATTTTGACTTTTGTAACATTCAAATCAAAATCGGTATTAAACAATGCCCCCCCTTCCCTATAACTTATCTAAAAAATATTCAAATCAACTATATTTTTAAACACCTATTCTTATTGAAAAGCATTAAGAATACAGGGGATAGAGCAATAGCAATGAAACATAAAAATAAATAGATTATTGTCATTTTTAAACAATAATGATACATTATACAAATAAAATATGTTTAAAACTTAACTTTATTGAATTAAATTATACATTCGCATATTGCGTTTAATAATAATTAACAATATATTTGTGAAGCATGCATGCATTTTTACCAAAAGTAAAGTCCAGAGATTACTAAATAAACGGGGCGTCATCCGAAAAGCCATACGAGTAGGAAAAACTTCATAACCAAAAATGCTAAGAAAGATTAACACTTCCCTTACTGCTCTAAAATCAGAGCACGAGATTAAAACAAATTTAACAGATAACGCTTCCAAACCTTTAGACGAGTTTCTAGGAAAATACGAAACAGTATCTATAGATGATCCAATGCGTATTCTTGATAAAAATACTTTAGAAAGGAAAGAAGCAGTAGCAGATCACGGTATCCTAAAATTATTAGAAGGAACATGGTATAGTTACAATGAAAACCCTAAAAGAGAATCGTCTGGTATTCATACTACAATAATGCCTTCACCAGGAACAGACCAAAATAAAATACCTGGAAAATTTGCATTCGATTGTGAAGAATATTTAGAAAAACTACACTTTGAATCAGTTTCTGGCGGAGTGCGTAACCGCGGAGGTGCCACAGAACAATTCTGTGGTGCGATGAAATACGAGCAGAGTATTAAAAGTGTTTCTAAACCTAAAAACAACGCAGGACTATTCCCAGGTATTCATGAAGAAAACGGTATGTATTTGTGGATGAGTGACGTGATAAACAACCCCGCTACCGAAGATTCAATCAAAACAGATAGAGGAATTCACAATTGGAATACTCTTTCAGGACTTGAAGTATTAATTAATAATCTATATCCTACAACACCCAGTGGTACAGAATTATTAAAATTCAAAACATTATTAAATAAACATCCATACCTGGATGTGCCATTTTTTAATATTGGTACAATTGAAACCCCTCAATATGTGACAGAAAATAATATAGGCACTCAAAACGTTGTAAGTATTGTACCTCCAAAAGAATTAAAAGTAAGAGAAGGTATAGATGGACCTTTCTTTATTCCAGATTATAGCATCTCTAGAAGTGGTGTAATTCCTCATGGAAGCACAATCACTTTATTGGGAAATGTGAGTAACAAAGGTGGATCTATTGTACTTAATGGAAAACCCGATTTTATAAAGACAAGTGCCTTGACTGATAAGATTAATACAATCTTAAACAATCAGGGAAAATTAAATTCAGAGAACATCACAAAATTAATTGAGACAGCTTCAGCTACTGAAATTTCTGAGATTTCCAAAATATTATCAGCTACAAATGAGCATTTTACAGATACCAATATAGAAAAAGAAACGCTTATTGCTAAACTTAAAAAAATTTTAGAAGAAGAGAGAATTAACAGTCAATGGGATTACGACCATTTAGCTATTTCTAGAACGATGGGAAGCGGAAAAAACGGCAACAATAATAATTTACCAAATACTTCCGATTTAAAAAGACCTTTCGATTTAGACAACCCTCCATTGCCATTTACATCAATTATAGATCTTAACTCAGACAACGACAATGGCGAAAACTTAGTATATACCCAAAGAATGTTTTTAGATAAGCTTTACCCATACTCTGTTCGTCCTGATTTTAGATTACGAGACGCAATAAAGGAACAAGATATTAATCGTTATATGCATTTCTCATTGTCCTCAAAAAACAAAACCGGAGCACAAGGTGGTATTTTAAATATCCCGTTCGTGAATCGATTTGTTCCAACAGTAGAAATGAATATGAATATGTGGATTGAAGAAGTTACCGAAAACGGAAAAACATTTCTTCAATTGCAATACGAACAAATTATATTTTTTGAATTTGGTTTCGGTGATAATGGCGGATTAACTAGTTGGCCGCATATTCAAGTGAACACTTTAAGAAAATATGCCGACTTAAATGAAAAATCTAGAGCACTTGTTGAAGAACAATTTATAAATCCAGAAAAAGAAATTTTCAAGAAAAAGATGGATGAATATTGTAAACCCGAAGCAAATGAGAGTTCAAAATGTCCATATCACAACTCAAAATAACCAAATCTAACAAATCATGACAACAATACAGTTAAATAACAACCTGATGTTAGACCTCTCGAGTTTATCAAAGAGGCCAAATAAGTATTTTGAACTCGATCAGGAAAACCTACAACGTTTATTTCAAATGGCTCTTGAAGTTGAATTGTTCACCATTCCATTATACATGTCTGGAATGTATTCTATTCAAGGATTTCACCAAATAAACACAGGCAATAATTTCTATCAAGGTAGACAATGGCCGGGTATGGGGCCCAAATATTACTCAGAAAACGAGCACCCTACAAATCAAGATGCTTTCAATAAAGTTTTCAAAGTATTCATTGAAGAAATGTTGCATTTACAAATCGCTGCTAATTTAAACAATGCGTATGGAAACAAGCCGAAATTCACAAATAACAAACTCGTAGATTCAGATTTTGGTTGGAAATGTTACGCTAAAAACAAAACCGAAATCCCAGGTATTATTGATTTTAACGACCTAAAAGACAGTTCCATTTACAAAGATGTCAAGGTGAACCTAGAAGCTTTAAATGCCGAACAAATCAAGCTATTCTTAGCTATTGAATCATCTGAACATGATCTACAAGAAGAGATTCGTGATGATAAGAAATACAAGTACGACAATAAGCTGCCATTTGAAGAAAAAATAGCAGAAAAACCAAACTTGATGTTTGGATCTATTTCCGGATTATATACTTCAATTATTACTTATTTATTGATAAAATATGAAGACGGACAACATATGTATTCTAAAGGATTTTTTGACAATTCAATCCAAAGAGACCATTTCAACAAAATGGGAAACAACAATAAAAAATCAGAATATGAAGGTCTGCGAACAAATCTATCAGATATAACTTCGGAAAATATCAAATTCGGGGAAATTCTTAGAATGATAAATGGAATACTTGATCAAGGAGAAGGTTTACCACTTTACGAATTAATTTTCAATCTTATTACTAGTTTGATTCCCCATAAAGACGAGGCAGTTAGAGACACAATTGTTTTTTTACTAACCGAAATAAAGTTTGATTCTAAAAATGCCATAGAGAAGTATGAAATCGAACTCAATAAAGACTTATTCAACTGTACTACTCCATCATGTGTAATCGCCGTAAAAACAAAAATCAAAAAACTAAATGAGGTAAAAGCAACACTTGCGGCTATGAATATCCTGAAAGCTGACAACAGTTTACTAGCTGTACAACCAGAAAACAGAGTTGATGATGCGGCATTAAAAGAAAACCATAAGTCTTTCGACGATGTTGGAAATCCAATAAAATCGGCAAGTGAAGCAGCTCGAGGTGGTGCTAACGGAAAAATGGATCACCACGAAATCTTTGAAGCGGTTGAAAAATTGATTGCCAAACCAAACTACATGACTTGGGATCTATACCATGCCAATAACAATCTCATTTGGGGAGAAAGCAATCTCATTACCAATCAAAAGGATTACATTAAAAACCGCATAAATTATCCGCAATTACCTCCTGCAGAGGAAATCGCTGACGCAATGAATATGGTGACCCAAGATATAGCAATAGACCATAAAAAAATACCTTGGCACGAACTATTATCAAAAGCCACCACAGGTACACTTAAAGGTTTATTAATGGGAATGGAAGAATATTGGACTATTCAAACTGGACAATTTCCATCACCAGCTATGGTTGGTTCTGGGGACAGGATGTCGATTTGTTGGGCGTTACTAGGAAAAACACCCGACTTACAAATTAAACCTGATTCTAAAGTAAAAAATCATTTAAGAGACTATCATTCTTGTCAAGGTTTATATATGCCTAAAAAAGATAAAAGCGAAAAAGATGAAAATGATCCGTGGGTAAAGTATGGTGATTTAGGTTGTGCAGCACCAGCAATTTATCATTCTTGCAAAGGCACAAACACATGTAGATCTGAAGGAGGTTGTGGTTTTGTTCAAGCTTATGAAGGAGGCTCTAATTGTGGTTCACCTACAAATCCTTCAAAAAATCAAGAAATAAAATTTGTATCTGTTCCAGGTTCAAACAATTGTGCTACCACGGGTGGTTGTGCCGTACCTATTTCGGCCTTACAGATGTTTCCTAAACCTGATGGTGATTTGAAACAGATGAAATATAAAAATGAAATGACAGGAGATGAAGAAATTATAAACTTTGAAAAAGGAGAGTTAGTGTATGATGTGGCATGGAAAGTTTATGCAGATAGATACAAACAAAAATTTAGTGAAAAACCAGAAAAACCTAAAACGAATATTATTCGTTTAATCTTTCCTCCATCAACTTAATCTATTTTAAGGCAAGGCTCAAAAGGCCTTGCCTATTAAAAAATCACACATGAAAACTTTAGAAAAATTCAATTTAGGAGTCGGTCTCCGAACACAACATTACCCCTACCTAATGCAAAATGCTTGTGAAGTCGATTTTTTCGAAATCATTAGTGAAAACTATATGGATGATTTTGGATATGGAAGAAAAGTAATTGAACATTTGCGTAAAGACACCCCTTTTGTAATGCACGGTGTCTCAATGTCGATTGGTAGTACAGATCCTATAAATTATCACTATTTAGACAAGCTACTTGAATTAGCGGAATTTGTTCAGCCAGAATGGATTTCAGACCATTTGTGTTGGACAGGTTTAGCTACTATTAATACACATGATTTATTGCCCTTACCTTTAAATAAAGAATCACTAAAACACGTTACTGAGCGCGTTTTAAAAATACAAGATTATATAAAAAGACCACTAGTAATAGAAAACCCATCAACTTATGTCGAGTTTGTAGCTTCAGACATTAAGGAAAATGACTTCTTAACACAATTATGCAACAACACCAATTGTGAATTGCTACTTGATGTTAATAATGTTTTTGTCTCTGCAACCAATCACAACTTTGACCCTAAAGAATATATATATAATTTACCACACCATGCCATAAAACAAGTGCATTTAGCAGGACCCACAAATTACAACAATTTACTTGTTGACACTCACGACCAACCTGTGCCTACTAAAGTATGGGAATTATACCAAATTGTACACCAATTAACAGGAGGAGTGAGTACCTTGTTAGAGTGGGACGCTAACATTCCAGATTATCCAGATTTAGTTAGAGAAATAAATTTAGCAAAAGAAGTAATTAATGGTAAAATACCAAATACTAGTATTTACAACACTCTAAACGGAATAAATTCAAATCCAGTGACTAGCGAATATTTAGAAATTAAATGAAGAAATTAAACTTAGAAAAAACACAACTCTGTTTTCAATACTTGATGATGACGGGAAACGCAACAACTTCAAATATATTTTTCAAAAATGAAGAAAGTTCCATTGACTTTAACAATCATATCAAAGGTAGTTCGACATCAGATAAATTAGAGCGCATAAACATATACAGTCGCGGATATTACCAACGTTTAATAGCCTGTTTAAAAATAGATTACCCCTCATTAGTAAACTTTTTAGGTGAAGATTTATTTAATCATTTTGCATTCAATTACATCAAGGAAAATCCTTCTAAATCATATACATTATATGAATTAGGAGATTCATTTCACCTCTTTTTACAAAAAACACAACCTACATTAGATAACTTATCCAATGAAGATATAGCATTATACCTATTTCCTCTAGAATTAATAAAATTAGAAAAATGTAGAAAAAAAATATTGACGAGTAAAGGAATTGAAGATTTAGATTTAAATCTAAAATACAAAACAAATCAAGACAAGACCATGGTTAATCCGAGTGTTGAGTTAATTGATTTAAAATTAGACCTATTACACAACTATTACCAGCTCATCAATGGATTTGATATAGAAGAAACACCAAACTTGAAAAACTGCATAGTGTTAGGATTTAGAGTAGACTATAAACCTCAATTTATATACATAACAAAAAGAGAAGCAACATATATTCGTGCCTTAAAGTCAAACACCACAAATCATATAGAGTACGATAAAGATCTGCAAATGATTCGAAAAAAATTCATCAACCTTAAAGTAATCTATTAATGTAAAATCGGAGTCATAGAACAGCTGTACAGTTTTACTAAGACGAAACAAAATCAAAGATTTGGTTAAAAACAAAGGGGCAGTCTCTAATCATAAAGAGGCACTATAACTTCTTCTCTACGGTCAGTAGTTAGTTGCTTTTTTATTTATCTAGATAATGTCCGTAAGCGTTAAGTACATTAACTATTAACATATCATCTAGTATAGTATAAATAAGTCTGTGTTTATCTGTTATTTTTCTTACAAGCTGCTCGCCGTTACGATGCCTTAAAAGCTTTACTTTTCCTGTACCTGTGTAAGGATGTAGTGTAAGCTCTATTAATAATTTTTGTAATTTTTTAAAGGCTTGGGGTTCTGACTTCTTTAATTTAGCCATATCATTTTTAGCTTCGTCAGAAAATATCATGACAAATTTACTCATAAAGATTCAAGAAATTTATTTAGTTCATCAACACTCTTCACTGTTGTAGATTTTCCCTCTTTGATTTGCTCTATCGACCTTTCTAATTTTAGTTCCATTTCAGAGCTTAATACGACATCTTCTACATCAATAGGCACTAAGAGATACGATTTTTCACTTCCTCGCTTAATCACTACTCTTTGCCCCTTATCAACAAGGTTAAAACAGTCCTTTAATTTATTTCTAAAGTCTCTTGCTGTTATTTCTAATACTGCCATAATTTCTATATTTTATATTTGTGTACATGATTGTGTACACAAATATAGTTGTTTTTATTCTATTAAATAGTAATACATCACACTTTTACAATGGTACTCAATCATTTAATACCTGCTATCGCAGATTTACTTCGACCATCGCACCTACTGGCACCTTACTATTTTCAGTCCACAGGACTAAAAATGGCCGTGCGGTCCTGTCTGAATTTTGATTTTTGTGATTTGAATTACGTGAAGCGAGAAACGAAAAACGTGAGAAGTAATGCGAAATGCGTGAAAAGTAAATAGTGATGAGTGATGAGCAATTAGGAGACAGATGTTAGGTGAAGGAGACTGAAAAGAGAAAAGAGAAAAGAGACACGATCATAGTGAACTGATGAAGTAAAAATAGATGATAATAATCACAAATTATCGGGTTTTATATGGGTTTCCTTCGAGTCATGTTCGGGTCTTGTTCAGTAAATGGGCCTCTAGCCCAAGTAAACACAAGAAATCCCCGAAGAGTTCCCGAACAAAGCACTTTTTTGATATTTATAAATACTGATATACAGTTTGTTACAAAATATTTTAAATCATTTGATATCATATGATATCAAAATAATCACAATACAAACCGGACTTTGTATTTCCCACTAGTTTTGCAATAGAAAGAATTTGGTAAATTAAATCCAGTAAAATTAGTTCACTCATTCCTAGTCTTGTGGATTTTGTATCTATGTCCATTTAAAGAAACAAGTACTGTTAGAAGTATAAACATAAGCATAAAGACCATCAACAGCCTTTTTAAGAGCGTTTCATAAAGAAATCAACCTCTTTTATGTAAGGAGATATTAGAGGTTTTAAAAGAAGGGGAATTATCCGAAATTTTATTTTGTGATTTAACCATTTACTTGATTTATGGATCGACAAATTAGAAGATTTGGGAGGTTGGTGGTTTTGGAGGAAAAGAGAAAAAAGAAGACGGTAACAGCTCTAAGGAATAATCCAGAACAATATCTTATTCGGGAATTTCTATAAAATATGAAGTCTAATTTCTATGACGACATTGAGTACTATACTGCTTTTAGAATGATATTATAATAGATTTAGTAATTAAGTTAATACAGGCTGTTAAGAACACTCTTTTATTAGCTAAGCTATCTTTAAGTACTATCTTAGCAAGTATAACTTATCTTTAACATATAAATAATGCTTACATTTTCTTCTCTTATTATGGTTTTAATATTGTTTTTTAGTAAAAAATTTAATAAAAAATATTATTATATGAGTTTTCCAATGTTTCTTTATATTCTATTCACAGTACTGATTGATTTAAATTTTTTTGAAGTCGCAGAAAATGTAAAAGAAAAATTACTCTATGTAAATATTGTCGTAGCTATTGCTGTTTTAATAACAAACAAAATTATTATTGACAAGAAAAATTCTAATTTATAAAAACGAGTAAAAAGTAAAACCCACATTGTTCCTAAACACTAGGAAGTGTCATGGTTATAAAGGAGACTGAAAAGAGCGAAGCGTGAACACTTCTCTTACCTCCTATTTTTAATCAGTGGAAACCCATAAAACCAATTTTACATTCAATACTATCTTTCCAACAACTTAGATTAGAAGAAAGTAGTCAAAGTGATATATGCTAAATCTCAACTCGTTTCACCAAGTTTTTGATAGCTCTTTCAATTCCCTTATCAGCTCTTTCTACATTTTTCAACGCTGTTTTCATACATAAGTCATGATTAACTACCGTTGTTAGTTTTGCCCACTCCTCAAAACGTCGTTTGCCTTTAGATTGATTTATGCTCCTCAGTGTTACTTTCACATTATCAACACAATTAACTACTTTGGCAATCTCTTCATTGGTTAGTATATCCCTATACTTCATAAAAACCTCTTCTGAAGAACGAATGTGTTCATAATCATACAAATCTCCGCCTCTGAGAGTTTTTCCAGTATAACAATCTTGAAACAACGCTACACCCTCCCCGCGGATTACCGCTTCAGAATGCAACGCTGCTTTTACTTTATTAAATTCTATATCTATTTCTGCCCGATGATACGGACGGTTTGGATTGTGCATTTTAGATGTTTTTTTGAAATGTACAATCTTGAATTTTATAGTAAACATATTCTATTAAAAATCAACTACTCACTTTTAAATACTATCTATTTAAATTCTTAATTGCTTTTTTGATACCAATATCTGCAATTTTAGTATTCTCTTTTGAAGTTTTAATGCATATATTGTGTTTCATGATTATTGATTGTGATGCCCACTCTTCAAAACGTCTTTTGCCTTTAGATTGATTTATACTTCTTAATGTTACTTTTACATTCTCCTCACAGTTTACAACTTCAGCAATCTCTTCATTGGTTAATATATCCCTATACTTCATATAAATCTCTTCTGAAGAACGAATGTGTTCGTAATCATACAAATCTCCACCTCTGAGAACTTTTCCGGTATAACAATCTTGAAACAACGCTTCTCCCTTCCCACGAATTACCGCTTCTGCATGAAGTTTTGTTTTTGTTTTTTTAAAAACTGCATCAATTTCAACTCTTTTATATGGTCGATCAGCATTAGGAACAACTTTTAATTCTGAGGATGATGCTATGCTAGTGTTTAAAACACTTCCTAACCAAATAAAAATTTCGAAAATAAATTTTATTAATATTCCTAAAAAAACTAAAATAAAAGACACAATAATAAACCATATAATCCAAAGTAAAATTGGCCAACTGATCTCTTGTTTTACCTTCCATTCTCCAATTACAATATTCTCTTCTTGAACATTTAGTTCATTTATTAAATCTAGTTCATCTGCTTTGATTATTACATTTCCATAAAAAATATGTTCTCCTCTATCTGGATCTAGTTTGAGCTTAATTTTCAAATCTTGTTCTTGTAAACTTGGCTTTATCTCATACCATCCATTACTAGATAACGAATCATTAAAATAAACAGAAATACCTTTTGGAGAAAAACCGGTTGAATCTACAAGTTGAACAAATGCTGTAGATTTAGACCTTATACTCTCTTCGTTGAAACCAATAGAGAATGTCTTTTCTAAAACGATAGTATCCGACAAGAAAAAATTCGGTGTATACTCAAGTGATTTTACCAGTATTCTGGGCTTAGAGCTTAGAAAGACAAATGGCTCTTCATATTGTCCTTTTCCAAAATCAACATTAACCAACTTTACACCATCATCCGTCTTATTTGAGCATGAGATAGATAAAATTAAAATTACAGTTAAAAATACAAGTCTTCTCATCTTACTTTTCTTTGAAATACATAGTTCTTACTCCTTTATTGACAACTTCAATTCCTACTTTTTCTGGTGTAAAAAACAACAATGGATGCTTTGCTTTATCGAATTCTATACTCAAAATTATATCGGTTTCAATAGGCGTATTAAGCAACGGCATTAATTCCTCTAATTCTACAAGAACAGACTGCTCGTTTTTCAAGTTATTCTTATAGCTCTTAATTCTATAATATGGATTATCTTCCAAACGAAATTTAACATCCAAATCAGAACTAAACACTTTCAAATTATTACTTCTGAAACTTATTTTAACGTTTTTACTATTCGTAATATTTGTTCTTAATTTAAAACCTGCACTAATGAAGGAAACATTAACATCCATTGATTCAATCATCCAAAGTTGGTTTGATTTATCAATCTCAGTAGCTATATCTAACTCTTTCGCATATGGAGTAAGCATTACATAAAAAGCAAAATAATATTTATTAAAACTAAAGTCTGACCAATTTTTAAAGTATTCAAACAACTGTTCTTTTTCAGGCCCAGTGTTATGTAATCCATCCGTCAATAAAAACAAGTAATTTACTTTAGAAGGATCAATTTCTTCAACACCTTCTCTCCAAGCATCAACTATATTGGTGTCTCCTTTTTCAACTTTTAATTTAGAGATATATTCCTTTATTTCGTTTAATCTTTCAATTGTAAAGCTCTTCCTAGTATGAGGTTTACTAGTAAACGGAATAAACACTACCTCAGTCGATTTATCTTGAATTAATTCAACTGTCTTTTGTAAATTTTCTTTTACTTCATTAAAAATATCGGGAGTATTTACGATTCCTTTACCTTCCATGGATGCAGTAACATCTATTAAATAAATTCTTTTTTCAGGCTTACTTACCTGAGAATAAATTATTTGTTGAAAACATAATAATGTAATACAGATTAAAAATTCATTTATTCTTTTACTCTTCATTTTACTATTTTAATTATTTATTATCACTTCACCCTCCACCACTCTCACTAAATTTCCATATTTCTGAACCTGTTGTTGAAACTCAAAGTTTGGAGCAATGAAAAGCTCTATGGTATACGTATTGGCATTACCTGTTTTTATTTCTTTTTGGGTATGATGCATCGGCAACGATTCTATATAGGGTTTCTGACTGATGTCGAACTCCAATACAATCCGTTGTCGTTCAGAATCACTATAATTAAGTCCAACAATACCCGCATACAATTCTTTAGCTTCTTCTAATCGTGGTTGAAACACTACTTGCGTGGTCTGTATTTCACTAATCCTATCCAAACCAAAACTTTTAAAAACTCCTTGAACGTCGGCTATTAAATACCAACGGTTCTGGTATTGCTTAAAATATAATGGCTTTACGCAATACTCTTTTTGTCGCAAATGATAATAACTGTAATGCGAAAAACGTACTTCAAAACGATGTTGTATAGCGGAGAGTAGTTCTTTAAAAACTTCTAGTTGAACAAATTCCCTGTGGTGTTCATATTCTACTACTTCCAATAATTTTGTATTGTCTGAGAAATTTGTTGTAAACAAATCTGCTGTTACAAAATGTTCTACTAGTTTTAAAAATTTTAATATTGTAGTTTCTTCCTCTTCCGGCAGATAATATCCACCCTTAGTTGCATCCCAAATTACCTCTATGCCATATTCTTCTTTCAGGTTTTTAAACATGCGATAGACACTGCGATCACTGCGCTGTATATCGTGTCGTTCTAAAAATTCTAGAAGTCGCTCCATATTTACATATGGAAAATCCTTAATGTAGTTTAGCGATAAATAAATGATCTTTAACTTCATAATACTTAGCGCCTAAAGCTCCATTACATCAACAAAACCAGGTGATAATACATATCCAGCCTTAAGATCTATTCCATATACTCTTAGAAAAGCATCATTGATGGGTTTTCCTCCTTCTACACTCCATGGTGGTGTAAATGAAACAAAGTCTACTTGCATACCTTTTTCAATTAAAAAGGTACCTGTATTGTGGGTTTTGCTAATTGTTGCTTGGTATCGTGCCATTCTTTTTCTTTTTGTGTTACGAATATCCTGACAGCTGTTGTCTTTAACTAAGAAAATTATCTAAACCCCGCTTTTGGTTGAGCGAAGAGTTAATTTTCGTTAAAACAAGTATCATTATTGATTCTGAAAACAAAAGTAAAAGGTGCGACTGCCAAAAGCAGTCACTCGAAAAAAAGCTTTACGAAATTGTGGTGCTTAAGTAAATATGTACAGATGTACCCACATTAGAACTGTTGACTTCTATTTCTCTATTCAAATTATTCTGAATTATAGAAATGCGTTCTTTCACCAAATCTATTCCCTTTGGTTTATGCCAATTCACGCGTTCTTTGGTGTTGTCTATTCCAACACCATTATCTCGAATCACCACCTCAATACAATCGGAAAGTTGATAGATTTGAATTTGAATTTTGGGTTGTGTGATTCTTGGAGGAAAAGCATATAGTATACTGTTCTCTACAAAGGGTTGTAGCAGCATTGGGGTAATGCTTGTAAAATCTAGACAGATTTCATCTTTGTTTTCTATAATGAACAAAATATCACGGTCTGAACGAAGTTTTTCAATAGCTACATAACGTTCCAAATAGGTTAATTCTTCTTGAAGACTAACTGCTTTTTTTGAGCTAAACTCTAATGTAAAACGAATGAATTTCGCAAATCGGTCTAAGTGGTTTAAAGCCTCTTTCTTGTGATCTCCCATGATGTGGTATTGCAAGCTGGTGAGTATATTAAAAATAAAATGAGAATCCATCTGGCTTTGCAAAGCTTGGAGGCGCATTTCAGCATAACGACGGTCAAAAATCAATTGCTTTCTTTCCTCCTTCATCTTTAACTGCTCAAATTCTCTATCGCGTTGTTGTCTAATCTTTAAAAGATGAATACGTCGTTTGAAAATAGTAAAAATGATAAAAAACAACATAATTACCATCCCTATTATAAAAGGTATGCTCATATAGAAAGGTGGTTTGACAATGAGCGTAGCCATTAAATAAGTGTTGTTTTGAGAAGCGTATAAATCAACTATTTTCAACTCCACTGAATAATTCCCTGGTTGTAAATACTGAAGATCTAGGCGTCCTGTTTCTGGTAAATTTATCCAAGCTTCATCAGATTTTAATCGATAATAATATTCTAATTTATTTGGATACTTAACACGTAAAACATCGAAATACAATTGTAGATTATTCTCGCTGTAGCTCAGTTCTATTGGCAATGTTGGTTTTGAAAAGACTTTAAGTACTTCTTCTGTTTCCCAAGGTATAGTATTTACTTTGAAGCCATAAACAAAAGGTTTTAACTTCATTTCCTTCTTTTCAAAAATGCTTAAATCTATTTTAAAAAACCCTTCCAAAGCACTTAAATACAACTCATTTGAATGAAATGAACCATCGTGAATCACTGAGTAATCCAACCCCTGTTCTTGATTTATAAAATAGTATTCTTGTTCTCCAAAAACGTTCACTCCCCAATTAGTAGCGACATAGAGTTTGCCTTCATATATCTTGAAAAAATCTATACTTGTACCCTTTATTTTTTTGTGTGGAATAGCTAAGTCTACATTTGCTTTTGATTCACTAAAAGTCAGTCGATAGATATCATTAAAATCAGTGGCCACCAAAACTGTACTTGAATTGGCAATCACCACTTTTTGAAGTTTAGCTTCGTTGAAATCACCTGAACTTAAAAATGATTTAAAGTTCCCATTCTTGTATTGATAAAGCCCATCTAAAGCACTTGCAAAATATACCGATTCTGCATCTTGATCTATAGACACAACATCTCGAGGAATGTCAACGCTAGAGGTTTCCGAAAAATAACGATATTTCATGCGTTCAATATCATCATAAATACGAACACCGCCATAAGGGTTTGTTTCTATCAGTTTCCCTTGAAAGAACGTAAATTGGTATGTATGGATTGGAAAATAGGATTCTAATTCCCCTTCTGATTCCATTTTAAAGATTCCAACATTCGAAGCTAACCAGATTTTATTCTTTTCTACAACTGCTTTATAGAAAACAATTTTTGATGCTTCTGTGGTATATTCTATTTCATAAAAATGATTAGATCTGGTTGGAATATCTTTAAACAGACTTTGTTTTTTAACTTGGAATTTTTTGAAAGTTTCTAGAGGTACACTAGTTATCAGTTCCTCTCCTTTTAAAATACTCAACCCCTTTTCACTAACTATAAAATTCTTTCCATGTAGTACGAATGAAGTATAGACCTTTCCAAAATTTCTATACTTCTTTATTTTGGAATTCCATTCAACTTGTAACAGTCCGTTACTTTTTGTTCCCAAGTACAATAAATCTCTATCATCATCATAAACTAGAGAGCTTAAATCATTAAAACTAATTTGTACTTCTTTTGAAACTACTAATTTGTTTTCATTCCCTTTTAACGAATATAACCCACCCTCATTACTATATAATCCAGAACTTACAGAAAGTATTTCATCTCTTGCAATAGTTCCTTCCCAAACATATGGAATTAGATAACTACCTAAAACACTATCTTTTAACACATCGAATTGTAATAATTTCTCTTCTGTACCTAAATAAAGTGCGTCTTGAGTTTTAAATGCAGATAAAATACGTTTAACATCGGATACTTGTACTAACTCTGAGATCGTTACTTCATAAACACCATTGTTTATAGTAGTTGCATATACCTTATCTTGATATTCAAAGAAATCGGTTACCTCAAAAGGATAGTCAGCAGACTTTTTAAATTTAGGATTCTTAATCGTTTTGTCCAATAAAGAAATTATTGAAACTCCATTATTCGTAGCTACATATACACAGTCCTTAAATATCTTAATCTTTCGCGCCCGATTAGACACTAAGCCATTCGATATGGTAAATAATTTGGATTCTTTTTTGTTTCTATACAAAACACCCTGCCCATAACTAGCTATCCATAAATTTGTGTCAGCATCTTCTGTGATAGAAGTTATATTATTAAACTTATAGCGTATGGAAATACTGTCTTGCCTAAATTCATTTGAAATTTGAACAGCTAACCCAGCTTTTGATCCAATCCATAGTCTCCCTTTTGTATCTACGTGAAGTGCGGAAACATCATTTGACAATAATCCGTTTTTAGTAGTAAAACTTCTAGTGGCCCTTTCTTGCGCATTAAGATGGATGCATACTAATAAAACAAAAAGTAATGAGACTATTCTCATAGAAAATACTCCTTAATTGTGTCTAAGTATGTTTCTCCAATAGGTATTTCAGATATAAATCCATCTAACTGATTATTACATACTCCTTTGAATAATAAGCTCTTACCTGTATAATGAGAGATATATTTTAGATTAACCCCATAGGATCGATGAACGCGAATAATATGATTATCTTGTCCTTCAAGAATCTCTTTTAAAGTTTTAGCTAGTATGTATTTACGGTCTTTTAAATAGATTTCACAATAGTTACTTGACGCTTTAAACAAAAGTACCTCTTCTAAGTTTAATAATGTTCGTTTACCATTATCTGCGATAAATTTCAAATATTGTGTTTTATTCCTGCTTTGTTCTTCTTTATAACGATTGAAAACAGTGTTTAAATCATCTAATCCTATTGGTTTAAGTAAATAACCTAAACATCCGAATTTATTGATACTCTCGATAGCATATTCCGCATAAGCTGTTGTAAACACAACTTTAGTATGCCTTAAATCTACTTGATTAAACAATTCAAATCCAACTTCATCTGGCATTCTTATATCTAAAAAAACAATATCTGGTAGTTGTTTTTGTATAAGATCCACCCCCTGCTTTACAGAATTGGTTATATGAACTTCTATTCCCTTATTTGGAAAAAGTATTTTCGTAATCAAACCTTTTAGTGCTTCCGCTACTTTCGGTTCATCATCTATTATAACCAATACTAAATTATGCATTGTCAGCAGGTTTAATTATCATTTCTCTATTCTATTATTTTATAATCTTATAAACTTTTGAACTCCGGCTAATTCTACATATCATCAACTTGACTTAAATGTTTGAATACAAAGATTATATTCTGATTAAGTTCATTACCACTATTTTCTATAATTACGCTTCAAGCTAAACCTTTGTTTTTATTTCCCAGAAGTACATTCTCAGTTCGTATTATATATAAAACTAAACCAACAACACATTAAACAAAAAAAACAACTAAATCATAAAAAACACCTAACAATCAAATATTTGAAATTTAAAAAAAATACTGCTATTAAGTTTTATATCCTAAAGAACAAACCTGATATTAACAATAAAAATCAGTTCTTTACTATGCTCTTTTTGTGAATTTTGAACCAAACTTAAATAAAGAAAATATCCTAAACTAATTCAAACATGATAAATAAATATGTCCCGAAAGGAGTTTGGATCCAGGTCTTCATTTTCCCATACTCTCTCTAGGATTCCATATTATTTCAAATAATTATGTCACTTTTCAATAGGAGACTGTAACTTGGAAATTGTAAGTCTTGACAGATTGTGGAGTAGTGAGAATTGAAGGAGATTATCTCACTTTTGGTTAGGAGACTGAAAAGAGTGAACAGTGATGAGCAATTTAGGAGACAGATGTTAGGTGACGGAAAATAGTGAATAGTGATGCGATACGAGCATAGTGAACTGACGAAGTAAAAACGTGATGTGAAAGACGTGAAACGACACGAGTATAGCGAACTGACGAAGTAAAAGCGTGAACAGTAATCTGGAGACCTGTGACTGAAATTGTCTGAACTTTGATTTTTATGATTTAGGGATTTCCTTGACTTTAAACGAAGACCTCTGATAAATTGAGATAATGAGGGTTGTGTTTTGGTAGTTAGCTAGATAATAAACCCATTTTAAAAGAGAATGTCCACACTTAAAACATATCAATTAGTAAAAGCTTTTTTTAATGCTTTTTCAATTTTATAAACAGTATAAAAATAAGGAAATAGCGTTATAATGACTATTAAGAATAAAATATAAGGTGTAAAATAATTTCCATCAGGAAGAAAATAAACTAATACTAAACTAATAAGTATCAATATGCCTGAACGGATTAATTCCAAAGCTGCCTTCTTTTGAGAATAATTCCATTGCTCTATATTTTTCATCGCTTTTTTAGAACGATACCCGTAAAAGTAATTAATTTCCTTTGGCGGATATTTCTTTAAAAATAAGCCTATAGCTATAAAAATAACTGAAATTAAAATAATACTTACACAAAATAAAATTTGATTATTGTTCATGCTTTCTAAGGTTAAATAACAAATATTACTAACGAGAATCAAAAGGATAATTAGGGCATCTTATATATAAAATAACTATAACCGATACCTTTACAAAAAAGATTTCAAGGATTCATTTAATTTACTATACTCCTTCCCCACTCTTAACTAGTTGAGCAATATAAAGAAATTTTGAATACTAGATTTAAAAGTGATTATTTTGATCTTTTCGGACAATTACAGTACTATAAATCAAATACTTCAATTTTTTAAAAACAGCTTTGTTCAAGAACTCTTCGGGCTTTCCTAGTGTTTACAGTGAACGAGCCAGAAAACTAAATATGGAGACTGGAATTAGGAGACAGAGATTTGGAGACAAATTGTCTGAACTGTGATTCCTTTGATTTACGAAATTTATAAAGAACAAATCTAAAGGCTATCGCGGATTTACTTCGTCTCTTGTCTGAACTGTGATATAGAGATTTTCTTGATTTGGGGAGACTAAAATTTTAAAACTTAGACGAGATCTGATTACTTTATTAGCTTTAGAAAATTGGTTTTAAGGGAAGCTTACAATAGGATTTCTCGAAATCCCTGTATCTCAATTTCGAAAAAACAATTTCATGTGTGACTAGTATTGAGTCATTCGTCATAAATTTAACAATTTTGAAACTATACGAGATACCAACATTTGGTACCTTTGATATAAAGATAAAGATTATGGCTAAAAACACATCTATATTACTTGGTGACTATTTCGACAAGTTCATAAATGAGCAAGTTCAATCTGGAAAATTTTCATCTGCTAGTGAAGTAGTGAGAGCTGCTTTGAGAATATTTGAATACGAAGAAACTAAAAAATCAGAACTCATAAAAGAACTTAAAAAAGGTGAAGAATCTGGATTTGTGAAAAATTTCGATAGGGAAGAATTATTGAAATCAATTCACCAAAAATATGTTTCTGAATAATGACTTACAAAATCAGTAACAAAGCTCTATTCGATATTGAAAACATTTGGCTTTATACTTTTGAGACTTGGTCTATGGAGCAAGCCGATAGATATTACAACTTAATTCTTGACGAAATTGAATATTTAAGTCAAAACCCGACTTCTGGAAAAGATTACAGTCATATCAGAAAAGCTTATTACCACTCAAAAGTAAAATCTCATTACATTTTCTACAGAATAAACTCGAAAGAAAATTTAATAGAAATTATTAGAGTTCTGCACGAACAAATGGACATTGAAAACAGATTAAACGACTAATTAGCTAAACATAACATACTGCTCCTCAGCTAGCACAAGCGTCACGCTAGTGCCTTCTTTATTGGCAACTATAGCAATAATACTTAAAAAACTTAGCTATCTAGATATAGAGGGACCTATTTCAGAGCAAATGTTTCAGTTATATGGCGTTTTTGTAAAGGATATGGTCAACTATCCTATCTTCATTGGCAAAAAACAAATTGGTTTTAAAAGATCAAAATCTTCGCATCCCTTATTTAAAGGAAAACTAGAAGGATTTGTACATATCTGCACAAGAGAAAATAGCCATTTAGGTATAGAATACAGTGCGGTCCTTAAAAAAGTCTTGACTGATTTGCTGCATCTCAATGATAAAATGTTCACCATCCTCTCCTGTACAATATAAATCAAATACTGCTTTGCGATCGTGTTCTAACTCTCCGTCTTGCTCTACAGATTGGTAATGCAAATCTTTTATCACTTTTTGTCCTTCAAACAAACCGTTGAAGAAGTTTATCAAGTTTAATTTGTACTCTTCTCTTCCGAAATAATACTTGAATCCCCAATCCGTACTAAAGCTTACATATTTACCTAGATTGTTTTTAGTTTTACTCATAACTACACTTTAAACTATTAAAAATAAGCATTTTAAACACATTTAATTAATATAAATCACAACAAAATGAATAGAAATAATTATGTCACAAAAAGGCTTTAAGACAGACCTTTAATTTCCCCATACCTGTTATGGATCTGCATATTGTTACATATGATTATATCACTTTTGGTTAGGGATCGGAGCGTTAAAAGAATATCTAGTGGACATTTTTAGTGAACGAGCCAAGCGGCCGTAAAGAAGACTGAGATTAGGAGAAAGGAGTCTGAAAAGAGCGAAACCTAAACACTCCCCTTTCTACTCCTACTTAATCAATTGAAACACAAATAGCCAAATTTAAGGGAATCAATTTTTTTAATCTAACTTGATTATTAACAATAAGTTTAAAATGCCTAAAGAAGTAGTAATTGAATATAAAACCAGTTTCGCCTTTATGATAGTTTCTTTAATACTTTCTGTGCCTCCTTTTTTACTAGTGCTTTTGGATGGTTTATAAGTGTTAAAATCTTCTCTATTGATTTCTTTGATTTCATTCGGCATAAGGCCTCTAAAGCTTGTACTACTACTTCATCATCATCAAGTAGTTTAATTAAAACATCTTCTGCTTTTCCTGATGTTGTTTTTCCTAAAGCTGCTACAAACATCTGCCTTGACATTCCATTTTCTTTATCTTGTATGATGTGCAAAATCTGTTCTACATCATCTTCGGTAATAGTGATATAAATTGTGTTTCCGATTGCCCAACGCAACAACATTTTGTCCTTTGATATTTTGCTGTATTCATCGAGTAAAACCAGGCTTGCTTTTCCAATGGCCTCCTTTACAGCTAATGCCCTGATGACACCTTCTTTGATACCTATATGTTCTATTCCTCCCTGTAGCAAATCAAGTAAAATTGGAATTGCAGCTGGATAAGGCTTGTTTGTGTTTACTAAATCATAAATATCATCAACATGAATCCCAGCCTTTGCTAATTCTGCTTTTATTTTATTCGATTCTAATTCTATAACTATTTAGATGGTATTACTTACAGTTAATTTATCCTTTTGGGCCTGTTACCGTATTGCCTACTATCGTAGATTTACTTCGTTTGTTCAGATGTAATCTATGAGAGTTAGTGATACTCTTCTAAAAAATCAAAAACCAAATTCAACAGATAACAAAAGATATCTAGGAACTAAACGGTATGATGTTTCAGATATACTAACATCTGAAATATTATAATTGATTATATTCTTTGTGTTTAAGAGATTGTTACCAGTTAAGGAAAAAGTTAATCTATCTTTTTGACTTGTATAGTTTACTCCAAAATCAAGAAAACTGTAAGTATCTTTTCCTCTATCAGAACCTCCATAATAATAAACTTCAGATTTAATATTAAAATTTAACTTCTTCGACATTATAAAATTTAAGTTTAAAAATGATGTATTCTCACTATAAGAATGCAAAACCTCAGTCTTATATTGATTGAATGTCCATTTCGTACCTACGTTGTAATTGAAAACACCTTTAAAGATAGATCTTAATTCAAAACCATAACCAATATTTAAACTCTTCACTTTTCTTAATTCCGAATCATTCAATATATTTTTATAATCTGATTGTGTTCCGTCAAATAAGAACTTTACATTCGTTTTAATAGATTTTATATAGTAATCTGCATTTCCTGATATTAACCATAACTCCTTATCTTTTAATACAATCGTATTTGATTCTGTATAATTCTGCGTTAACCAAGTTTGGGTACTGAAAAAATCATGATTCTTATTGTACAACAAAAATAAAGTTGCAAAGAAACGATCATTCCAATTTCCAAGATTATAAGAAAAAGAGACCGTTGATTCATTTAATTGTTGAAGTTCACCAGTTCCTTTCATCGCAGTTCTAAAATCTGTTCGGATATACTTATCATAAACATGTTGTAAATCACTATTCGTTACACCATAAGAATAAGAAGCCTGAATTTTATTTCGTGCGTTCAATTCTCGTTGTATGGTTAACTTAGGTATAAATAAAAATGGAGACTGTTCTTTATCTGTTTCAAAATTTTCTAACTTGTTTGACAACTGGTGAAATTCTATGTTAGGAATAATATTGAAATACCCTAGCCTAAATAGATAGTTTGATTTTAAATATAAGTCGTTTGTCGTATAGACCAAGCTATTTTTATACTCAATTGGTTGATCCAGTTTTGTACTTCCTTCGAACAGTTCTAATGTAGTTTCCAATAAATCTTTTCGATATTCGTTTCCTAATTTAATTTCGAACAAACTTCCATTATGACCTTTGCTGAAGAAATGAGTTTCTACACCTGCAAATTCCATTTGATTTACATTTGCTTGCTTTAGATTATCAACTTTTTCAGTAAACCTGTCATCACGTAAAAACCTATTTACCTGATATATTTGAGGCTTTGTTTCTTTTATATATCTTCCTGAAAACAAAAAGACTTTAGTTTCACTAATTTTATGTGTGAAAACCAACTTATTATCCAACAATTCATTATCGGTCTTAAGTCGTTCTTTTAAAGGATCTTTATTAAAAAGTAGATTGCTAACACCCGTAGTCTCAGCTCTATTCAACTTAAGTGTATATTCAAAAGTTTTATTCTTACTTAAATCATAGCTTAGGTCAATTTTACCAAATCCTGAAAACGTACGTTTCCTAAAATTGTAATCCTCTACATTATCAAACACAATTCCTTCTGCGAAATATGATTGAGTAGTAAACCGTGCTAAATCATTCTCATCGGTGTTTAAAAAACCTAGAAGCTTCAGTTTAAGCTTGGGAGTTAGGTTAAATATACTGTTTAAAGAAATTAATTCAGCATTGTTAAAATTGATTCTTTGTTCATTTAAATTTAGAGAGGAACTTTCAATATTCAAAAAAGAATAAATTTGTTGGTCGTCTCCAATTGCTGAAGGTTCTCCGCTACGAATTGGTCGAATTAAATGATTGATATCCCCAGTTGCATTTAAACCGGTATTATTAAGATTTGACAGAAAATAATATTTATTGTTTTTTCCAAAATTCATTGCATTCCCTCGGAGACTGTAACGATCTTCAGAAACAACACCATAGCCTAATTCAAGATTCCCAAACCATTCTCTTTTAGCATCTTCTTTTAAGGTTAAATTCAAGGCTACTTTCTGGCTATTCTCGATACCTTTCAAATGTTTGTTATTCGAATATCGTTGTAATAGTTGTACTTCTTCAACAGGTTTAACAGGCATATTTTTAGTTAAGACTTTATAACCTTTTTCAAAGAAATCATCTCCATCAACCATAACCTTTTCAATTTCTTGATTTCCTATTTTAATAGTCCCATCACTAGTCACATTAAAACCTGGTAATTTCTTAATTAAATCCTCAATAACTTTTTCATCTCCTTGAAGAAAGGAAGCTGATTTAAATGTTATAGTATCCTTTTGTATTTTAATAGGACGTTCAATATCTATTAGAATTTCTTCCAGTATCTTCTCTTCGTCTACCAATAAAATGGTTTCATTAAAGTTTTTCGATTCTTCTTCAAGACTGATAAAAAGGACTTTCTTTTCAAGATTCATATGTTGAATCAAAAGTTGGTAATCACCGAAAGTAAGATTGTTAAATTCAAAAAAACCTTGTTCAGATGTAAAGATGAACTTTACAATTTTATCATTATTGTCTTTTAAAATAACGCGTACATTATTTAAGTGATTCCCTTTAGAATCAACTAAAGTTCCCGATATATTTTGAGCTAAAAAAGAGCTCGTATAACATAGAATAGAAAAAAAGATTATACTCCGAAAAAAGCTTTTAAAATGCACTATCTATTGGTTTTCCCATTCATATTTTCTTTCTAAATCGTATTCTTTAAAGCGAGAATTGTCAGATTCAGAAGAAATGATTTCTATTTCCTTAGGAAGTCTAGCTAAAAAACCATCATTCATATGCTCAAGCTCATATTCAACCCTCTCTGCATATTCTTTTAATGAGATAGCGCCTCTTTTTAAATCGTATCGCAAAGGAAAAGCTTTCAGCATCCCCTTCTTTATCGAAGTCAATGTCCAACTATAATTAGATTGATCTTCCGTAATCTCAAAAGCTAAACCTGGCAAACCATTAAACTTCCATGGACCGATATGAATTGGATATTCTAACGAATACCAAACAGTATAATTTCTACCTCTAAAACTACAAACAGCTTTATGCAGTTCGATTTCCTTGATTACTTTAGTTTCATCAACAAGTTCCCAATTCATCAGAGGTATTTCTTCTTCAACCATATAAACAGACTCTATAGGAGCAATTCTAGAAACTAATTTCTTTTCTTTAAAATTGAAGTAATTAAACTGATCTGCTTTGGTAATACTATTCACAATAATTTCGTTCTCTCTCTTTTCTCTAGGTTTAATACCTTCCCTATTATTAAGAGTACCTTTTTGATAAAATGATTTTTCTTGATTTTTATTAATGTATAAAACATCTTTTGATTCTAATGGCGAATCTAAATCATATTTCATGTAATAACCTATAATAAAATATTCTTCTTGTGCATGAGACATCAATGACATCAACAGTCCCGCTAATAATAAATAAAACCTCATATAAATATTTTTTTTCAACTTTAGTTTTTTACTAATTCCTTTGTACTTACACCCTATATTAAACATTGATATAATAATGATTAAAGTGATTTTCAAACATCAAAAGATTAAGGAGTCATTAAAATAGACTCATCAAATTTCAAAAGATTTTCAACGGAATTAATTTTTAATACCTGACCATTATATTCAATCAAACTGAATATCATTGTACTGTATCATTTGGTTTAGTTCCTCATCTAATATATCAGCAGCTTATTGATACATCATTCCTCAATATAAATTGACCTCTCAGTTTTATTTCTGTTCTTTCCACTTCAATTAATTATAATAATTTCTAAATAACAATGCCCAGTTAACTACACTCTTTCAACAATCTCAACATTAGATTGATTTTCAAAACACAGTAAGGACCATTGCGAAAGCGCCAGAGAATAATTCTTTACATTAAATATTGATAATAAAAGTAACATGTGCTCATATCATAATTTTATTGAAGCAAACTTATTAAATTACGTTAATGGATATTTAAGCAAAGTAAATATTAACTCAAAAGAATAAGTCTCTACTTTATATTGTTAAATAAACACTAATTAAACAACACATCACTCTTTTGTGTGATATAAATTAAATCAGGAGTAGATACAAAACAGACATGGAAGTCATTCTAGTGTAAAAAAACAACTTGAAAAGTCACCCAAAAGTGTACTGTTTGTAAAAAAGTTTAAAATATCATAGAAGCTACTTCAAAAACATTTACTCTATTTACAAACAATAGAATTAACACATTTATTTTTAAAAATGATGAATAGACAGGAGACCTTTCCCACTCTCAACAAGCCGAGTAATATAAAGAAATAGAAATGCTAGATTTAAAAGTGACTATTATGATCAACCATTTTATAAGAAGCGAAATGAAATTGAAAGAACAAATACTTCGATAGACAGTTTTAGGTCTTTGTTAAGTAGATCTTACACCACCATAGCAAGTTGGCTAGGTGTTAATTAGTTGGTTTTCATGATAATTACTATAAATAAATTTAAGAAAACAAAAGCTTAAACGACTTCCTTATATTAAACAGCAAAAACATGAACAAGTAATTTAAAAAACACATTCATTCCTCCTACAAGATTTATAACTCTGTGATACTCTTTTTTTTTTTACCTTTAGTTGGGGCAAATAGATTCCCATTTCTAAAAACTACACAGCCTTTTTAGTCATTTTTTCTTTTACTACAGAATATACGATTGGTAATACCGATAAGAGGATAATTATTAAAACTACTTTAGAGAAATTATTCTTGATAATAGGGATATTACCTAAAAAGTACCCACAAATGGTGATACCAAAAACCCATATAAAACCACCTAAAAAATTATAGGTTAAAAAAGTGCTGTAATTCATACGTCCTATTCCTGCAACAAACGGTGCCAATGTTCGAACAATAGGTACAAAACGTGCAATAACAATAGTTTTGCTACCGTACTTTTCATAGAACTGGTGTGTTTTATCGATATGTTCTATTTTCACAGGTTGGATGTTAAATATTTTAAACCTAACGATGCGCATACCTGTTTGTTTTCCAATAGAATAATTCAGTGAATCACCGGCAACAGCCGCGATAAAAAGTAAAATCATTACCAGCCAAATATTAAGACTCTCGTGAAACTGTGCCGCCAGCATTCCAGTGGCAAATAAAAGCGAATCGCCAGGTAAAAAAGGCATAACTACTACCCCTGTTTCTACGAAAATGATTAAAAATAAAATAGCATAAACCCAAACGCCGTAGTCCTGAAGAAACACTTCTAAATACTGGTCTATATGCAGTATAAAATCTATTAATTCCATGTATATTAATTATTGTCCATTATGAGTTCTTCTTTACTTTTTTGAAAAGAATAAAGAGTTTCGGAAATTTTTGTTGTAATACATATAAAACCACAGCCCCCTGAATTACTGAGCAAATATATGATAGAATTAGAAATAGTTTCCAATTTGCCACAAACAAAAAGAGGGTTTAAACCCAAAGCCCCACTTCCCAGAAATAAGCGTTAAGAAACAATTCGACAAGATCAAGCGTTAAGGAAATGTCTTCTAGACATTTATAGTGAAGACACCAAATTTCATATGTAATAGTCCAGAGTTATTTTTTTGATATTCAGGGGGATTTAATACCACCATACTATATAAAAAAAGTCCTTGCTGTTGCAAGGACTTTTATTTGATATAATTAAATTACTTTTTAATAACAGATATTTTATTAAAAGACTTATCACAAGAATTAAATATATAAACAGATTTTTTAAACTTATAGATCTTTTGAAATAGTATTATAAAGCTTGTTTCTCTTTGTCACTCAATCCATTGTAAAAAGACCTATATACAGAAGTTCCATTCTGAAAGAAAAGATCACTCGAACAAGAGGAGCTCCCCATAACTTCCTCGGTCATAATTGTATCTGGAAATGCAAACTTATTAACACAAGGAAGCTTTTTATTCCAATTCAATGTTACCTTACCTGATGTTTCATTCCATACTGAACAATTTGTTTTTCTTGATGCTAATAACATTCGATTACTTTCTAACGTTATTTCCTTAGTAAAAGCATCGTTCTTCTGTTTATATTCTTTTAGTTTTTCAGTGTATTCTTCTAAATATTTTTTACCATTTATTTCAGATTCAGACTCTAATTTTTTTAAATCTCCTAATTTCAAAGCAAGCTCTTCATTGAGCTCTTTTGTTTTTTGTATCTGCTCTCTGTTTAAACTTCCTACTAATTGAGTAATCTCTGTATAAAGATTACTATTTTGATCTGATTTTAAAGCGATATTTTGATCTGATTTAGAAACATACTCAACCATTTTCTCTTTTAGTCTCAACACTTCTTTGCTAAGCTCCTCCTTCGTTTCATTTAATTGATTTTTTAATGTTTCGTTAGTTTCCTTAAAGAGTTTATCTTCCAATTCCTTTAATCTCTTATAAAGCTCATCTAATTCCGTTTGAAAAGATTCCGTCTGCTGTATTTGCTCTGCTTTCAGACTTGAAATCTTTATTTCATTTTCAGCTATTTGCTGTTTCTTATCATCTTGGTTTCTTTGATTTTCATTTTTAATTTTTTTTAACTCAACAATGTTTTTTTCAACAAATTCTTGTTCTAACCAATTTTTTTTAGCTTTCAAAAGCCTTTTTTTACTACTCTCAACAAAGGCCTTTGAACCAGAGGACAAAACATCTTCTAACCAAAAATCATGTTTACTCTTCGCATCATTTAAAAGTTTTTGCTCGTAACTTTTACTATGCTTTGTAATTTCATCACACAGCTTTTCGTTATCTTTTATTAGTTTGTCTATTTGCTCATATTGCTTTAGGATAGATTTATCACCTTTTTCAAGATTTTGCAAATGAACTTTTTTAATTGCTATTTTTTCGGAATACGATTTTCTGGTAGTTTCAATTTCTCCTGTAGTAGCAGGAATAGCATACCCCTTCACATCGCCCAAGTGCTTTTCAAAATTCTCTCCTTTTTTTTCAAAATCAGACTTCCATCCACCACATTGACTACAACGAGCTCCTACTTTCATATCGGCGATGAGATTATCGCGTTCCAAATTTAATGCGGCTATCTCCGCACTTAATTTAGCAATATTCTCTTTCCATTGCTTCTCAAGTTCTGGTATTTCATTCCGAAGCTTATTTATTTTATCTACATTACTTTCATATAATGACACTTTACTTTCAACTGCAATTACTTCAGAAATACCAATAGTTTGAGCAGAAAAAACAAAATGAAAAAAAATAAAAAAAACTGATAGTATACTTTTCATTTCCATTATTTATTTAAACTAATCATCCAAATGGATCATCTTCTGCTTTCTCTAAATCAACCAAATACTGTAATGCTTTTAGTAGTTTTTTTCCATCTTCTGCATCTACTTTAGAATAATACAACACAAAATCACCATCATATGTAATATCTCTATCACTATTGGTACACCAATATTTAGTATGTGAATAATCATCAGTGTACTGTGCATTTCCCCAATAATCTGTATATAAGAATACTTTTCTATACACGTCTTCCGAATTTAAACTAAAATCCCTTGCCCACCATTTTACAGCTTTTTCATGAAGAGTGACTCTTATTCGTCCAATACTTTTATTCGCTTTTGCTTCACTAATTTCTTCCATCGACTTTATATGAATGGCTTTAAATTCATTATTAAAGCGGGAACCACTACTTGAAGTTTTATCTGATGTACAGTAATTTTCACCATTACTGTAATAATTGATATAATTGTATTTACCATCACCGAGACTTTCCATTTTATTTTCTAGAATATAAGCTGTGGCATCATTACTCCATGATGTTTTATATCCCTCAACTTCCTTAAGCTTCTTATTAATGTATTTAACGGTTTCTTCTTTTGTTAACCCTGCTCCTTGTGAGTAACTTAAGTTAATGCTCAAAAAAAATAATAGAAGTGTAGTTAATTGCTTCATTGTTTTTAAAAATTTAATTAGTAAAGTGTTCACAGATTTTAAATAGCGCCGTTACAAAATGTCTTATATTAGTTTTTAATAATACCATTTTGAGGATTAAAATTGGGCTATTTATAATTGCAAATCTACTTTTCTAAACATCACTTATCAATACCCACAAATAGGTATTTTACAATGAAAAACACCAAAATATAAACATCGTTACCTCACCCACTCTACCAGATTTAATTTAGGAGACAGAGACTTGGAGACAGAGACAGGAAAGAGCGAAGCGTGAACTGTGACACTATATCTCGCCTAGAAAAGAAGGAAGCCCAAACTTTATGAGTCTATTTACTGAAAAAATATTCCATTGACGGTTCGATGCTGATTGAGTCTGAAATTCATAGACAGAAGCCACCAAGCGATTAGCACAACATAAATTGTTTTTTTATTGGGCAGCAATTCTATTTTCAAATAGTTTGGAGACTTTCTTGGCGATTATTTTGAACTAAGTTATTTACAAGGTGCTTTTGTTACCGGTGGCGTAATTATTATTGTTGTACTTCTGCATTACTCCACAAAAATTAATCATATTGTTTTATTTTGGATTGCTTTTGTATTTACAAGACCTTTTGGAGCTACTTTTGGCGATTTTCTGACAAAACCCCATGAGAAAGGTGGCTTGGAACTTGGAACATTGAACTCATCGCTTATTTCAATCGGATTAATGATTTTACTCATAATACTTGAACATAGACGACACAAAATAAACACTTTAAATCAACCTGGTATTTAAATATACAAACGACTAAGCTTTTGCTCAAATTAGGTTAGAATTAATACATTTCGCATCAATTTCAAACCTAATATTACAATGCAAATAATACTAGTAATAACAACTAACGAGTAAACGTAAAGACAATCTGAAAGAATATAATTATGGAGTATTCATCAACAATCACCGAAGCAATTTGGACCCAATTTGGAGCAAGTCTTGATATGCTTGAAAATGCAATCAATATGTGTCCAGATGAACATTGGGATACACCATTAGATTTTTGGTATCTATCTTTCCATTGTATTTTCTGGACAGACTATTATTTAACCACAGAACCAAATAGCTTTGCACCACCTAAACCATTTACTTTATCAGAATTTGACCCTACAGGTGAGAAACCAGAAAGAACATATACAAAGTTAGAAGTCCTTAGTTACTTGGATCATTGTAGAAAAAAAGCTAACCGCCTTATTGGAGGTCTATCGCCAAATAGAATGAATGACCGCTGGATTAATGAATACAGAAACTTCTCTTTACTTGAAATTCTATTGTATAATATGAGGCATATTCAACATCATTCTGCACAACTGAACTTATTCCTTAGACAAACTATTAACAACGCACCGAATTGGGTGGGGCAAGCAAAGAAATTTGCATTGACTTCTAAAGACTAAAAACAATAATCCATAGAAGCTCGTTATAACTTACTGAAATTCACTATTTAAAACACTCTATATGAGTTTACACTACTTATGTTCTTATGCTAATTGTGATTAATCAATATGAACAAACAAGTATTTATATTGTGGAAGATTCATCTTTTAAAAATTTTCATGTAAATTGGACAAATAATATTTTATGAGAGTAAATTTTGCTAAAGAACCTAAAGAGTTAAGCTATACTATTGAAACTTCTGAATCTAATCATGGGATACCACTAAGTATTACGGCCATACCAAGGTATGAACCACAATCTTTTTCAATATTAGAAAATGATATCTGCCTAATTGAAATTGGTTCTGGTATGGATCACAAACAATTTTTCTCTTTAGACATAATTCATATTAATAACTCTCTTGCCAATAAAGACAGTACTCTCACAGTCCCTCAAAAAACAAATGGCTACTATAGGTTCTATATATCAGAAATTAAACCTCATGAAAAAATAGTACGACTAGATTACAATGACGATATAGTAAAAATAGTTTTCAGTGATGCTAAGACAAGCTATTTAAACGTAACAGATAACTTATTTATGGGCATCGATAGTGATGACAATCTTACTTCTATTATTATTAATAACGTAAATATAGAATCAATCTTTAATTTTAAAGAAATGCAAAGCACTAAGTTTTTTAAAGAAAAAACCAGATTGCCGAAATTTATTTTAGGGCTCTTCCTATTCCAATTCTTTCTAGTAGTTTTTCTAAGTGATTGGAAAAGTAATGAAATTGTTTATTTTACATTATTCAATATACTAATATGTATTTTTATTTTCATCAGTCCCTTTTCAGTCTACATCGACAAATCAACCGTTTCATATTCATTCTTGTTTATCAATAAAAAGATAAGCTGGAACGAAATAGAATCCATTGAAATAAAAGATAAAATTATGGATGATTTTCCTTTAGGTTTTGGAATAAGATATTCAAAAAAATTAGGTTGGGCTTATGTTTTTGGTTCAAAAACAGGATTATACATCAATCTAAAAAACGGTAAAAAAAGAGTCTTAAATGTAAATAATAAAATAGAATTACTCAATTTTTTAAATGATAACGACTTAGAATATCAATTGCTTTTAAAAGAGCTACAATAGTAATTTTTATTCTAATTTATCTTCAACAATTTCTCTGTTAATCAACACGATTAGATCTAAGTGAATAAATTTTACTTGTTCGAAGTTAATTCTATTTCAATATATTAAAAGCTTAAAAACGAGTTCTTACTTGCTTACATTAAAAAAGGGGTTAGATTCCTTATTGGAATCTAACCCCTTTTTTAAAAACAAAAGACTAATAATATTCATATGTAGTAATTACATCATTATTTTTATCTATACTCTTGATTGGATATCCTTTAGCATTATATTCATATTGAATCTCATTATCATTGACTCGTACAACATTATTTTTGGAAATATATTTTATCCTTCTATATGCTACCGAATAAGCTTCATTATAAGGATTGTGTTTATTATCATACTCATAGTTCAAAATTTGAGTAGGTATAGGATGTCTTGTATTAAGAATCAATTTATTTACATTTTCATTTGTATATTCAAATTCAAATGTTGCTTCCCATTCTTCCTCATTATGAAATATTTCTCTTTTGATTAAATTCTTAAATGAATCATAAGAATAATATTCACGTACTGATTTTCCTCTAGAATAATAATTTGAAGTCGTTATTAATTCATCTACATAATAGAATTTTTCTACCACATCATTTCTATAACTAGGTTCTAAATATGTTTTATTGATTAAATAATTTCCATCATAACCAAAAGTGGTATGAGCAAACGATTCTCCATATTTATCAATTCTTGTGGTTTTAGTTTCACTCACAAAACCATTAGTCCCGTATAAAAAATCTGTTGTTTCTATATATGAATATAATTTCTCATCAACAACTGAGGAATTAACAATTACCTTTGTACTCTTTAATTTACCGTCATGTTTTATCACTAATTTATCTTTATCGTTTATAGTGTTGTCTTCATTTGAACAAGACGTCATTAGTGTAATTGTCAATAGAAATAGCAGACTTTTTTTCATCCTCATAGATTTTATTAAATGTGAATTTTAAAATTTATAAAAAACACTTCTAGTAGATTTTTTTACAAATTTTCACAAAACTAGGAATTCGCTCTTTCTTAAACAAATCAGAACACAATGAAATATTTTAATTATTGGTACACAAATCCTATGGTCGTTCTAATTCCTCAATTTTTGGAGGTGAATATGTAACTATATCTATTCCCACTCCATTTGGGTCCATAATTGCAAAATGACGATCTCCCCATGGTTCATCTCGTATTTCAATTTCTATTGTTACTCCTTTTTCTATCAACCTACTATATACTTCATCTACATTGTCAACTTCAAGAGTTAGATAGACTCCATTTCCCTGAAATGGTTTTTGAAAAAGAGACTGCTGACTTGGATGATTAGGTAGTAGAAAACTAATTTCCGATTCTCCGTTTGGAGTATGCAACAAAATATAAAAATCGTT
The DNA here is from genome assembly GCF_900114085.1 of Myroides guanonis. Lineage (GTDB taxonomy): Bacteria > Bacteroidota > Bacteroidia > Flavobacteriales > Flavobacteriaceae > Flavobacterium > Flavobacterium guanonis. The sequence continues at coordinate 396,873 of NZ_FORU01000001.1, read as the reverse complement.
TTCAAATGTTACACCAAAACCTAATTGGTTTGTATAAAACTCCTTTGTTTCTAATAATTTTTCGGTTACAATTCCTGAATTTAATTTCATGTTTATTTGTTTTTCTTGTTTAGTGTCGACTTGTGAAAATGCAGCTTTAATTGTCATCATACAAATCATTAGAGTCATAATGTTCTTCATACTTTCTTTATATAGAACAAAGTTCATTTTTCTTTTAATAAAAAAATAGTAAAAAACGGACAACCTTACTCATTGAATATAACACTAGGTGTTTCACCGTAAAAACATTTAAATTCTTTGATAAAATGAGACTGATCAAAATAGCCTGAATCATAAAGTAAATCGGTGTATTTTGACTCTTGCTTCAAACAATTAGCTTTTAAGATATTTTGAAACCGAACTACCTTACTAAACGTTTTGGCAGAATCGCCAATATAGAACTCAAATAGTCTTCTTAATTGTCGACTGCTAATCCCCGCATCTATATCTTTTTCTATATGCAACATTCCTTTCTTCTTCAAAATGATTTCTAGTGCAGTATTGAAACGACTGTCACTCATGATAGTATTTTGATAAACAACTTTTAAAAAGTAGCAATCTAAAATCTGAACTAATTCTTCTGCAACTAATTTATCATGAAAACTTTGTTCAATAAATTTTGAAAGGCTGGGAACTATAAAATGTAAATTCTCGCATTGACTATTTAACTCTTCTGCATTAATTTTGAAAATCTGGGTAAATACTGCCGGTAGAAAACGAATACCTATGTAATTAAATTTGTCTTCTAAAGGAAATTCTACAAACGTTTTGCTGAACCCCATCACAAAGTTTTCTTGTGGATTCTCTAATTCAAAGAAAACATCAATACAACCATCTGAGTCTACACGATATTTATATTCGTCAATAAGTTTATCTCTTGTTTCAAGTTGCCAATAACAATAGATAAATTTTTGAAGTCTTACATCTGGAAAAAACTCATTATAATTGACATTGCCTCCTATTTTTCTAGCTGCTGGTTGTATAGGAGTATAAAACTGTCTTATGTTAACAATGCTTTTCATTCTTATGTTTTGAATTACGTCTGTTTACCAATTATAAAACACCACAATATACTTATTATATAAGACCTCTTAGATTTTATTTTAAAAATAGTAATCTCTCACAACATCCAAGAATAACAGTTATCTCTAGAAAAAAGTGATTAATAATTACCCTGAAAGTAATAAAATTAAAAAGAAGATACAGATATAGGTATTATCCTAACAGTAGGCAATTAATATTTAAAATAAGCTTGTAAATAATTAATTCATACAGTATACATAAAACACTTTTTAGATGTCGTAAAGGGTTAAAAAAGCCTTATTTTTGTGTTTTCTAAAAACCTTTTTTAAGATTGAAATTTACATATAATTTCTAAATACAAAAACATGCAAAAAACACTTATATCCTCGTTAATTATAGCGTCCCTATTCACATTAACTAGTTGTAAAAAAGAAATTCCAACACCCGAAGCTATAACTAATGATGCTGTAGAGTCTTCTGTACAAGTAGATACTGTTGCTGCAAAAAAAGCTATTGAGGTTGAAAAAGAAAAATTATCAAAACCCTACAACGAACAAGAAGACGCTCAGGCTAAAATAAATGAACTAATAGCCAAAGCAAAATTGGAAGGTAAAAACGTATTTGTACAAGCTGGTGGTAACTGGTGCATTTGGTGTTTGCGTTTTAATGATTTTGTACAAAACAATCAAGAGCTCAAAACTATAGTCGATGCAAATTACTTGTATTACCACTTAAATTATTCTACAAAAAACAAAAATAAAGAAGTGTTTGAAAAATATGCTCCTAATGCTAAAAGCTTAGGTTATCCTTTCTTTTTTGTCATTAATGGTGAAGGTGAAGTGACTAATGTTTTCGGATCTGGTGATTTGGAAGCAGACAAAAGTTATGATGTAGAAAAAGTTAAACAAATGTTTTTAGACAATTCCCCGAAGAAATAATCCTTTTTAATCTTCTTGAAAATATCAATAAAGCAAAACCCGATAGCTATACATTACAGTTATCGGGTTTCTTTTTATTCTATTTGAACTTAGAGATGTTTCTGAAAAAACGTTGCCATTTCCACCTTTTAAGGCTGATATTTTTGATAAGTTTTATTTAATAATTTCCTGTTTTAAAACTGAAAGCACCTATTAATGTTCAAAATTCTTTTTGCTTAATTGTGCTTTTTGAAAAAAGATTTCATCGTATTATAATATATTTCAGGAGCTTCAAACGGTGTATTATGCGAGGCGTTTTTTATGTATACTAACTCTTTATTCTTCTTGGAAACATTTTTAAGCGCATTATAAATTGTTCTACCTTGTTCTACTCCAATTGCATAGTCATATTCTCCTTGAATAACTAATATAGGCTTTTTAATAGCCTCAATTTCATTTACTATATTCAAATTGTTATAGGACTCCATATTCATAAAGACTTCGTTTATATATTCCATTCTTTCGATTGCCTTTTCAAGTTGCTCTGGAGTATATTTTACTCGAACATAAAAATCAGGATCGCTAAGTAACTCAGCTTTCTTTTCTTTTAATTCTGGCTTAGCCCAATAAACATCGAAACCTAAATCTTTTGGAAACTCATATCTAATAACATTCATATACTCAAAAAAATCTTTAAATCCACTTTTCTCAATTTCATCTAATTTCGTTAGAATTTGTTCATATCGAACCTTTTTGACAGAATCTGTTGTGATTTTTAAAAGTTCATTTGCCAATTTGCGCTCGTGATTTATTAGAGCAAAGTTTCTTTGAGGACTATCTATGAATCCTGAACTACTAATAAATGAATTAATCTTATCTTGATGCTTTAGCAAATACAAAAAACCATAAGTCCCTCCCCATGAAGTACCTAAAAGATTGATTTTTTTGTTTGGGTATTTATCTTGTATATAATCCACTACCATGTCTAAATCTTCAACGAATTGATCTGTTGTAAGCATAGTTTTATCTGTGCATTCTTCCGATTTACCTCCTCCCCTTTGGTCAAAATAAACAACTAAGTAATCTTTCTCAAAAACATCTTTATAGAATTCATGATCTACAGAAAAAGCTCCAGGACCACCATGTAATGAAATAATTATAGGTTTTTCAGTGTTACCAATAACACGTGTATAAAGTTTTGATTTCTCTACTGGTATAAAAAACTCTATGTCTATTTGATTATCATAGATTTTATTATGCCCAATACATGGAACTATACTTACAAGCAAAAATGCTATAATACAAAGTAATTTACTTTTCATTGTTCTCTGGTTTGAAAATTGTAATCTTAGTTTATACTTAAATTAAGATTATTTATATTCAAAAATAGTTGTTTTAAGTTCTATCTCAATTATCTAATCAAGTAAAATGAAAACTTTATAATTACTAACAGTATAATTCTACTTGAGTTACAACTATCGGGTATTTTATTTTAAGTTCTTCTATTATTTAAACTGCTCCAAATAATCTAATGTATGAACCAATTGATATTTAGGACTTCTTTCTAGCCACATATTGAAAAATGCAGTGTGCGTTGCGCCCATTAAAATAAAAACGCGATCATCTTTTGTTAAAGGCAATTGATTCAGGTTTGAATACATCAATAAATTTCGGTGATAAAACTTTGCTGCTTCATCTGCGCCTTCTGCTTTTCCTTCTGAAGAAACATGGGTTAACATATCTGCATTAAGGTTGATCATTGCATCTAAAAACTCTTTTGTATTTGTATTGTATAACATTTGCTTAACGTCTCTAGATTTCTTTTCCTTATTATCAAAAATGGTTATAACTGCTGTCATATAATCTTCAAACAAGTCTTTATCGTTGTAATTAGGAATACTCTTATTGATCATATAATTATATCCTTCACTATAATCTATTCCATAAAATTGCTTTGCTCCTGCTAACCTACCTACCTCAAAGGCTAATAAATTAATTTCATTTGGATTCTCCATTTTTAAATCTGGATTCTTTAAATATGATTGATACAATTCATTTAAGCCTTCATCGTATTGTGGTAATTGTTCAACGATAATTACAGTAGGTTTAAACTTTGCTATCGCTTCTGCTACTTCGTGAACCATTGCTTTGTTAGTTGAATTATGCTCATCAAATTCTGTACTATTCGCATCAGATGTAAATCCCATGTGAAATGTTCCAAAATTCAATACCTCAATCGGATCTGTCGATTTAAAGCTTTTGTTTATTTGTGCATGAGTCACCTGCGCAAATAAATACACCATTACTAAATAAATAATTTTAATATACATCTGTCTGTTTTTGATTTTAATGCAAATATGATTCATCGCTTAAGATATATTTTCTATTTTTCGACCAACGAGCTGTTTTTTGCGACCAACTCTCTTTATTGAGAGCTGTAGTTTTAATAGCTTTACAAAAACATAAATAATGAAGCAAATAGAGTATTTATCGAAGAAAAAAGAAGTCCAAATACACATGGTTCTTTTTCTTTTTTTACTATATCTGCGCTATGTTCATCTAAACATAAATGCTCCATACTTTATTGACTTTACAGAGTTTTCTCTATTTGGTATTACTTTTAATATTGTTTTCTTAAGTGTTTTTTATTTTCATTATTTCTTGATAATGCCTCGCTGGGTAAAAAGCTTTAATTGGAAAACAGCTCTTATTGGTTGGGCTTCTTCTTATCTCTTATTTGTATTCCTGAGAGCTCTTCTAGAACAGTGGCTTACTAGATTACTATGGGACACTGTTAACTACCATGTTGGAACAGGAATTCCGTTCTATTTCTTTGATAATTTTTACTTTAGTATCATACCGATTTTTACAGCTACTGTTACTTACATTGTTATCCATTTTATTAGAAGTATCCAACTTAACCAACTAATAGAAAGTAAACAAAAAGAAACTGAACTGCGTTTTCTAAAGTCTCAAATAAATCCACATTTTATTTTTAACACGTTAAACAACATCTATTATTTAGTTTATCGAAAATCAGAACTAGCATTACCGGCAATTGATAAGCTAAGTCATTTAATGCGATACATGACTTATGAAACAGAACAAAACAGTGTAGAACTACAAAAAGAACTTAATTATATTCAAGATTTTATTGACTTGGAAAAAATGAGAATTGCGGGTAACGCTCAGCTTGAGTTGATTATTAATGTTAAGAACCCAGATATTCATATACCTCCATTGTTACTATTGCCTTTTGTAGAAAATGGCTTTAAACATGGTGTATTAACCGATAAGGAACGACCTTTTATCATTCAAATTACACAAAAAGACAATATCCTAAGATTGCATACTCAAAACAAAATCAACAAACACTTCAAAGACAGCATTAGTGGAATTGGACTATCTAATATTCGCAAAAGATTAGAGCTACAATTTCCAGACAAACACAACTTGACGGTTACAGAAGAAGCGAATATCTTTACTTGCGAACTAACTATAGAACTATGAATTTGATACAATGCTATATTCTTGATGATGAACCGATGGCGGTAGCTTTGCTAAACGAATATGTTCAGAAATCCCCTCATTTACAATTAATAGGAAGCTCTACATCTGCTATTCAAGCATTGACAGAATTGCAACACTTGAAAGTAGATTTGTGTTTTATAGATATACAGATGCCAGAATTAACTGGTCTACAAATCATGAATTTGCTTGGAAACAAATCGTATTTCATCATCACTTCAGCATACAATCAATACGCTCTTCAAGGCTATGAACACAATGTACTAGACTATTTATTAAAACCGATTACTTATGAGCGCTTTTTAAAAAGTATCCTAAAGGTTACACCTATAATAGAACAGCATACAACCGATAAAACTCATCATAAGCAAGATTACTTGTTTGTAAAAACAGATGGTAAACATATAAAAGTATTTTTTAACGAATTAAAATATGTCGAAGGGTTGAAGGACTACTTAATTTTACATCTGAGTAACGAGCGTCTGATTACTCTTAGTACCCTTAAAGATATGGAGGACAAATTACCATCAGATCTATTTGTAAGAATTCACAAGTCCTATATTATCAATAAACAGCATATAGAAGCTATTGAACGCAATAGGTTGTATATAGAAAAAGCAATAATACCAATAGGTGAAACATATAAAAAAACTGTACTAACACAATTAATCAAATAAAAAACATGACCGAAAAAATTAAAACTTTACGAACAATTCATTTAGGCCTGTGTGCCGGAGTAGTTATGGCATATTTCGTTTTAGGTAACCTTTCTTTAGAAACTTTAAAACTGCCTAGCCTAACATCATCTTCTTTAGTGTAATTTGCTATCCCAATAGCAGCCTTTTTTATCAGTAATTTCTTTTTTAAGTCGACATTAAAAAAAGCTGATCAACAAAAGAAATGGGAAGATAACTTAGCTATATTCCAAACTGCATCTATCATTAGATGGGCTATTTTAGAAGGAGCTGCTTTTCTTATTTTAATTCTAAAACCAGAACTGATGTTGCTCGGTCTCCTGGTGATTTTATATATAATTTACCTACATCCAACGGAAGACAGAATCAAACAAGATTTACAACTTAATAAGTAAGTATAAAACCCGATAACTCCAATGATTCAGTTATCGGGTTATTTTTTAGTGTAAGTATGATTAGTCTTTTTAAGATAAATAAGATTTGCTTTTATAATACAAGAAGTCAGAATTAATGAGGTTAATCCTGCTGAAATTGCTGTCACTATAACATGTCCATATAACCTATAATCTAATCCACTTAGAAGGCGAATTCCTATAATAACTAAAGTCAGTGTTATCAAAATTCCCCAATACTTTTTATGTGGTTGTGTTTTTACGTTTTTGTTGGATGGAATTTTTAATAATGAAAAAATAATGACACCCCCCCCTATTAAAGAACTTGTATGTTGCAATATTTTCAAAATTGGAATTCGTTTTCCAAAGAGTTCTATTGAACTAGCTAATATTGAAATTTCCTGAACGAAAAAACCAGTGTCATGTGTAAAACTATCCCAAAAGATATGTGAACTAGCACCTATCAAAACTGAAATTACAACTACAAACCAATTTTTATTAAAGTAATTATTCCAGTTAAACTCTTTAAACTTTATAAGTCGTGAGCTAAAAATAAAAGGTAAATTATCATACAAGTTATCACGAACAATATTGTGAAATATGAAAGTAAGTAAAATCCCCAAAGGTAAGTCGAACCAAAACAAACCACTTAATGTATGGCTATAATTACTCTCAATTCTCATTCTCAAAAAATACTCAAAATCCGGTGTTAGACTTCCTACTACAAGTCCAGTTAAAGAATACCATTTTCGAGGTAAGAATGTCAATGGTAAAACAATAGCTGGGTGTGTAAAAGTAAATGGCATTTTTTCTTAGTTGTAGTTTCTTTTATTATCAAATATAAACAACAAACTTATTAAATACAATTGTTTTAAACAGGTGTTACTCCATTTGCAATAGCACTCTCTTTTTTCAATAAGCGCTTCTGAATAATCTAATTGTAATAACTTACATAGAATCATTATTAAAACTAAAAAATGGTTTACTATTTGAATTACCACAAATGAATCTATAATGTTCTTAAAAACGAAACAGTACTATAAGCAACACTCTGACAAAAGATTTTAAAACAAAACCTCCTAATCTTTGTTTGCTTTTATCAATACAAAGTCTAGGAGGTTAAAATAAATTGATTTTGAAATAAAGTTTATCCACAAATCAATTCTAACTAATTCTATTCAATAATTTTTGATTGTATTTTTTCAATCAAACTATATATATGTTATATTTTTTTTAACCTTATTAGAATGAATATTGTTTAGTAAAATCAGCTCCATCTCCCGTAAGTGTCAAGTTCTCATTCACTACAGTTTCATTGTTTTTTTCTATCTTCAAACTTAGGGGTAAGCTTTCACCGTAATTGATTATTTGTACTCCACCTGCAAATGCTCTAATAGGAACGGTTGTTTCAATAACATAAGTTTTTGTTGCTCCTATGAAATCATTATCACCCAATCCAATGGCAGATTCACCTGGTTTAACCACTCCATTAACTTTCCAAACATCTGTTTTTCCAGCTAGATTCCCACCAGATACTGCTATTGATACAAAATCATCATCTGAATTGACATTATTAAGTGTTGCTGTGATTTTGTAATGACTTCCTTTTGATAAATCTTCTGATCCGTTATCGTCTTTACTACAACCTGTAGCTAATGTTCCAAGTGCTAACACTGAAAAGACTCCTAAAAGAGCGATTTTGATATTAAGTTTATTCATAACCCTATTTTTTATATTGTTTGTAGAAGACAAATTTCTATAAATAACAAACTCATTACAATCATTGCAAACCATGATTTTATTTCTAATGGTTTACCATGATTTTTATTTTATTGTAAATAAAAAGCACTTTTTATTTTGATATTTGTGGTTTAATCAAAGAAATCAATGTTTAAAAAAATAACCTTATTAATTATATTCTTGTTTTGTAACCATATTTTATGGTCACAACAATTGATACCGTTAGACGAGAAAAAATATTTAAATCAACTTAATAGTAAGATTGAGACAGAAACAAACGACAGCATTCGTCTATATAATTATCTTTTATTATCTGAGTATTGGGCTCAATCTGATAGGCTTAAAAGTTGGCAAGCACTCAATAAAGTATTATCCGCAGAGAATAACTTGCCAGTCGGTATTTTAGAATATTACCAAGGTGTGTTCTACACCTATAACGGTGATAAGACCAAAGCAAAACAGCATTATGAAAATTCCATAAAACTACTTAAGAACAACACGAAACAAAGTGAAATACTCTTAAAAGCTATATACAATTTTGCCTATATTCAAGTTGAAGACAAAGGTTATGATGTTCTGGTCAAAACATTAACTGAACAGTGTATTCCACTAAGTGAAAAAAGTGGAAACGTGGAGTTTTTAGCCTATTCATATACGCAATTAGGACTTACCTTCATGTCTGTTGGTCAATTTGACACGGCAGAAGAGTATCATAAAAAAGCATTAGAGCAATTGAAGAAGATACCAGAGCAAAAGACTGTACATTTAATCACTTATTTTAATCTGGTTAGTAACTATTGTTATAAACCTGACAGCAAATCGGCAAAGATTTATTTAGATAAAGCAAATCATATTATAAATCAATATCCTAATTCACAACACTTAGCCAATTATTATTATCAAGAAGCTATGTATTATACAACTAGGGAGGATTATGATTTGGCTCTACTTAGCTTAAATAAGGGCGCTAAAATAGCCAAGGATAAAAATCAACCCAAACTCTTACACATGCTGTATTTTCGAATGTACAATGTATACTTAATGCAGAAAAACTATCATAAGGCAAAATTACAGTTAGAGACAATTTTGGATGAAAATATTCTCAGTAAAGAATCTGTGAATCGAAAGATTACTTACACACAATTGGCAGCAGTTAATGATGTATTGGGAAATCACAAGCAAGCATATGATTGGATGAAGAAATCGAGTGTTTTAAATGATAGTTTACAGCAACAAAAGTTGCTAGAGAAGATGAATGAACTAGAAATTCTATATGAGACATCAGAAAAACAACAAACAATTGATAGGTTAGAAAGAGAAAAAAAAGAAAATGAATTAATAGCTAAAAACAAAAACCTACGTATTGTCTTCTTGGCAATTGCTCTTGGATTAAGCTCAATTATTGCTTTTTTAATTTACAGAACATATAAGAATCAACAAAAGTTAAATAAGCAAATAAATATTAGTCATCAACAAGATTTACTACATATTGAAAATGAAAGGAAATATGAAGCTACACAAGCTGTTTTACAAGGTGAAGAACAGGAAAGACAACGTATAGCTCAAGACCTTCATGATAGTATGGGTGGTATGTTGGCAAACATTCGAATGTCGCTGTCCTCATTGGGGTATGACAAAACGACTGAGATTCGAGAAAAAATTGATAAATCCATAGTAGAAATGAGACGTATTTCCAGAAACTTAATGCCTGAAACATTGAAAAATTTAGGACTGGAGATTGCCTTAAAAGAGCTTTGTGAGTCTATGAACAACAAACATTTTTCTATTCAGTTTGAAGCCTTCAATATTTCCGAAAATATTCCGTTTCAAACTCAACTAGCGCTGTATCGAATTACTCAAGAAAGTATCAGCAACGTTATAAAATATGCACAGGCTCAAAATGTGATTGTACAAATAAGTCAAAATGAAAAAACAATTAGTTTAACGATTGAGGATGATGGAATAGGTTTTAACAAGTCGGAAATAAATTATGGGCTAGGTATAAAGAACATTGAAAACCGGGTTCGCTTAATAAATGGAACTCTAGATATTATTTCAAAAAAAGGTGAGGGAACAACCATTAATGTAGAATGTAATGTATAAAAATCATTTGAATTTAGCAATTGTAGATGACCACCCTATGATTTTAGAGGGTTTGAAGTCATTGTTACAACAAGAAACGAATTTTCAAATTTTCTCATTTACAAAAGGGTCTGCTGTGTTAGATTTCATCAAAGAAAACCGAATAGATGTTCTTTTGTTAGACATTGTTTTAAGTGATGGAAATGGTTTAGATTTCTGTAAAATTATAAAACAACAATCTCCACAGACTATTGTAATTGGGATAAGTAATCAAGCTGAAAGAAGTATAATTTTTAGATTTTTAGAAAATGGCGGAAACGGTTATATTTTAAAAAACGCAGATGCAGATGAAATTATTCAATGTGTTGAAAATGCAATTAATGGAGGTCTTGCTTTAAGTAAGGAAGTACAAGAGATTATGTTGCGTTCTTCTTTAAATAATTTTGAACTTCCACGTCTAACTAAACGAGAGCATCAAATTCTACAAGCAATCGCTCTTGGAAATACTTCAAATGAAATTGCTGAAAAATTGTTTATTTCAGTGATTACAGTTGAAACACATCGCAGAAATTTACTGCAAAAGTTTAAAGCAAAAAATATGATTGAACTAGTTAAAATAGCAACTGAAAATAAGTTGATTTAAAAACTAGTTTTTTGATGTATTTATATGGTAACATACAAGTTTAAATATGAGAATAAAAGAACTTTTTAATGACAAATCACTAAAACCTAAAGAGAAAACAGAAGTTCTTTTCAAATGGGTTTTAGATGGTTCACTTCCTATTGAAGAATTACTAGCTTTCGCTGAAAATGAAAAGGACTCCACAAAAGCTACTTGTATAGAGGCTATTGAGTATGTTACCAAGCAAAATCCAAAAGTTGCTGATGAAACATTACTGAACTTTGTTACTACTGCCCTCACCTCCAAAGCTCCCAGAGTGAAATGGGAAAGTGCTAAGGTTATTGGAAACATTGCTCCCTTATTTACTTCCAACTTACAACAAGCGATTGATAATTTATTGATAAACACTAATCATGAAGGAACCGTAGTTCGTTGGAGTTCTGCATTTGCATTGGGAGAAATTTTGAAAATGAAAACTACTTATAACGAAACCTTACTTTCAACAATTAAAAGTATTTGTGAGAAAGAGGAAAAAAACAGTATTCGAAAGATATATATAGAAGCAATAAAAAAACTACACAATTAAAAAACAATAGATTACAACAGGATCAGATATCAATAATATATTATTATGTCAAGATATTGTCATATTATTCTATGATAAATTAAATATATTTGTCTCATAAGCGCACAAAATTTGACGTCGTTTTAGAATTCTAAAAGAGATATTATGAAGAGAATTACCGTGTTTTGTGGATCAAGTTATGGTACAGAAAAACTATTCGAGGAACAAGCCTATACAGTAGGAAAAGCATTAGCGAAAGAAAAAATCGAACTTGTGTATGGTGGTGCAAAAGTAGGATTGATGGGAGCTGTTGCCAATGGTGCTTTAGAGAGTGGAGGAATAGCTATTGGGGTATTACCAACTTTTTTAAAAAGAGTAGAAATCGCACATGAGGGTTTAAGCGAACTTATACTAGTAGAAACAATGCATCAACGAAAAACTAAAATGGACGAACTTTCTGATGGTACTATTGCACTTCCTGGTGGTTTTGGTACACTTGAAGAATTTTTTGAAATGCTTACATGGGCTCAATTGGGTTTACATAAAAAACCCGTAGCTCTTCTAAATGTAAACGGTTTTTTCAATGACCTTTTAAGTTTTATTCAAACTATGGTTGACAAAGGTTTCTTAAAGCAAATAAATAGAGATATGTTACTTATAAGTGACAATATAGAAGACTTATTACAACAAATGAAAAATTACAAAGCGCCAACGGTTCAAAAATGGATTAATAAAGAAGAAGTATAATAAAGACCAAGACCTCTTTTTAAAAAGAGGTCTTGGTCTTTTATGACAATACTGTTTCTTAAACAATTATGATGGTACTTTTCGCGCGGCTTCTCTTTCCCAAACACGATGCTGCTTCATCATATTTATAAATACAGATGAATAATCTGAAGAGTCTTTTTCTAAAATCACTCCATTATCTTTCTCTACAAAAGATTTCTGCAACAAAGATTCGGCGTCTTTAGCAAAGGCTAAAACTTTACAGTGTTTATAAGCATCGTGAATGAATTCGAAATAATCAGGATTTCGCTTTAGCAATTCAATAGACTTTCCATTTGGTGTAAATACCGCATCATATAGTACTGATGGATCTGTAAGATAAGTATGAGCTATAGTAACCGTTCCTCCTTCTAAAAAGGTTAATGGTCCAACTTTTTTCCCTATTAAAACTGCTTCTGCTCCTTCTTTCTCCAATGCTTTTTTCATATCTTCGACACTCTTTTTCGATACTCCTTCTTCTACTAAAAAGGCTACTTTTCGAGTTTGAATAGTACCTTCATTCTTTTTCACCTTCATACTTAATGCTTCAGACTTATCTACTTCCGTTTTCACTTTATCTAATGGATAATTCGGATGATTTTGTCGTGCGAACTTCAGAGTCATTTCATCTAATTCTTTGGATGGTGTTATCGATAAATTAGCGCCAACCTTAGTTGCCAAATCAGCATCAATTTGATTCAAGATAGCCACTTGTCTCTCTCTTATTTTTGAGTCCGACACCTTACTTAATTCAAAACTAAAAGCATTCACTATATGATCTTTCTCTGGTTGTGATTGAGAGTTGTAAAACAAACGTGCTTGAGAAAAATGGTCCGCAAATGAATCAGATCGCTGTCTTACTTTTGCACCATCTACGACCTCTTTATGAGATTGATATCCCTCAGTTCCATTTAACATGGCCTGATATGGACAACCTGATGCTTTACTGTTTGGAAAATAACTTACTTCTCCTTTCAATATATCCATTCTTGAAAAACCGTCTTTCTGATTGTTGTGTTTTTGGTTGCTGGATTTATTGATTGGCAATTCATGAAAGTTGGGACCTCCTAAACGATAATTTTGAGTATCCATATAAGAAAAAATTCTACCTTGTAATAAAGGGTCATTACTTACATCTATACCTGGAACTAATCTACCCGGGTCAAAAGCTACTTGTTCTGTTTCAGCAAAGAAGTTTTCCGGATTTCTATTTAATGTCATAGTACCTACGATTTGAACTGGAATGACTTCTTCTGGAATAAATTTTGTAGCATCTAAGATATCAAATGAGTACTTTAATTCGTCTTCTTCTGGTATCAATTGTATTCCCAAATCCCATTGTGGAAAATTTCCCTTTTCAATATTTTCCCATAAATCTTGTCGATGATAATCAGAATTAAATCCTGATAGCTTTTGTGCTTCATTCCATGCTACAGAGTGTACACCCAATTTAGGCTTCCAATGGAATTTTACAAAAGTGCTCTTTCCCGATTTATCTAACAATTTGAATGTATGAATACCAAATCCTTCCATCATGCGTAATGATCTTGGAATTGCTCTATCTGACATCGCCCACATTGCCATATGAGCCGACTCTGGCATAAGAGATATAAAATCCCAAAAAGTATCATGAGCAGAGGCTGCTTGTGGAATTTCATTATTAGGCTCTGGTTTTACAGCATGAATCAAATCTGGAAAATTCATTGCATCTTGAATAAAAAATACAGGAATATTATTACCCACCAAATCATAGTTTCCATCTTCTGTATAAAATTTCACAGAAAAACCTCTCACATCACGAGCCAAATCGGTAGAACCTTTAAATCCTGCTACTGTAGAAAATCGGACAAAAACATCTGTTTTTTTACCCTTTTGTAGAAATTGAGCACAGGTATATTTAGAAATATCCTCTTTCATTTCAAAAGTACCATGAGCTCCACTTCCCCTAGCATGCACAACTCGTTCTGGTATACGTTCCCTATCAAAATGCATCAATTTATCAAAGTAGATGTGGTCTTGTTGCAATGAAGGTCCCCGCTCTCCTGCCTTTAACGTATTGTTGTTATCAAAAATGGGAGAACCATCATTTGTTGTTAATTTTTGATCTGAATTATCAACTAAGTGTTTGTTCATTTGTTCACCTTTAGTAAACGATCTTTTCTTTTCCATAATTAGTAGTTTTTTACTAAAATTACTAATTAAAACAACATAGATCATGTTTAAATCGTTAATTTAAAAAATACAAACCATTGATTTATTGAAGTTTATATTCATAAAAAACATGAAATAACTTTAATTTAAGAGTATAGTTTCATAAGAAAATTCCAACTTTATAAGGAGCAATATTTGCTTGATTTCCTTAATAACCCTAGATTTAACGCTGTTTTATGACTCTTTTAAAGTCCATTATTCCTATATTTATAGTCTCACTTTTCATAGCGAAATCATAATCTAATTTTGAAATTTTTAACTCAAACAACATAACTATGAATTTATTTAAGACGAGCCTTTTAATCACAGCTTTGGTTTCAGCACAATTGGTTTCAGCTCAGTTCAAACAAACACCACTACCTTATTCATACAACGCTTTAGAGAGATCTATTGATACACAAACTATGGAAATTCATTATTCAAAACACGGTGCTGCATATACATCGAATTTGAACAAAGCAATTTCTGGTACACCTATGGAAAAGGAGGATATTAAAACAATTCTTTCAAAAATATCTACTTCTAGCCCAGCAGTACGCAACAACGCAGGTGGTCATTTTAATCACGAATTATTCTGGACTATTTTAACGCCAGAAAAAAACACAAAACCTTCTAGTGCATTAGATAAGGCAATCACTACTTCATTCGGCTCAATGGAATCTTTTAAGGAGCAAATGTCTAAAGCTGGAGCTGATAGATTTGGTTCTGGTTGGGCTTGGCTTTCAGTTGATAAAAATGGTAAGTTATTCGTAAGTTCAACTGCAAATCAAGATAATCCCCTTATGGATGTAGTTGAACAAAAAGGTACTCCTATTCTAGGAATTGATGTTTGGGAACATGCCTATTACTTAAAATATCAAAATAAGAGAGCTGATTATCTTACTGCTATTTGGGATGTATTAAATTGGAAAGAAGTCAGTAAGAGATATGATGATGCTATAAATACTAAATAATAGTCACAAAATTCAATAGAATTAAAAAAGAGTGCTTTTAAACAAGATGTTTAAAAGCACTCTTTTTTTTTATTCGAGATTAATGTTGACTGGAAATCATTAACGATTAATTGCATCTGTTTCAATAATCTTAGATCCCCAAATATTTTCTGAGGCATCGCTTATTTTTGCCAATTCAATATTGCTAAAACTCTCACTATCCGCTCCTTTTACACTTAAATTCAAAAACAGCTTTCCTTCTCTCTGGTCTAATTCAAAATTATAGATGTTTACTCCTGGCATTCCATTATAAACATCATTTGGAATAAAATGTCTTATTAATGTATAGTATTGATTGTCATATATTATTAAAAAATCATTTTCTCCACAAATTGTTTTTAAGATTAATGGTTTATTATTGGAAAAAACAACCTCATCAAGACCCAGTGTAACCAACTTTTTGTCTGACTCATTATTTATTGAATATGACCCATGTTCTATACGAACAAGATCTCTAGAAAGTTTTTTATCGACAGTAACGAATATCTCATTTTTACCTTCCTTAAAAAAAATGAAATACATTAGCAATGAAGTCATACTTACAAGTATTCCAATTCTTATTATGGATTTTTTATTTTTCATTTATCTCTTATAACTTTACTATAAATAAAACACAAAAATATAAAACACAACTACTTAAAAGAAACTACCTAAACATTTTATTCACATTTATTTCTAGTAAAATAAATAATTTATTTTACTTATTAATTGTTCTAAGTGCTTTCTTGATAATGTACTTTGTCTCTTTAGTATCGCTTTCGACTTCCCATCGTTTACATAATTCAATTACAAAACCAGGTTGTGTTTTACTAGCGTCATTTAACCAGTTTCCTACACTCTCTTGTACATATTTAGCAGAATCAGATTTTAGTGGATCTAAAATACTTAATGCGAGTTCTGGTGTTTGTTTTAAAATGGTAATATGTTCACACCAAACACCTCGAGGTCTTATTGCTTCTGAGCTAAATCTTCTAATATTCTCATCTTCATTTAAAGACCAATTTGAAAGAATAGATATAGCTTCATTTAAATTTTCCGTAACCTTTTTTCTAATTGCCATCCAACTAATCTCTCTTACTCCAAAATGCTTATCTGCTGCAAATACTTGTATTTGTTTTAGAGTTTCTTGAATACTTAATTGTTCATTTTTACCTATTATGTAGGTACCCCAACATCTAACAAGATCTGACTTATGATTGAAGATAATTTGTAGAAAAGCTATGTCATCTCTTTTAACTATCTCTTCATAAAGTCCTACTCCAATTGCTTCATTCACTGTATTCACAGTTTGCTTTTTCAGTTGTTCAATACCCTCTATAATAGCTTCATAATAATCTAGACGATTATTCTGTGTGAGTATACTTTGTAGTAAGAGTCTTTGATCAACCGCTAGCCACTCCACAAGATTGGCTGTTTCAATTTCACCTTGATTGAGTTGTTCTAAAATTGTCAAGGGAATTTCCTTGAAACTCCTCGCTCCTTTTCGTTTGATTTCACTCATGTTTTATATAAAATAGATTTTTTATCGCCTACGATGCTAATATCTTAACAATTATAATAGGGTTCTGGTATAATGACTTTTTTTTCCGAAACTGTTTCTATTTTTTCAATATCTTTCTCTAGACTTCCTAACTCTCCATAATAAATTCCTATTGATTCACCCGAAATTGTTTTAATACCAAGCTCAAGATATCCTCCTCCTTTAGCTGGAAGTACATTTTGAATATATATACATTCGACCTCATCTATACTAAATACAACCGATTGCAATCCATCTGTAAAGCCAATGTTATTATTCTGAAGGTCTTTCCACAATACATTATTCTTATTAGCCATTTCTAATATATAATCCGGAGTTCTTTTTACAAATTCATATTTTCGATAGTCAGGTATCAACGAAAATCTTGACTTCAAAACATGTATTTCACTATTTGAAGCATTTATTACAGGTTTTGTTTTATCGAGTATATTTGAATAATCTCGTCGATTATCTATCATTAGCGAAGTACTACCATCATCATAACTAAATTCAGAATCATAAGTATAACATATTGATAGATAAACAGAATCCATATCGAATGAGACATATTTTTGATCTTCCCTTTCAAAGCCAACTTCTTCTATCTTAACAGGAATACTCTTCATCCATAAATCACGAAGTTCACAATAACTTTTATCTGTATTATTCTCATTATACAATGAGGCAAAATAAGATTGTACAGCAATATTCTCTCTCCCAAATTCATAATAAAATTCAAGTCTTTCAACAGTCATAGAACCAATTCGAACTGGATAATCAATTCTAAAATAAGTACTTTCAAACTCATCTATATAGGTGTGTCCTATATTCAGTTTTTTGAATTCTTCATAAGTAGTGTCCCAAGAAACAAATATAGGCGGGTTATAGAGCACTTCGAAACCTTTTCGATAATCTCCATCGAAATTTTCTAATAAGCCATAATTCTGCTCGAAATGCTTTTTAAAGACACATTCTTTTATCTCTTTATCTTGATTGACAACCTTAAAAAAAGTTTCATCATTAAATTCAAACAGTCTAGATATTTCTGAATACACCTCTGAGAAGCCTTTTTGATTTGTAGAAATATATCTTTGTTTATAATCAAACATAAATAAATAAGGAGTGTCTCCTAATATTTGAACATAAGCATATTTTAATTTCTTCAAATCTACACTCTCCTCATAGCCATGATCGTTGTATATTAAAAAATCGTTTTCTATATATACTTGCTGCTCTTTCTTTATCTCTTTTGGAGATTGTTTTTTCTTTGAAAATAAACCAAACATACTTTATTATTTTAACCCTCGTTATCTGTTGCTAAATTATTAAAAAGCGATTGACTATTAAGTAGCTGAAAACAACCATTCTTCTAGTCTTACATTTTACTTTTTAATTAATAAAATCAATCTAAACCCATAATAAAACTATAGAAAATGAAGCTTTTCTATAAATTAAAAAATACCCTATTTATGGTATATTTTGAAGATGAATAGCAATTAATTTTGTCTCGTTATAATACCAGAAGCTGTTTTTATATTAAACTTTTAAGTATTATAATTTTAAAGACCATTCTTATGAAAGCAACTTTAAGCAATTCTCAGCAGCTAATTATTTATACTAGTAAAAGTTTAACTATTACTTTCCTTGTAAATAATAATGGTATGTCTATGTGCTGTTGCTAATGTTTTTTGCTTTTTGGATGTAGTAAATAAACATCTAAATCTCCCTTTTTTTTTGCCCATAGGGCTTTTTTTTAAATTCTTAATTACCTAAAAGGTTTTTAAGATCTCTAATTTATTATTTTATGAATCAATTTTACTTACTATTGTGGGGGTTGTTGTTTTTCAATGTAGCTACAGCTCAATCTATTTTAGTTGAAGGAAAAGTAACCGATGGAGAACTAAGCCTTCCAGGAGTTACAGTTTCACTCACAAAAAATCCAAACATTGCAACCTTAACAGATCTAGACGGTCATTATAGTATTCAGGCTGATGCAGACGATACTCTAATTTTTAGCTATATTAGTTATGAAACACTTTATGTTCCTATTCAAGGAAAAACACTAATAAATGTTGAATTAAAAGTGAATTTTGAATCACTTGAAGAATTGATAATAAGTGTACCTTATGGAACTGCAAAAAAATCAACTTATACAGGTTCCGTAGGATTAGTAACGGCTAAGACAATTGAGAAAGCTCAAGTGAGTAATGTAACTAAAGCATTACAAGGAACTGTCGCAGGTTTACAATCATTCTCTTCAAGTGGACAACCTGGTTCTGACGCAACCATTCGAATTAGAGGTATCGGTTCTGTGAATGCTTCTAGCAATCCTCTCTTTGTTGTTGATGGAGTTCCTTATGATGGTAGTTTATCTTCTATAGCTGCTTCCGATATTGAATCTATAACTGTATTGAAAGATGCTACTTCTGCTACATTATATGGTTCTAGAGCTGCGAATGGTGTAATTATGATTACAACTAAACAGGGGAAAATGGATAGTCCTACTACAATAGAACTAACAACTAAATATGGTTTCTCAAGTCGCGCACGTAGCGATTACAAACAATTAAATACTAATGATTATTTTGAACTTTACTGGGAGGCTTTAAGAAACAATAGAATAGATAACAATTTCACTCCTCAACAAGCGGCTGCATATGCTTCCGAAAACTTAGTGGGAATGATTGGTATTAACCCTTATGGTTTAAACAATCCACAACCCATAGACCAGAATGGTAAGTTAGTTACTGGATTAAAACCATTATGGGATGATAATTGGACAGATGCTCTTTCTCAAAATGCTCATTTTAAAGATGTAAATCTTCGCATTAGTGGAGGGGGCCCTCGTTCTAGATATTACATCTCAGCAGGATTCCTAGATGACCAAGGTGCTGTAATTGAATCTGGATTTAAAAGATATACACTGCGTTCAAATATTACATCAGATGTAAAGGATTGGTTACAAGTGGGGCTTAATGTTTCCGGTACACATTCTATTCAAAATTATCCTAAACAAGACGATGCCGCCATTTCTAATGTTATTGGTTTTGCGAGAGCACTACCCTCTTTTTACCCAGTTTATGAACGAGATTTAACCTCAGGAGCTTATTTGATTGACCCGCTGACTGGAGGACGTATCTTCGATTATGGTAGTTACAGAGCTACTTCATATGCTAAGTATAATTTATTGGGATCGCTACCAAAAGATTTAAATGAAATTAAACGAGATGTCGGATCTGTTAGAACTTATTTTCAAATAGAACCAATAGCAGATTTGAAATTAAAAACTTCTCTTAATCTAGATTATGATAGTCGCTTTAATCACGATTATATAAACCCTACTGTCGGTGAAGGTGCTTTGTCTGGAGGTGGTGTTAGCAAATCAAATGTTAGAACTATTGGGATGACTTTCAACAATGTTTTAACCTATGCTTTTCAATTCGATGATCTTCATCGTTTCAATGCAATGGCTGGCCACGAATATTACCAATATAATACTTCACAGTTTGGTGGTAGCAAGGACAAGATGATTACAGATGGTATGTATGAACCAGATGCAGGTTCTATTTTAAAAGACTTTTATGGAAATAGCGATGAATATAAACTATTGAGTTTCTTTGGTAATTTAGAATACTCATATAATCAAAAATACTTTGCTTCAGCTTCCATTCGTGCTGATGGTTCTTCTCGTTTTGAACCTAGTAAAAAATGGGGTACTTTTTGGTCTTTTGGGGCTTCATGGAGAGCTATTGAAGAGGATTTTTTACAAGAAGCAAAGGATTGGGGATTGTCCAACCTTAGTCTAAGAGCTAGTTATGGTGCTCAAGGAAATGACAATATTGGATATTATGCATACCAAGCTCTATATGCTATTCAAAATAATTTAGGAGAATCTGGTCTTATTGCCTCACGTTTAGCTACTCCAAATTTAACTTGGGAAACAAATCTTAACTTGAACATTGGACTTGATTTTGGTTTTCTAAATAATCGCATTAATGGTTCTGTTGAATTCTTTGAACGCAGATCGAAAGATTTACTCTTTGAAAAAGCCTTAGTTCCTTCTACTGGTTTTAGTTCAACAAGTCAAAATATTGGCGCTATTAAAAATTATGGTTGGGAATTGTCTTTAGATGGTTTTTTAATATCTAATGAAGATTGGAAATGGCATTTAGGTATAAATGCTACTACGTATAAAAACAAAATCGTTTCTCTTCCTAATGACGAGATGTGGAGCGGTAGTAAGAAATGGGTTAAGGGTGGTTCACTCTACGATTTCTATCTAATTGAATGGGCAGGTGTAAATCATCTAAATGGAAATGCTCAATGGTATATTTATGACGACTTAGGTAATCGCCAAATCACAGAAGACTACTCTGCTACTAAAGACAAAGACCGTGTAAAAAGTGGTAGTTCCCTCCCTGACATATCAGGTGGGTTCCAATCGGAACTCTCTTATAAAGGTTTTGAGTTAGCTCTTCAATTTGCTTATAACTTAGGTGGAAAAATTTATAATAGTGACAAATTAAGCTTACAGCATTTAGGTAAAGCTGGTCAGACTTGGAGTGAGGATATGCTTAATAGATGGACTCCTGAAAATATACAAACTGATGTTCCTAGATTAACTACTGAACCTAAAAGTTCTTGGACTAATCAATCAACCCGTTTTCTAGTAGACCGTTCTTATTTAAAACTAAAGACAATGACACTTACTTATAATTTACCTCAAAATTGGTTAAAGAGTGTGCATTTGAATCAGGCTAGTATTTTTGTTCAAGGAGAAAATCTATTCACTATTACTAAAGAACAAGGTTTAGATCCAGAACAGACATTTGACGGAACAACTTATTATCGATATCCTTCTATGAAAACAATTTCATTGGGATTAAATCTAAAACTATAACGACAATGAAAAAGGTATATATACTATTCTTAGTACTATGGAGTTCAACTTTATTAACTTCATGTGATTTAGAGACCAACCCGACCACTTCTGTTGAAGCTAGTCAAGTTTTTGCCACCACTTCTGATGCTGATAAGGTACTCATCGGATCATGGAGCTATTTAATGGAAACGTTTAACTCTTACGCCAATCCTGGTTTTGGGGCTATGTTAAGAGCAAACGATGCTATGGGATCTGACGTTGTATTAAACACTCGTTATGGTTTTAGTTCTCACTACGCATTTACAGCTCTTTATGGTAAAGGAGGAACCAATAGCTTAAGTTGGGTACTGGCATACAAAACAATCAATAATGCAAATGCTGTTATTAGTAATATTGGTTTAGCAAAAGGTACCGAATCAGAAAAAAACAGAATTGCTGGACAGGCTTATGCTCTTAGAGGTTTTATGTATTTGCACTTGGCTTCAAGTTATTCTTTTGCTATTGACAAAGATCCAAACGCACTTTGTGCTCCTATTTACACAGAGCCTTCTACTGCTAACACACTTGGAAAACCAGCAGCGACTGTAAGTCAAGTTTATAATCAGGCAATAGACGACCTAGAAATAGCATTGAAATTAATACCTGAAAACTATCAACGTAATTCTAAATACAAAATAGACACTTCAGTTACTCTTGGGTTGCTTTCACGTGCGAGTTTGTATGCTAGAGATTGGCAACGTGCAAAAAAATATTCAGACCAATTATTAATTCTCAACAATTACTTGATGAGTGAGGTTGAATACAAATCTGGTTTTAATGACGTTTCTAATGGAGAATGGATTTGGGGACATCCACAAACTAACAATCAAAACAATGCTAGTTACCAATTTCATTTTTTAGACACCACTTCGGAACAGAGTTATTATTACAGTTTTAACGTTGACCCATACTTTAGAGATTTGTTTAATGATGGCGATTATAGAAAGAAAATGATTTATTGGGCGACAGACCCTGGTAAAGATCCTCAAAAAGAATCATTTGTATGGATGCGATTTTCTAAATTTAAATTTAAAGCTGGAGATATTGCCGATATTGTTTTGATGCGTACTTCCGAAATTTATCTAATAAATGCAGAAGCAAAAGCCCAACTTCAAGACCCAAACGCCTTGGTAGTTTTAAATGAATTAAAATCTGCTAGAGGAGCGCAAGAAGTTCAAGGTCTTAGCGGGCAAATTCTTATTAACGCTATATGGGAGGAACGTAGAAAAGAATTATTTGGCGAAGGTTTTGCTTTAATTGATATCATTAGAAATCAACAAGCTGTGGTTCGAAAAGATTTTCCACAATATCCTAAGATTAATTATAGCTATACTGACAATCAAGGGCAATTACAATCTGTTTCTTTAACTCCACAAGGACATCGAGTATTTGTATTCCCAGATCAAAGTCCGTTCAAAGCTAATAGTCCGTATTATCTCTACAGAATTCCAAATTCAGAGGAATTAACAAATGACAATTTATATAACTAAAGTTTATATATATCAAAACAGGCTATCTAAGATTAGATAGCCTGTTTTATTTTTAAAATCATCGAATCCATGTGTAATGATCATTTGTAACGTTTAATATATTTGGCTTTAAGCTCCCATATTATTGCTTGAAACAGTATATTTGTTTGAAAGTAAAAATGCTATGAGAGAGCTTATCATTGCAGATAAACAAGACATTACGAGATTGGGAGTTCAACATTTAGCGAAAGATTTATCATCTATCCGTTTCATTGCTTTTGCCAAATCGAAATCTAATTTAAAATCTTTGCTTCTCAAATACCCTCATGGAGTTATTATATTAGATTACTCCAATTTTGACTTTACCAATTTTGATGAATTAATACTCTATACACAAGACTTCCCTTTAACTAACTGGATTTTATTTTCTGATACATGGTCCGATGACTTTTTAAAACAAGTTTTTCAAGATGTAGCATTTTTTAGTGTGGTGCTAAAGAGTAGTACTCTTTTTGAAATCAAGAAAACATTAGAGATGTCTCTAAATGGGAAAGTTCACTTATGCAAAGAAATTGCCACTAAAAAAAGAGGGGTCTCGAGTATGAAGACTAAAGCTGATAGCTTGCTTACTCAGTCGGAAAAAGAAGTTCTTAAAGAAATAGCCTCTGGAAAAACAACTAAAGCTATTGCCTTTGAACGCAATCTTAGTATTCATACCATTATGACTCATCGTAAAAACATCTTTAAAAAACTAGAGATAAACAACGTTCACGATGCTATTCGCTATGCTATCAGGGCAGGAATTATTACCAGAGATGAGTATAGCATTTAAAATTAAAACAAACCTTCTACTGAAAGATAACGATCTCCTGAATCATAATTTATTGTCATTATTTTTGTGCCTTGAGGTACCTTTGAAACTAACTTGTCTATTACTGCTAATACAGCACCTGTAGAAATACCTACAAAGAGTCCTTCTTTAATCGCTACTTTATTTACAAATTCATAAGCTTCCTCATTACTTATTTTCTCCACTCCATCTACTATACTTTTGTTGAGGTTTTTAGGAATAAATCCTGCTCCGATACCTTGAATTGCATGTGGGCCTGAGGTCCCACCGCTGAGTATAGCTGAATCCTCTGGTTCAACAGCAATAATCTTAATTTCTGGAAAATATTCTTTCAACACTTCTCCAATACCACTCACATGTCCACCTGTTCCAACTCCACCTACAAAATAATCAAATCCTTCTGGAAAGTCTTCTACTATTTCTTTAGCTGTGGTTCTTTTGTGAATTTCGGGATTTGATGGGTTTTCAAATTGTTGAGGTATCCATGAACCTTCAATGGAATCTGATAACTCATTCGCTTCAGCAATAGCTCCTTTCATTCCTAAGTCGGACGGAGTTAGTATCAAAGTTGCTCCTAGTGCTCTCATTTGTTTTTGACGTTCCAATGACATAGATTCTGGCATTGTAATAATTAACTTATACCCTTTTAATGCAGCCACCAACGCTAAACCAATGCCCGTGTTTCCAGAAGTGGGTTCTATGATAGTTCCTCCTTCTTTTAATAAACCTTGAAACTCTGCATCTTCCACCATAGCAAGTGCTATACGGTCTTTTAAACTGCCTCCAGGATTATTTTTCTCTAATTTAATCCAAACCTCACAGTTTGGAAATAGATTAGACAAACGTATATGTGGCGTGTTGCCAATGGTTTCTAAAAGGTTATTGTATCTCATGATGATGGTTATAAGTACCTATAACAAAGATACTATATCGATTTAATACTCAAAGTTTATATCTGGTTAATCTTATATACCATTTACTTCAATTTAGTGTAATTTGTATTTAGATCCCATTCCCTACAAGGTTACTCATTTTGTGACTTAAAGTATAAAAAATGACTAAATCCAAAATCATACATTCTCTAACAATTAATAATAGATTAAGCTTATTTCAATAAGATACATCATTGATAAAAAATTAAACTTCCACAGTCTTGGTGTTATAGTAAAGACACTTACAATACCAAGTTAATAATCACACAAAATTCGCTTCATAAATATAAATCTTTACAAGTAAACATTTAATTAACAAAAATAAAACACACAAATAGAGTCTTATATTACAAAATACTTAAAAAAATAAATAAATCTATAAAAACATACTAAAAACATTATTAAATTTAGTACTCCAAATCAATTCAAAGATTAAAAATATGGAAAGTAAATATTGTCTTAATTGTAAAAAAGAGTTAACTGGCAAATACTGTTCTGGCTGTGGACAAAAAGCCGATACTCACCGTATTACCTTTAATAATTTTATTTCTCATGATGTATTACATGGAATATTTCACATCGAAAAAGGTATGTTATTTACAGCAAAACAAGCATTAATACGTCCGGGGACAGCTTCACTAGATTATATTGCAGGAAAGAGAAAACCATACTATAATGTCTTTCTATTTATTTTATTAACCATTGGTTTGATGTTGTTTTTAAAGCATTTTTATAATGACTTACTTATTAATCAAGGTAGACCCTTATCAAATGACTCAATAAATTTAAATCAAGCTAGTAAAACAATAAACAACATTCTCTCTCAAAAGACAAAAATAATTATCTTTCTTTTTGTTCCCTTTGCCGCTTTGAACAGTTTTATTCTATTTAATAGAAAAAAATTGAATCTAAGTGAACATTTTATAATCGCTGGAATGATACTATTAGGTGCCTTAATACTATATACAATTGGAAATATTTTTTTCTATTTAGACTTGATTATTGAGTTTACTAATACTTTTACCAATCGAGTTGGTATATTACTTACTTTTCTAATTTTCTTATATATAGGATATGGATATTATAATGCTTTCGGTTCTGATTATTCTACACTAGGTTTTAGTTATAGAACTCTCTTTTTTTTCATGTTGATTTTTATTGAAATGAGCATTATGCTTTTCATTACGATTGGTATGGTTACAAATTGGGAATTTGGAGAAATTACAATATCCCTTTTTTAATTAAAATTATCGGCTAGTTTATACGATTGCTCTACATTAACAGTCCTCATAGTATCGTCATATATAATGATTAAAAAAAACTCAATATTCCTAATAGACTTTATTTTACCAAGTATATCTTCATAAAAGATTGACATAGTTATAACAGTTAAAAGCCTATTGTGATAAAATATAATTCGGATATTTGCTCTTGAATTAATATCATATTCAATAGTTAAAACTCAAATTATATCTAACAACAGATCATGGAAATTAAAAAGACGAATACCGCTGTTCCAGCTGCCTTATTATCTATGGTTTGTGTTCAAGGAGGAGCTTCAATAGCTAAACAACTATTTCCTTCTATTGGAGCAATAGGAACTAGTACATTAAGAATTGGATTATCTGCTATTCTACTTACCATTATTAATCGTCCTAAGTTTTCCACTTTTACAAAGCAACAATGGTTGTATTGTAGCATATATGGTTTAGGTATAGCTGCTATGAATCTTATTTTTTATATGGCTATTCAACGTATTCCCTTAGGTCTAGGGGTTACTGTGGAATTTATAGGTCCACTATTTTTAGCACTAGCTTTATCTCGAAAATGGATGGATGTTGTATGGGCTCTATTAGCTTGTGCGGGAATTCTTTTTATTGTACCCTGGCAAAACAACGATGTAGATTTACTTGGTCTTTTCCTAGCCTTTCTTGCTGGAGTTTTTTGGGCTGTTTATATTGTTATGGGGGGAAAAGTAGCCGCAATTATGCCTGGCAAAGATGCAGTAACTACAGGAATGTTGTTTGCTACTGCTATTATTATTCCTTTTGCACTATGGGATGGCGCTTTAATGAACCTTACTCCTATTCTCTTTTTAAAAGGCTTAGGTGTTGCTATATTATCTAGTGCACTACCCTTTTCTTTAGATTTAGTTGCTTTGAAACAATTACCTGCAAAAACCTTTAGTATCTTGACTAGTTTACAGCCAGCTTTTGCTGCTTTTTCTGGTCTTATTTTTCTATCAGAGAAACTAACTATTTTACAATGGGTTTCAATTGCCTGCGTAATTACAGCAAGTATGGGAGCTACTATTTTTAGTAAGAAAACATAAAAAGCACCCCAATAAGGGGTGTTTTTGTTTTTATAACTATTGTTTTATTCTTCTATATCAAGTTGCCTTTGGAATTCTTCCAAATATAGAGCCAAATGCAGGCCGTCAGCCAATCCATGATGTGCTTCAATTGAAACTGGAAGCATCATTTTACCTTCTTTAATAGCAAATTTTCCAAAAGTAATTTTAGGGATAGAATCTGTAGAATCAAAATTAGTTGGATGTAACAAACCACTAAACGAATGCCAAGGAAAAGTAGAATGACGTATTAAATCTACATTAAAATCGTCATTACTCAATCTCAATCCACTAGAGTTCTTAACCGCCTTTATTTCTTCTTGTAGAGCTGCATTAAATATACT
Organism: Myroides guanonis; assembly: GCF_900114085.1. Classification (GTDB taxonomy): domain Bacteria; phylum Bacteroidota; class Bacteroidia; order Flavobacteriales; family Flavobacteriaceae; genus Flavobacterium; species Flavobacterium guanonis. The sequence continues at coordinate 368,917 of NZ_FORU01000001.1, read as the reverse complement.
AAACTCATTATTGAATGGGATATACGTAAATCCGAAAGTTCCATCTTCTCTAGCAATTGTCGACCCTGCATGTATGACATCAAACTCAACTACTGTTTCACCTACAATTCTATATCTTAGCTCTTCCACTGAATTAACAGCAATCATTGATTTATGAAGGTAATTAGCAAAAAACGATTCTCCATTTTTCTTTGAATGATTGTAACAGGTAGTACAATCTACTTCTGCTACCACTCCAAAGAAGGGACTTGCCATCTTTGAGAAAAAATTAAAATGTTCTTTTCTTTTCCAATTCTCAATATCTATTGTTTTCATTTTCTCTTTTACCAACTTTACTTACTTATTCTAAACTTCAGTTTTCAAAAATCGATTTTCTTAACCGTCATAGGCAAAGTTACTATAAACCATTCAAAATCTAAAAGATTCAATCATAGATGTCTTCGACATAAAATTTGTTTACTTTTTAACTTATATGGAATCAATAATAATTTTAGAAAAATAAAAAAAGGGTTATCTATTTAGATAACCCTTTTGAATTAGGTGTTTAGATGAAGTTATTTTACTTCTTCGTAATCAACATCTTGTGTACCATCTGCATCAGCTGGACCTTGATTAGGTTGTGCTCCTTGTGCACCTCCTTGCGTTTCAGCTTCTGCTTTATACATTTCTTCAGATGCTGCTTTCCAAGCTTCGTTGATTTTATCTAAAGCTGGTTGAATTGTAGCCATTTCTTTAGTCTCAAACGCTTTTTTCAACTCATCTAAAGCTGATTGAATGTTAGTTTTGTTCGCGTCTGATAATTTATCACCAAACTCGCTCAATTGTTTTTCTGTTTGGAAAATCATTCCATCAGCTTCATTCAATTTATCAGCAGTTTCTTTTGCTATTTTATCAGCATCAGCATTTGCTTCTGCTTCTTTTTTCATTCTTTGGATTTCTTCTTCAGTCAATCCTGATGAAGCTTCGATTCTAATATCATGTGATTTACCAGTTCCTTTATCAGTCGCTGATACTTTAATGATACCATTAGCATCGATATCGAAAGTCACCTCAATTTGAGGAACTCCTCTTTGTGCTGGTGGAATTCCATCTAAATGGAATCTACCGATTGTTTTATTGTCGTTAGCCATAGGTCTTTCTCCTTGCAATACATGGATTTCAACAGATGGTTGATTATCTGCAGCTGTAGAGAACACCTGAGATTTCTTAGTAGGAATAGTAGTATTAGATTCGATTAATTTCGTCATTACACCACCCATAGTCTCAATTCCTAAAGACAATGGAGTAACATCTAATAACAATACATCCTTAACATCTCCACTTAAAACTCCACCTTGAATAGCAGCTCCAATTGCAACTACTTCATCAGGGTTCACCCCTTTCGAAGGTTTTTTACCAAAGAAAGCTTCAACTTCTTCTTGAATTTTAGGGATACGTGTAGAACCTCCAACTAAAATTACTTCGTCAATATCAGATTTAGATAATCCAGCATCTTTTAAAGCTTTTTCACAAGGCATCATAGATCTTCTAATCAAATCATCTGACAATTGTTCAAATTTAGCTCTAGTCAATGTTTTAACTAAGTGTTTTGGTCCTGAAGCTGTAGCTGTTACATAAGGTAAGTTGATCTCAGTTTGAGTAGCAGAAGATAATTCTACTTTTGCTTTCTCAGCTGCTTCTTTTAAACGTTGAAGAGCCATTGGATCTTTACGTAAATCTACACCTTCTTCACTTTCGAATTCCGAAGCTAACCAGTTAATAATTACTTGGTCAAAATCGTCACCACCTAAATGTGTATCTCCATTAGTAGAAAGTACTTCAAAAACTCCATCTCCTAACTCAAGGATTGAGATATCAAAAGTTCCACCTCCTAAGTCATATACAACGATCTTTTGGTCTTTACCTGCTTTGTCTAAACCATAAGCTAAAGCTGCTGCTGTAGGTTCGTTGATAATACGTCTTACATTTAATCCTGCAATCTCACCAGCTTCTTTAGTAGCTTGACGTTGTGCATCATTAAAGTAAGCAGGCACTGTAATTACAGCATCTGTAACTTCTTGTCCTAAATAATCTTCTGCCGTTTTCTTCATTTTCTGAAGAGTCATTGCAGACAATTCTTGTGGAGTATACAAACGACCATCAATATCAACTCTAGGTGTATCGTTGTCTCCTTTTACCACTTTGTATGGTACTTGCGTTAACTCACTTGTTACTTCACTATACTTATCACCCATAAAACGTTTGATAGATGATATAGTTTTAGTAGGGTTAGTTACAGCTTGTCTTTTTGCAGGATCTCCTACTTTAATTTCTCCACCTTCTACGAAAGCAATTACTGACGGAGTTGTTCTTTTTCCTTCTGCATTAGGAATAACTACTGGCTCATTTCCTTCCATCACGGAAACACATGAATTTGTAGTTCCTAAGTCAATTCCAATTATTTTACTCATAATATTTATAATAGTTAGATTATATACTGATTTTTTAAACTCGCTTTACTATAGTCAATCACTGTGCCAAGCTTCTCAAGGTTCTCTTGTGTCAGATTTTACCCTTCCCCTCTCTTTTTATTATGACATTTTGACATTTTACAACTAAAATATATTCCGGAAAACTGACTAAATATCCGCTTCTTTTGTCAGAATTTTTAACGAACGAACTTAATCTCTTTAGTTGTGCCTTCCGTGTTTTGTAGTATCTTCGTGGTTCTAACCAAATCATTTATTATGGAGTGCATTTCTGTTTTTGATATGTTGAAAATTGGCGTTGGTCCATCAAGCTCCCACACTTTAGGTCCATGGAGGGCTGCAGAATCTTTTCTAAAAGAATTGAATGAGCAACATCTACTTAAGGACACCACTCATGTACGTATCGACCTTTACGGTTCTTTATCGTTGACAGGAGTTGGTCATGCTACAGATTATGCTGTAATGTTAGGCTTAAGTGGTGCCGACCCAGAATATGTTCCTATAGATAATATAGATAGTATTATACGAACAATTAATACTCAAAAAACATTACTTCTAGCTGATCAATATAATATTTCTTTTAATCCAAAAGAAGATATTGTATTTAATCGTCAGTTTTTACCTTTCCATGCAAATGGAATGAAATTTACAGCAACTCACAACCATGGAACTTATGAATCGATTTTTTATTCAATCGGTGGAGGGTTTGTTGTGAAAGAAGAGACTGCTGCTAATCCCGAATACGAAATGATCAAAGCTACTTTTCCTTTTCCAATTGATAAAGGGACAGAGTTATTAGCATTCTGTAAAGCGGAAGGCAAATCTATATCTGAAATCGTATTAGAAAATGAGCGTTCATTACGTTCTGATGAAGAGATTCAAAAAGAATTAATGCGCATTTGGAATACCATGCTAGAATGTATTTACACCGGCTGTCACACAGAAGGTATTCTTCCTGGAGGTTTGAATGTTAGAAGAAGAGCTTATGATTTACATCAAAATCTTAAGGGAGACCTTCCGTATTCAAATCCAAATGAGTGGTTACAAACTATCCGTAAAACAAAAGTTTACTTTAGACAAATTTTAAAATGGGTAAGTTGTTTTGCATTAGCCGTAAATGAAGTTAATGCTGCCTTAGGACGTGTAGTCACCGCACCAACCAACGGTAGTGCTGGTGTTATACCTGCCGTGTTAATGTATTACTTAGTAATTGAAAATCACAAAGCTTCAGACAAGGAAATACAACAATTTTTATTAGTTGCTGGAGAAATAGGTAGTATCTTTAAAAAAGGAGCAACTATTTCAGCTGCTATGGGTGGGTGTCAGGCAGAAATTGGCGTGTCATCTGCAATGGCAGCAGGTGCATTATGTGAGCTAATGGGAGGTTCTCCAGACCAAGTTTTAATCGCTGCTGAAATTGCTATGGAACATCATCTAGGACTAACATGTGACCCTATTGCTGGTTTGGTTCAAATTCCTTGCATTGAAAGAAATACTATGGGAGCTTTAAAGGCAATTAACGCGGCTGAATTAGCACTCGAAACAGATCCTAAAAATGTAAAGGTTCCTTTAGACAAAGTTGTAAACACAATGTGGGAAACCGCAAAAGACATGAATCATAAATATAAAGAAACCTCTGAAGGTGGACTAGCAGTTGCCGTGAGTTTATCTGATTGTTAACAGAGCATATGAAAGTACTTTACACAATTCTAGCCAGCATAGCATTCTCTTTAACCGCTATTGCCCAAGAACATTTTTTTGTAATATCTCCAAAATTAGTTTATGAAAAACCTAATTCTAAAAGCTTAGAAAAAGGGGTTTTACTTAGAGGAGCTAAAGTTGATGTTCTAAATAACCATAAAGACAAATGGTACGAGGTTACTTTAGATAATGGAACCAAAGGATTTATAACCAAAGATTATCTTGGTGATGCTTTATTTGGTCAAGATGAGTATATCTCATCGCCTGCTCCAATAATTGATATAGACGATTATTATGGTTCCCCTCATTTATTTATAACAAAATCAAAAGTTGCTGTCTACAAAGAACCAACTAAAGAATCAACCACCATCGGGAAACTTTTCAATGGAACACCTATTGCTTTAACCTACTACCCTTTTGAGCAAAATGAATGGGTTAATATAGGTTCATTCAAAGATGAAAGTCATGCCTTTGTAGAACAGTATACACTAGGTAAAAGACCTGTGTTTAAAGAGCTGGTGAAGAAATATAATCAGTCAGAATTTTACGAAGACAAGCTAAAATTTTCCAATGAAATGCTTGAATTAAGTTGGCAAAATAGCTTAGAAGACCAAAAAACGGCTTTAGAATATGCTATTAAAACGGCTAAGATTAAAAAGGACATCAACAGTGAAAAATACTATTCTACACTCCTAAAATATGTTGAAGGTGCTCTAAATCCAGTAAAAGTTGAAGACGCAGAATCTTTTTTTAAAGTTGACCAAACAGGGTTCGTTTTAAACGGTGTGCTTGAACCTATCAAGGGTTTTACAAAATCAGATATTGAAATAACTTTAGGAAAGAGAATTAAACTTCTTTCTTTTTATAATGAATGTACTGCTGAAGAAGGTGATATCTATAGATTATACACTTTAGGAACCGTAGGTTTTAACGATTCACAAAGAACAACAAAAATTTATGAATTAGACATAACTGACAAAACTGCCTTTCGCTTTCACAAATACCTATTTACATCCAAAACGTCTATGGAGGGATTTGTGAATGTAACCAAGGGATACCTAAGTTATTACGATTTTGAAAATAACATATTCAAGGTACAAACTGAAATGGGAGGTTATGATTTTTACTTTACCAACAATAAATTGGTAAAAGTTGTATTCTATTATTACTGTTAAAAAAAGTAGAGTTCACAGAATTTAAGTACCTTTACCTTTCATTAAAACTTGAATTATAATGTCAGTTGCAAAGAAAGACTACAAAAAAGTAACCACTAAATCACTCATTGATATGAAGGCAAATGGAGAAAAAATATCCATGCTAACATGTTATGACTATTCTATGGCAAAAGTTTTAGAAGCTGGTGGTGTAGATGTTATGCTAGTAGGAGATTCTGCTAGTAATGTAATGGCTGGTCATGAAACCACACTACCTATTACATTAGATCAGATGATATATCATGCTTCTTCTGTAGTAAGAGGTGTAGAAAGAGCTTTAGTAGTAGTAGATTTACCTTTTGGAACTTATCAATCTGATCCAAAAGAAGCCTTACGATCTGCTATTAGAATTATGAAAGAAAGTGGCGCTCACGCTGTTAAATTAGAGGGAGGCCATGAGGTAAAAGATGGAATTAAAAGGATTTTAGGCGCTGGAATTCCTGTTATGGGACACTTAGGTCTAACACCTCAATCTATATATAAATTCGGAACATATACCGTACGAGCAAAAGGTGACGAAGAAGCTGACCAACTAATACAAGATGCTAAAATGCTTGAAAAAGTAGGATGTTTTGCCTTGGTTCTCGAAAAAATACCGGCTGCTCTTGCTAAAAAAGTAGCAGAAAGTATTTCTATCCCTGTAATCGGTATCGGTGCTGGAAATGGAGTTGACGGACAAGTTCTAGTCGTTCATGATATGATCGGTTTAACCCACGAATTTAACCCCCGCTTTTTAAGACGCTATTTAAATATCTATGACCAGATGAAAGAGGCTGTCTCGCAATACGTTTCAGATGTGAAGTCAGTTGATTTTCCAAATGAGCAAGAACAATACTAAACAAGATTAATTCTTGTAAATATAGGATGCATCCAAAATAGATGCATCCTTTTTAATTTTATCGAACTAATGCTTTCCTTTTTTAAACACATATCGGATTTATAACAATGAAAATTAGAAGTACTCCAAATAACCTACAAGTTCTATATGAAGATAATCACATTATCGTCATCAACAAACGCGTCGGAGATTTAGTTCAAGGAGACCAAACAAAAGACGCTCCTTTAAGTGAAATCATAAAGGAATATCTGAAAGAAAAATACAATAAGCCCGGCGCTGTATATTTAGGAGTAGTACATAGACTTGATCGTCCTACCTCAGGAATTGTTTTATTTGCAAAAACCTCCAAAGCCTTAACTCGTTTAAATGAATCTTTTAAAAATAGGGAAACAAAGAAAACCTATTGGGCTGTTGTAAAAAATACACCAGAAGAAATAAGCGCAACACTAACTCATTATTTGGTAAGAAACCCTAAAAACAACACTTCTAAAGCTCATATTAAAGAAGTACCCCAAAGTAAAAAAGGAGTTCTGAGTTATACGGTTTTAAAACGTCTAAACACATATAGTGTCTTAGAAATAGATTTATTTACCGGTAGACATCATCAAATACGAGCACAACTTACAGCTATTGGTTCTCCAATAAAAGGTGACCTAAAATATGGTTTCGACAGAAGTAACCCAGATGGCGGCATACACCTACATGCTAGAACATTAACATTTACACATCCTGTTACAAAAGAAATTATCAAACTTGTCGCACCTACACCAGATGATGTAATCTGGAATCTTGTCTAATCAACAAAATTCATATAATAAAAAAAAGAGGCTATAAAATTTAAAAATTTTATAGCCTCTTTTTTTTATTATAAATAACTATTCTGATAATAAGGATTAACGTGAATAGTTAGGAGCTTCTTTTGTTATTGTAACATTATGTGGATGACTCTCACCAATTCCCGACGCAGTCAAACGAATAAAACGTGCACTCTCTTGAAGAGTTCTAATGTCTTTTGAACCACAGTACCCCATTCCTGCTCTCAATCCTCCAATAAATTGTTGCATACTTTCATTCAACTCTCCTTTGTAAGGAACTCGACCAACTATTCCTTCTGGCACCAACTTCTTAACATCATCTTCTACATCTTGAAAATAACGATCTTTTGAACCTTGTTTCATAGCCTCAACCGATCCCATTCCACGATATGATTTGAATTTTCTTCCTTCAAATATAATAGTCTCTCCTGGAGATTCTTTTGTACCAGCTAACATTGAACCCAACATTACACAATCCGCACCAGCTGCTAAAGCTTTTGGTATATCCCCAGTATAACGAATACCTCCATCTCCAATAACAGGCACTCCAGTTCCTTGCAATGCAGCAGCTACTTCTAAAATAGCTGAAAACTGAGGAAAACCAACCCCAGCAACTACACGTGTAGTACAAATTGAACCTGGTCCAATACCTACTTTAACAGCATCAGCACCGTGCTCCACCAAATACAAGGCTGCCTCAGGAGTAGCTATATTACCTACTACAACATCTATTTCTGGAAAATTATTTTTAACCTCTTTTAAAACACCTACAACACCTTTTGAATGCCCATGTGCTGTATCAATAATTAATGCATCTACACCTGCTGCAACTAATGCTGCTGCGCGTTCAACTGCATCTGCTGTAACTCCAAGAGCTGCCGCTACACGTAGACGTCCAAATTTGTCTTTATTTGCATTTGGTTTTAAAGTCAATTTAGTAATATCTCTAAATGTAATAAGCCCTACTAATTTGTAAGACGAATTAACAACTGGAAGTTTTTCGATTTTATTCTTTTGAAGTATTTCTTCTGCTTCAGGAAGCGTAGTTCCTTCTACTGCTGTAACTAAATTTTCTTTAGTCATTACTTCTAATATAGATTTAGTATTTACTTTTTCAAAACGCAAATCTCTATTAGTAACAATTCCTTTTAAAACACCATTTTCATCAACGATTGGAATACCTCCAATACCATACTCCTTCATCGCTTGCTTTGCATCACCAACACATGCAGTCAAAGGCAATGTAATAGGATCAATAATCATTCCTGATTCTGCTCTTTTTACCTTTCTAACCTCGATAGCTTGTTCTTCAATGGTCATGTTTTTATGCAAAACACCAATTCCTCCCTCACGAGCCATAGCTATAGCCATTGCACTTTCTGTTACTGTGTCCATAGCAGCAGAAACGATTGGAACATTTAAAGTAATGTTTCTTGAAAATTTTGATTGGATACTTACCTCTCTAGGCAATATCTCTGAGTAGTTAGGTATTAACAATACATCATCATATGTTAACCCTTCTCCTATGATTTTAGCTGAATGTGCTTTCATTGCAATTTGTAGTTGAATTGCACGCAAATTTAGGTTTTTTTATGGACTTTAAAAAGTATTAATGATAAAAATTAAATATTTTTAATGCCTCATTGTATGAGCTTTCAAAAGACATCGCACTTAAATTGGTTTCCACCTTGTTAGCTGTAAAATAACTTAACATCTTTTCTGTTGGCATATTGCCCGTTAAATCATCTTTTGCCATAGGACATCCTCCATAACCTTTTATAGCACCATCAAAACGTAGGCATCCGGCTTTATAAGCAGCATCTATCTTCTCAAACCAAGAATCAGGTGTTGTATGAAGATGAGCCCCAAACTCCATTGTTGGATATGCTTTGATCAAGTTTGAAAATAGGTAATCAATTTTCTCTGGTGTAGAACTGCCAATAGTATCAGATAAAGACAAAATGGTTACTCCCATATTAGAAAGCTTTTCCGTCCAATCACCTACTATATCAACATTCCAAGGATCTCCATAAGGATTCCCGAAGCCCATTGATAAATAAGCTACCACCTCTTTATTATTTTTAGATGCAATCTCTAAAATTTCAGATAATGTTACTAGAGATTCCGCGATAGTCTTATGAGTATTACGCATCTGAAAGTTTTCAGAAATAGAAAAAGGAAAGCCTAAGTATTTTATCTCTTTATGAACAGCAGCTAGCTCAGCTCCTCTTGTATTGGCAATAATAGCAAGAAGTTTACTTTGTGTCTTTGATAGATCCAAAAGTTCTAGAACCTCTACAGTATCTTGCATTTGAGGAATAGCTTTAGCTGAAACAAAACTTCCAAAATCTATTGTATCAAAACCTACACGCAAAAGAGATTGAATATACTGCACTTTTTTCTCAGTAGGTATATACATCTTGATTCCTTGCATCGCATCGCGTGGGCATTCTATTATTTTAACTGGCTTCATAGGAGTCCAAAGATAACGTATAGCTCTAAATTTTCAAAATTATAATAACAACATATTAAACCTTCCTTTTACTGAATATCTTCACAAAGAAAGCGGAAAAGTAAAACATATTCTTTTTCAAAAAAACATTTATTAACAAAAAAAAAGGGCTTTTCAGAAAAGCCCTTTTTATATTATTATTTTTAAGTCAACATTCCCCCATCGACATTAATTACTTGACCAGTAATATAACTCGATAATTCAGAAGCCAAGAAAACACAAGCATTAGCTACATCTTCTGGAGTACCTCCTCTTTTCAAAGGAATTGCGTCTCTCCAAACTTTCACTACTTCTTCTCCTAGTTTAGCTGTCATTTCAGTCTCAATAAATCCTGGTGCTATTACATTACAACGAATATTCCTAGACCCCAATTCCAAAGCTACTGACTTAGAGAAACCAATAACCCCTGCCTTAGATGCAGCATAATTAGTTTGTCCAGCATTTCCTTTAACACCAACAACAGAACTCATATTTATAATAGATCCTTTTCTATTTTTCAACATCGTTCTTTGAACAGCTTTTGTCATATTGAAAACAGACTTCAAGTTAATTTCAATTACACTATCAAAATCACTTTCAGAAAGACGCATCAGTAAGTTATCTTTCGTAATACCTGCATTGTTAATTAAAACATCAATATTTCCAAAATCAACTAATACCTGATCTACCAATTGTTGAGCTTGATCAAAATCCGCTGCATTCGATTGATATCCTTTAGCACGTACGCCTAAAGCGCTCAATTCTTTTTCTAACTCTTCCGCAGCTTGAGCAGATGAGCTATAAGTAAAAGCAACATCAGCTCCTTGTTCTGCAAATATTCTAGCTACACCTCTACCTATACCTCTACTAGCACCAGTAATAATAGCAATTTTTCCTTCTAATAATTTCATTTTTAAATCCAATTTTAACTTTTGAACCAGGGGCAAATATAAACATTTTCTACTTGCTCTAACTTTGTTACGCTATCTTTCTACTTTTTGAAACAAATAACATGTATAATGAGGTAATAATTAACAATGCAAAAATATAATGAACATTCTGTAATAATTCTAAATAATTCAATTTCGAATTTGTAAAACTTAGTAGAATCAAAACCTGTGCTCCATATGGTAATAAACCTTGAACTACACATGCAAAAATATCAAGAATAGACGCTAAGGTAGGTTTTGGTAATTCATATTCCTCTCCAATATCCTTTGCAAGATTTCCTGCTACTAAAATTGCAACTGTGTTATTTGCAACGGCGAAATTGATACTACTAACCAAAAAGCCTACTCCCCATTGAGCACTATTTGGGCTTTTCATAAAACTCTTCATTTTTGAAAGCAACCATGATATTCCTCCTTCTGACTCCATCATTTTTGCTAATCCTCCCGTTAACATTGACAATAGAAATATCTCTGTCATTGAAGTGAATCCATTATAAATTTCATTTGAGAATGTAATCAACGTAAAATCACCTTTTACAAAACCTATAAGACCAGAAATTAGAATACCAATAAACAAAACAGAAAACACTTGCATACCGGTCATAGCAAGAAATATAATAAGTATGTAAGGGACAAGCAACCAATAATTATGATCTGTAGTACCAACCACAATCATTTCATTTACATTCGAATTACTTCCTTTAAAAAGTAATATTAGTATTGTAATAATAGCTGCCGGTAAAGCAAATTTCAGATTTGCCTTAAATTTGTCTCTCATTTCACAACCAATCGTTTGTGTAGCAGCAATTGTTGTATCTGAAATCAATGAAAGATTATCTCCAAACATCGCACCACCTAGTAAAGCACCGCATAACAAACCTAATGAGATGCCACTTTGTTCAGATAATCCAACAACTATAGGACCAAGTGCAACAATACATCCAACCGAAGTACCTATAGAAACTGACAAAAAACAAGCAATCAAAAAAACACCTAAGGCTAAATATGATATAGGAATATAATGTAATCCAATACTCACCATCATATCAACACCTCCTATCGCTTTGGTAACAACGGCAAATGCACCTGCTAATAGGTAAACAATACACATAGTGATGATTTTAGAATCACCACACCCTTGAATAAACCAATTAATCTTAGTGCTAAAATCCGCTTTATATAATAGAAAGGCAACTGATATTCCTCCCAAAATAGCTACTGGTGCAGGTAATTGATAAAAATCCCCCAAATAAACTCCAGTACCTAAAAAGATAATTATGAAAATAAAAAAAGGAAGTAAAGTATAAAATTTGCTTGTTAACATGTTTACTAATTAAATTATTCAAATTAGAAAAACCGATGAAGCTCACAACATTTTTTCCAATTATTTGGCTTATCATATTTAGCACCTTACTTGTTGTTGTAGGTTGCTATTCCATTAATTACATAACTTAGTATAATTCAAACCTTGTAAATGATAATCTTTGAAAATTCTTGATAAAAAACGAAGATAATCATTTTTATCACATTCTATTTCAATTTAACACCTCATTGGCATAGGAGTTGTGTTAGTTAGATTAACCTTGCAACGAAAATATTATAGTATTATTTTTGCAAAAACATTATTTTGATATGAAAAAAATTATAGCAGTAGCGATTTTGACTGTTGGTTCTTTGTATGGAGCACATGCACAAGATATTTCAAAAAACGCCTTAGGATTACGTATTGGTGGTGATAGTGAATTTGGAGTTGGGATAAACTACCAAAGAGCACTTCAAAAGAATAATCGTTTAGAGCTCGAATTGGGTTGGAGAAATAGTAATGAATTTAATGCAGTTAAAGTAACTGGAATCTACCAATGGGTATGGAATATTGATGGTGGGTTTAATTGGTATGCAGGACCTGGTATAGGTATTGGTTCTTATAGTCATAAATACAAAGCACACGGAGTTCATTACAAAGATAGTGGTGCTTATGGCCTAATTACAGGAAATATAGGAATTGAATATAATTTCTCTGAATTACCTCTTCAACTTTCAGTAGATTTCCGTCCTGAAATTTACTTAAACGATGATTACCGAGATGGTATTTATGGAGATTTTGGTTTAGGAATCAGATATAAATTTTAATTAAAAGAGGCTGTTATATTTAGGACAGCCTCTTTTTTTTACCAATTCTGTTTCAAACCTAAATTGAAATCACATATTTAATGATTGTCTTATTTTATCTAGGTTTAGACTGTTAGCCATGGCAGAAAATATTTTAAAATAAGTGCATCTCTGTTCATAAAGCTCTTCATGAGTACCTGATGCAACAACCTTTCCTTCCTCCATAACAACGATGCTAGATGCATCTATAATTTGAGAAATACTATGAGAAACAATAATCACTGTTCGATTCTCTTTTATAGCATCTAAACTCTTTTTGATTTGTTCTGTGGCAATTGCGTCTAAACTTGCCGTTGGTTCATCCAAAAATATAATCGCGGGATCTTTTAAAAAGAGTCTAGCAATTGCAATACGTTGTTGTTGCCCACCAGATAATAATCGAGCATCTGACTGATATTTTTGAGGTAGCTCAATAATTTGATCATGGATATAGGCCTTTTTTGCAGCTTCTTCAACCAAACAAAATTCTGCATCTGGATTACCATATCGAATATTTTCTTCTATTGTTCCTTTGAAAATATGATTTTTTTGTAACACAAGTCCAATTTTCTTTCTTAGTTCCGTAGTATTATAATCAGCCAAATCAACACCATCTAAATAAATAGTTCCTTTTGAAGGTTGATAAAACTTATCCAATAAATTGATAATAGTACTCTTTCCAGCTCCACTTAAGCCAACTAATGCGGTAATTTCATTTGGTTTAATAACCATTGACACATCCTTTAGTGCCTCTGTCCCATTTGGATAATCAAAATAAACATCAGTCATTTCAATATGTCCTCCTATCTTTTCTGGTATATAGGTGCCAGAAGTCTCAACTTCTTGATTCGCATCAAGAATCTCAAAGAAACTTTCTGAATAAATCATTGCATCATTAATTTCATCATATATTCGATGCAATTGTCTAATTGGAGCTGTTACATTGTTAAACAACAAAATATGAAACATTATAGCCCCAATTGTCATTTCGCCATTCAGAACAAAATATGAGGTTAAAATAATAACCATCACTAATCCGAATTGTTCTAAAAAACTTTTTATGCCTTCAAAAAGAAAACTTGTTTTACGCGTTTGCAACTGATTTTCCGTCATATCATATTGAATCTTCTTATGCTTTTCAGCTTCCAAAGGTTCTCTTACAAAAGATTTTATAACTGTAATAGAATCTATAAGTGAAATAATTCCATTATTTTTTGTCTCTCTATAGGTCCGCATTTTCCTTCTAAAACCACTCAAACGATTTGCTTGTAATTGACTAACATAAAAATAAATAGGAACTATTGCTAAGCTTAAGAGTCCTACATATACATTGGCTAAAAATATAAAAATCAAAGCCACTATAGCATTTGCAAACAAAGGCATTATATCAATAAAGAAATTTTGAACCAATCTAGTAAGACTACTAATCCCTAAATCAATACGCGTTTGCAATTTACCACTTTCATTCTCTTCAGAAGTATAAAACGCCATTTTGTAAGTCAGTATCTTCTCTACGATAGCTTGAGAAAAATCACGAGAAATATAAATCCTTAATTTTTCACCATAATATTTTTGACCAAATTGGATAAAAGTATATAAAATTTCCTTGATCAGTAAAACTATACTTATAGTTGCTAACAAATGAAATCCAGAACTCAATGGTTGCTTCTCTACCATAAGATTACTAATACCGTCAACAGTATAACGCAATATTAATGCATTGATTTGCACTGCAAAAGAACCAACTATAGTTAATAATAATGTAGCAATTACAAGTCTTCGATATGGTTTTACGAATGGACGTATTTTACTCAGAAGTCCTCTTAATGTCATAGTCTAAATTTAAGTATTACATTTATTTAACACTAATTACAATTAAATACACATCCTAATATCCCTCCTTTTAAAACCTCTTATCTAATATATAAGCTTCCTGTCACCATCGTACAAGCCAATTAATATAGAATTTCCCTCTTTATCAATTCGAAGTCCACCATATTTAGCCTTTTCAAATTTCTCTCTATCACCTTCTTGAAAAAAATAAGATTCAGCCCCAATATTAAGCCTCCAATCAGGTTTAAAATATTTTACTAATAGTTCACCTTCTTTCAAAGGTTCATTTTTAGAAAAAAAACGAACTCCCTTCCCCACCCCATTCTCATCTAGTTGAATAACCAAATATCCGCGCTTAGATATACTGTTTTCTGAATTTGGATCTAAAACTGAACTAACTCTGACAGTGTCATTATTAGCCGTAATATCATCTATATACGAACTTTGAACTATTTTATAACTCAACTTCATATAGTCGCCCTGCATAAGAGAACGTGGATCAACTGGAGCTAATTCTAAAAGCACCAACTCACCTTCTTTTAAAATGGTCTCTTTATTAAACACAGTCATTCCAAAATAAACAAGAACTACTATTAAATTAGTAACAACAATATATTTTTTATAGTTCATTCGTTTTTGTTTTTCTATTTAACAATGTATAAAACCCAATTAATATTATCCCAGTTCCCATTAGTAACAATGACTTTATCATCAATGTAAATTGCAAATCATAATAAAACATAAACAAAAAATAACAAAACGAAAGAATAGCAAGTATTAACCCTGTTTTATACTGTGATCGGAAACACAGTAGAAGCAATAAAACACTAAATCCAAACCCTAAACTCATATACGTAGGTAGTATCAGTAATAGTCCTAAAGCTACAATTATAATAATATCTAGTATACTTAAATTCTTTTGTTCTTTTACAATTCTAAATACACACCATACTAAACATATATATAAATTAACTACAACTAATTCATCCAAATGAAAGGACACGCCAAAATAATTGGAAGGAGAAGTATAATTTAAAACTCCAAGAATTACAAGAATATGAGCTAATCTAATTGATTTATATGCATTTCTAATTTTAGCTCCCTTTAATAAAACAACAGATTCATTTAAAAATAAAAATGTAATAGATATCATAATTAAAATAAGGTAGAGACTTGCACCCCAAATTAAATTTGTCTCGACCGCAACTGCAAATAAACTTACAAGAACTCCAATCGATCCAAGAAATGACAACAACTCATTCTTAAACAATACCACACAAACAAAACCTATAGAAATTCCTAAAATAGAGCTATTAATCGTAGATATATAATCTAGATCATCTAATACAGCATAACAAAAGTAGGATGCCATAAGAACTAGACAGATTAAGATAGTATCGTATACAATTGTTTTTCTCTTTGTGTGTAACCAAAAAGCTATTCCCCAAAACAACAAAGCACATACTAAATTAAATACGTAGTTAATTGATAATTCTAATGCATAAACAGCTCCTAACAATGTAAAACTACCTATTATACCACCTAAAAGTGCAACAAACTTTATAGCAAAAGATGAATGACTCATAAGCTCCACCTCTTTCGCTTCCAAAATGGCATTTCTATCAAATGAAACTCCTATCGAGCTTAACTCGTCTAACTTCTTCTCAAGAATTTTGATTTCTTTATTTGTCTCCATTACTCCACTCTTTTTGTAAATTACTCAATTTAGTTATTAGTAAAGTACTTCCTAAAACAGCAAAAAGTCCAATAACCAAATAGCCTAAAGCACTATTAAACATAAAATTGCCTAGAAAAAAAGCTAGAATTATAATTATAGAAAAAGGAATCGCTGCAACTAAGAACAACTGACGTTTTCTATAACCATATAAGTATCCGACTCCAAACAATAAACAGCTCAAAATGACAAAAGCTAGAGAATAATAATTCACTTTGCCATTAACATTAAAATCATCAAAAATTCTAATTATACAACCAACACAAAGCAGTGTAATTAATATAAATTCCAAAATAATTAAATACCAACTAGGCACTGTTACATTATCATATTTTCTATCTACTATGATAGCCAATAGCAAGAAAAACAAATTCATCAGTACCATAAAAATACCAAATAGAAAAACATTCTCCCAGTAATAAACTTGAACATAATATAATACCAAAGTTGTATTACTTAAAATGACATAAAGAAACCATTGCCAAGAAAAATTCGAAACTAATGTCCATAAAGAAATAGCTAATATCCAAGCTAAGAATAAATCATACGAATTTGCACCGGTTTGATAAACTTGACCAAAAACTGCAAACAAAACACCTACCAATATGGAAGCTGCCAACAATAGAGTTTTTTTATATAAAAGTTTCCATTTTGTAAATAATGACAAGGATACAATACTTATAATCAGCACTATTGGAACACCAAGTTTAAAAGATTTGGAAAGTGAATCCCAATTATATGCAAAGAAAAATAGAACTCCTAACACAAATAATCCAATGCCAAGAGTAATTAAAGAAAGCTTCCCTACTTTATTGTATAAACTAGAATCTGCATAAAAATCTTCTTTTAACAGACATTGTAGGTCCTCATCCCTCAATGAACTATGATCAAGAAGAAGATTTAAATCAGATCTAGACCAATTTTTTTTTTTATTCTTTTTCATTCTTTAAAAATACAAAAAACCTGTGAGGAACGAATAGTATCTTAAAATATAAAAGAATTAGTAATAAATAAAAAATGTCTGTATGTGGAATAATAATTTAAGGATTACTTGGAAATAACAGGGGTTTCCGAAGAAGTAAAAAATAAAAGTTAAGCTATATATTTCAAAAAAATCTTTTCTGCTTTCTTCTTGTTAACTTCTTTCTTATAAGTGTCTGTTGAAGATATATAAACAACAGGAGCTTTTTTACACATTCCTTGACACTTCATTTTTTGTAGTTCAACACTTGATTCCAGTCCATGTTCCTCCAATAAATTTTCAAAACAAGTTTTTGCTTCTTCATTATAACGACAACATTTTTTTCCATCACAATAGAATATAACGTTCTCCCCTTTTTTAACTTTACTCATTATTGGTGTTGTAGATTATGAAGCAAAAGTAATGTTTTTATTTTTATTAATTCTAAATAAAGAAACAATTTTATTCATTTTAATATGTCAATAGTTAATTATTGTATTTTGCTCTAATTAGATAGAACCATAAATATGAGAAATTTTATCACGATTAGTGTTTGGATCTTAATAGCATTTATTCAATTAATAGTGTTGAATATTTTTAAAAAAAATCCTGAATGGGTAGAATATTATTATACCAATACATTTTATTTTCATACTAGTCAGGTAATCAGATTTACTTTTGGAAAATTCCCCTTTTCTGTTGGAGATATCCTATATACTTTCATAATTACTTATGTAATATTTAAAATATTCATCCTTTTTAAAAATAAAAATGGAATTAAAAAATTAATATTCCAATTATCACAACTCCTAATAAAGGTTGTAATAGTATTTTTTTTGATATTTAATATACTTTGGGGATTTAACAACTATAGAATCCCATTGAACCAACAATTAAATATCGATACCCAGTATACACAAGAAGAACTTCTCAATATCACAAGTAGACTCATTGAAAAAGCAAATCGATTACAAATTCAAATAAATTCCGATTCAACACAACCAGTCAAAATAAATTATCCAACTAACAAAATATTAGTAGATGCTCAAAAAGGTGTAAGGCAATTAAACTCGGATTTAAATTGGAAAGAATTTAAAAACAACTCTTTAAAGAAATCATTTTTAAGTCTACCTCTAACATATATGGGTTTTTCTGGATATTTAAACCCTTTTACAAATGAAGCGCAAGTAAACTATAAAATACCTAAAATTGGAATGATTGTCACTGCCACACATGAAACAGCACATCAAATGGGAATAGCGAAAGAAAGCGAGGCTAATTTAATAGGATACTTAGGAGCTTTAAAACAACAAGATATTCTCTATCAATATGCGGCAACTATTTATGCACTTCGATTTTGTTTAAGTACATTAGAAAGAAATTCTTATAGTAATTTAAACCAATTTACCAGTAAAATATCAGAAGGGGTGTTATTTAATTTAAATGAAAGTCAGCTTTTTTGGAGTCAATATAAAGGACCTTCAAATACTTTTTTTAAAATGTTTTATGGTAATTTCTTAAAGGCAACAAATCAAAAGGAAGGAATATATTCTTACAATCGATTTGTAGACCTATTGATCAACTACCATAAAACAGTATCTCTATAAGGAAGTTTATATTAATTCATGTTCTGAGGAAAGCTCTCTTCGTTCTTTCGCTTATAAGGACGAACTATAAGACGTCCTTGTCTATCAAACACTAAATAATTATAAACCCAATTCCAAAAAACAACCAATTTATTTCGAAATCCAATAAGCGATATTAAATGTATAAACATCCAAACAAACCAAGCGAATACACCACTAAATTGCCATTTTGGTAAATCTACTACAGCCTTATTTCTTCCAATAGTAGCCATAGAACCTTTATCATTATAAACAAACGGTTTTAAAGGTTTGTTTTTTGCTATTCGAACCAAATTACTAGCTAACAAATCTCCTTGTTGAATAGCAGGCTGTGCCATCATAGGGTGTCCCATTGGAGTTTGTTCGGTAATAACGCTAGCCACATCTCCAATTGCAAAAATATCAGTAAACCCTTCAACCTGATTAAACTCATTCACCTTCAATCTATTTCCGCGTTGAATAATAGTCTCTTCAAAACCATCTATTGTTGCCCCCATCACTCCAGCGGTCCATATAACCGTCTCCGTATTGAAAGTTCTTCCAGATTTGGTGGATACTTTATTATTTCTATAATCAATTACTTGTTCATTTAACCAAATATCAACCCCTAATTTCCTTAAGAACTCAAAAGCCTTTTGTGATGATTTATCAGACATTGCATCCAAAACCTTTCCTGAACCTTGAATTAAATTGATTTCCATTTTACGAATATCTAAATCCGGATAATCTTTAGGTAAAACATGCTTCTTCATTTCCGCAAATGCACCTGCTAGTTCGACACCTGTAGGTCCTGCTCCAACAATAACAAAATTCATTAAAGCTTCTTGTTCTTTAATATCATTAGTCAATAAAGCAGCTTCAAAATTCTCCAATACCAAACTCCTAATATTCAATGACTGAGGAATTGTCTTCATTGCCATACTATTTTTTCGTATTTCCTCATTTCCGAAAAAATTCGTCTTAGATCCAGTAGCAATTACCAAATAATCAAAATAAATAGTACCTATATCAGCTATTACCTTCTTTCCTTCAGTATCAATACGCTCAACTTCCGCCAAACGAAAATAAAAATCATTATAATTTTGTACGACTTTACGAATAGGATAGGCAATAGATCCTGATTCCAAACCTCCGGTTGCAACCTGGTAAAGTAAAGGTTGAAAAGTATGATAATTGTGTTTATCCAATAATACTACTTGAAAATCTTTATTCTTTAATTTTTTTGCCAATGATAAACCACCAAAACCACCTCCGATTATTACTACTCTAGGATTACTCGATGTAGGAATGTTCATTTTAGTCATACTGTATTTTTTAGTACCACAAATTTAAGAAGTTTATCTCAGAGTAAAATTCATTTTAGAAAACATTATCCTTTTTAAAATTAAAAGCTATTTTTGAGTGTAACAATTTTTAGTTATTACGTCTAATGGCTATGGATCCAAACAAAGAACTGGAATTTATAAATCTACTCGATGAGAATCAGAATCTTATTCACAAGGTATGTCGGCTATATACCAATGACGAAGCTTCTCACAAGGATTTGTTTCAAGAAATTTCAATACAACTTTGGAATGCATATCCAAAGTTTAGAGGGGATTCCAAATTTACTACATGGGCCTACAGAATAGCATTAAATACAGCCATCTCATTATTTAGGAAGAAAAAAAGGACAATTAGCACTATAGAATTTGACTCCACGGTACATCGTTTTGAATATAAAGATTATGATTATGAAGAAGAGGAGAAATTAAAGCAACTTTACAAGGGTATTTCCAATTTGAACGACATTGAAAAGGCTCTAATTTTCATGTACCTTGAAGACAAAGATTATCAAGAAATTTCAGAAGTATTAGGAATATCACAAATTAATGCAAGAGTTAGAATGAACAGGGTTAAAAACAAATTAAAACAATTATTAAACCCTTAATTAAGAGCAGAGCGATTATGGATGAATTAGACATTCTAAAGAAACACTGGAAAGAAAATCAAAAATTTCCAAAACTAACACAAGAAGAAATAAGATCGATGATTCATAAAAAATCATCATCTATAGTGATGTGGATTTTTATTATAAGCATTATTGAATTTATAATTCTTAATGTAATCGGTTATATTATTCCCAACGATAAAGGAGTTAAAACAAACATTCCCCTTGTTGAATCTTTTCTAGATAAATTTGAATATTTAAGCATATTAACATCTATTATTTTTGTGTTTCTATTTTATAAAAATTACAGAAAGATAAAAGTCTATTCTTCTTCCAAAGAATTAATGACACAAATAATCAAAACAAAGAAAACTGTAAACTATTATATTTATATAAACATTGCCTTTATATTAATTAGCTTGTGCTTTGTGTTTTTCAGTATATGTTATTATGAACCAACACTACTATCAGAAAATTCAAAAAACATATTTGTATTGATAGGTGTTTTTATTATAATAACTTTGTTTTTTATAGCAATAGTCTGGTTATTTTATAAGTTAATATATGGAATATTACTAAAGAAACTTACAAAGAATCTTAAAGAGCTTGAAAAAATAAATGAAGACCCAATTTAAATTGCGAACTTTACGAAAGTACTTTTTAAATACCTTATAAATGACAATCACACAATTAACATACGTTCTTGCTGTAGCTGAACATAAAAACTTCACACAAGCTGCTGAAAAAAGTTTTGTTACACAACCTACATTAAGTATGCAAATACAAAAATTAGAGGAAGAATTACAAGTACAGTTATTTGATAGAACAACCAAACCTATTCAACCAACTGAAATAGGAGAAATCATCATCAAACAAGCTAGGAGAATTGTTAATGAATCAGATAGAATCAAGGATTTGATAGACCAACAAAAAGGTTTTATAGGTGGAGAATTTCGCCTAGGAATAATTCCAACGGTCACTCCTACATTATTACCAATGTTCTTAAAATCATTTACGAACAGGCACAATAAAGTAAATTTGATTATTGAGGAACTAACTACAGAAGATATTATTCAACGCATTAGAAACGGACAATTAGACGCAGCTATAGTTGCGACACCATTATTAGAGCCAGATCTAATGGAAAGCGTTCTATATTATGAACCATTTGTAGGCTATATACCAGAAGAATTTAGAGAATCTGATGTAAAGGAAATTTCCACGAACTCCTTAGATTTAAAAAATCTTCTATTATTACAAGATGGACATTGTTTTAGAGATGGAATACTCAATATTTGTAAAAATGATAAACTTGGTGATACTAAATCATTTAAAATAGAAAGTGGAAGTTTCGAAACATTAGTAAAGCTTTCAAATGAAGGATTTGGATATACTCTACTTCCTTATCTACATACATTGAGCTTAAGCGAAAACGATAAGAAGAATTTAATAAACTTTTCAGATCCAAAGCCTGCAAGGGAAATCAGTTTAATATACTCTCAAAACGAGTTAAAAATACAAATAATAAAAGCTTTACAAGAATCTATATCAGGTATAATAAGAGGTGCAATAGCATTTCATAATGTAGAAATTATAAGTCCTAAGAAACAAAAATAACATAGAAATTCGAATAGAAGAGTAATAAATAAAAAAAGGCTGTTTTAAATTTAAAACAGCCTTTTTTTATTTAGTTTGCGTCTTCGTTAGACTTAACTACTAATCTAAATCCTTCTCCATGAATATTCAAAATTTCAACATTCTCGTCTAATTTCAAATATTTTCTCAATTTTGCAATATATACATCCATACTTCTAGATGTAAAATAATTGTCATCTCTCCAGATTTTCGTTAAAGCTACTTCACGAGGCATTAAATCATTTTCATAAACAGCTAACATTTTTAGCAATTCATTTTCTTTTGGAGAAAGTTTGATAGGCTCATCATTCTCAAAAGTTAAGAATCTCAATTTAGAATTCAAATGGAACTTACCTATTTGAAATTCAAATTTCGTATTATCTGTTTTAATCTCTGAAGATTTTCTATGGATGATAGCTTTAATTTTCATTAGCAAAACTTCTGAATCGAATGGCTTGTTCAAATAGTCGTCTGCTCCTACCTTATATCCTTTTAAAACATCTTCTTTCATTGATTTTGCAGTCAAGAAAATGATTGGAATCTCTTTGTTTTTCTCTCTAATTTCTTTCGCTAATGTAAAGCCATCTTTATAAGGCATCATAACGTCTAAAATACAAAGATCGAAAGTTTCTCTTTTAAACTTTTCAAAACCTTCCATTCCGTTTTTAGCTAATGTGACTTCAAAGTCATTGATTGCTAAATAATCCTTAAGGATAGCTCCGAAATTCGGGTCATCCTCAACTAATAAAATCCTTTTGTTGTTTGTTGTTTCCATATATACTAATTTATTAATGGCAATTTAATAATAAAGGTACTACCGATACCTTTTTCACTCTCTACATAGATTTGAGCATTGTGATCTTCAATAATTTGTTGCACGTATGCTAATCCCAAACCATGTCCTTTTACATTGTGTAAATCACCTGTATGCTCCCTATAGAACTTTTCAAAAATTCTTTTTTGAGCTGATTTACTCATTCCAACACCCTTATCCTGTATTTTAATTAAAATATAATCTTTAATATTTTCTGTATAAATATCAATCCTAGGAGAATCCGCTGAATATTTGATAGCATTATCCAAAATATTCACTAGCACACTCGTGAAGTGAAACTCATTTAACAATGCATTTGTTCTCAAAGCATTCAGATGCATCTTTATCTCTCCCCCTCTATCTTGGACAATTAAACTAACGTGATCTAACGCAGTTTCAATTATCTCATGAACATCCATTCCTTCTTTTTCGATATCTAGCTCTCTTCTTTCAAGCTTAGAAATTCTTAAAACATTTTCAACTTGAGCATGCATTCTGCGATTTTCATCCTTAATCATCTGCAAATAGCGTGCTACTTTCTCAGGATCTCCAATTACTTTAGGATTTCTAATTGCATCTAAAGCTAAATTGATAGTAGCAATTGGTGTTTTGAACTCATGCGTCATATTATTAATGAAATCAGTCTTGATTTCAGAAATCTGCTTTTGTTTAATTAACTGATTAATAGCACTAAAATAAGCAGCTATAATCACTATAGTAAACAATATCGACAACATTGTAATCCCAAACAAAGAAGAAAATAAATACTTACTCTTATTGGGGAAGCTTAAATAGAGTTGATACTTGCTTCTACCTTCATTATCCGCTAGAATAGATACCCCATATGTAGAACCTTTTTCGTATACAAAGTCGTCTGATTTTACTTTTGTCGCTAGGCCATTATTGTATACCCCAAATTCAAAAGTTGCAGTTACTCCATATTGTTTTAATTCATTTCGCAGTAAATCTCTTAACTCATCTTTAGAGATACGCTCATCTATTCTTCTTAAAGACACTATATCTTTAAAATAAATATCAAACTGAGCTTTATCTAAAATGTCTAAATTCTCAGTTTTCTCCACAATTTCACTTGGGAATGTACTATTTACAGTGTTAGTCTCATCAATCGTATTTCCTTTAAAAATTTCGGTTTTACGTTTAGATACCAAATTTTTCACGCTAATACTATCGTCAAGTTGATTATCAAAGAACGACCTTTTTATATTAAAATCTTCTAATACTAGAGTATTAGAATAAATTACTTGTTCATTAGTATTAGGATTTCTTTCCACATACATGAATTGCTTTAACTCACTCTGTTTGGGAGGAACCCCAATACTATCTTTTAATTCATTATATTTTCTATAAAAATTGGTGGCTTCATTTTGCTGTATCTGATTGGCTACATTCCCAATAACTTGTTGTACGTGAAAACGAAACTGCTCTTCATTATTCTTATAGGACGAATTAATCCAATAAAGTTGCACAATTATGATTCCTATTAAGGAAAGACTCATGACTGATACTAAAACTCGAAACTTTATCTTATTCATTGTTTATCAAAATTAACATATTTAAATAGCATAAAATAGCTATTAACAAAGAATTAACTTTTAAGAAAAGATGATTTTTAACTTAAAAAATCACGGATAATCATTAAAACCTCTTTTTCTACTTCTTTTATATCTATATTTTTAATTATAAAATCACTTAATTTCCCTTTTTCATAATCCGAAATTTGTTGATTTATAATTTTCTTCACTCCTTCTTTTGATACTCCATCGCGTTCCACTACTCTACGAATTCGCACCTCTTCTGGGGCTGTAACCAAAATTATCTTCTCACACGCAGACTGTGAATTTGTTTCAAATAAAATAGCCGATTCTTTCAAGACATATGCTTTATCTGAATGACTCCTAACCCAATCCTTAAAATCATTTGCCACTGCTGGATGAACAATAGAATTTAACCTATCCAACAATTCCTTGTTATCAAAAACTAATTCACGAATCTTCTTTCTATCTAGTATTCCTTCTTGAATAACAGGTTCTTCAAAAATAGTTTGTATCTGTTGAATAATCTCTGACTGCATCATAATTAATTTTGCTCTCTCATCAGATATATACACAGGTATTCCGTGTTTTTCAAACATGCGAGCAACCGTAGTTTTACCACTACCTATACCACCTGTTAAACAAATTACTTTGGTCATTATTTTTCCAATTTAAAAAACATTTCTGGCATACTTTCCTCAGCTCTTTTCCCTATAACAAACAACTTATATGTTGAAATCAAAAAACCATTTCCATATCCATAAAATTGGATTAATGTTGCCATTATTGTTAAAACACTAATATTAATACTTCTTTCCTTAATATAACAAGCTATCGCTAAAGTGACTAAATAAGTTAAATAAAATACTATAGGTAAATAGACGCCAACAAAAATCAACAAAAGACTAACAATCATTCCCAAACAAAAAAAAGCAGGAAACCAATACGTTAGTTTTGAATATTCAGGGTATCTCTGGTTCAATATGGGACGTGCCTTACCAAACTTATTTACTTGCTGATAAAACTTCTTCCAATCAATACGTCTTTTATGATAAACAAAAGCATTTGGAAACAAATCACTGCTAAAACCTTTGTTCCAAAGTCGAATTGACAAATCAGGATCTTCTCCTGGATGAATAGAACCGAATCCTTCAGTGGCTTCGAATGCTTTTCTTGATATCCCCATATTAAAACTCCTTGGTTGAAATTTTGACAACCTTTCCGAAGTACCTCGTATTCCTCCAGTAGTTAAAATAGAAGTCATAGTAAAATTAATTGCCTTTTGAATATCTGTAAAGCTAGGTAATGCAGCATCAGGACCACCAAAACAATCAACATACTTTTGAGTTAAATATGTATCCACTTCTTCCAAATATTCAATAGGTAAAATACAATCTGAATCCAAGATAATAAAATAATCACCTTTAGCTCTTTTCATCCCATAATTTCTAGAATTTCCTGGTCCAGAATTTTCTTTAAAAAAATACGATATGGACAATTGGTCACTATAATTAACTATAATATCCTTACAATCATTAGAAGAACCATCCTCTACAATAACCACTTCAAAATCTTTTTTATAAGTTTGACGAGTCATACTTTCAAGTAACTCTTGAATTTCATCCGGTCTATTATATACCGGTATTATAAAAGAATAGTACATTATAAATTTTTACTAAAAGATTTAACAAATGTATTGTTTAGTATTGTAATAAAGAAATAGATGACTATATTTATCAATATAATTTATTAAACTTCTAAAGCATTTAACAATGAAAATCAAAAGATTTTATTTGTTTTTACGCTTTTTATACAATTAAATCTTTAAAACATGAATATAATTAAAATCTTATGGATAGATGATGAAGTAGAATTATTGAAACCACATATCATCTTTTTAGAAAAAAAAGGATATGAGGTAACAACTTCTACAAACGGAAGAGATGCAGTTGAGTTATTTAAAGATAATCTGTATGATGTCGTATTTTTAGATGAAAATATGCCGGGTTTAAGTGGACTTGAAACACTTCAAATGATTAAAACAATTCGTTCTGCCACACCAATTATAATGATTACCAAAAGCGAAGAGGAATACATCATGGAGGAAGCAATAGGTTCCAAAATATCAGATTACCTAATTAAACCAGTCAATCCAAATCAAATACTATTAAGTTTAAAAAAGAACCTAGACCATTCTCGTTTAGTTTCTGAAAAATCCTCTTCAAGCTATCAAAGGGAGTTTAGAAATATTTCGATGGAACTTATGCATGCCAATACACACGAAGACTGGTTATCCATCTACAGAAAGCTTATATATTGGGAAATAAAACTAGAAGAAATTGAAGATCAAAACCTTATAGCTATATTAGATAATCAAAAGTCTGAAGCTAATCTCCTGTTTGGTAAATTCATAGAGAAACAATACGAGAACTGGATACAAAATCCTGAAGATAGTCCCGTATTATCACATCAAATATTTAGGAAATGGGTGCTACCTGAAATCAAATCAAATGAAAACATACTATTTATAGTAATAGACAATCTTCGTTTTGATCAATGGAGATCTTTTGAAAGTATTGTAAACAACCATTACAAAATCGAGGAAGAAAAAGGTTTTTACTCTATTTTACCCACTGCTACTCAATATGCCAGAAATGCAATATTCTCTGGATTAACACCCTTACAAATGGAAAAGCAATTTCCTGAATATTGGAAAAACGATACTGAAGAAGGTGGTAAAAACCTATTCGAGGCAGAATTCTTAGAAGAACAACTCAAGCGCTTGAGGTTAACTATTAAGAGCAGTTATTTCAAAATAACCAATCAGCGAGAAGGAAAAAAATTAGTTGAAAATTTCAAAACATTAAAAGACAACAAGTTAATTAGTATAGTCTATAATTTTGTTGATATGATATCTCATGCTAAAACAGAAATGGAAGTCATCAAAGAGCTTGCATCTAACGACAAAGCCTACCGCTCCCTTACTAAAAGTTGGTTTCAAAACTCCCCTTTACTAGAAATAATACAACAAGCGCAACTAGCCGGTTTCAAATTAATAATAACAACAGACCACGGAACAATTAACTGTAAAAACCCCTCTAAAGTTATTGGAGACAAACAAACAAGCTTAAATTTGAGATACAAAACAGGAAAAAGCTTAACTTTTGAAGAAAAAGATGTTTATCAAGTTAAAGACCCTAAAAAAATAGAACTACCAGCAATTAATTTAAGTAGTTCATTTATTTTTGCAAAGAATGATTATTTCTTAGCCTACGCAAATAATTTTAATTACTATGCGAGCTATTTTAAAAATACGTATCAACACGGAGGTATTTCATTAGAAGAGATGATTGTTCCCTTTATAATTTTAAACCCAAGATAAATGGAATTTACTTTCACTATAAATGAAATTGAAGGCATAGCAAAGAAACTATTGACACAATTAGAGCATAAAGTAGTTTTATTTGATGCAGAAATGGGAGTAGGAAAAACAACATTAATTAAAGAACTAGTTAAAGAATTAGGAGTAAAAGACCCTACAAATAGTCCTACCTTTTCTATAGTCAATGAGTATCTCTCAGAAACCACAGGAAACACTGTTTATCATTTCGACTTATATAGAATAGAAGATGAAGAAGAAGCCTACGACATGGGCTTGGATGAATATTTGGATTCTGGTAATTGGTGCTTTATCGAATGGCCAGAAAAAACACCTAACTTAATACCTATAGCCCATTCCACCATAAAAATAAATCTACTCCAAGATGGAAGTAGAAAGCTTACTTTAAACAATTAATCATGGCAATCAGTACCCCTTTTAGCTCTAAAGATTTACTTCCTCAAGAAGAATGCTTAATGATTCAACATAAAAAGGATTCATTATACATCGGATTACCAAAGGAAAAACATTCTACAGAAAAAAGAATAGCGCTAACACCTGAAGGAGTTCATACACTGATAAATAATGGACACAGAGTACTTTTAGAAGCTGGAGCAGGAGAAGCTGCCTCCTATTCTGATATAGAATACAGCAAAGCAGGAGCTGAAATCACTCATGATACCAAAAAAGTATTTGCTTGCCCCATAGTTGTTAAGATAGCACCTCCGACAATTGAAGAATTAGAATGGATGAAACCTAGTAGTGTATTATGGTCTACTATACAATTAAAAACCTTAGCCAGAACATACTTCGAAAAACTACAATCAAAAAAAATCACCAGTTTAGGTATAGATTTTATTAAAGAAAAAAACGGAAGTATTCCTGCATCTCATGCACTGAGTGAAATTGCAGGAATTTCATCTATACTAATTGCGTCAGAACTTATGGCAACCGTTCATAGGGGTAAAGGACTATTGTTTGGAAATATAACAGGAGTTCCACCAACAGAGGTTGTAATTTTGGGAGCTGGAATAGTTGCTGAATATGCAGCTAGAACAGCTATTGGAATTGGAGCAAACGTAAGAGTCTTTGACAATTCTCTTCAAAAATTAAAACGTTTACAAAACAATCTACCATTTAGAATATCAACATCCACACTCCAAGAAAAAGTGCTTTTAAAAGCATTAATGCGTTGTGATGTAGCAATAGGCGCCATAAAAGGCAAAAATAGATCTCCTATAGTTGTCACGGAAACCATGGTAGAACACATGAAAAAAGATTCTATCATAATGGATGTTTCTATTGATTCAGGAGGTTGTTTTGAAACATCGGAACTAACAACACATGAAAACCCAACTATTACAAAAAGCGGAGTCATTCATTATGGTGTTCCAAATATTACTTCCCGATACTCTAAAACAGCATCGATGTCAATTAATAATATAGTAACTCCTCTCTTACTCGATTTTGCAGATGCAGGTGGATTAAAAAATATATTATCAAACGAAAATAGTCTTTATACAGGAATCTATATGTATAAGGGAATAGTAACTAATAAGGCAGTCGCTGATTGGTTTGATTTAGATTTTAGGGATATCAAGCTCTATGCTTTTTAAAATTATTATAAAATCGTAGCTTTCAACTTTTGATTTGCTAATTTTGCAAAAAAAATATCAATCATGAAATTTACGCAACGTTTAGCTTATTACCTTTTTGGTCTACTTATAGGAGGAATGTTTCTCGTATTCTTCTTTGGTGAGAAAAAAACTCGTTTTTGTTATTTTCCCAATTGTAGAGTATTAAAAGACTTAAGAAATAAACCACTACTATATTCCAATGTTGCAGAGCAAAAATTAGCAGAAGATTGGATAGATATTGAAGACATACGCAACTGTTTAACTAATGGAAAAATTGATTTTTCAGAAAGTAAAAAAGAAGTTGAAAAAGGAAAACTATATGTAATTAAAGGAAAAACTATTAAAGATGAACCGATTACTGTAGAAATGATTAATTATGAAGAAAGAGTATTACTATACGACGTTAAAAAAGATTAATTAAGTGCTTGCATAGGATATAATTTACATTATATTTGCAACTGCAATTGGGGCGATTAGCTCAGTTGGTTCAGAGCACCTCGTTTACACCGAGGGGGTCGGGGGTTCGAATCCCTCATCGCCCACTTTCAAAGCACCTATTAAGGTGCTTTTTTTATTTTCACAAACAACTGTTTTTTATAGTTTCAAAACTTACTATCTTCGTCTCGTTATAGTTGTTGATATGCAGAATAATCTTTTAGATACCCCCATTGAATACTTAAAAGGAGTTGGACCTAATCGCGGTACTCTTCTCAAAAAAGAACTTGGAATTTTTAAATACAAAGACCTTCTTAGCCTCTATCCAAATAGATATATAGACCGGACACGATATTATAAAATCAACGAATTGATATCAACCAATTCAGAGGTGCAGGTAATAGGTAAAATTGTACACATTAAAATCGTAGAACAAAAAAGAGGAAAGCGCCTAGTAGCTATCTTTACTGATGGAGTTTCGGAAATGGAACTAGTTTGGTTTCAGGGTATAAAATGGGTACAAGAATCATTAAAACTAAATGAACCCTATGTTGCATTTGGAAAACTAAATCAATACGGAAAGACCTTTACAATGCCTCACCCAGAGCTAGACTTATGGGAAGAACACCAACAACAAATACAAAAAGGACTTCAACCTATATATCCTTCAACAGAAAAACTAAGTCAAAGAATTTCCAATAAATCAATGATAAAGCTTATGCAGCAACTTATCATTGAAACTCACACCCTATTTTCAGACAGCATACCACCAAAACTAATAGAAACACTCAACCTACTTCCACTACAACATGCACTAATTCAAATTCACTTCCCAAAAAATGCGGAACTTTTAGCAAGAGCTGAGTTTAGGTTAAAATTTGAAGAGCTATTCTATATTCAGTTACAACTATTATTAAAGAATATTAATAGAAAAAACAGAATCAAAGGGCATGCTTTTGAAAAAGTTGGCAACTACTTTACTAGTTTTTATGAAAACCACTTGCCATTTCCCCTAACAGGAGCTCAAAAACGCGTTATTAAAGAAATACGAAATGACATGGGCCGTCCAGTACAAATGAATCGACTACTTCAGGGAGATGTAGGTTCAGGAAAAACCATAGTCGCATTCATGAGTTGCTTAATAGCTCTGGACAATAATTACCAAACATGTATTGTAGCGCCTACTGAAATTCTAGCCAACCAGCATTACATAGGAATACAAGAACTAGCTAGTCCACTAGGACTGGAAGTTCGATTATTGACAGGTTCTACTAAAGCAGCAGAAAGAAGAGATCTACATAAAAAGTTAGAATCTGGAGAACTCCACATACTCATTGGAACACATGCACTTTTTGAAGATAAAGTAAAATTTAAAAATCTAGGATTAGCCATCATCGATGAACAACATCGTTTTGGAGTCGAGCAACGCTCCAAATTGTGGAAGAAAAATATAATTCCTCCACATATATTGGTTATGACTGCTACACCCATACCAAGAACATTAGCAATGAGTTTATATGGCGATTTAGACATATCTATTATAGACGAGCTACCACCAGGAAGAAAACCAATACAGACCCTACATTTTTTTGAAGGCAAAAGATTGCGAGTTTGGAAATTTGTAAAAGATGAAATTCAAAAAGGTCGACAAGTTTACATTGTATATCCACTAATACAAGAAAGCGAAACATTAGATTATAAAAATCTCATGGAAGGTTACGAAGGAATCTCAAGAGATTTCCCCCTACCCGATTATAGCGTGAGTATTGTACATGGACAAATGACTCCCGCAGAAAAAGACATTGAAATGGAACGTTTTGCTAGTGGAAAAACCAATATAATGATAGCAACAACAGTTATTGAAGTGGGTGTAAATGTTCCTAATGCAAGTGTTATGATAATCGAAAGTGCAGAACGTTTTGGATTATCACAATTGCATCAACTTAGAGGGCGAGTAGGTCGAGGTGCAGAACAAAGCTATTGTATTCTAATGACTGGCGAAAAACTTAGCAATGATTCAAAAGTTAGAATGGAAACGATGTGTAGAACCAATGATGGATTTGAAATTTCAGAAGTTGACTTAAAACTCCGAGGACCAGGAAATCTAATGGGCACACAGCAAAGTGGTGTATTAGCATTAAGAATAGCTGATCTTGTAAAGGACCAAGAAATATTACAAATTGCAAGGCATCATGCGATACAATTACTACAAGAAGACCCGCGCTTAGAAATAGAACAACATCAAAAATTAAAACAAACTATAATAGAACTATCTAAAAAGAGTACTATTTGGAATTATATAAGTTAAAACATGAAATTAGTATTCGCATCAAACAATAAGAATAAAATAAAAGAGATAAAAAGCCTTTTACCAGAAGGCATCGAAATCTTAAGCCTTGAAGACATAGGTTGCGTTATAGATATACCAGAAACAGCAGATACAATTGAAGGAAATGCTTTAATGAAAGCAAATTTCATTAAAAGACATTATGGTTATGACTGTTTTGCGGACGACACTGGCTTGGAAGTAAATTCATTAAACGGAGCTCCAGGCGTATATTCAGCACGATATGCAGGTGAAAGCCGAGATGATAAAGCAAATATGGAAAAACTCCTATTAAACCTAACCGAAAGTCAAGATCGTTCTGCGCATTTTAAAACAGTAATAGCTTTACATTACAAAGGTGAACAAAAACTTTTTACTGGATTAGTAGAAGGAACCATATTAAAAAAAGCAATAGGAAACGAAGGATTTGGCTATGACCCTATTTTTCAAGCAGATGGAATGAACAAATCCTTTGCTGAAATCAGTTTAAGTGATAAGAATAAAGTAAGCCATCGTGCAAAAGCGTTAAAACAATTGATAGAATTCTTAAAAATTCAATAGTTTTTAACCAATTTATTAAATTAATATTAATAATTATTTTTATTGTAGTGTATTTCAGCAATTAAAACTACCTTTGTGCCCTATTTTAAATTTATATATGAATAAATTCGAACAATTAGGATTGAATGAATCGCTTTTGCTGGCGATTAAAGATCTAGGATTTGAAAGTCCGTCTGAGGTACAAGAGAAAGCGATTCCCTTATTATTAGAAAAAGATACAGATATAGTTGCGTTAGCCCAAACAGGGACTGGGAAAACCGCAGCTTTTGGTTTTCCTCTAATTCAAAAAATCGACGTAAATACCAAACACACTCAAGCTTTAATTCTTTCGCCAACAAGGGAGTTGTGCTTACAGATAGCAAATGAGATTAAGCAATATTCTAAATACGTAAAAGGCTTTCATACGGTAGCTATTTATGGTGGTGCAAGTATAACAGACCAAGCTAGAGAAATCAAGCGTGGTGCTCATATTATTGTCGCAACACCAGGTCGTATGCAAGACATGATTAACCGAGGTATGGTTAATATTAAAGACATTCAGTACTGCGTTCTAGATGAAGCAGACGAAATGTTAAACATGGGATTCCATGAAGATATCACTGCAATTTTATCAGACACCCCTGAAGATAAAAGCACGTGGTTATTCTCAGCAACAATGCCTGCAGAGGTAGCTAGAATAGCTAAAGTTTTCATGAAGGATCCTGCTGAAATTACAGTTGGTCATAAAAATCAAGGTTCTAAAAGTGTTAGCCATGAATTTTATTTAGTAGGTGCACGTGATCGTTACCCTGCTTTAAAAAGACTAGCTGACGGTAATCCAGATATTTTTTCTGTTATTTTCTGTAGAACCAAAAGAGATACCCAATCTATTGCAGAAAAATTAATTGAAGACGGATACAATGCAGCTGCATTACATGGTGACTTATCACAAGCACAACGTGATGGAGTTATGAAAGCGTTCCGTGGAAAACAAATTCAAATGTTAGTAGCAACAGATGTTGCTGCCAGAGGAATTGACGTTGATGATATTACACACGTAATCAACTATCAATTACCAGATGAAATCGAAACTTATACTCACCGTAGTGGTCGTACAGGTCGTGCGGGAAAAACTGGTACTTCTATTGTAATTATTACTAAAAGCGAACTACGTAAAATCGGAATGATTGAACGTATTATTCAAACAAAATTCATTGAAAAGGCTGTGCCTACTGGAATTGAAATTTGTGAGACGCAATTATTACACTTAGCGAACAAAATCAACAATGTTGAAGTAAGTTCAGATATAGACGCTTATTTACCTGCTATTACAGAAGTATTGAAAGACTTGGATAAAGAAGAGTTAATCAAAAAAATGGTTTCTGTAGAATTTAATAAATTCTTAGAATACTACAAAAAATCTTCTAACTCATTAGGATCGGTTTCTTCTTCTTCAAGAGGTGAGTCAGCCAAAGTTCCTACAGACGGAGCAGCTAGGTTCTTCATTAACTTGGGAGCTAAAGACGGTTTAGACTGGATGAGCCTAAAAGATTATCTTCGTGATACATTACAATTAGAGAGAGACGATCTTTTCAAAGTTGATGTAAAAGATGGATTCTCATTCTTTAACACTGAAGCTGAACATTCTGAAAAAGTAATGGAAATGCTTAATGGTTCAGATTACAACGGACGTAAAGTAAACGTTGAAGTATCTAGTAACGATGGTGGAGGAAGAAGCAACAACAGAAGAGACCACAACAACCGTGGAGGTGGTAGCAGAGGTTTTTCTGACAGAGGAAGATCAGACAGACCACGTTTCGACAGAGGAGGAAGCGGAGATCGCAACTCATCAGGTGGTAGTAGAGGTTTTTCTGACAGAAGTTCTGACCGTAACTCATCAGGTGGTGGAAGAGGTTTCTCTGACAGAAGTTCTGACCGTAACTCATCAGGTGGTAGTAGAGGATTCTCTGACAGAAGTAAAGGAGACCAAATACGTCAACCTAGAAACGAAAGAAGCTCTTCAGCGCCAAGCAGACGCACACGCAGAGATTAATTTGTTAAAAATTATCAAATAACACTTTAAACTGTAAAATATCTTTTACATTAGAGCATTCTAATAACCTATGAGATATTTTACAGTTTTTTTATTGACACTATTTTGCGTTTTAACTAGTAATGCGCAAGAAAAACAAGTAGTTAAAGGAGTTATCTACAATGATATATCTTTTTTACCAGTAGATGACGTCAATGTCATTAACCTATCCAAAGTAAAAGGTGCCGTCAGTCGACTTGATGGAAGCTTCGAAATTGAAGCCAGTCTAAACGATTCTATACACTTTTCATATCCTGGTTATTTAGCCATCAAACTAAAAGTCACCAACGATTGGCTTAAAGATGAAAACGTAAAAATTTACCTTACGGAACAAGCCTATACCCTAGACGAAATTATTATCAAGAAATATGAGTTAACAGGATATTTAGAATCCGATACCAAACTTATAGAACTTGAAAATCGCATGAATTATAATTTCAATAAGGGAAAAGGGACATTGGGATATTACAGTAACCCCTCCATTGGTTCTTACTTTAGCCCAGTTGATGTTGTCTATAACATATTCAAAGGGAAAAGCAAAAATCTAAAAAAACTAGAAGCAGTAAAAGAAGACCAAAACATGTTGGCTTTATTACAAACTCGTTACGACAGAGAAACAGTATGTGGACTTCTTGGAATAACTAGACAAGATATCGTAAAAACTCTAGAAAATTGTAACCATACTGATCGATTTATATACACAGCTACTGATTTTCAGGTATACCAAGCACTTAACGAATGTTATGAACAGTCAAAGATAATGGCAAATCAAAACAGGGGTAATCAAAAGTAAACACCTTTAAAAATGTTTGCATTAAATTAATTCATTTAGTTTGAAAATAGCATTATTTTTGCGCAAATAGAATATATACTCACCAGTAATCCTTTCCGTAAAATGAACATCATTTTAAAAGCTGCAAAAGTTATAGACCCAAAAAGTCAATTCCACAATCAAATAGTAGACATACATATTGAGCAAGGAGTTATCACTCAAATAGCAAACAATATTACAGAAGCTAACAGTACACCATATCATTTAGAAAACCTTCACGTATCTAGAGGTTGGATGGATTCTTCTGTCAATTTAGGAGAACCAGGTTATGAAGAAAGAGAAACTATTGTAAATGGACTAAATGTCGCTGCAAAAAGTGGTTTTTCACAAATAGCACTACAACCAAATACACAACCAATTATAGATTCTCAAAGTTTCATAAGCTTCACAAAACAAAAAGCATATGGATCAGCCACTGAACTATACCCAATAGGATCATTAACAAAGAAATCAGAAGGTTTAGATTTGGCAGAATTATTCGATATGAGTAATGCTGGAGCAATTGCCTTCGGAGATTACAACCAATCAATAAAAAATCCTAATGTATTAAAAGTGGGTTTGCAATACGTTCAAGACTTTGATGGACTAGTAATCGCTTATTCCGAAAACAAAGACATTAAAGGAAACGGAGTTGCACATGAAGGGATAATGAGTACTCGATTGGGGTTAAAAGGAATACCGGCATTAGCGGAAGAAATAGAAATAGCACGTAATTTATATTTACTTGAATATACTGGAGGTAAACTACACATTCCAACAATTTCTACTGCAAAATCTGTAGAACTTATACGACAAGCTAAGCAAAAAAAACTAAACATCACATGTAGTGTCTCAGTACATCAATTGGTACTAAACGACGAGGTTCTTAGTGACTTTGATACAAGATTTAGAGTATCTCCTCCCCTACGTGATGACAACCATCGAAAGGCTTTAATAAAAGGAATCGAGGATGGCACTATTGACTGTATCACTACAGACCACAATCCTCTTGATATAGAACATAAGAAATTAGAATTTGACAACGCTACATCAGGAACAATTGGACTAGAATCTGCCTTTGGAGCTCTATTAACAGTACTGCCATTAGAAGTCATTATCGACAAACTAACATCAGCTAAAAATATTTTCAAAGTTAAAAACACTTCAATTGAAATAGGTGAAAAAGCAGACCTATCACTTTTCAATCCAAAAGGTAGTTATATTTTCACAAAAGAGCATATCCTTTCTAAATCTAAAAACTCAGCATTCCTAAACCTTGAATTAAAAGGTCATGTTTATGGAATCTACAATCAATCACAACTAATTTTAAAATAACACATCGTGAATAACCCATTGAATGAAAAAGGAATGAACGAAGGTAAGAAGATTGCGTTAGTCGCTCATTTCACAATTATAGGCTGTCTTATAGCAATGTTTATGAATATGGAGCCCAAAGATAAATTTGCTGGTTATTATATCAAACAAACCTTAGGGGTACACTTACTGTTTTATGTATTAGCTTATTTCGTAGGTTATTTTGATAGTTGGATGATCTCAGGCTCTTTCTTCGTATGTGCATTCATACTTTGGCTATACAGCTTTTTAGGAGCGGTTTCAGGAGAGATAAAAGAAGTTCCTATTCTAGGAGCATCATTTCAGAAATGGTTTAAAAATGTATCAGTTTAGTTTAAAATGGAAAACAATTTATATTATTTAGTTCAAGAACCCACAATTAAGAAAGATAAACATCCACTAATCCTTTTATTACACGGATATGGAAGCAATGAAGAGGATTTATTCTCTTTCGCTCCAGAACTTTCAAACGAAGCGTATATTGTTTCTGTTAGAGCTCCCTATACCGTACCTCCGTATGGATATGCATGGTATGCAATAAACTTTGATGCAAATCAAAATAAATTCTCAGACGACAATGAAGCAATAGAATCAAGAGAAAAAATTGTTCACTTTATAGATAACCTTCTTTCAAAATATCCTATTGACCCTACACAAGTGAATCTTATAGGATTTAGCCAAGGAGCAATTCTTAGTTATGCTGTAGCACTCTCATATCCTGAGAAAATAAAAAAAGTAGTGGCTTTAAGCGGTTATTTCAATGAAAACATACTAGTACCTAACTTTAAGGAGAATAACTTTGAAAAAATCAGCTTCTTTGCATCTCACGGAACCGTTGATCAAGTCATTCCAATTGAATGGGCGAGAAAAACTCCAGAGATTTTGAATAAATTAAAAATAGTAAATAAATTTAATGAATACCCCGTAGGGCATGGAGTACATCCATTAAACTTCAAAGATTTAAAAACCTTTTTAGAGAAATAAAATAAAGAAGCTGGAATCTTAGTATGATTTCAGCTTTTTTTATACTTCAAACTCATTGTTTTACAACCACTCAATAAGTGAAACTCCAAGTCCAACAGTAGTCTGCTTATAGTTATAATCAATCAAGGTTTCTCCATAACCATGTGTAACCTGTAGAATCGCTTTTAAATTTCCTTTTATAGGATAAGACCATGTGAAATCAGCATAGCCTTTAAATCGATTATTTAAGCGCATATTACTACGTACCAATAAACTAAAAACTTGTTCCTTGT
This sequence comes from Myroides guanonis, assembly GCF_900114085.1. GTDB lineage: Bacteria > Bacteroidota > Bacteroidia > Flavobacteriales > Flavobacteriaceae > Flavobacterium > Flavobacterium guanonis. The sequence goes on along the minus strand of NZ_FORU01000001.1, from coordinate 330,377 downwards.
GAGTGTAAACAAAAGTTGCATCCCCTACACCAATATAATTTCCGATTTGTGGATTATCATCCGTATCAAATTTCTCAGAAAATCGAATCCATGGGCGAATTGTAAAACTCAAATCCCTATATTCAAAAGCAGCATGAAAAACGACCCTGTTCCAACTTCTAGAGTAAGGTAAGCTCTTACCATTAGATTGATGATTTAAAGCTAAACCCACCATCTTAGGTTTTAATCCAAAAATACTTGCATCTGAAGGTAAAGGGTAGTTGAAAATAACTTCGGGTTCATAATTCAACTCTCTAAATGGCCTTGAGAGTTTTTCGTTAAAAACCTGCCAATTTGCAGTTTGAGTAAATCCTAACCATATATCTCCTTTTCCAAATAACAATCCAGAAGTTATTTTTGTTTTAATACTCAATTGAAAACGAGCTTCAAAATTATTGTAATCATTTGGGATTTTTGCAACATTATCAGGATTTAAACTCGTAGGAAGTTTATTTGGACGATTAGACCATCGCCCTGGCAAAATATAGATTGGTTTATAAGGAACCACTACAAAAGTTCCTTGACTACTTTCAGAAGTCAACTCCCAACGTTCATCTAGTGTACTCTCCCGAGTTTCGAAATTTTTAAAATCAGTCTGTTGTGCAAACAAATTTAAGGAGGAACACAAAAGCATTCCCCAAATGAAAATAATACTACTTAGCTTCATAGCAATTGAATTAAGTCAGTTATAGTTTCCTAAAGTTAATCTTTTTCAGCTTTATACACTTCTACTTGTCTAAATAATTCGTTCAAATCATTAGAGCTAAGATAGGGCTGTAAAGCAAGTAAGTTTTCTTCTGATAGATCATATATCTTCAAATTGATTAACCTTTTAATTATATCGTCTTCAAATCGGGAGCCGATAACTTTTGCAGGATTTCCACCAACTATAGAATAAGCAGGAACATTTTTAGTAACAATAGAACCTGCCGCAACAACAGCACCTTCACCAATAGTAACACCAGGCATAATAACAGAACGAATACCCAACCAAGCACCATCATCTATAATAGTATCACCCTTCTGTTGATAAGATTCAACAATAGATTCTTTAAAAGGATATAAACTAAACCAATCCATTCGATGAGTATTATTGCCTCCCATGAGAATTATCACTTCCGCACCTATACAAACGAAGTTTCCAATATATAATTGATCTAACTCCCAAATAGGTTCCCAGTTTTTAAGACTATACGAATCTCCATATAGATAACGAACCACTGATTCTTCAAAAGAGCCAGTCCATGCATCACTATAATAACTCTTAGTCCCTTTAATATGAATGTTGGGATTTTTTACTGTTTCGTGAAGCTTTTCTACTTTAGACCAATGTTTTTCTCCTTCTATATTCAATGTGCAACTATACTAGCTCAATTATATCTTATTCTTCTTCCTTTTTTTCTTCCGTTTCATCCAAAGAAATAGAAACTTGTCCGTCGTTCTCCACATTAAATAAATCTGGATTCAAATCATCTAAAACCACTTCAGATGTTTCCTGAACCTCTTCTTCTTCATAAGGAAAAGACTCTAAAACATTTACTTGTTTTACCTTATCACTCGTCAATTGATTACCTAAAGCTTTAATTCCTTTAACAGATATAAACTGCTCAACATTAACCTCTAAACTCTCTTTCTGAATACCTTTTACCTTAGAAAAAACAACTTCTACACGTGGTAAATAATCCGTAGAAACAACTTCTAATTTAGACTTCTCATGATCAGAAATAAACAACTCTTCTTTACTTTCATTCTCAACCAAAAAACGCTTGATATAATAACGCTCCTTTTCTCCATCGTAATAGATTACAGAAATAGGTTTCTCTGGTTTCCATTTCTCTAACACAATCATATCCTCATCAAAATGACTAGTAAGCTCTGGAACAATCGTTTTTACTTTACCCGATTGCGTAATAATCAACAATCTATCATTAGCCTTAAACTCTCCTAACAAAGAGCCTCTACCGTCCACATTTAAGCGATGAACCGTATCATCAAACCAAATCTTACGTGGCCGCAATGTAGAAATCCCTTTCTCTTTTAATTCAATCTTTTTAATTCCATATTTAGTAACTAAATTACCTTTAACACCACGTCCTTTAATCAGTAAGTCTGCAAAATCTAAATCAAACTTCAACTTTTTAACACTACTAATCAAGCGCAACAAGATAGTAACTACCTCCGCCTCTCCATTTGGATTACAAGAGAAATATAAAATCTGAGAACCTGGTTTATCCTGTGTAATTGGATATACCTTATCACGAGTTACACCAGCAACATTAAAGCGTTTTACATAAGAAGAACCGGATTTTCCATCTCTATAAATAACGTTGTAAATCGTTCTGTTGTCATTCTTATTAAATATAGCAATATGTATAATATCTTTACCTACGAATTTCTTTTCATCAACTTTAGTGATAATCATACTACCATCACGCAAGAACACAATTACATCATCAATATCAGAACAATCAGCAACATATTCATCTTTTCGTAAACCAGTACCTATAAACCCTTCTGCTCTATTTACATACAGCTTTGTGTTTCTCAATACAACTTTAGTAGCCTCTATTGTATCAAAACTACGTATCTCAGTTTGGCGCTCTCTACCCTTACCATATTTTTCTTTTAACTTAGTAAAATAAGCAATAGCAAAATCTATCAAATGTAAAAGGTGGTATTTAACTTGTTCGATAGCCCCTTCCAAATCTTCAATTTTTTGATTTGCCTTGTCAATATCGAATTTTGAAATTCTTTTAATTTTGATTTCAGTCAAACGAGCTAAATCATCTTGACTAACTGCTCTCTTCAAATGACCTATATAAGGCTTCAATCCTTCATCAATAGCATTTAGAACCCCTTCCCATGTTTCCTCTTCCTCAATCAAACGATAAATTCTCTTTTCAATAAAGATACGTTCCAAAGATAAGAAGTGCCATTGTTCTTCTAATTCACCTAATTCTATCTCAAGTTCTTTACGCAATAATTCCACTGTTTGATTAGTAGAAATTTTAAGCATATCAGAAACTCCAATAAACAAAGGTTTATTATCACGAATTACACAACCTAATGGAGCAATAGAAGTTTCACAGCCTGTAAAGGCGTACAAAGCATCAATCGTTTTGTCAGGAGAAACACCTGGAGGTAAATGCACTAAAATTTCAACATCAGCTGCTGTATTATCCTCAATCTTTTTAATCTTGATTTTACCTTTCTCATTCGCTTTTAAAATACTTTCAATAAGCGAAGTAGTATTAGTTGAGAAAGGAATTTGTGTAATCACAAGAGTATTCTTATCCAATTGAGAGATTCGCGCACGAACTCGAACACGTCCACCACGCAATCCTTCATTATAATTAGAAACATCAGCAATTCCTTGAGTAGGAAAATCCGGATACAATACAAAAGGTTTCCCTTTCATGATTTTTATAGATGCATCGATCAACTCATTAAAGTTATGAGGCAATATCTTAGTAGATAAACCAACAGCAATTCCCTCACCACCTTGAGCTAATAATAATGGAAACTTTACAGGTAAATTAACTGGTTCATTTCTTCTCCCATCATAAGAAGATTGCCAGCTTGTAATCTTTGGAGAATACAATACATCAAGTGCAAACTTGCTTAACCTAGCTTCAATATAACGCGAAGCCGCTGCACCATCACCTGTTAAAATATTACCCCAGTTACCTTGTGTATCAATTAATAAATCCTTTTGACCGATTTGAACCATAGCATCTCCAATACTCGCATCACCGTGCGGATGATATTGCATCGTATGACCTACTACGTTCGCTACCTTATTATAGCGACCATCATCCAATTCTTTCATCGAGTGCATAATTCTACGCTGAACTGGCTTAAAACCATCTTCAATAGCAGGAACAGCACGCTCTAAAATAACATAAGAAGCATAATCGAGAAACCACTCTTTATACATTCCTGTTACTTTTGTAATAGTCTCTGGAATTTCAACTCCTTCAGGAGTTTCGTTTACAGACAGTTCATTCAAATTAGTATCTTGATTATCGTTATTGTCAATAGGATTTAAATCCTTATTATCTTCGTTCATCATTTTTATAAATCTTCTACTACGTCTAGTTCAACTTTCAAATTATCAATGATAAACTCTTGTCTATCTGGTGTGTTTTTACCCATATAGAATTCTAACATTTTATCGATAGAAATAGTCTTATCAAGCATAACAGGATCTAATCGGATATCCTCACCTATAAAGTACTTAAACTCATCAGGAGAAATCTCCCCCAAACCTTTGAATCGAGTAATTTCAGGTTTTGGTTTTAATTTCTCAATAGCTGCTATACGTTCCTCTTCACTATAGCAGTATATCGTTTCTTTTTTATTCCTTACACGGAATAAAGGTGTTTGCAAAATATACAGATGTCCTTCTTTAATTAATTCAGGAAAAAACTGTAAGAAGAATGTAATCAACAACAAGCGAATATGCATACCATCTACATCGGCATCCGTTGCTATAACAATATTGTTATAACGCAAATCTCCCATACTCTCTTCAATATTTAAAGCAGCTTGTAGTAAGTTAAACTCCTCGTTCTCGTAAACAATCTTCTTCGTCATACCATAGGAGTTTAAAGGTTTACCCCTTAAACTAAACACAGCTTGTGTATTAACATCTCTAGATTTCGTAATTGAACCAGAAGCAGAATCCCCTTCCGTAATAAACAAAGTACTTTCCAAATAACGTGGATTTTTAATATCAGCTAAATGTACTCTACAATCGCGAAGCTTTTTATTGTGAAGACTTGCTTTCTTAGCGCGATCCCTTGCAATCTTACGAATACCTGAAAGTTCTTTACGCTCTCTCTCTGCTTGAAGAATCCTGCGTAACAAAGTCTCCGCTACTTCAGTATTTTTATGCAAATAATTATCTAACTGTGTTTTAATAAAATCATTAACAAATGTTCTAACAGTCGTTAATTCAGGTCCCATATCTGTTGAACCCAATTTCGTTTTTGTTTGAGATTCAAAGACAGGTTCTTCAACTTTTATCGAAATCGCAGCTACGATAGATTTTCGAACGTCAGATGCATCAAAGTTTTTATTGTAAAACTCTTTTATTGTACGAACAATACCCTCCCTAAAAGCTACTAAATGCGTCCCTCCTTGAGTTGTGTTTTGTCCATTCACAAAAGAATAATATTCTTCAGAATACTGAGTACGACTATGAGTAATTGCAATCTCTATATCATTCCCTCGCAAATGAATGATTGGATACAACATATCATCTGCATCTATGTTTTCTTCTAATAAATCCTTTAAACCATTATCTGAATAAAATTTCTCACCATTAAAAAGAATAGTAAGTCCCGTATTCAAGTAACAGTAATTTTTGAGCATACGCTCTATATATTCCTTCCTGTATTTATAATTTTTAAAAATGGTTTCATCAGCTATAAAAGAAACCTTTGTTCCTTTGCGTTTTGTGGTTTCAATAACCTCTTCCTCAACCACCAGGTTACCACCACTAAATTCAGCTGCCTTTTGTTGATTATCACGAACAGACTCTACCCTAAAAAAAGAAGATAATGCATTGACAGCTTTAGTACCAACACCATTTAATCCAACTGATTTCTTAAAAGCTTTTGAGTCATATTTACCACCTGTATTCATTTTAGAAACCACATCTACCACTTTACCCAATGGAATACCACGTCCATAATCACGAACAGTGACAACCTTATCTTTAAGAGTAACCTCTATAGTTCTTCCTGAGCCCATTACAAACTCATCAATACTATTATCTAAAACCTCCTTAATCAGAATATAAATACCATCATCAGGTGATGAACCATCTCCTAATTTTCCGATATACATTCCTGGACGCATCCGAATATGTTCCTTCCAATCTAAAGAGCGTATATTATCTTCGGTATATTGAATTTGATCTTGCATAAATAAAAATAAGGTATAATAAGGTAGTTTCTGCTAAATTAAGCATTTTTAAACAAATAATAAAATTAGTCCCTCTCTCTTAAAATGAAAGAACAAACGAACTTAAAAGGATTATTTGGTTGATTTAATCACGTATTTCTCAATTTCAACGGAATAGTCTCCTGGTTTAATTTTCTCTCCATACAACAAGGCATAATTCTTAGTAAATTCAGCACCAAAATAAAGAATCATAGCCGAATAGTACACCCAAATCAACATGATTATAATAGAACCGGCCGCTCCATATAAAGACGATTGAGCCGTAGTTCCCAAATACAAACCAATTCCAAATTTGCCTATCATAAACAATATAGCTGTGAAAGCTGCTCCAACAAAAGTATCTTTCCAACGAATCTTACCATTAGGTAATGTTTTAAATATCAATGCAAACAATAAAGTTATAATACTAAAAACCAATATATTATTTAGAATATTAACTAAATGAAGTGTTTCTTCAGCAAAAAATGAAGCTAAGTAATTATAAAATAAGCTAACAATAGAATTCAACATCAAACTAACTAGAAGAACAAATCCTACAGAAGCAATCATTGCAAATGACAATAATCTATTTTTCACCAAACGAATAATACTTTTGTTAGGTCTTGCTGCAAAACCCCACATATAATTTATAGAACTCTGAATTTCTGCAAAAACCCCAGAAGCACTAAACAGCAAAAAACCTACTCCAATTACAGTAGGTAAAATTCCCTCTCTATTAACCGTAACCTTCTCCATAGCCGCCTGCAATTCAATAGCCGTATTCTCCCCTATTAAATCAGTGATTTGAGAATAAAAATAATCCGACACTTCCTTTTGTTCAAAGAAAAAGCCACTCAAAGAGATAATAAGAATTATTAATGGAGGAAGAGCAAAAATGGTATAATAAGACAAAGCAGCACTAAACTTCATTGCATTATCATCCATAAAGTCCATCACCGAATTTTTAAATAAAGTCAGTATCTTGTTAATCGTCTGTTTGTTCATATTTTAACGGTAATGTCTTAAAATTCCAGTGTCAGTCAAAGTCCAAAAAGCAGCTTTTTGATTCGCAAATTTTAATCCTTGATTAATCCAAGTATTACAAGTATAAAACGCACTATAGCTCCCTTTCGCTTCATAAAAATAGTCATTTAATCCGTAACCTGAAGACTTTATTAAAATTCCTTTATCATTACTATCAAGTATAAAATACTTATGAATATAATCTACTAATAACTGATAATCAACACTATTCATCCTTACATGAACACAATCTCTATCCACAGTAACTGTCTTCATTTGCGTTATATGTAAAGCCGTAGATCCTAAACCACTAATAGCTTCAAAAGCAGTTTTAAACTTTAAATCCTTCCATTCAGGTGTATTGAGATAAAAACCTCTATCGCCCCAACCAATAGCTACCCATCCTCCTTTATTTGAATCCAATCCTAACAAATCTTGCCAATCTGTATGTTTGTTAACCATTGGAACAATAAAATCTGTATGAACCCCATTAGTTGAAAGATATATTGAAACCGTATCATCACTTTCAAACACAGTCGATTCATTAATCCCAATTAAGGAGGTAATCCAAAAAACTCCAACATAGCTCAAAAGAATAGCTATTAGACTTAATAAAGCAATTCGCATACCGGAAAATAATTTCTTCATCGCAAAGCATACTAGGTGAAACAAAAATAAAAGAAAATAAAAAAAGAGAAGCAAACACTTCTCTTTAATTTATTGTTTAATAGAACTTACTATTAATTATACATTAAATCTAAAATGCATAACATCTCCATCCTTAACAATATATTCTTTTCCTTCAACTCGCAGTTTTCCAGCTTCTTTAACTTTAGCTTCGGAACCGTAACTTACAAAATCATCATAAGCAATTACTTCAGCTCTAATAAAACCTTTTTCAAAGTCAGAGTGAATAACACCTGCTGCCTGAGGAGCAGTATCACCAACCTTGATAGTCCACGCACGAACCTCTTTAACACCAGCTGTAAAATACGTTTGTAAATCCAACAATTTATAAGCAGAACGGATCAATTTAGAAACACCCGGTTCACTAAGCCCCATATCTTCTAAAAACATTTGGCGTTCTTCATACGTTTCTAATTCTGTAATATCAGCCTCTGTTCCAACTGCCAAAACAATAACCTCTGCATCCTCATCTTTTACAAGCTCTTTTACTTGTTCAACATAAGCATTTCCATTAACAGCAGCATCTTCATCAACATTACAAACATATAACACTGGTTTAGAAGTAATTAATTGAAAAGCTTCCAATAACTCTTCCTCGTCTTGGTTTTGAGCTTCAATAATACGAGCAGACTTACCTTGCATTAGACAAGCATGGATACGCTCTAATAAAGCTGCTTCCAATTGTGCTTCCTTGTTACCTGTCTTTGCAGCTTTTTTTACTTTATCTAGACGTTTTTCAACTGTATCTAAATCTTTCAATTGCAATTCGATGTCAATCGTTTCTTTATCTCTAATAGGATTCACATTACCATCAACGTGAACTATATTATCATTATCAAAACAACGCAATACATGAATAATGGCATTACACTCTCTAATATTACCTAAAAATTGATTTCCAAGCCCCTCTCCTTTACTAGCACCTTTAACCAAACCAGCAATATCAACAATCTCTACTGTAGCAGGTAAAACACGCTCAGGATTCACTAATTCCTCCAATTTTTCAAGGCGAGTATCCGGAACGTTTACAACACCAATGTTAGGTTCAATAGTACAAAATGGAAAATTAGCACTTTGCGCTTTGGCATTCGACAAACAATTAAATAAAGTCGATTTTCCTACATTAGGTAATCCTACAATTCCTGCTTTCATAATTTATTAGCTATATTTCTTATTAATATAATGGTTGCAAATATATTGAAAATAATAGAAGTTTCCTCTTTTCGTTTTATAGTTATTTATACTCTACTTTCTAATCATTAAGTATCTCTTTCAATATATTTTCTCTGCTAATAATACAAAATTCTAGCTCCGAACATTGAGGTCTCAATCACTTTTAAAACTACATCCTATTCAAAACACTTACCCTTTAGTAATACATATTACCAATCCTAGATGCAACCGACATATACCCCATTTACTAACCTTTAAATCCCACTTCCACTCCACTTGCTTTACAATTACACACCGCTAGCAACACCCTTACAACTAGTAGGGAGACTAGGAGTTAATCCGAAGAGCTATGACTTTCTTAACAAGACATAATAATATGAAAGATTTTAATCCATATACTTCGAATATGATTATTTTGATCAATTATGATCAATCTTGATTTATTTAAAAATACAATAATTTAAAAATCAAACATTTACAAATACTCAATATGGATTTGTTCGGATGTTGTTCGGATATTCATAGTATTTACTTGGGTTTGAGAGCTGTTTTCCGAACAAGACCCAAACAAGACCCGAAGGAAATCTAAAAAGAACCCAGACATAATAAAAAAAGCTGTCTAAATATAATCACATAATGACTAACCTGTAATCTATCGCTTCCTTAATAGATACATACTATTAATATCTATAATTTTCATGTAACAAATCTTTCTAGTAACATTATTCATCTGGATGATTTTAACTACTTAATACTATTACATTCTTGACAAATTCATGAATTTACTTCTTAGCGTATTTTCGAATCATTAAATTCACGCATATACAAATCATCAAAATCCCTACACTACTCCCTTAACTGCCTATTAACTTTATTTCTAAAGGTCTTAATCACATAAATTAACTATATTTGTGGCGAAATAAAACAATACGTAATCTAAATAAAAAAGATGAATCAAGAAGACTTACTTCACGAAGATATCGGAGATAATCACATCGCTTCTAGCGAGTTCACACCTTTAAGAAAGGATGCATTTGACATAGCAGATGATGAAAAAATTGCTTTAATTAGAAAAGATGTAGAGAATATTTTAACCACTTTAGGAATGGACCTTACTGATGACAGTATGAAAGGGACCCCTAATCGCGTTGCTAAAATGTTTGTAAAGGAGATTTTTGGAGGTTTAAACCCTTCTAAAAAACCTTCTGCTTCTACTTTTGAAAATAACTACAAATACGGAGAGATGTTAGTGGAGAAAAACATAGTGGTTTATTCTACTTGTGAACACCACTTACTTCCAATCATTGGTCGTGCTCATGTTGCCTACATTTCAAATGGTAAAGTAGTAGGTCTTTCTAAAATGAACCGAATTGTAGATTATTACGCAAAAAGACCACAGGTTCAAGAGCGTTTGACTATACAAATCGTTAGAGAGCTTCAAAGAGTCCTAAACACAGATGATGTTGCTTGTGTTATCGATGCAAAACACCTTTGTGTGAACTCTAGAGGTATTCGTGATATCGAAAGTAGCACTGTTACTTCTGAGTTTGGAGGAAAATTTAAGGAAGAAAAAGTTCGCAGAGAACTATTAGACTATATTAAATTGAACACAGAATTCTAATGTTGAATTAAAACAGCAATATATTCATGGCATTATATCAAGATCAGCAAATTAAACTTTATAATTCCTTATCAGGAGAAAAGGAGATTTTCAAACCCATACACGAAGGAAAAGTGGGAATGTATGTTTGTGGACCAACGGTTTACAACTTTGTGCATCTTGGAAATTGTCGCACCTTTATTTCTTTTGATTTAATATATCGCTATTTAAAACATCTTGGATTTCAAGTTCGCTATGTTCGAAATATTACCGATGTTGGTCACATTGTAGACGATGCAGATGAAGGAGAAGATAAAATTGCTAAAAAGGCTCGTATTGAACAGATTGAACCTATGGAAGTGGTGCAGAAATACACCATTAACTTTCACAACATTCTTAAACAGTTCAACAACATTCCTCCAAGCATTGAACCAACGGCAACCGGACATATCATTGAACAAATTGAAATCATACAAGAAATCATTCGAAATGGCTACGGTTATGAAGTGAATGGTTCTGTTTATTTCGATGTAGAGAAATACAATCAATCACACGACTACGGTATTTTAAGTGGTCGCAAGATTGAAGATATGATTTCCAATACACGTGATCTAGATGGACAATCAGACAAACGCAATCCATTGGATTTTGCGCTTTGGAAAAATGCCGAACCACAACACATTATGCGTTGGCCTTCACCTTGGGGAGAGGGTTTTCCTGGTTGGCATTTAGAGTGTACAGCTATGAGCACAAAATATTTAGGTAATCACTTTGATATACATGGAGGTGGAATGGATTTAAAATTCCCTCACCACGAATGCGAGATTGCTCAAAATGAAGCTTGTACTGGCAATAGTCCTGTTAACTACTGGATGCACGCCAATATGCTTACTTTAAACGGTAAGAAAATGGCTAAATCTACGGGTAACAATATTTTACCTGAAGAATTATTCACTGGTGAAAACGATATTTTAAGCAAAGCTTTTTCACCTAGTGTTGCTCGTTTCTTTATTTTACAAGCCCATTATCGTAGTATTTTAGACTTTTCTGATGATGCTATCTTAGCTTCTGAAAAAGGTTTTCATAGATTAATGGAAGCATTTGATGGTATTCAGACTATCGAAACTACTCCAACATCTACTGTTGATATAGCAACGTGGAAACAATCTTGCTACAATGCAATGAATGACGATTTTAATAGTCCTATTTTAATAGCACATTTATTTGAAGGGGTTCGAATTATCAATCTTTTGAAAGACGGAAAAGAATTTATCACAACACAAGATCTTTCTATCCTAGAGAACACCATGAAAGCATTTATCTTTGATGTATTAGGTCTTGAAAATGCAAACCTAGAAAAAGCCAATAATGGCAAACTAGAAAATGTTGTTCAGATGCTAATTGATATGCGCAATGAAGCAAGAGCTAATAAAGATTTTGCCTTATCCGATCAAATACGAGATCGTTTAGCTGTACTAGATATTCAACTAAAAGATGGTAAAGAAGGTACCACCTTCTCTCTATAATATATTAAAGGGTGTTTTAGAAATGAAACACCCTTTTCCTATATCCCCTTAGCTTATGCTTAGAAAAATAGTGATACTTCCTTTTCTTATTCTCATTCGGTTTTATCAAATCGCTATATCACCCTTTTTTCCTCCTACCTGTAGGTATAGCCCTAGTTGTTCCCATTATACTTTAGAAGCTTTGCGCGCACACGGACTTATTAAAGGTAGCTGGTTAGGTGCGAAACGAATTTTGAGTTGCAATCCATGGGGAGGCAGTGGCTACGACCCTGTCCCTACTCCAAAGGATAAAAACACTCATTCCTGAACCGATAACCTATTAGAGGCTGCAAAAACAAATTGTAAACCACTTTCTTATTTTCTATGAGCTTATTCTTTAAATTGAGTTCTTGTGATTATATAAATAAGAGAACATTCTTTTATCCTAGAGAATAAATTTTTACATTTACGCTTTAACAATATTCTTATGACACAATCATTATATATGGTATGGAATCCATCCGAAGGGTTTAATCTTGGTTTTATGACCTTGCGCTTTTACAGTCTTATGTTTGTAATTGCTTTTGGACTCGGTTGGTTTATCATGAAAAAGATTTACGATCGCGAAGGTGAAACAGTAGAAAACCTAGATAAACTTTTTATTTATACCGTATTAGCTACTTTAATAGGAGCTCGATTAGGACATGTTTTCTTTTATGATTGGGATTACTACAAAGATCATTTGTTTGAAATAATTTCACCTGTACGCTTTAGTCCTCAATTTGAAATTGTTGGTTTTAGTGGACTTGCAAGTCACGGTGCTGCAATTGCTATCATTCTAGTAATGTTGTATTACAGTAAAAAGATCATTCACAAACCTGTTTTGTGGATATTAGATAGAATTGTACTACCTGTAACTATTGGTGGAGTTTTTGTAAGATTGGGTAACTTTTTCAATTCTGAAATTGTAGGTAATGAAACCTCCAACAGTATGGGGATTCGTTTTATTAGAGATAAATTTACTCCTAATCAAGCTATTCAAGAAACTGGTATTTCAAATGCAAACGATGCTTATCATGCAATTGCAACACAACCACAGTTTGCATATTTATTAGAGGCTGTTTCACCGAAGCATCCTGCCCAATTATATGAAGCTTTTGGATATGTAATTGTTTTTATCATTCTTTACTATATGTATTGGAAAACCGACGCACGAAAGAACTTAGGTTATATTTTCGGGGTTTTCTTAATCCTATTGTGGTTGGTAAGATTTATAGTTGAATACGTTAAAGAAAGTCAAGGTGGATTCGAATCTGCATTAGGAATGTTCACAACAGGACAATGGTTGAGTATTCCATTCATAATTGTAGGTGTATTTTTACTAGCTACGGCTAAAAAAAGACCTTTTCAAGAATAAGTTTCTCAATTAAAAAATATACTAGGGAGCATTACTTTATAAGTAGCTCCCTTTTTTTTTGCTCCTCGTTGAACTGAAATTATACAATAGAACATAGTAATTGTATAACAGCATCGGTGATAAGTACCTTAGTTTTGCATTGCAACTTCAAATAACATAATAATTAAAGAAAACAAGATTACCAGAATGACTTGTAATGGATAAGAACCACTATTGAAACAGCACTAAACAAGTGAAAATTCATTTTAAGAAAAAAGTAAGTAAAGACGTTATTCAAAAAATATTACTCCTAAAAGGAAATTACATTTTAGAAGAAATTTAGAGATAACACTCATTTAGAAAGCTTATAATTAATCATCTGATTTTTTTACTTACATCACTAAAACGTCTTATTATCAGTTATTTGACAATGTTTTAGAAAACATCAAAACAATGAAGAATATTGTATGTATTACAAAGACAGCCTATTAAGCAATTAAATTAAAATCTCTAAATTTGAGATAATAACCCAAATAGCACAACCTATGAAAAAAGAATATAAAGTTAGCGGAATGACCTGTAATGGCTGTAGGACGAGTGTAGAGAATGCTCTAAACGAAATTCATGGAATTAAAGCTATTGTAAACCTAGAAAATGAGCAAGCTAGTTTAGATATGCACCATGAGGTTTCCACGCATACCTTACAAATGGCTCTGCTCAAAAAAGGAAACTATATATTACAAGAGATTGTAACTAACAAAAATGGGGAACAAGAGTTATTATCTCCTATTGAAATAAAAGAAGAAGACAAGCATCAAACAGAAGTACCAAACAGCATAAAAGAACATGCAGGAAAATATTTTTGCCCAATGCTTTGCGAAGGTGATAAAATCTATGACAGCAATGTTGGATGTCCAGTATGCGGTATGAACTTAGAACAGATACCGCCCGCTAAGACTTACGAAACTGTATATTATTGTCCTATGCTTTGTGAAGGTGACAAAACTTACGACGAACCTGGTAGTTGTCCAGTGTGTGGAATGGATTTAATTGCTAAAACGATTTCTGTAGAACCAGAAGACACTACTTACAAAGACATGCTTAACAAGTTGAAAATTGCAATTGCTTTTACGATTCCAATTTTTATACTTTCTATGGGAGAAATGATTCCAAGCAATCCTATCTCTCATTGGATATCCCCTAACATTTCTAACTATTTGCAACTATTGTTAAGCATTCCTGTACTTTATGTTACATGGACCTTTTTTAAACGTGCCTGGGTATCATTTAAGACTTGGAACTTAAACATGTTCAGTCTAATTGGTCTTGGTGCCTCTGCGGGCTTTATTTTCAGTTTAGCAGCCCTCTTCTTCCCTTCTATCTTTCCAGATGATTTTAGAGGTGAACACGGAATCCATTTATATTTTGAATCTGTAGCTGTAATTCTAACTTTAGTAATGTTAGGTCAAGTTATGGAAGCAAAAGCCCATAGCCGAACCAATACTGCTATTCGAGAACTTTTAAAACTATCGCCTACAGAAGCTACTTTGGTTACAGACAACGGAGAAGAACGCATATCCATTGAAGCTATTGTAAAAGGAAACATATTAAGAGTAAAACCAGGAGAAAAAATACCGGTAGATGGCAGTATTATAGATGGAGAAAGCAGTATAGATGAATCAATGATTACAGGTGAACCTATTCCAGTTACCAAAAGAAAAGATGACAAAGTAGTTTCTGGAACCATCAATGGAAATCACAGTTTCTTAATGATAGCTGAAAAAGTAGGAGACGAAACGCTATTATCTCAAATCATTGAAATGGTAAACCAAGCAAGTCGCTCTCGTGCTCCAATTCAAAAACTTGCTGACAAAGTTGCCAAATACTTTGTGCCTACCGTAATTATAGTATCGATAATTACCTTTTTTGCATGGAGAATTATGGGGCCTGATCCAAAACTTGTTTATGCCTTCGTAAATGCTTTAGCTGTATTAATTATTGCTTGTCCATGTGCACTGGGGTTAGCTACTCCAATGTCCATTATGGTTGGAATTGGAAAAGGAGCTCAAAATGGGATTTTAATTAAAGACGCTACTTCATTGGAAACAGCGAACAAAATCAATGTTTTAATTACAGACAAAACAGGTACACTAACAGAAGGAAAACCTTCCATAGAGAAAATTATATCTAAGGTAGAGAACTACAACAGCAGTGATTTACTATACTTAACTGCTTCTTTAAACAACAGTAGTGAACATCCTTTAGCACAACCTTTTATAACTAAATCAAAGGAAGATAAAATCATTCTTACAGATGTAAAAATGTTTATCAATCAAACAGGAAAAGGAATTCAAGGTGTTGTGAACAAGAAGAAAATTTCATTGGGAAATATTGCTTTAATGAAAGATATCGGTGCTACTATTTCTAATGAATTAACACAAGAAGTTACCTTGGAACAAAAACAAGGTAAAACTGTTTCCTACATCGCCGAAGGAAACACTGTATTAGGATATGTAGTTCTTTTTGATAGAATCAAAGAAAGCAGCAAGAAAGCCATTAAAACATTGATGGACAAAGGAATTGATGTAGTCATGATTACTGGTGATAATGCCAACACTGCTGAAGCAGTCGCTAAACAATTAGGTATTAAACATTTTATCGCATCAGCACTCCCACAAGACAAACTTCAAGAAATTAAAAAACTTCAAGAACAAGGAAAGATTGTTGCCATGGCCGGAGATGGCATTAACGACGCTCCAGCGCTCGCTCAAGCAGACATAGGTATATCTATGGGGACAGGAACAGATGTTGCTATAGAAAGCTCTGAAATCACTTTATTAAAAGGAGACCTAGCAGGTATTCCAAAAGCGATACAATTAAGCCATTCCGTTATGAAGAACATTAAAGAAAACTTGTTCTTTGCTTTTGTTTACAACGTAATAGGTATTCCTATCGCAGCAGGTGTATTGTTCCCGTTTTTCGGGATTGTTTTATCGCCGATGATTGCAGCAGCGGCAATGAGTTTTAGCTCTGTTTCTGTGATTGCAAATTCATTGAGATTGAAAAATCTAAAACTATAATTTCAGATTAAGTTATACTAATCGCAAAAAAGGATTGTCACATAATGACAATCCTTTTTTTTATAATTAAAAAGCAAAGCAATTACTACTCTATTTTAATGGGTAAATGTTTTACTAATCCCAATACATTTTCTTTAGAAAAAAGGGTTTTATTTAATGTGTTATCCTCTGGATTGATCTGGAATTGAATTGCTGTTCTAAAATCTGCCATAGACAAATCCGTAGCATTAAACACAGCGCCTGACAAATCTGTGTCTTTAAACACAGCACTTTTCAATTCAGATTGAGAAAAATCTGCTTGTAGTAACTTGCAGTTTTCAAATTGAAGTCCTTTTACTTTTAGTTCATAAAAGACTGAATAACTTAAATTAGAACTCACAAAAAGCATATCACACAAAAATTGCTGTATTTTATTAAAGTGAACCCCCATTATCTTACAGTCCTCAAAAGTTACCTTTCTAAAGGAAGTAGCAACAACACTAATCATACTGAGGTTGCAATCTTTAAAAACACAATCTTCAAACTCAAACCGACTTAAATCGGCTTCATTAAAATTACAGTTTTCAAAAACACAATCTACAAACTCTCCTATTTCTAGTTTGTTTACTGCCCACTCAATACCAGAAAAGGTTGTTTCTTGAACTAAACGCATATATATAAAATAAAAAAAGCGGCTTACTACGTAAACCGCTTTGGGTGAATGATGGGTCTCGAACCCACGGCCTTCGGAACCACAATCCGACGCTCTAACCAACTGAGCTACACTCACCGTGTTAAACATTACTTCTTAAGTTGGGTGAATGATGGGTCTCGAACCCACGACCTTCGGAACCACAATCCGACGCTCTAACCAACTGAGCTACACTCACCGTTTCTGTTTAACGAGTGCAAATATAGAGATTATTCTATACCTTACAAATAATTTTAAAACAAAATCAAATCAAATCTCCTAAGCTATTGACAGCCAAATACCTTTCAACTGTAAATCCTTCTGCATTTTCAACATTAATTAGCCTTCCCAAATCTTGAGAGCGGTAAAGTATACTATCTAAAAAGTTTTTAGAAGTGATTGGAGTTATTGGCTCATTTGATTTAGGGTCATAAAATTGAGAACTGTAAGCCATAACCGCCTTCATTTTTATATCAATAAAACCTGTTACATCTACTACAAAATCGGGTTCAATGTTTTTCCATTGAATATAATGATAGACCAACTTAGGCCTCCATGGCTCTTGATTTTCTCCATCTAAAGTACTTTCTATCCTTCTTAATCCTGACAAAAAACAAGCATCGGAAACCAACTTACTTCCTTTTCCATGATCGATATGTCTGTCATCAATTGCATTACACAACACAATTTCAGGTCTGTATTTTCGAATCATCTTTATAACTTCCAACTGATGTTTTTCATCATTGACAAAAAAGCCATCTCGAAAACCCAAATTCTCTCTAACTTCTAATCCTATTATTTTAGCTGAAGCTTTAGCTTCCATATCTCTTATCTCAGCACTTCCCCTAGTTCCTAACTCTCCATGTGTTAGGTCCACTACTCCTACTTTTTTTCCAAAAGAGATTTCTTTTGCTAAAGTTCCACCACATCCTAATTCTACATCATCTGGATGTGCTCCAAATGCTACTATATCTAACTTCATAAACGTTTAATTTAATATTTTTCTCATAGTTGTAGATTTGTTCTCTGTTTCTACAAATTCATCAAAAGGAACACTGTTTCTTGTTATTCCACATCCAATAAATAAGTTCACATGAGTTTCCTCCACTTCCATACATCTTAAATTTACAAATAAATCTGTTCCTTCATTTTCTCCTAAAACAGAGTTCCAATTTAAAGTTCCTAAAAATCCTGCATAATATGCTCGGTCATAGCCTTCATTCTTCAAAATAAACTCACGTGATTCTTGTTTAGGCATACCACAAACTGCAGGTGTTGGATGAAGGGCACTGAGAATAGGCTTTAACCCAACTCCTGGTTTTAACCCTCCCCTTATATCTGTACATATGTGCATTACTTTAGCAGCTCTCTTTGTATAAGGTTCAGAAATCTCTAAACTTATCATAAAGGGCTTTAATGAATCTACTATGAACTTTGTTACATATTCCTGTTCGTCATGCTCCTTCTCTCCCCAAACAACTTCTTTTTGCCCCAAATTCTTTTGAGTTCCAGCCAAAGCCATGGTTTTAATTTCTCCTTTCTCAACTTTTATCAATTGCTCAGGTGTAGCTCCCATCCAGACTCCAATGGTTGGATGATAAAATAAAGAACAAAATGCTGTAGGATAATTGTTCTTTAACCTCTTAAACAATGCAAATAATTCCACTGCACGAAAACTAACACGTTCTTTTCGAGAAAGCACTACTTTTTCAAAATCTCCATTTTTAATTGCTTCTATTCCACGGGTAACCAAGTCTTCAAAAGCTTCTTGTTCTTTCTCATTCCTTGTGATAATTTCATCTGTCTTAGTCTCAATTAATAGACTCTCAATGTGTGTTTCTAATATAATTTCAGAAAACTCTAAGGGTATCAATATAGCTTCTTCTCCATGAAATGGAGCAAATACAAATCCAGATTCTGTGAAATCTGACGTTTTATAGTGATTAGTGTTTTCTTGAAACACACCTATTAATTGCTCTGAATTAGGTTTACTAAACAAAACGAAAGGTTTTCTAGATTCTTTATTTATATTCAAGTAATCATTCAAATTCATTACTATAACCTATTTATTTATAACGATATTGGTTATTTTACAAAGTGATATTAACTGATCTTCTTCATCTGTAATTCTCACTTCCCATAAATGTAAGGTTCTTCCTTTGTGAATAATACGGGCAGTCCCATAAACCATACCTTCTTTCTTACTCTTTAAGTGATTTGCTGATATTTCTATACCTCTAACTTCTTGTTTTGTAGGATCAATAAAAAGAAATGAAGCCGAACTACCAACACTTTCTGCTAACGCAACAGAGGCACCACCATGAAGTAACCCCATAGGTTGATGAACGATTTTATTAACAGGCATACTTGCCTTTAAATAATCATCACCTACTTCAATAAATTCAATACCTAATGTTTCCATTAATGTATTTTTGCAAAACATTTTACATTGTTCTAAAAAATATTCTTTATTTACAGACATATTATTTCCCTCTTTATTGTTATTGTTTTTAAACTCACTCTTTATTAATCCATTTCCTATTAATGCAAATGTAAATCTTATATAGTATATTAAATTATATAATTTAAATAAGCTAATAAACAAAAAGTACTTTTATACATTATTTACACAAACCTACATTCAATAATTCAATAGTTCCTTTCATATCAATCCATCACCAATTAGCTTCCAATCTAAATAAAATAGACAATGATTACATATAAAGAATATTTTGAATGCAAAAGGCTACTGATTTTTCAGAAAATAGAAAAGAGCTAAAATTATTTGAATAAACATTAAAAACATAGAATAGATAGCAGAATTCTCCATAAATTCCAGCAAGATCATCATAGCTTACTATCCGTAGAAGATAAGAAAAATTAAACAGGAAAATCTAATTCTCTTATATTTCTATTTAATTTGAAAGTAATATTTCATACTTCAATCTTAATACCGAATATATTTAAATAGCTAAAATGAATTAATTACCCTTAAAAAAAAAAGCCCTCATCTAAGAATAAGAGCTTTATGATAGAGCTATACAAAATTGATTTTACTGATGAGTAAAAGGTGTGTCTTAAAAAACCAGTCCCTACTTAAACTAAAAGCTTCTCTATTCTGCATTTAATAATGTCATTCTAAAAAATTTCAAAAAACACACTACTTTTAATAAAGAAGATTGCAACTATTTAATTTTCTACTGTCTTTTTATAAGCAGTGGTTTGAGTACCATCAACTGCTTCTATAGTAACCTCATTATACTCTAGTACTTTTCCATAAGGATTACGAACTTTTTGGCGTACTACCCAAACATAAGCTCCACGTTCAAAATCAAAATCAAAATATACATCCTGTATTGGCATAATTGGAGTTCCAGACTCCTTTGCAATTCTAATTGCATTGCAAACATTTAGAGAATTATCTAATACTGTTGGATTATCTATACTTGGAAAAGGTAATTCTGATATAATATCCTGATTGTCATCTAAAGCAATACCAACACAAAACTTCACACCTTTGGTTGGTAACAAATGGTAGAAAAAGAAGTACTTAGTTTTACATTTAGCTAAATCCACAACGGGATAACGAGATTGCATTTTAGAAAGACTATCATAAACACTAACGCTAACTGACTGTAACTCTAGTTTAGAAAACAAATCAGTTCCAAGTTGGTTACTTAACTTCTTCTCTAAATTTTTCTTAACATCATTCAACTCTTTAGCAATAGCTGATGAACTCCCCTTTATACCATCTAACTTCCAAGAATTATCATTGACAGTACTGTACTTAAAATTATATGTAGGACAATGGTCGATATAATCAGTGTTTCTGTAATCTCCACCGATTTTCAAAAGGGATGATTCGACACATTGAGACCAAGAAACAAAAACAACTGAAAAAACAAATAAAATAGTATACCAAGAGCGCATGTTAATTTTTTATAAGTGAAATACAAAAATAAACAAGTTGTAATCATATCCTAAAATATTCTTAACTTTTTTTTAAGAAGCTAATCCTCTAAAACTTGGTAAAAAAGCCCCCCTCACTACAAAAATCTCTTCAATATCATGTGGATTAATCTCAATATCATTAAAAGCTCTGTTGTCACTTCCAAACACTAGAATGCCACTCACCTCTTCTCTCTCGAAACGATACACAAACAATCCTTTGTTTTTCAAGTGTAAAACGTAAATATCCAAAGGTTTTAGAGCGTTTAATTCAAGTCTCTTACAAATAACATACGAACTAACTCTCACTGTGGGCACCATGTTTTCACTAATGACTTGAAAGCCAATTTCAACATCTTCTAAAAATGGAAAATTAAAAACAGGTAATGAAGCTAATGTATCCTTTGAATCTAATAGATATTGAAAATGTAATTCTGATGAAACAAGTTTAACTTCTTTAGAATTCTTCTGTTTTTCACTTTTGTAATTTATAACATCGGAATAAAATAGCTCATTTAAATCAATCTTATTCTTTTTGCACAAATCTATAATTGTTTCAAATTGTAAGCTGTTTCTTTTTTTCCAAGATGAAATAGTGTTTGGTTTCACCCCTAGTATAGTTGCCAGCTCTAAATCCGTCTTTATTTTCAAAAACTCTTTCAGTCTTTTTATAATACCTTTCGCACTTTGCATACCTTTAATTTTTAATAAGTTAGTTTTATCTGGTGAATCATTATTGTTGTGAATTTAATAAAAAAAAACATCTTAAGTTGATTCTTTTAACTTCACAGTTCTCAATTTAGACACAAGCTTTTTTCGAAAGTCACATTATGTAACCATAATTTTAATATTATATTTATTTTTCTTCTTTGTTGCACTTTTATTAATTCGTAATTTTGTAAAATATCATTGATATATCACCTTGATGGCATAAACTTTGATATTAATTAAAAAAATTAAAACTTTTAACTATGAAAAAAGGTATTCTATTATTAGCCATAATGGCTTTTACCGTTGCTTGTAACACAACTAAAAAAACAACTACTAAAACCGATGAAACTGTTGAAATAACCAACGTTACTGAAGAAGAACTTCAAGGAAACTGGACTTTAGATTTCATAGAATCAGCTAATCAAAAGGGAAAGAAATTAAATGAAATGTTTCCAAACAAACTTCCTAATTTAAATTTTAACACTTCTGACTCTACTGTTTATGGTTCAGATGGATGCAATAGAATTAGTGGTAGTTATGAAGTTAAAAACGGTAATGAAATCAGCATAGGAGATAAATTAGCTTCAACTATGATGGCTTGTCAAGGTGTAGAAGACCATGCTTTTAATCAAACTTTATCTAAAGCAACTAAATTTACTATCTCAGATGGTAAGCTTTTATTTCTATCTGATGATGTGGTTATCATGAGATTTGTTAAAGAGCAATCAAACATCGAAGGAACTTGGGAATTAGTTAAAATTCAAACTAAAGATAGAAGTGCTAAAGGAATTGATATGAGATTCCCTTTAAAAACACCAGAACTTACTTTTAATGGTGAGCAATTAAGCGGAAACACAGGTTGTAATAACATCTCATCTACTTTTAAAAGCAGTGGAGATTCAATCGAATTTGGTGCTATTGCAATGACTAAAATGTTTTGTGAAGGTGTCGAAGAACATGTTTTTACAGATGCTATTAATGCAGTAAAAAAGTTTAGAATTGATGGTGATTACCTAGTTTTGTCTAACAATGATTCTATGGATTTATTGACTTTCAAAAGAAAGTAATAATACCTAATATTATAAAAAAGCCCTCTTTTTTAAAGAGGGCTTTTTTATTTCAATTTATTAAGAGACATTCGCAAAAAGAACTATTTTTACCATGTTATTTAATTGTTAATTATATTAGAAAACTTAAAATGATATCACATGTCGACTAAAATAGTTCCTTTCGAATCTTTGACTGCTGCTGTTTGGAATGGTGGAAAAACATTTCAATACTACATCCATCCATTAAAAAGTAACTATTCTGATAAAAACTTTTATTATAGAATTAGTAGTGCCACTATTGAAATAGAAGAATCTTTATTTACACAATTCAAGGGATATAATCGCTATTTAATTATGTTGGATAACAACTTAAATATAAAACATAATGGAATTATTAAATCATTCAAGCCTCTTGAAATATTTTCTTTTGATTCCAATGATGAAGTATTATCTTATTCTAAAGGATCTGATTTCAATTTAATGGTAACTAAGCAACTTGATAATGCATCTATACGCATTGATAGTGGACTAATTGAAGTGACATCAAGAAAAACAATCCTTTTTGCTCTAAAAGAATGCATGCTTAACATTGATAATTCTAATAAATTGATAAAATCAAAAGATTTAATTATACTGCAAAGTGATATTACATCTATACTTTTACCTATTGATTTTATAGTTATCGAAATTTGATGATAAATTATATTTAATTTCTTTTTGAATTTATATTCTAGTATCTATTTCAGGTTTAATCATAGATAAATCAACTTTAAAGTAAAATGCATCACCTCACCCTAAAAAAAGATTTAAATTTAGGTAAAACACTATATATAAACTGTTTAAAATGC
The DNA here is from genome assembly GCF_900114085.1 of Myroides guanonis. GTDB lineage: Bacteria > Bacteroidota > Bacteroidia > Flavobacteriales > Flavobacteriaceae > Flavobacterium > Flavobacterium guanonis. The sequence continues at coordinate 306,699 of NZ_FORU01000001.1, read as the reverse complement.
AATATGTAATTGAAACAGAAAGACTTTACTTAAGAGAATTAAACATTACAGATTCTCAAAAATTCTTTGAATTAAATTTAAATCCGAACGTCATAAAATACACCGGAGATAAAGCGTTTAAAAATAAAGAAGAAGCATTATCTTTTCTTGAAAATTACAAAGATTATAAAGAAAATGGATATGGAAGATGGGCCGCAATTGATAAATCTTCAAATGTTTTTATAGGATGGTGCGGATTGAAATACAACAAATCTGAAAAAATAACAGATATTGGATTTCGATTTTTCGAAGAAGAATGGAATAAAGGATATGCAACAGAAAGTGCCTTAGCTTGTATAGAATATGGTTTTAAACAATTAAAATTAAATACTATTATCGGTAGAGCAATGATAGATAATACCGCTTCAATTAGAGTATTAGAAAAAGTTGGACTAAGCTTTATAGATGATATTACTATAGACGGAAAAGAATGGGCAACTTTTCAAATTGTCTGTACTAAACAAAATATATAATTTAGGTTTAGAATCTCATATAATAAAAAGGGCTATCTAATTAGATAGCCCTTTTTTGAATAGTCTTATTACAAAAAACGATTGTTTCTCTAGTTTGTAAACAATAACTCTCTGTATTTGGTTAAAGTCCAAAGTTCATTATCTACTATGATTTCTAATTTATCACTGTGGTAACGAATCTCATCAAAATATGGTTTTACTTTATGACAATAAGCTTGAGCTTGCATTTCAACATCTTCTATTAAATTAGCAGCTTTTCTTTCATTTGTCATTTCAACCACCTTCATATTAATATTAGCGATGTGATGAGATATCTTTTTAATGATTTGCAATTGTTCATTAGCTACTGCTTCAAACTCATTATCACTAAAAATTTCTTTTAATCCTTTTACATTATCAATTACAAGATTTTGATAGCGAATCGCTGTTGGTATAACATGGTTTTTTGCAATATCTCCTAAAACACGTCCTTCTATTTGAATACGCTTTACATATTCTTCTAATTCAATTTCATAACGCGCTTCCATCTCTATCTTATTCATCACTTCCATTTCTTCAAAAATAGCCATTGATTTTTTAGAAACTTTAGCTTTTAATGCGTCCGGTGTATGTTTATGATTACTTAAACCTCTTCTTTCCGCTTCCATTTCCCATTCTTTACTATATCCATCTCCTTCAAAAAGAATATTCTCTGTCATCTTGATATACTCGCGAAGCACATTAAAGATAGCTTCGTCTTTCTTCATTCCTTTCTTTTCAATTAGTTCATCAACTTCATTTTTAAAATCACGAAGCTGTTTTGCCATAATCGTATTTAGAACGGTCATAGGTCCTGCACAATTTGCTGTAGAACCAACGGCTCTGAATTCCCATTTATTTCCTGTAAAAGCAAATGGAGATGTTCTGTTTCTGTCTGTATTATCCAATAATACATCTGGAATTTTTCCTACTACATTTAATTTTAGATCTGTTTTCTCTTCAGGAGACAATTTCCCGTCTGTTACACCTTTTAACTCTTCTAACACTTTTGTTAGTTGTTGTCCAATAAATACAGATATAATGGCTGGTGGCGCCTCATTAGCCCCTAATCTATGCTCATTTCCTGCTGAAGCTATTGAAGAACGCAATAATTCTTCATTGTCATGAACTGCCTTTATCGTATTTATAAAGAAAGTTAAGAACTGCATATTGCTCTTAGGTGTTTTACTAGGACTTAACAGGTTTACTCCTGTATCTGTCGCCAAAGACCAGTTATTATGTTTTCCTGATCCATTTACTCCTTTGAAAGGTTTTTCATGAAACAAAACTTTAAAATGATGTCTTTCAGCCACTTTTTTCATAACATCCATCAACAACGAGTTATGATCCACTGCCAAGTTCGTTTCCTCAAAAATAGGGGCTAACTCAAATTGATTAGGTGCTACTTCATTATGTCTAGTTTTTACTGGAATTCCTAAAAGAATACAGTGATTCTCTAAATCACGCATATAATTTAAAACTCGTGTTGGTATAGAACCAAAATAATGGTCATCTAACTGCTGTCCTTTTGCCGCAGTATGTCCTAACAAGGTTCTACCTGTAGATAAAATATCAGGGCGTGATGCTGCTAAAGCAGAATCTACCAAGAAATATTCTTGCTCCCAACCTAAAGTTGCTGTTACTTTTTTTACATTTTTATCAAAATACTTTACAACTTCAGTAGCTGCTGCATCAATAGCATTCAAAGCTTTTAATAATGGTGTTTTATTATCGAGTGCTTCACCTGTATAAGAAATAAACACAGTTGGGATACATAAAGTTGTTCCGAATATAAAAGCTGGTGATGTAGGATCCCATGCTGTATATCCTCTAGCTTCAAAAGTGTTTCTTATACCTCCATTTGGAAAGCTTGAAGCATCTGGTTCTTGTTGTACCAATTGACTTCCATTAAATTTTTCAACAGGGTCTCCATCAAATTGCGTTTCAAAAAAAGCATCGTGTTTCTCTGCTGTGGTTCCTGTCAACGGTTGAAACCAATGTGTATAATGAGAAACTCCTTTTGAAAGTGCCCATTCTTTCATTCCCAATGCGATGTATTCCGCAAGTTTACGGTCGATTTTAATTCCTAACTGAGCATTTTTAACTGCCTGATATGCCTCTGGTGTTAAGAATTGACGCATAGATTTGTCGTTGAATACGTGGTCACCAAAAATTAATGATTTTCTACCCAGTTCTTCTACTTTAACAACTTCTCTTGAAGTTGCTTTCTCAATTGCTCGAAAACGAAATGTTGACATAAATGTAATTTTTAATAGGGCACCCCCTGTTTTTCACTGCAAATTTAATTTATTTACACTTAATACAGCCAACTACCCCCTCTTTTTTTCATTGCAACATAAAAAAAATAATCTAAACAAAAAAAGCCATCTCTGTTTTAAGATGGCTTTTATAATATTATGTGTGTTTTTATTTAATTCAAACGAATTACATCTGATTCTTTGATATTGTATTTTTTAGCTAGAGTCTCATATTCTATAGTCTCAGGAATTGAAGATTGTGATGATGCTATTCTAGAATTACCGAATGCTCCTTCTAGTACCACAGCTCTAAATTCCAATCGTCTAGTCCAAGCTCCATTACCTATAATATCTATATTTGGATAATTGGATGATAAAAAGAGTCTAAAATCGTATCGTGTGAAATCAAAATTATAATCAACTTCATATTCGTTGTTATTTACATCAATGTAATACTTCTGAGGAAGCATACGCCACACTTTTGTACCGTTATCTGTTTTTGCATCTAAAAAGTACACTAAAACAATATCTTCATCATACAATGGAATACTAAAATTAAATGTAGTTTGAAAGTCATTATTAGGTATTAAATCAGTTTTTACATCATAAACAACAGGCACAGCTCCATCATAACCTGGAGGTCCTTGTGGTCCTTCACAACTTTGAAATGTTATCAATCCGGCTACAGCCACAAAAAGTAAGAAAATCTTTTTCATATCTAAAGGTATTATAATTATTATCTTTTTAACTCATTACAATAAGCAAGCCAAAAATACATATTCAATCACAGTTGACTATACAACAGCATAAATAAATGGTTAAACTATGTTTTTATTTAACTATTGCGCAATTGATCATTAATTTCCTTTTGAATAGCTTCATATCGATTTTTCAAATCCGTTGAAATATTATTTGAATACTTCTTTAATTTTCTCAAGACAAATGCATAATAAATACTAAAGAATCCCAAAGCTAATAAGGATGCTCCTGTCCAATATACAATTGTAATTCCTCCAAATAAAGGATTAAAAATCATAATTACAGAAAATATCAACCCAAGAACACCTAGAATTAAAAGTTGCCACCATCCATTAACTTTATAACTTTTCAATTCAAATGAGCTGGACATACCATGAATGGAACGAAACATTAATCCAAATCCAATATAGATAGGTAATAACACCATTGTAAATCCAGGATTAGACAAAAGGATAATACCAATAACAGTATTCAAAATCCCAGCAAATAATGTCCACCCCCAATTCTCTATTTCCTTCCTATTTGACAATGAAAAAAGTATTTCTAAAATACCTGATGCAAGAAATAACCAACTAAATAGAATTGACAAAGACACGTAGGATTCTAATGGAGTTCGAAATATATAAAGCGCACTAACTACAAAAAACAACCCTATTATTAAAGGGATATACCAATGATTAACTGTATTTCTAACGGTCTTAATAAATGATTTTTCCATAATTATCTCTATTAAATTATTAATTTAAGTTCTATAGTAAAAATACAACAATTATATAAATAAAATATTACCTATTGATTAAATAATTATCTAACCAATTACATTGAGATATATTCTATAAAAACAAATCATTTATAATACATTTTATAATTAACTTAGAACGTTTTATAAATCTTAAAAAAGCAATATGTACGAAAAAACCTCAATTAGCATGCGTAAAATTCAATTCGCTTTAATTCTAATTTTATTCTTTTTCCAAAGTATTACAACCTCAAATCTTTTCGCACAGCAATTAGCTCCTCATTTTAATAAAGAAGAGTTGATTGATATGCTTAAAATCACAGGTAATATAAAAGGTACTCTACTTACAAATGATATAGAGCCTCCAAAAGCATATACTAAAGTTTATGAATCCAAAGAGATAGGATTAGCGAACCTATGGGAATTATGGTACAATAAAGAAAGAGATGTATCTGTAATCGCTATTAGGGGATCTGTAGGGGTGAAAGAAAGTTGGCTTTCAAATTTTTATGCAGCTATGGTTCCTGCACAAGGAAAGCTTCAATTATCACTCGATGAAAATTTCGAGTATAACTTAGCTGATAGAAAGGACGCGACCGTTCATGTTGGCTGGCTTATTTCTACAGCGTATTTGGTTAAAGATATGTTGCCACAGATTGACAGCATGTACCAATTAGGCCATAAAGACTTTATTGTTTCAGGTCATAGTCAAGGTGGAGCTTTATCTGTCCTTATAACAGCGCATCTTTATCAATTACAAAAGGAATTTAAACTTCCTCAAGACATTCGTTTTAAGACATATACAATGGCATCTCCTAAACCTGGAAACATGTATTTTGCTTATCATTATGAAAATATAACTAGAGATTGGGCATTTCATGCCATCAATACACAAGATTGGGTTCCAGAAGTTCCGTTGAGTGTTCAGACAATGGACAACTTTAATGAAATTAATATTTTTACTAGTTTAGATCAAATGCTTCAGAAGCAATCTTTCTTCAAACGAATCTTTGGAAGAATATTATATAATAAGATTAAGAATCCTCCAATGAAATCTCAAAAACGTTACGAAAAGTATTTAGGAAAAATCATGTTTAAACAAATTAGAAACTATCTGCCACAACTTGTTGAACCTATATATGCGTCAGATAACAATTATATGAGATGTGGCCATAGCATTATTTTACAAGGAGATAAGGAGTACAACAATAAATTCACAGATCCTAAAAATACCATGTCTCATCATAGACATCAAGCTTATATCTATCTAGCAGAAAAATTAATTGAATAAATCAAATTTCAGGCATAAAAAAAGAGACATCTAACGATGTCTCTTTTTATTATCAAAATAATCTAATCTTTACATATTTCTTCTGTACTGACCTCCTACTTCAAACAATGCAGAAGTAATTTGTCCTAAAGTACAAACTTTTGAAGCTTCCATCATTGCTTCAAAAATATTTCCATTTTGAACGGCTACATCTTGAAGTTTAGATAGGTGATTTTCAATCAAGTCTTTATTTGCTTTGTTTAAATTTTCTTTAGTAACAATTTGAAATTGTTTTTCTTCTTCCGTGGCACGAATAACCTCAGCTGGCACTACTGTTGGAGATCCTTTTGAACTTAAGAATGTATTCACTCCAATTATTGGAAATTCTCCTGTGTGTTTTAAAGTTTCATAGTACAGAGATTCTTCTTGAATTTTTGAACGTTGATACATAGTTTCCATAGCTCCTAATACACCTCCACGCTCTGTAATTCTATCAAACTCCAATAAAACAGCTTCTTCAACTAAATCAGTTAACTCCTCAATTATAAATGAACCTTGAATTGGATTCTCATTTTTAGCTAATCCTAACTCTTTGTTTATAATCAATTGAATTGCCATTGCTCTACGAACTGACTCTTCTGTAGGAGTTGTAATCGCTTCATCATACGCATTGGTATGAAGTGAATTACAGTTGTCATAAATAGCATATAAAGCTTGCAATGTAGTTCTAATATCATTAAAATCAATTTCCTGTGCATGTAATGATCTACCAGAAGTTTGAATATGATATTTCAGCATTTGAGCTCTAGGGTTTGCTCCATATTTATCTCTTAAAGCTTTAGCCCAAATCTTACGAGCTACACGTCCAATTACAGAATACTCTGGATCTATACCATTAGAGAAAAAGAAAGAAAGATTTGGTCCGAAAGCATTAATATCCATTCCTCTACTCAAATAGTATTCTACATAAGTAAATCCATTAGCTAGCGTGAATGCTAACTGCGTAACTGGATTCGCACCTGCCTCAGCAATGTGATATCCAGAAATAGAAACTGAATAGAAGTTACGTACGTTTTTTTCGATGAAATACTCTTGAACATCTCCCATTAATCTCAAAGCAAATTCAGTAGAGAAAATACAAGTATTTTGAGCTTGATCTTCTTTTAAAATATCTGCTTGAACAGTACCACGAACTTGTGCTAATGTTTCCTCTTTAATTTTTGCGTAAACATCCGCAGAAAGTACTTGATCCCCTGTTACACCTAACAGCATTAAGCCTAAACCATCATTTCCTTCTGGTAATTCTCCATTGTAAATAGGTCTATCAACTTCCTTGTTTTTATAAATAGCTTTGATCTTCTCTTCAACCTCAGCTTCCAATTCATTTTCTTTAATATATAATTCACATTGTTGGTCAATAGCTGCATTCATAAAGAATCCTAATAACATAGGAGCAGGACCATTAATAGTCATAGATACAGAAGTCAATGCATGTGCAAGATTAAATCCAGAATATAACTTCTTAGCATCGTCTAAACAACAAATTGACACACCAGCATTTCCGATTTTCCCGTAAATATCAGGGCGATGACCAGGGTCATTTCCATATAAAGTTACAGAGTCAAATGCAGTTGAAAGTCGTTTAGCAGGCATCCCTAATGAAACATAGTGAAAACGTCTATTTGTACGTTCTGGACCACCTTCCCCAGCAAACATACGGGTTGGATCTTCACCTTCTCTTTTGAAAGGGTATAATCCAGATGTAAAAGGAAATTCACCTGGAACGTTTTCTTGTAGCACCCAGCGTAATATATCTCCCCAAGCTTCGTACTTAGGCAATGCAATCTTAGGGATTTGCAAATGAGATAAGCTTTCAGAATGCGTATCAATTTTAATTTCTTTATCCCTTACTTTAAAAGAGTAAACAGGATTTTTATATTTGTTTACTTTTTCATCCCAAGTTAGAATTACTTCCCAATTATAAGGGTCGAAATTCATCTTTACTCGGTCGAATTCTTTAATCAATAAATCTAAAAAAGCAGCAGTGGTTTCATCAGCTTTCTCAAACTGTCCATCTTTAATACCTGCTTTGTCTAAAATAGGTTCTTGACCTGATACTGAAGAAATCGTTTTATAAATTCCAAAAAGCTTTTGTGCAACTTCTTTTTGTGTAATTACCTTAGCGTCATAAGATCTATTATTCTCAGCAATCTCCGATAAATAACGAGTCCTATTTGGCGGAATGACATAGATCTTCTCACTCATTTCTTTAGTAATTTCAAACGTCGACTTTAAGTTAGCCCCTGTTTTTTCAACTACTTTATCCATGATAGCTCTATACAAATCATTTGTTCCAGGATCATTAAATTGTGAAGCAATTGTTCCAAAAACAGGCATATCATTTGGATTAGCATCCCATAAATTATGGTTGCGTTGATATTGTTTTTTAACATCTCGCATCGCATCTAAAGCTCCACGTTTGTCAAACTTATTGATAGCAACAATATCAGCGAAATCAAGCATATCGATTTTCTCTAATTGCGTAGCAGCACCAAACTCTGGAGTCATTATATATAGAGAAGCATCTGAGTGGTCTAAAATTTCAGTGTCTGATTGACCAATACCCGATGTTTCTAAAATAATTAAATCATAATTAGCTGCTTGAAGAACCTGAACTGCTTCTTCTACATAGCGAGAAAGTGCAAGATTAGATTGACGTGTAGCTAAAGAACGCATAAACACTCTAGGATTATTAATAGAGTTCATACGAATACGATCTCCTAGTAACGCACCACCTGTCTTACGCTTAGAAGGGTCAACAGAAATTAATGCTATTGTTTTCTCTGGAAAATCAATTAAGAAACGACGTACTAATTCATCTACCATAGAAGATTTACCTGCACCACCTGTTCCAGTAATACCTAATACAGGTGTACCTTTGTGCTTCTCTGGATCAAACTGGAAAATCTTTAAGAAATCCTCTTCTCTATTTTCTGCTAATGAAATTAAACGAGCGATAGTTGTTATATCTTTATCTGCTAAAGATTGATATGCATCCTTCCCTTCTGGCAATTGTAAATCCATTGTTGGGAAATCAGCTCTTTTAATCATATCATTAATCATCCCCTGAAGACCCATTTCACGACCATCATCTGGTGCGTAAATACGAGTAATTCCATAATCCATCAAATCCTTAATCTCTGATGGAAGGATAACACCACCTCCTCCTCCTACAATGCGGATATGTCCTGCTCCCTTTTCTTGAAGCAAATCATACATATATTTAAAATATTCATTGTGTCCACCTTGATAAGAGGTCATTGCGATTGCATTAGCATCTTCTTGAATTGCTGTATTCACAACTTCTTCAACACTTTTATCATGACCTAAATGAATCACTTCACAGCCAGTTGCTTGAATAATTCTACGCATGATATTTATCGCTGCATCATGTCCGTCAAATAAAGCCGCTGCTGTTACAATGCGCACTTTATTTTGGGGTACATAGGGTATATTGTCTTGCATAATTTAAATTGATTCTTTCTTAATAGTTTGCTTGGCAATTTACGTAAAAAAAAAGATTAAAAAAATGAAAGCGAATACCTTGCAAAGTAGCAATTAAATGCTCAAATATTTTAATAATTATAAAAAAGCAAACACCATTTCCATCGATTAAGCAATATTTTATCTTATTAAAGAATAAAATCAGAATCTAAATAAAACGGTATAACTAAAGTTGCTAAAATCTACTTCTCAAAATACTTATTAATTGCTTCTACTTTATTGGTAACTTGTAATTTAGTATATATATTTCTAATATGCTTCTTAACTGTTTCAGGACTTATGTATAAATTAATTGCTATGTTTTTATATAAAAGTCCTTTTGAAAGAAATCCAAGAATCTCCTTTTCCCTAAGGGTAAGATCAAATTCTTCTCCAGAAATGCAAACAGGTTTAAAAGTGGCTAATATTTTACGAGCAATGCTTGGACTCATTGGAGCACCACCACTAATTAATTCAGAAATAGATTTTAAGATTGTTTCTATATTCTCTCCTTTTAATAGATAACCATCTGCACCCCCTCTAAGAGCCGTGAAGACCTTTTCATCACTGTCAAAAAAACTACAAACTAAACATAAAGCTTCCTCTCTTTCCTTTTTAATATATTTGATAACATCTATGCCAGATCCATCAGGTAAGTGTAAATCGACCCAAAAAATATCAGGATGTATGTCCTTAAAATTTGCATAGAAAGATGTCACATTATCAAATGTCGCAATACATTTCATGTCGTCTGTAGAATTGATTAGTTCTACTACAGAATCCCTGAAATTCTTTTCATCTTCTAAAACGGCTATAGTTATTAAATTACTCATTATTGCTTGTTTAATAATTCAAATTAATAACTTATTTAAAACTAACACAATACCTATTTTGGGTACTTTTTTGAAAAACACACTTTAGTTCCAGTTAGATTTGTTTCTAAATTGAAAACACCATTTATTAAGTCCATCCTCTTCTTCATATTCTTCAATCCAAAACCTTGCTCAGTTCTCAAAGATTTTTCCATTCCTTTTCCATTGTCTTGTATGCAGATTTTAAATTCATTTTCAATAAAGCTTATTGATAAAAACACATTATCTCCTTTAGAATGTTTCAGTATATTATTGATAGCTTCTTTTACACATAAAAAAAAACTTTTTCTACTTTCGTTATCAATATTAATTGGAGGCATATCTTCATCTACATAACTATCTAGATTAATACTAAAACTCTTTAACATGCTTTCTGCATAATTATGACAATACCATGCTAAACTTTCTATCGAATTGTTATCGTTGTTTAAAACCCAAATTATATCTCTTATCTTTTGCGAAGTTTCTAATTGCATACTCAATAATCTTTCATGTTCCTTTTTAAGTTCCTCATCTTTAGTCTTTTTATAGATAATTTCACTTAGTAATTTAATTCCTGAAATACTAGAACCTAAATCATCATGAACATCTCTAGAAATTCGCCTTCTCTCTTCATCTAATTGCAACAAAATTTGTTTCTCAACTTCTAGTTCTTTTTGGCGAATTTTATATTCATATTTTCTCTTTGTTCCTTTTCTTAATTTAATTAAATAACCAGTACCACCAATTGCAGAGCAACTCACAAACAATAGTAATGACAAATAAATTTGTCTCTGCTGTTTTTGTTTAAAAACAACTTCTTGAGTATGCTTTTCAATTTGCAAACGAGTATAAGCATTTTCAATTTCTGAATTATTTTTATTAAACTTCAGACTATCTCCAATTACACTAAACTCTTTATGGTATTTTAAAGCATCTAGATAGTTACCTTCCTTTTCATTTAATTCTGACAAAAGTTCATTCGCCATATACTCTCCCTTTAAAAATGGTGTTGACTTCGAATCTTTCAATACTTCTAATAAAAGTCTTTCTGCCTTATTTAATTCACCTATTTTGACATATAATTTAGCCAGTTCAACCTTAGTAAATATAATTTCAATTGGATATTGTAAACGATTTCTAATTTCAAGTCCTTGTAATAGATATTTCTCTGCACTGCTATAATTTCCCTTCATAACTTCTAATGTTCCCATACGAGTTACACAATAGGATTGTAAATACTCATCCTTCTGCATTAAAGCAATTTCATTTGCCATTTCGAAATATATTTTTGCAGAATCCATCTCTCTAACTAAATACTTGATCTCTCCTATATCATAGTAACTGCGACTTATATTAACAGAGTCTTTAATCTTCTTGTCATTAGACAAAGATTCTTTAAAGAAATTTAAAGCTTCTTGTCTTTTACCTTGGTCCGAAAGAACTACTCCAATACCAGATAAACTTGAGCCGATATTGGATATATCTCGATACTTCTTTGATAATTGCAAACCTTTCTCATACTCTTGAATCGATCTTACGTAATCACCAATATCATAATAAGATTTACCTAAATTCAAATATGTAATAACAACCTCTTTATCCTTAATGTTATTCCTAATTTCAACTGCCTTTTCATACATTGCTATTGCATTAAATAAATCTCCTTTTCTGTGATATACATAACCTTTAAGATGATACAACTTCGCCAATTGTTTTGAGGAGTTATCATTCAAAGATTCAAATATTGAATCACTTAAAACAATAGCCTTTTCATATTGCAAGTCGTCAGCATAGTTTCCAATTACTTCTGTAATACTATCAAACTTCTTATCTGGTATCTTCTTGAATGAAAAATCAATTGTTTTAGATATTAATAATTGTTGTGCTGTACTCGGGTAAAGTTCAATTGAGAACAAAAACCCTAAGAAGACAAATAAAAAACGCACTAAATCGTTAGTAGAGCAAATTATATTCATAAATATCAAATTCGGTGTTATCAATACAAATAAACTTAGTTAATATAATGATAATATTAACAATAAGAAACGAAAACAAAAAAACCTTTGACATAAGTCAAAGGTTTTTTTGTTTTTTAATTAAAAGTATATTTCGTCTCTAACTATTTCTTAATTATTTTCTCAATAACTGTTTTAAGTCCTTCTTTTTTAATTTCAATAATATATACACCTTTAGACAAATCACCTACGTAAACTTGAAATGAATTAGCGGAAGATTCTGTGCCCTTTATAATCATTTTTCCTGTTATATCATATATCCTATAATCTAAGTTGCTGTTCAAATAATTTGCTGGTATTTCTACATTTAAAACATCATTCATAGGATTAGGCCAAATTTTGATAGGTAAAGTGTCTTCAATCTTTGTTTCCTCAATGTCTAAATTATTTGATTTCTCACTACTTACTACCAATGTAAATTCTTGAGACATATTTACCAAACTTCCTTTATGAGAAACTGTAATTGTATATTCTCCACTATCTGCATTTTCTATTTCGACTTTCTCAATATTATCAACGTCATTAACTCCTTTTTCCGCACGTATATCATTAAAATCTGGATTTAATCTCCAAGGAAAAAATTCAGTTCCATCTCCTTTGGTAATCACAATATCTAAATCATTTATAAGCGTAGGAAACACTTGACTATCATCGAAAAAATTATTATTATATTTCGCTTCAACATCTGTCCATGCAATCGTAGCAATTAACTTATCACCTGATTCATTCAATATGAATTTTTTGGTATAAACTACACCATTACTGAGTGTATTCTCTTCAAGAAGGACCGAATTTTCTTTAGATGCTATCATTGTTTCAACTCCTTTCTTTGCATTAATTAAGCCCCATCCAAAACGATGATCGGGGCCAGGTGCATTTCCTACTTCATCAGCTGTATGTGACATAATTGCTCTTATTGTTGCTGACTTGAAAGGTAAACCATCTGTATTATTTTCAACACCCCACTGTTGCCATAAAGCTACGACACCTGAAACTGCTGGAGAAGCCATTGAAGTGCCACTAACACTGTTATAGGAGTTGTTTTTAGGCTCAGACGATATTGTATTAGGGAGCACAGGGTTACTATATGAAGTAGAATAAACGTTAACCCCTTTTGCAGATATATCCGGTTTAATTCTAAAATCATTGGTAGGCCCATAACTACTAAACGATGACATAGTAACACTTGAAGCATCTACATAATTATTTACTTCAGAAACTGCAGCTACCACTATACTATTTTTAGACAAACTACTACCTAACAATAAATCATTTCCTTTTTTTGAAGGATTAATTAAAGAGTAATAAGACCTATCATTTCCTGCCGCTATAACTGGCTGATAATATTTGTATTTATTGGTAATGCTATCAATACTAATTGCATCTCCAAAATAAGTACCAAAATAATAATCAGGTACTAATGGTTGACCTTGGTTATCTATTGCTGCAATACCATACGAATGATTAGAAACTAATAAACCTTCTTGAGCTGCAACGCTCATCTCAGAAATATCATTTCTCCAATCATAGGCCCAAATCTCAGCTTTTGGTGCTATTCCTTTTGCTTTTAATGTGGTACCTTGAGCCGCAATGGTTCCAGTAACATGTGTACCATGAAATCTACTTTCCTCAAATTCAGCTAACCAATTACTGTTTTTATTTTCTAAAGAAGGAATAGCATTTTTTAATATTACCCTAGAATTCCCCTGATTATCGATAAACTCAATGTGTGTATCTAATGCTGGTCTACCATCCCATACTCCAACAACCATGTTATCTCCGTCCAGTTTTAAACCTAAAATCCCTCCAGTTGAAATATCATTTACACGGGCTGTAGCTCTAGAACCACTATTACGAGTGGTATAATAAATTAAAGTTCCTCTGTTATCAATACCTTGTAACTCGAAATAATTTCCGCCTTCAGTTATTCCACTGGTAGGTATATTTTGTGATTCCGCAGTTCTAAATGCTTTTAATCTAGAAGTTTCCTCTCTTTTTTGAAATTCTATAATAGATTTTTTTGAATTTACGAGATTGTATGTTTTAGTTATTTTTTCTCGAATTACTACATTTTGAGCTATCATAGTTGAATAGGCACTAAAACATAGAGTAATTAAAATTTTTGTTTGAGTTTTCATTTTTATTTTTTTTCAAAAATCTAAATTAGTGCTTTAGACTTTAATACAACATTAATTATATAAAATTAACGATATAAAATTAGTTGTCTATCAAGTTATAAAAAACAACCAACACTAACAATACATTAAACCTAACGAATCAAACGAAAAAATATCAAATAAATAAGGCTGATTAATATTTTTAATCAGCCTTATAAAATTCTCTAAAAATTATTTATTTCATAAAAATTATTGTGGTTTTACACCATAATCTTTTACCAACCTCTTTAAAATAGCCCATTGTTTTAAAGCGTTTTTTGCTTCCACGGCTGGATACCCCAATACAGTCTTACCTGCTTCAATATTACCAGTAACTCCAGAACCAGCTCCTACTACAGCTCCACTTCCGATTGTCACATGATCCTTTATAGATGCACTACCACCAATAACTACAAAATCCCCCAAGGTTACAGAGCCTGCTAAACCACTACTACCAGCCATAATACAAAATTGTCCTAAAACACAATTATGACCTATTTGAACAAGATTATCTATTTTACAGCCATTACCAATAATTGTAGCGCTAAACTTACCTCTATCAACACATGAGTTTGCACCAATTTCAACTTGGTTTCCTATAACTACATTTCCTATTTGAGGAATTTTAACCAAACCTGTTTCAGAAGGTGTAAATCCAAATCCATCTGCTCCAATAACTGCATTTGGATGGATAATACATTCACTTCCTAACTGCGAACGTTCTCTTATAACAGCTCCTGACCATATAGTAGTCTTATCTCCAATAATTGAATCTTCTAAAATAGTAGCGTTTGGAAAAATCATTACTCCTTTACCTAACTTAACTCGCGCTCCAATATAAGCACCAGCACCAACACAAGTATCTTCACTTAATTCTGCTGTACTATCTATATAAGCAGTTGGATGAATTCTAGGTTCAAAAACCGGTAATTTAGGAGCAAAAAACTCTAATAACTGAGCTAATGCAATATCAACGTTTTTAACCTTAATAAAAGCCCTATTATCACCTGGTTCTATGGAAATATCTTGCCCAACTATTGCAACACTTGCTTTAGAATTATCCCAAAGATTTTCATAACGCTTATTTCCTATAAAAGAAATTTGTCCTGCAACAGCTTTATCGAGTTGTTCAGCAGATTTTATTTTCTCAATAGTATTACCTATTATAATTCCATTTAATAACTCATTAATTTCTTCGATAGAATACGATTTCATATTTATTTTTTAATTAAAAAACTTTGATATTGTTTATTCAGCAATTATACATAATTAAAACAAATCTAATATTAGAATTTAAACAATATCTTTATTTCACTCACAATATAGTTATAATACACTAATATTCAAACACATTGAAACAAAACAAAGTTTCAAAAAAACCAATTAAACCCTATTTTAAACTCCAAGTTTAGTTACTGTTTACTCAATAGTCTTGTCATCACACAATATTTAATCTATTTTTGCGTCTTATAGTAAATCGCAAATTGTATCACCTACAAACGAAAACTCATGTAAAAAGTAATACTATTAAAAAGAATTAAATGAAAAAAAGAATTGTTTTAGCTATTAGCCTAATAACTTTCACATCAGCAGTAAATGCACAAACTTCTAAGAAAAGTATTGATGACCAATTTACGTCACTTATAAATGAATCCAGCAATTGGCAAAGTTATAAAGTTGTTGAAAAAGGTAAATTAAATCAATTACAACGCAATGTTTTAGAAGCGACTAACCAACTACAAAATGAAATAGATAGTAGTAAAGCCGCTCATACAGAACAAAAGGCGTCGTTGAATGCAATTACATCAAAACTATCGACTACTGAAGAGGCACTCAACGAAGCCTTGAGTAGAGAAGACAACCTCGATATCATTGGCATTCCAACTTCAAAATCCACTTTCAAAATATTGGTTTGTATAGTAATTGCTATCTTACTATTAGCTTTAGCAGGGTTATTTGTACAGTTTAAAAAGAGTTATACTGACACAAAAGAAGCTAGAAAGAAGCTCATTGAAACAGAAGAAGAACTTGAAGAGTTGAAAAAACGTTCGCTAGAACGTGAACAGAAAATACGCCGTCAACTTCAGGACGAAATTAATAAAAACAGAAGAACAGAATCTAATTAACAAGAAATCAAACTGAAAATATAAAATATAGATAAAACAGTATATGAATTGGTTATTTAAATAATATTAAATACTAATTCCCTGTTTTATCTATATTCAATAAATTATAATCTACTTTTCGTTTTTCCAAATTTTTATTTTCAAAATTTTTAGGCATTATATATAAAAAACCTCCTAAAAGGATGTCATATATATCAAAAGTTAAAAATAAAGAACTCTAAAAGTTAAAAATCGAATAGTAAGTCTATTCTCGTAAATAAATCCGAACTTTATAATAAAATAAATCATGAAAAATTATATCATCTTAGCTGCATTTCTAAGTTGCCTCACATCTTCGATTGCTCAGGAAAACAATACAATAACCAACAATATTATTATGAAAAACACAAAAGAACAAAGTCAATCCATTTACCAATTCAAAGTAAAGGACATACATGGGAAAGACTTTGACTTCGCTACATTAGCAGGCAAGAAAGTAATAATTGTAAATACAGCGTCTGAATGTGGTTTAACACCTCAATACAAACAACTACAATCATTATATAAAGAGTTTCAAGACAAAAACCTTGTCATAATAGGTTTTCCTGCAAATAATTTTGGAAATCAAGAGCCAGGTTCAGATTCTGATATTTCTACTTTTTGTGAAGCAAACTATGGAGTAAGCTTTCCAATGATGAGTAAAATCTCAGTTAAGGGCAATGATATACATCCTATCTATCAGTTTCTAACTCAGAAAGATAAAAATGGAGTTACTGATAGTGAAGTCGAATGGAACTTTCAAAAATATTTAATTGATGAAAATGGTCATTTAGCTAAAGTTATAAGTCCTAGAACGCTACCAACAGACGATGAAATTAAAAATTGGATTAAAGGAATTGAATAACCCAATATTCTTAAAGGAGGTACAGTAGGTTTAAAGGTTTGTATGTATCTTTGATTCTTAAACCTACTTTATGATTTATCCTGAAATACCTTTAGCTCAAAGTATAATTGAAATTTGTAAAGGACATCATCTAAAACATATAGTCATTTCTCCTGGATCGAGAAATGCTCCTTTAACGATCGGATTTGTAAATAATCCTAATTTTAAATGTTACAGCATTGCAGATGAACGCAGTGCTGCTTTTTTTGCATTAGGCATCGCTCAACAACTCAAAGAACCTGTAGCATTACTTTGTACTTCTGGATCCGCACTTTTAAACTATTACCCTGCCGTCGCAGAAGCTTTTTACAGCCAAATACCTATAGTAATTATATCAGCCGATAGACCTTTATCGAAAGTTGATATTGGAGATGGGCAAACTATTCGTCAGCAAAACGTTTATCAAAATCACATTATATTCAATGCAAATTTGACTGAAATTGCCTCTTCTTTTAATGATATGCTTATAAACAAAGCACTTCAAGAAGCTGTATTAAAAAAAGGACCTGTACACATAAACGCTCCTTTTGAAGAACCTCTTTACAATATTGTAGAGCAAAAAAGTGTATCTCCCGTAATTATTTCTCCTCATATCCCTGCTGCAAAAGTGGAAATACATCCTTTTGTCAAGACTTGGAACAATGCAAACAAAAAACTTGTACTGATTGGTGTTTGTGAACCACATATGTTAAATCAAGCAATTATTGATTATTTAGCAAACGATACAACTGTAGTTGTAATGACAGAGGTTACCTCTAATATTCATCATCCGAATTTTATTCAACATATAGATCGATTTATAACCCCTTTCGATGAAGTAGATTTCAATGATTTTCAACCAGAACTCCTCATTACTTTTGGAGGTATGGTAGTATCTAAAAGAATTAAAGCATTTTTAAGAAAATACAAACCATTAAAACAATGGCATATAGACATACATCGCCATTACGATACTTATGATAGTCTAACGGATAAAATCATTACAACACCTAATGATTTCTTTTCTGAACTCTTTAAATATACGGACAATTCAAAAATTGGTAACTATCGGCATTGGGCTTTAAATCTAGCAAAAAAACGTCAGATTGCTCATCAAAAATACGTTTCGAAAATTCCATTTTCTGATATGGAAGTTTTTCAATTCATATTCAATAATATCCCAAATCACATTCAATTACAAATCAGTAATAGTGCTTCAATAAGATATGCTCAATTGTTTGATTTAGATCCAACTATTGAAGTATTTTGCAATCGAGGAACCAGTGGTATCGACGGAAGTACTTCTACAGCAATAGGAGCAGCTGTAGCTTCTAAAAAACAAAATATTTTAATTACGGGTGATATTAGTTTTTTCTATGATAACAACGCTTTATGGAACATGTACATTCCTCCTAACTTTAAAATAATTCTTTTAAATAATCAAGGTGGTGGTATATTTAGAATATTACCTGGCCATCAAGAATCTCCTACTTTCAACACTTATTTCGAAACAGAGCATAATTTAAATGCAGAGCATTTGGCCAAAATGCACCAGTTTGATTATTATAATGTTAAAGATATAAATTCTCTAAAGACTACTTTTAGTTCTTTTATTTCAAGAAATGAAAAACCTGCAATATTTGAGATAAATACTCCTACGAAAATAAATGACACTATTTTAAAAGAATATTTCAAAAACCTGGTTTAACAGATTTATTTACATTGTTTCGTAATAATTAATTAATTATATTCGTATACAACTAATTTATAAATTATGAGCAAAAGAACTGAATTAATAGAAAAGTATGCCGCGGATTTAAAAGAAAAATGCGGAGTCACTCCTAACATGGAGTTATTAGAGAAAGTTACAATCGGATGTGGTCCTTCTATTTACAATAAGGATTCTTCTACTGTAGCCTCTTCTTCTGAAACTGAATTAGCAACTGTAAAAAACAATTTCCTTATAAAAAAACTAGGGTTATCAGACAGTCCAAAACTTGATGAAGGTATTTCTAAAGTAATGGAGCAATATGGTGCTTCTAATAGAAATAAATATAGGGCAGTTGTATACTACTTATTGACAGTACACTTCAAAAAGGAAAGTGTTTATAATAAGTAATCTTCTCAAGGAGCATCATAAATGATGCTCCTCTTTTTATTACCTTCTTAGGTTTTCGACTTTAAAAACACATTTCCAAAGATGTAAAACACGATGCAAAATCCGATCTTGTTATATATTAAGTGTAATAAAAAATACTAAAACCTGCCTTTGTTATTATAAAACTAAAACAATAACAAATCAAAACTTTCTCTACTTCAAATAGTAATACTTCCATAAATCTTGAATTAACAACTGTCCTGTTTTTGGGGAAGCCTACAATACTATCAAAACTTCCTGGTTATGACATTCAAATCTTTGATATTTATGATTTTGAAATACCTTCCGAAGAAAAAAACAGAAAAGGTATTCCACAAAAAACTTTATACTTTAACACGCATTTGATTAATTCTGATGCTATAATAATTGGGTTAGCAGAATACAATGGAACTTTTACTATAACCATTAAGAACATATTCGATTGTGGCTCCAGAGCAAACAAGAACCTATTTGCAGAAAAGCCAATGCTACTGTTATCGTTTTCACCAAGAACAAGAGCTGGAATTGGAATTAGAATCATAGAAAATATAAAGATAAAGAGAATATTTCCTTATTTTGATGCTAGGATTATATTTCACTTCCCAATTTCTCAGAGAATCATAGAAATGAAGAAATAATTAACACTGACTACCAAAAAGAAATAGAAAAAGCTTTTGAACTTTTTAAAGCTAATTCGGTATAATACATCTTGTAAGTACAGTTCTGGCAAGCATACCACCATTTTCAATTTACAAATCTCTTATTAGATAATAATCTAGAGATAAGTTGATAATTGGTTTTGTTGAAATGATTAAACTTTTTTATTTTTTTTAAATCATTATAAATCAACATCTTATATCTCGTATCTAAATTTGATAAATCTACCTCAATTTGTTCACTAACATACCGACTATCTATATCATTATTATTTCTCAATATTGCTAGCAAAACATTCCATTTTTCATTCTTAAACCGTAAGTAATCTAACAACATACGTCGATTCTTTACACTCCTATAACGCTTAATAATACAATTAAAACCCAAATAAATTAACCAAAACGATACTAAGATTAAAGTAAACTTTTCGAAATTAGTTAGAGGTTCAGTCATTCCAATAAACTTTTCCATATAGATATTTGATTAAAACATGAAGACTCAACTAACGAATAAACAAACCAAGACCTTATAAACAACAGATAACAACAAAGTATGATGTCAAAAAATACATATTTAATAAAAAAAATATTAAATATATATAAATATAATCATTCTAATTTTATATAACAAAAATCATGAGTTGTTTTTACTCTGAACGTTATAAATAATAGTTATAAAACAAAAGTACTTTTATTACAATCTTAAATAAAGAAGAGGTCGATATTACATATCGACCTCTTCATAAAAAAAATAAACAACTTATAGTTTAAATCAATAGTTTAATCGAAATTTTTTACAACAATAGAAGTAAACTTCTACTTTATGATTAAAAAATTGTTAAAACAAATATAGTTGTCATGCTCTAAAATATCGAAAAAAACGTATTAAGTATATCTTATAAAGGTGTTAGTATATTGTAAAATTCTATACATTTTATCTATATTGACTGTGTAATATGTTTTAATTGTGAATAATAAAGTTACCAATCATCTACTTAAGAAGTATAAAGAAGAAAAATAATCTCTATTTGTATAATTATAAATTATTCATTTCATTATAGTTTTATTACACTATGAATCCAACATAACTTAGCATTGTTCTTTCTCCAAGAGACATTTACCAACTCACCTATTGAAACATTAATAGAACTGCTATAAGACATTAATAGATAAACCTCATTGTTATATACTAAAGACACTAAAGCCCTTTTTAAAATAGTTTCATCAGATACTTTGTTAATACTATCCAATGCAATCACACAGCCAACTCCTACTTGCTCACTTGACCTAACGCACATCTTGTATAAATGATGATATGCAATCGCACTTAGCATAATAAAGGGGCCTAGCATCAATATTAATGAAATACTATACAGATGAACATTATTACTAGTTAAATTACTAGTCAAGAAGTAGTAAAAAATCACTATAAAAACACTAACTCCACATCCAATAAAAGAAATCAATAATATAAAGTAATAATAATTTTTGATTGCGCTATTCAGAAGATTAGAGGCATCCATTCTTAAATTAAAAGGGACAGGAATCCCTTTAACAATTTTAAAAGCCGAGTAATTAGATGATTGTTTCCCTAGATTTATCATGTTTTCTGCCGTTTCTTATTTTAAAGTTACAAAAGACAACTACACCTTGATAAGTGGTATTTCAATATTGACAATTAAATAACAGCTATTTTACACTAGAAAAACTTACCCATTTTTAAAAATAAAAAAAGCATCACTAAAGAAAGTAATGCCTTTTTATCTTCATTTTGATACAATACAAATCAATCTGGAATTGATCTTAATCTAATATTTGCTCAGCATGCGCTTTAGTTTTAACCTTTGTAATTATATCGCTAATTACTCCAGTTTCATCAATCACAAAAGTAGTTCTATGTATTCCATCATACGTTCTTCCCATAAATTTCTTAGGTCCCCAGACTCCAAATGCATTTATGACAGATTTATCTTCATCAGCTAATAACGGAAAAGGCAAATTATTCTTTTCCTTAAATTTACTTTGTCTTAGAGCTGAATCGGCACTGACACCCAATAAGGTATAATTTTGATTTTGAAAACGCTCGTAATTATCTCTTAAATCACATGCTTCCCAAGTACATCCCGGTGTACTTGCTTTGGGATAGAAAAACATAACTAGTTTTCTTCCTTTATAATCCATTAATTCATGGATATTGCCATCTTGATCAACTCCGCTAAAATTTGGAGCTAAATCGCCTATTTTTAATGTTAACATGATCAATCTCATTTTATTTCCAAATTTAAATAATTAGAACCTCAATCGCGAACTTATGTGTTATAAACATTTACTTCAAAAATCTGATCCAATCAGTTCCCTTTTAGATATCCTGAGAACTTAGTATCTTAGCACAAAACATTCCAACATGAACAAAGCAGAAAAAGTACAATTTGTGATAGACACATTAGAAGCACTTTATCCTGAAATTCCAACACCATTAGACCATAAAGATCCCTATACTTTATTGATAGCTGTTTTACTTTCAGCTCAATGTACTGATGTTCGTGTAAACTTAACGACTCCATATTTATTTGCAAAAGCTGATAACCCCTATGATATGGTTAAGCTATCTATTCAAGAAATACAAGATATTATTAGACCTTGTGGTCTTTCACCTATGAAGTCTAAAGGTATTCACGGTCTTTCTAAAATATTGATTGAAAAGCACAATGGCGAGGTACCGCAAAACTTTGATGATCTTGAAGAATTACCTGCTGTAGGTCATAAAACAGCGAGTGTCGTATTGGCACAAGCGTTTGATATACCAACTTTTCCAGTTGATACTCATATTCATAGATTAATGTATCGATGGAATTTATCTAATGGCAAAAATGTACAGCAAACCGAAAAAGACGCCAAAAGACTCTTTCCTATCGAAACATGGAATCGATTACATTTACAAATGATTTGGTATGGTAGAGAGTATTCTCCAGCTAGAGGCTGGAATTTGGATTTGGATATAATAACTCGTGTAATAGGACGAAAAAGTGTTCTAAATGAATATAATAAAAAAGTCCTTAAGTAAAACATAAGGACTCTTGAGTTATTAATGTATTAAATCAGTTTTCTTATTTCTATTAGTATACTCCTTAGAGTATTTTAATATAAAATCTATAGTCTTTTTATCAGGATTCAAAGACTCTTTTTTTTCTTTAGAGTAAAGTTTTATCATGCGCTTAATTTTAAATTACTATAGTTTAAGAACGCTTAATAAAACATTTTAGTATTGCATTAATCGAATAAAATTACATTCCTCTGTTCAATAATTTTTCTTAAATTAATCAAGGCATATCTCATTCGGCCCAAAGCAGTATTGATACTAACATCTGTTTGTTCTGCAATCTCTTTAAAACTTAAATCTTGATAGATACGCATACACAATACTTCCTTTTGATCTTCAGGTAATCCATCAATTAGAAACTGCATGCTTTCATCAATTTGACTTTTAATTAGCGCTTTTTCAATAATTGGAGAATCATCCATTAAAAAATCAAAAACCGAGAAATCATTTGTATCTCGTTGCATTCTCATTCTTTTCTCACGTCTAAAATGATCAATTACGAGATTATGTGAAATTCGAATTACCCAGGGTAAAAACTTACCTTCCTCATTATAACGATTTGCTCTAAAGGTATGTATAACTTTAATAAAGGTGTCTTGAAAGATATCGTTAGCTAAATCACGGTCACCAACTTTAGAATAGATGAATCCGAAAATCTTAGACTGGTGTTTTTGAATAAGCACTTCTAATGCTTGTTCTTTCCCTGCTATGTAAAGTTGGATCAACGAAGAATCCGACATAGTTGCATGTACCATAATATACTTAATTAGCGTGAATATGTAATTTCTAAAAAAGTATTTTTATGCTATAAGCTTCTATGTTTTTGAGTTTATGAATCACAAATATAATAAAATATTCTATTTAAGATACTCTTAACAGATAAAAATAGATTTTAATTTAGTGACATGATAAAACGTTACCAATGATCTTTATTTACTACTAAGTAAAAAAACAGATTTAAAAGAAGTAGTCAAAAATAAATATATTTTGTAAACTAAGAAATGTAATTAGCTATATCTCAAATCAATTCATTTCTGTAGAAAAAATAAAACCGCTACCTTTGTAAATTACCTATAAATGAATATGAAGAAAATAGATTACTCCAAGATAGACCCTAAAAAAAACATCATTATAAAAGGAGCACAAATCCATAATTTAAAAAATATAGATGTTGTAATACCTAGAAACAATTTCGTGGTTGTTACTGGCTTATCAGGTTCAGGAAAGTCAAGTTTAGCTTTTGATACGTTATATGCTGAAGGCCAACGTAGATATGTTGAAAGTTTATCTTCATACGCCCGTCAATTTTTAGGAAGGATTGACAAACCGAAGGTAGAATATATCAAAGGTATTGCCCCAGCTATTGCTATCGAACAAAAAGTAAATACAACAAATGCACGTTCTACAGTTGGAACCTCTACGGAGATTTATGATTATATTAAACTGTTATTTGCTCGTATCGGTAAAACATATTCTCCCATATCGGGTAAGGAAGTAAAAAAAGATACTGTAAGTGATGTAATAGATACTGTTAAAGGATTTGAAATAAAATCCAAATGGCTTCTATTATCACCTATTCATTTAGAAAATGATCGCACTTTAAGTGAGAAACTACAAATACTTTCACAACAGGGTTTTGCTAGAATACTTGTTTCAAACGAAGTAGTTCGTTTAGATGATTATTTGGAAAGTGCAACTGACTTAGATAAACAAAATGCAGCTAACTACTTTTTAATAGTAGACCGCATAGTCATTTCAGATTCAGAAGAATTCTTTAACCGTTTGGCAGACTCCATTCAAACAGCTTTTTTTGAAGGTAAAGGATATTGTTGTATTCAAAGTATGAATTCACAAGAACGATTTGAATTCAGTGCAAATTTTGAATTAGATGGATTGACTTTTTTAGAACCTAATGTACATCTATTCAGTTTTAATAACCCCTATGGTGCTTGTCCTTCTTGTGACGGGTATGGAAATATTATTGGTATAGATGAAGATTTGGTTTTCCCAAATACAGCACTTTCAGTATATGAAAATGCTGTTTTTCCTTGGAGAGGAGAAAGTATGGGGTGGTACAGAGATCAACTAGTAAATAATGCCTATAAATTTGATTTTCCGATTCACAAGCCGATCTATCAACTAAGTGAGGAAGAAAAAACTTTATTATGGGAAGGTAACACCTATTTTGAAGGACTAAATACTTTCTTCGACCAGTTAGAAGAAAAAAGTTACAAAATTCAAAACAGAGTAATGCTTTCTCGATACAGAGGAAAAACAAAATGCCCTACTTGTAAAGGAAAAAGACTTAGAAAAGAAGCTAATTATGTTACCATATACGGAAAGACAATTTCTGATTTAGTTGATTTACCAATCGTAAAATTGACAAACTTTTTTGACAACCTAGTCTTAAATGATTTTGAAGCTAAGGTTGCAAAAAGATTATTGATTGAAATCGAAAATCGTTTAGGTTTTTTATCTGAAGTTGGTTTAGATTATTTAACTCTTAACAGAAATTCCGCAACCCTTTCTGGAGGGGAATCGCAGCGTATAAACTTAGCAACATCATTAGGAAGTAGTCTAGTTGGTTCAATGTATATATTAGATGAACCAAGTATTGGATTGCACCCAAAAGATACTGAAAAACTAATAAAAGTTTTAGAAGATTTAAAAGCATTAGGCAATACCGTAATCGTTGTAGAACACGATGAAGACATTATGAAGGCCGCAGATCAAATTATTGATATAGGCCCTGAGGCAGGTACATTCGGTGGAGAATTAGTAGCTCAAGGCGATTATGAGACTATCTTGAAGTCAGACTCACTAACTGCTCAGTATTTAAACGGTAAGATGCAAATCGAAATCCCTAGAAAAAGAAGAACATATAAAAATTTTATAGAGATAATTGGTGCTAGAGAAAACAATCTTAAAAATATAGATGTACTATTTCCTTTGGAATGTTTGACCGTGATTACAGGAGTTTCAGGAAGTGGAAAAAGCACTTTAGTGAAAAAAATATTATTTCCTGCTGTTCAAAAAAAACTAACTGGTTTAAGCGATAAACCAGGACAATTTACAGAGCTAAAAGGTGAGTTTTCTGTTTTAAAGCATATCGAATACGTAGATCAAAACCCAATAGGAAGAAGTTCTCGTTCCAATCCAGTAACTTATATCAAGGCATACGACGACATTCGCGACTTATACTCTAAACAACAACTTTCAAAATTACGTGGATATCAGCCGAAGCACTTTTCTTTCAATGTAGATGGTGGTCGTTGTGAAACATGTAAGGGAGAGGGAACAGTGACTGTAGAAATGCAATTTATGGCAGACGTTCATTTGGAATGTGAAACTTGTCGAGGAAAACGTTTCAAAAAAGAAGTATTAGAAGTTAACTTCGAAGGTAAGAATATCCATGACATATTAACCTTGACTATTGATGATGCTATCGCATTTTTCGACAAACATCAACAAAGTAAAATAATTCAAAAATTAAAACCCTTACAAGACGTTGGTTTAGGGTATGTTCAACTTGGACAGTCCTCTTCAACATTATCTGGAGGAGAAGCACAACGTATAAAGTTAGCATCTTTCTTAGTTTCTGGAGTAACTAAAGAGAAGGCATTATTCGTATTTGATGAACCAACAACGGGGTTGCATTTTCACGATATAAAGAAGCTACTAACCTCTTTTGAAGCTTTAATAGAAAGAGGACATTCTATTATCGTAATCGAACATAATCTCGATCTAATAAAATGTGCAGATTATATAATTGATATTGGTCCTGAAGGAGGTGAACACGGAGGTGAACTGATTGCATTTGGAACTCCCGAACAAGTTGCTGAAAACAAAAAATCAAGTACAGGATACTATTTAAAGGAGAAGTTAGCAACTAAATAACAATACTATTGAAAGCTTGGAAGATTTTAAACATTTTTTGTTTCTAAAAGTTTCGCCAAGCTTTCGGTTAGTTTTTTTCTACTATAATATTGTAGTCCCATTCCATAAACCTTAAGTGTTCCTTCTTGATAACTTTTAAAAAAGTTCAATAGAATTTCCTTAATCTCTTCTTTTTGATCATAAAGTGCAACCTTGCCAGTATTAGTTTCTTTAATAATTTCAAAAAAATCAGCTTGCTCAGGTCCAATTGCTAATATTGGTCTTTCTGCCGCCATATATTCAAACAATTTACCTGGAATTATAGCTCTAGTTTCTTCTGAGTCAATTTCAATCAAAAGTAATACTTGAGCCTTTCGTTGCTCTATTAATGCCTGTTTATGATCAACATAACCAACATTTATTGTACAAGAATCTAGATCAAATTCACGGATAGCATCTAAAATCTCATTACTAACTCTCCCAACGAGCTTTAATTGAAAAGCTGCTTTAAATGCTTTGTTCTCTTTACGTAATTCAGCCAATGCTTTCCAAAATACACGAGGGTTTCTATTTGACAGAAATGATCCGATATGAGATATTGTAAAAGCATCATCTAATTCAACCTTTCCAACATATTCTACATCATAACCATTTGTTATAACCTTAATTGGCTTTTGAGTTATTTTTTGAAAATCAGATTTCGTAGTCTTACTAGTGACAATAATTTGATCCGCTTTGTTCAGAACTGTTCTTTCTAATTCGAGATGCTTTTTAATTGCAAAAGCTGTCAATTTCAACTCTTTATGATACCCAATGGTTGTCCAAGGATCTCTAAAGTCAGCAATCCAATGTAAATTACACAACTCTTGAAGCTTCATTCCAATCAAATGCATACTGTGAGGTGGACCAGTTGTAATAACAGTATCTATATTGTGCTTTTGAACATAATTGACTAAAAAGTTAACAGATGGTTTTACCCAACCAACACGAGCATCGGGAATAAAGAAATTTCCTCTTATCCATAACATCAACTTCTCTGCAAAGTTTTGTTTTCGTGAAAGTTTTATAATTCCAGAACTCATTGTTTTTGCTTTTTTTGCACCCAACAAATTTGCCAGCCTATAAGGTTCCCTAATAGGTGTTTTAACAATAATACAGTGTTCAGAAACCTCATCAATCAATTGCTTATCCAGTATTGGATAATTAGCATTCTCCGGTGTATAAATCACTGGCTGGTAACCAAAAGAGGGTAAGTATTTCGCAAACTTTAACCATCGCTGTACACCTGGACCTCCTGCAGGTGGCCAGTAATAAGTAATTATTAATACTTTCTTCAAATCCTTAATGGCTTGCATACAATATCTGTTTACTGAGTTTTTGACTTTTTTAATTGATAACCAGTAACTCCAATAACCATCAAAATCATCAGGATAAAACTAATTAAAGCAATGGTGCTTCCTTTCTTTACAACTTCTGGTTCAAATTTAAATTCAACAACATGTTTTCCGACAGGGACCTCCAAACCTCTTAAAACGTAATCAACTCTAAAATGAGGTACTTCTACTCCATCTATGTAAGCAAACCATCCATGTGGGTAATAAACTTCTGAAAACACTGCTAAACCACTTTCTTTATTTTCAGCTTCATACTTTAAATAATTTGGTTTATACTCAACTAATTTTATCTTAGCTAAGCTATCTACTATATAATTTTCTTTCAGAGAAATAGTTCCAAAATCAGAACTATTAAAAATTACTTGTTTCTTAGAATCAAATCCACCCAACATCTTCATTTCATCATCTGTAGTGTTTACATTTATAACCTTAGATATAAACCATGCATTTCCATTTGCTTCTTCATTTATTAATGAGATATCTCGTTGTTGTTCGTCTTTTTGGATAATGTATTTAACATTCATCATATTAAATATTTCCATGTTGTTTTTTGACAACTGATAGTCGAAAAGCTCTTGTATCCGCTTTGGTTTTGCTGCATGATAACCGCCTAATGAATTGTGAAAAAACGAAGACCTAGCACTATTTAATGAACCTTGTACTTCAAAAACCCTGAAATGTGTTGGATCATTCAATATCTGTTTATCAGCTTCCGTTGGTTGGAAAGGATTTTTTACTTGAGCTGCATTTACAAATTGATCTTTATTCACGTAGTTTAAGTCAATCAAAACCAAATCTCCAATCATTAATACTCCTACTATCACAACAGATACAGTAGCTTGTAATTTTCCCTTTAAATACATCCACAATACCCCAATTACCAATGCAACTAAAGCAAATGAACGAATAATATCAGAAGTATACATTGATTTACGGTCTTCAATTAAAGCCTCGATAAATTTAGGTCCGATTTCCCCATACATATTTTGATAATATCCGTCATTTAATCCAGAAAAACTCAACATTGACTTTCCTAAAAACAATAAAACCAAAGTTCCTAAAGTAGTATAAGCAGCGTATTTTAAAGCTTGTAATTTCTTTTCATTTTCAATATTTACAAAGGAATGAAGACCAAGTATTCCTAAAGCTGGTATACATAATTCCAGTATAACTTGAATTGAAGAAACTGCTCTAAATTTGTTATACATTGGAAAGTATTCGATGAAAAAATCTGTCAATACCGGAAAGTTTTTTCCCCATGAAAGCAATAGTGAAAGTATTGCTCCACTTAAAAATATGTATTTTATTTTTCTCTTTTCTACAAAGCATGCTAATACAAATAAAAATAAAATGACTGCACCAATATATGCTGGTGCTGCTACTATTGGTTGATCTCCCCAATAAGTAGGGGCATTTGAAGTAAATCTCAGTGCCTCTTCAGGAGAAGCTCCTAAAGCCGTTACAAATTTATATAAATTAGAATTTTTACCAACAGATTCATTATTTGCTCCTCCAGTAAGACGAGGTACAAATAAATTTAAACTCTCAAAAATACCATAACTATATTCTGTAATGTAATCATAACTCATAGCATTAGAAGTAACCTTTGACTCACCATTTGGTTCAAAAGTCAATTGACTAGTACTTCTTGTGCTAAATTCAGTATATTCAGAAGTAGCCATCAGGTTAGTTGCATTTACACCTAAAGCTAAAACTGCACACCCAATTAGAATTAAAGAAGCAATCCCTAATCCTTTAAAATCTTTCTGTTTAATATATGAAACCACATAATATATTCCAACAATAATTAAGAGCAGCAACAAATAGAATGTCATTTGAAAGTGGTTGGCATTTATTTCTAATGCAGCAGCGAATAGAGTTAACAGTCCCCCCACTGCGTATTTTTTTCTAAAAACTAAAAGTACCCCTGCTAATACCATAGGCATGTAAGCAATTGCATGCGCTTTGGCATTATGTCCTACTCCTAAAATTATTATTAAATAGGTGGAAAAACCAAAAGCTAATGCTCCAAAAAATGCATATAAAGCACGTATCCTAAAAGAAATCATAAGAATATAAAAACCTATAAAATAAATAAATAAATAATCCGCTGGACGCGGAAGAAAGCGGATTGCTTGATCTATTTTTTTTATATAACTATGCGGATATTGTGCTCCAAGTTGATAGGTAGGCATTCCTCCAAAAGCACTATTAGTCCAATAAGATTCTTCTTTAAAATTCTCCCTAAAATCTATTTGCTCTTTCGCCATTCCTGTATATTGAACAATATCTGATTGCAACATAGCCTTCCCTGATAAAACTGGAGAAAAATAAGCTAATGCTATACAAATAAAGCCTACTATTACTAGCACATGCGGAAGAATTTTTTTAAAGTCTTTCATAATATCAATTGCTGATTCTAAATTTCAAACAAGATGCTAAAATAAGAATATAAACTAGGAAACAGCAAAGCTTTAACTAGAAAATGGAGTATAAAAAAAAGCCTTATGCAATGCATAAGGCTTTTTTTTAATCCAATTCCTCAAACTCGATATACTCACCTACTTTTTTCTTCTCTCTCATCCCTCCACTTTCAAAATGGTTAGAGGATTTTGTTTCTTGAGCAGTATTTTGTTGTTCTCGATAATTCTGTTGTTTCTGTTGAAAATTTTGTTCGGCTTTTTTAGCAACTTTATAAATAAACAATGGAAATAAATAACGCATTGCAAACTTAAAAGCATAATAACACAATACAATTATTAGTAGTGTCCTTAAAAAACCTCCGAAAGATGCTGTGTCCATACTATATTTTTTTTCAAAAATAACAATTAATTCAAATATCTATAAATGTGAATTCATAAATATTATATAAAATCCCCTTACATTTAAAGCTGATTAGGCAAACTAATTAATTTGCTTGAACCTCTTTCCATGCATTAAATCCTCCTTCTAACTCATATACATTTTCAAACCCTTCCTCCTTCAATAATTCATATGCTTTTGCACTACGTCCACCCGATTTGCAAAAAATATACAAAGGTTTATTTTTATCAAGTTTTGAAATCTCCTTTACAAAATTTGATTCCATGAAATCAATGTTTTTTGCTCCACTTATAGTTCCTTGATTAAATTCTCCAATTGTTCTTACATCAATCAATTGCCCATGAATAGTATCTAATTGTTTTCCAAAAGATATTGCATTCAACAAATGGTCTTTCTTATCTTGACAATAAGATGTCAAGGTTAATAAACTTATAACCCCACTTAGAACATATTTTATCATTTCTCTTATTTTTTCGAAATATACAAATTATCACATGATATTTATCATCTCACAAGTCATAATCAATTTATAATTTTGTAAAAAACCATTCAATAATGAGTATTTCAAAGATTCAAAAATACAATGTTCCTGGGCCTCGTTATACTAGCTATCCAACAGTTCCATATTGGGATATTGGTAGCTTCAACAAAGATCTTTGGTTAAAAAATTGCAAGAAAACATTTTTAGAGTCCAACGAAAGTGAAGGTATTAGTTTATATATACATTTACCATTTTGCGAAAATTTATGTACTTTTTGTGGTTGTCATAAACGAATTACAAAAAGGCATTCTGTTGAATCGCCTTACGTAGATGCAGTTTTAAAAGAATGGAGTTTATATTGTGAATTATTTCAAAAGAAACCAAAAATAAAAGAGCTTCACCTTGGAGGAGGAACACCCACCTTTTTTTCTACTGAAAGCTTGGAAAGATTAATTAATGGTATACTCAGTACTTCTGAAAAAGTTGAACCTTGTGAATTTAGTTTTGAAGGGCATCCAAACAATACGACTAAAGCCCACTTAAAATGTTTATTTGATTTAGGTTTTAGACGCGTTAGTTTTGGAGTTCAAGACTATAGTCCAAAAATTCAAATTGCGATTAATCGTATTCAAAGTTTTCACAATGTTGCTAAAGTAACTCTTTGGGCCAAAGAAATTGGTTATACATCTATATCACATGATCTTATTTTCGGTCTTCCTTTTCAAAAATCACAACATATAATTGATACTATTGAGAAAACAAAATCCTTATCACCTGACCGATTAGCATTTTATAGTTATGCACATGTTCCTTGGATTAAAGGTGTTGGTCAAAGAGGATTCAAAGATTCGGACTTACCTAAAGATGAGGAAAAAAGATCTCTTTATGAATTAGGTAAAAATTTGCTCGAAAAATATGGCTACCTAGAAATTGGTATGGACCATTTTTCCTTAAAGACTGATATGTTGTATAAGTCTCTGTTACAAAAAAAACTTCACAGAAACTTTATGGGATATACAGCTTCAAAGACACAATTATTGGTTGGTTTAGGAGTTTCCTCTATTAGTGATAGTTGGACCTCATTTGCACAAAACGAAAAAAAAATAGAGACCTATTATGAACTTTTAAACAAAAACCAAATACCAATAATAAAAGGACATATTTTAACAAATGAAGACCTTTTAATCAGAAAACATATTTTAAATTTGATGTGTACAGGAATCACTAAGATTGATTTCTCTTCTGAAATTTTAGATATAAAGAATATTCTTGAGAATCTTAAAGAATTTGAGAAAGATGAACTTATTTACATTGATAAAGATACAATTCATATTCGTACTAAAGGTCATCCTTTTTTAAGAAATATATGCATGGCTTTTGACTTAAGATTACAAAGAGAAAAACCTGATAGACAATTATTTTCAATGACAATTTAATCTAATGAAAAATGAAAGAAAAAATTATTACCTACATAGTTTTATTAGGTCTAGTTTATGGTATTTTTAATTTCAATACCGATTATATCTGGTCTTTGAGTATCAATGGTTTCTCTTATATTACATTTGTAATTTTTATTGCTTACTTAATTTATTCTCTTAGAAAAGCTGCTAAAGAACAACAAAGCAATAAGTGATCATTCAAACATTATTATCTATCATCAAAATGAATGAAACAGATTCAATTTTTAAATCTTTATAAAATTAAAACCACTTCTTCCATTTGAAATAAACAACCATCAATAAAACCAAGAAAAACATTGCACTTAAAGTGATGAAATATCCGTTTTCCGAACGCAGTTCTGGCATATTTTCAAAATTCATTCCATAAACACCTACAATAAATGTTAGAGGCATAAAGATTACGGAAACTATTGTAAGAACTTTCATAATCTGATTCATTCGATGATTTTGCGCTGAAAAGTAATAATTTGTAGCACTATCGAGTTTAGTAAGATTATACTCAACTTGGTCTAATACTTCCAAAGCGCGATAATGAAGTCTAGAGTAATAAAGAATATTATTTTTGCCAATTAGAGAAATAGTTCTTACATCTTCTTGATTTTTTAAATTATGTAAAACATCTCTCAAAGGGAGTATAGCTCGTTTTATTGCATTGAGTTGTTCGGAGTCTCGCTCAATAATCACTAATGTATTTGGCCTATACGTTATTCTTGACTCTATAAGTACCATTTCAATTTCATCTTCGAGACTATCCATATTAATAAAAAAGTTTTCCATTACTGATTCAAGCAACGCAAATAGTAAGTAACCACTATTTTTCCTTCTAAGATTCCCAACTTTAGTCCTAATACGCTCACGAACAATCGTAAATAAATTTCCTTTTTTCTCTTGAAAAGATAGCAAAACATTATCTTTTAGAATGAAACTTAATTGCTCAATATCTATACTAGAGTTCTCATCAATAGTATGAATAGACTTCACACTAAAGAAAAGTACCTCGTCAAGCTCCTCCATTCTACTTCGTCTAGAAAAGTTAAGAATTTCCGCCATTAAGTAGTTTTCAATTTGGAAGAACTGTCCAATTTCAATAAGTAAAGCAACATCATGTAATCCATGAAGATTAAACCATTTAACAGTATTAGGTTTTGACTCATTAAAAACCTTTTCCATCTCAAAAAGAGTTAAGTCGGTATACTCTTGCACAGAATCTTCATCATAAACAAAGAGCTGCATGGAAATAGGTACATGTGAATATTCTCCAGAATATTCTAAATAGTTCGGTTGTAGTGTCCTCTTTTTATTATATTTAACTCGTCTCACTATTTTTAAACTTAAATTTGTACTAAAGATAGGAGTTTTTAAAATTCCATTCTATTTTTACAAAAAATAAAGCCTTTAATATGAAAATTTTAATAATCAATATAAAAGAATTATTACAAGTACGTGAAAACCAAATAGATTTGGTGGCAGGTGTTGAAATGAAAGAATTACCAAAAATAGACAAAGCTTATTTATTAATAGAAAATGATATAATTGCAGATTTCGGCACTATGGATAATTGTCCACATATCAGTGCAGATCAAGTAATCGATGCAACAGGTAAAACTGTCTTACCAACATGGGTGGATAGTCACACTCACATTGTTTATGCAGGGAATAGAGAATTAGAATTTGTAGACCGTATTAACGGCCTTTCTTACGAAGAGATATTCAATCGCGGTGGAGGAATTCTAAATTCTGCAAAAAAACTTCAAGAATGTACAGAAGAAGAGCTGTATACTCAATCAAAAGTACGATTAGAGGAAGTCATGATTCAAGGTACTGGAGCAGTTGAAATAAAATCAGGTTATGGTCTAACTTTAGAAGCCGAATTAAAAATGTTGCGCGTTATCAAAAAGCTTGCTTCAAAATACCCTATTGAAATTAAGTCGACTTTCTTAGGAGCACACGCTTTTCCATTAGAATACAAGGATAATCATGAAGGGTATATAGACTTATTAGTAAATGAAATGATACCCACAATAGCAAAAGAAGGTTTAGCTGAATATGTTGATGCGTTTTTAGAAACAGGTTACTTCTCTGTTGAAGAAACATCTAGAATAATGAAAGCAGGAAAGGACCACGGATTAGTGGCTAAAATACATGTAAATCAATTTACTGCCATTGGTGGAATTAAAGCATGTGTGGACCATGGAGCTTTGTCAGTAGATCATTTAGAAATTGTTACTGATGAGGATATTGAAGTATTAAAAGATAGTAAAACCATGCCAGTTGCACTTCCAACATGCTCCTACTTTATTTCAATTCCATACACACCAGCAAGAAAGATGATAGACGCAGGTTTACCTTTAGCAGTCGCTTCGGACTTCAATCCCGGAACGACTCCTTCTGGAAACATGAATTTTGTAGTTGCAACTTCATGTATAAAAATGCGAATGACACCAGAAGAGGCTATAAATGCAGCAACCATTAATGGTGCTTATGCAATGGGGTTAGAAAAAGAATACGGAAGTATTACTATTGGAAAAAAAGCAAGTATTATTATCACAAAACCCCTAAACTCTTTCTATGAAATTCCTTACGCTTTTGGAAGTAATTTAATAGACCAGGTAATTTTAAAAGGAAAACTCATATAATATCTTTTAAATAACGAACTTCATAAAATGAAAGTTGGCAAAGCCTTGAAAAATCAAAGCTTTGCCCTAATTCAATTAAAAAATTCAAACCTAACTACCTAATTAACGAACATTTAAGTACTTTAGTATATGGCACATCTAAAATTATTTTCAGCTTTAGATATATCTAGAAACACAAGCTTTCGAAGTGGAGAAATCAAATTTGGAGAACGTCTTCAGATTTTAGAACAAACAGAGGAATGGGCAAAAGAACTAACTAAACAAGATTCTAAATATGCTATACTTGGAATCCCTGAAGATATTGGAGTAAGAGCAAACATGGGTAGAGCTGGAGCTGCTGGAGCTTGGAGTAGTTTTATAAAAAGCTTTTTAAATATTCAACATAACCGTTTTTGTAAAGCTCACCGTATTACACTAATCGGCCATTTAGATTTCGAAAAAGAACTAGAAGAAGTTGCTAATTTAAATATAGACAACAAGGAAGACAAGAAAAAAATGTTCGAACTTGTTGACCGCATTGACAAAGAAGTAGCACATACTATCAGCATTATTGTAAAAGCAAAAAAAATACCAATCATAATTGGAGGAGGTCATAATAATTCCTACGGTAATATCAAAGGAACAGCTTTAGGTAAAGGTAAGTGTATAAATGCAATCAATTTTGATGCACATACAGATTTCAGAGCTCTAGAAGGAAGACATAGTGGGAATGGATTTTCTTACGCATTGGAAGAAGGTTTTTTAAAAAACTACTTTATCTTCGGATTACATGAGAACTACACGTCTAAAAGTGTCTTTAGCAGCATGAAAGAAAAGCAAGATCAGGTAAAATTCAACACCTATGAACAAATGCAAGTTAGGAAAGAGAAATCTTTTGAAACAGAGCTAATAACCGCTCAAAAACATGTAGACAACAATGCTTTTGGTATTGAAATCGATTTAGATGCTATTCCATTAATTGCAAGTAGCGCAATAACACCTACTGGATTTTCAGCAGAACAATTACGTCAATTCATTTATTTCTTCGCAAAATCTAGAAACGCAGCGTACCTGCATATTTGTGAAGGAGCACCGAGCTTAGACTCTGATAAAAACCCTAATTTAATTGGAAAATTCATCTCATATTTGGTTACAGATTTCATCAAAGCTAACTCTGAGAAAATCATATAGTATTGAAAAAAACTCCTTACTTCTCAAGCAATTCAATTATTGAGCTTCTATTTTAGAAGGAAGAACTCTCACTCTATAAATAACTTCTACTTTAATATATTCCTAGTAAGTCTATAGTCTATTATAAACTTACTAGGAACGTTTTATTATACACTTTTTGAAATATTCTTTTTAAAGCACAATGTAAATCAGATTTTCCTCCACTCAATCATATTCGTATCCCTCTGCTATTCAAATTGAAATTATAAATACTAATTAAATGTTATAATATTAACTCTAATATACGCAAAACACACAATACTCTTAAGTCCTTTTAAATAGCAAGATAGAGTTTAAAATTATCTATTTCTTAAGAGCTTAGGCTTCAAAAAACTATAGAAAAACAGTATCTTTGGTGATTCTCAAAACAAATTAGGTTGAAGACAGAAGATACAATTGAGGTTTTAGGTGCTAGAGTACACAATTTAAAAAATATTGATGTGGTAATCCCACGTGAAAAACTTGTTGTAATAACAGGCTTGTCAGGTTCAGGTAAATCATCTTTAGCTTTTGATACTATTTACGCAGAAGGTCAAAGAAGATACATTGAAACTTTTTCCGCTTATGCTAGACAGTTTTTAGGGGGCTTGGAACGTCCAGATGTTGATAAAATTGATGGATTATCTCCTGTAATTGCTATTGAACAGAAAACTACAAATAAAAGTCCTCGTTCTACCGTCGGTACCATAACAGAAATATATGATTTCTTGCGTTTGTTATACGCACGTGCAGCTGATGCTTACAGTTATGAAACTGGAGAAAAAATGGTCAGCTATTCTGATGAACAAATTTTACAACTTATTACTGAAGACTTTCAAGGTAAACGAATTTCCATATTAGCTCCAGTGATTAGATCTCGTAAAGGACATTATCGAGAACTGTTTGAACAAATTGCAAAACAGGGTTTTGTTAAAGTTCGTGTTGATGGAGAGATGTTGGATTTAGAACGTGGAATGAAAGTAGACCGATACAAAACACATGATATAGAAATTGTAATAGACCGTTTGGCAATTGACCAAGAGGAAAGCACAAAACAACGTTTAACAGAAAGTATTAAAACAGCCATGTATCATGGTGATGACATAATCATGGTTTTAGAACATGAAAATCAGACTGCACGTTTCTTTAGTCGTCATTTGATGTGTCCTTCTACCGGTATCTCTTATGCAAAACCAGAACCAAATAATTTCTCATTCAACTCTCCTAAAGGAGCTTGTGATGTATGTAATGGATTAGGAATAATCAATGAGATTAACCTGCAAAAAATTATACCAAATCCCTCTTTATCTATAAAGAATGGAGGTTTTGCTCCAATTGGTACAGAAAAAAAATCTTGGATTTTCAGTCAGTTGGAAATCATTGCACAAAAGTATGATTTCACACTCTCTACTCCTATTAAAGACATTCCTAAAGAGGCTATGGATATTATACTCTATGGCGGAAAGGAAAGCTTTTCTGTTGTTTCAAAAGTAGCTGGAATTACCAAAAATTACAAAATAGATTTTGAAGGAATTTCAAACTTCATTAAAGATCAATATGACGAGAGTCCTACTGCAAGTATTAAACGATGGGCGAAAGAATTTATGGATGAAATTAATTGTCCAAACTGCGAAGGAACTCGTTTAAAAAAAGAAGCATTACATTTTAAAATTGGTGAAAAGAATATTGGAGAGTTAATCCAAATGGACATAGAAACCTTGAGTGAATGGTTTAAGGAATTACCTAAGCATTTATCCGAGAAACAGGTTGCTATAGCTTCTGAAGTATTAAAAGAAATTAGCACACGTCTATCATTTTTACTAAATGTTGGATTAAATTATTTATCTCTTAATCGTAGCTCAAGAACCCTTTCTGGTGGAGAAGCACAGCGAATTCGTTTAGCAACTCAAATTGGTTCTCAGTTAGTTGGTGTACTATATATTCTAGATGAACCTAGTATTGGATTACATCAACGTGACAATGAAAAATTAATTCACTCGTTAGAACAACTCCGAGATATAGGTAACTCAATATTAGTAGTTGAGCATGATAAGGATATGATACTTAGAGCAGATTATGTAATAGATATCGGTCCTTTTGCTGGTAAAAATGGAGGACAAATTATCAGTGCTGGTACTCCTGAACAATTATTAAAAGAAAATACCTTAACTGCTCAATACTTAAACGGTAAATTAGAAATTGAAATACCAATAGAGCGTAGAAAAGGTAATGGCAAAACCTTACGTCTTGAAGGAGCTACTGGTAACAACTTAAAGAACGTTAGTATAGATATACCACTAGGTACTCTCACTTGTGTAACTGGTGTATCTGGATCCGGAAAATCTACATTAATTAACGGTACCCTATACCCTATTTTGAACGAACATTTTTTTAATGCGGTTCAAAAACCACATCCTTATAAAAAAATTAAAGGTTTAGAACATATAGACAAAGTAATAGCCATTGATCAAAGTCCGATTGGTAGAACCCCACGTTCTAATCCAGCCACCTATACAGAAGTTTTTTCTGATATTAGAAACTTATTTGCCATGACAACTGAAGCTTCTATTAGAGGATATAAACCAGGACGTTTTAGTTTTAATGTAAAAGGAGGACGATGTGAGACTTGTGAAGGTTCAGGAGTAAGAACCATAGAAATGGGTTTCTTACCCGATGTATATGTTGAATGCGAAACTTGTCAAGGAAAACGTTTTAACAGAGAAACGTTAGAAATTAGATACAAAGGGAAATCTATCTCTGACATATTAGCTATGACTGTACAAGAGGGAGTTGATTTTTTTGAAAGTATTCCCAAAATTTATAGAAAGCTAAAAACTATTGACGAGGTTGGTTTAGGATACATAACACTTGGACAACAAAGCACCACTTTGTCAGGTGGTGAGGCACAAAGAATTAAGCTAGCAACAGAACTATCTAAAAAAGATACTGGAAATACTTTTTATATTTTAGATGAACCTACTACAGGTTTACATTTTGAAGATATACGCGTCTTGATGGAAGTGATACAGACTTTAGTTGAAAAAGGAAATACTGTTTTGATAATAGAACACAATTTAGATGTTATTAAGCTAGCAGACTATATTATTGATATTGGTTACGAAGGAGGTTCTAAAGGAGGTCAATTGGTTGCCAAAGGAACCCCTGAAGAAATTGCTAAGAATAAAAAAAGTTATACTGCTCCCTTTCTAAAGGCGGAGCTAGACCAAAAAAATAAAGAGATATGAAAAACCTAGAAAATGAAGAAGCTTTCATCCATGATGGCTTCAAACAAAAATCATGGAACGACATTAAATCAAATGATTCTTGGGCTATTTTTAAGATTATGTCTGAGTTCGTTAATGGTTATGAAAAAATGGGGCGCATTGGCCCTTGTGTATCAATATTTGGTTCAGCAAGAACACTTAAAGAAGACCCGTATTACAAACTAGCTGAGGAAATTGCTTTTAAAGTAAGTGAAGCTGGATATGGTGTTATTACCGGAGGTGGACCTGGAATTATGGAAGCTGGTAATAAAGGCGCCCATTTAGGAAAAGGAACATCAGTAGGTTTAAATATTGATCTACCATTTGAACAGCACTTTAATCCTTATATAGATAATGATAAAAATCTACAATTTGACTACTTCTTCGTTAGAAAAGTAATGTTTGTTAAGTATTCTCAAGGTTTTATTATTATGCCTGGAGGTTTTGGAACACTTGACGAAGTGTTTGAAGCAATCACATTAATACAAACCAAAAAAATTGGAAAATTCCCAATCATTTTAGTTGGCACAGATTTCTGGGCTGGGCTAATTGACTGGATTGAAAAAGTTGTATTGGAAAAATATTCTAATATAAGTCTAAATGATATGAAACTTATTAAACTAGTAGATACAGCAGACGAAGTTGTAGATATTGTTGATGAGTTTTACAAAAAATATAATCTTACACCTAACTTCTAGTTATTGAGTACTCAAAATAAAAGGCTTAAACATTTCATTTTTTTAAGCCTTTTTATATTAACAAAAAAAAAAAACACTTATTGAGAATAAGTCTCTTAAAATAACTAACACTTTTCGTTACACTATCTCTATTTAGTTTTTGTTGTTCAATTAATTCATCAAAGGTCTAACTAAACCTAACTACACTTGTGAAGTAAAGGATTCTATACAACATTTGAAAAAATTATTTCTTCCATAATCTCAATATCATCACTAAAAATATTAGATTTGTGAGTTATTAAACTACAGCTTGTATTCTAGCCACATACAATCGTAGTCTTAATTATATGAAAAAGGAATCTATGATTATGAATATCATTAAAGAAAGGTTAAAAAAAGACACACCTAGGGGGCTAGTTTTACTTATAGACATTGTTATTGTTTTTGGAACATACATTGTCTCCAACTTTATACTGAATAGTTTTTATGGGCGATTTGACATAGAAAACATGTTAATGAAATTACCTTTAGCACTTATTGCTTATATTGTTAGTTTCATGATATTTAAACCTCACCGTGGTGTCATTAGACAAACTGGGCTCAAAGATGCCCAAAACGTATTATATTCATGTTTATTTGCTTCATTAGTTATATTAGTTGTAAGCATATTACAACGCACTAATATTTTCTACTCTGAACATAGACCTTATCTACGCTTCTCTTATTCTATTATTATTTTACATCTGTTGTTAACAACTGTTGTGATGGTATCTGCTCGAGTATTTTATAGTAAATTCTATAGAACTTATGTATTGGGAGGAAGAAATCACAGACGCGTTATGATCTACGGAGCTGGTGATTCAGGGGTTATTACAATT
Organism: Myroides guanonis; assembly: GCF_900114085.1. Lineage (GTDB taxonomy): Bacteria > Bacteroidota > Bacteroidia > Flavobacteriales > Flavobacteriaceae > Flavobacterium > Flavobacterium guanonis. Next base: position 264,979 of record NZ_FORU01000001.1, on the reverse strand, counting down.
GGTGCTTTACAAGCTGATACCAAATTCAATGTAGATGTCATTGGTTTTATTGACGACAACTTACGAAAGGAAGGGAAGAAAATCAATGGATACAGAGTATACTCACCTAAATCTATAAATGAAACATTTATATTAAAAAACCGTGTAGATGACATTGTTATCTCTATTCAAAATATTCCAAGAGAGCGTTTAAATGAAATTTCTAAATTTTTAGAAAAGCTCCCTGTAAAAATTAAAATTATTCCAGCTGCAAGCGACTGGTTAAACGGAAAGTATTCTGGTAAACAAATTAAAACTCTAAAAATCGATGATTTACTCGGTCGTAAATCTATTAAGCTTGATAATCCAATCATCGCTAAAGAAATCGAAGGAAAAGTAGTTCTAATTACTGGAGCTGCTGGTTCAATTGGTAGTGAGATATCGCGCCAAATAGCTACTAGAAACTTCAAAAAATTAATTCTTGTTGATCAAGCTGAATCAGCATTATATGACGTACAGCAAACTATGAATTCTAAGCGTCCTGAGGATATTCAATATATAGTAGCTAATATAAGAGATAAACAACGTATAGAGCGAATATTTGAGACCGAAAGGCCCGATATTATATATCATGCGGCAGCTTATAAACATGTTCCTCTTATGGAAGACAATCCTTATGAAGCCGTTACGACTAATATTTACGGAACCAAAGTAATTGCAGATTTATCTGTCGCTTATGGTGTTCAAAAATTCGTAATGATTTCTACGGATAAGGCTGTTAACCCTACTAATGTTATGGGAGCTAGTAAACGCGTAGCTGAAGTTTACGTAAGCAGTTTAAATGAATTGGCTAAAACTAACTTCATTGTAACACGTTTTGGTAATGTTTTAGGATCAAATGGTTCGGTAATTCCTTTGTTTAAAAGACAGATTCAAAAAGGAGGTCCATTAACAGTTACTCATAAAGATATCACTCGTTATTTTATGACTATTCCTGAAGCTTGTCAATTGGTTTTAGAAGCATCAGTAATGGGAAAAGGTGGAGAAATCTTTGTGTTCGACATGGGTGAGTCTATGAAAATAATTGATTTAGCGAAACGTATGATTCGTCTAAGTGGTTATAATTACCCAGACGAAATAGGAATTAAAATTACTGGATTAAGACCTGGTGAAAAAATATATGAAGAGTTACTCGCTAATGATGAGAACACAGTTCAAACACATCATGAGAAAATTATGATTGCCCAAGTGTGTAAAGAGAACTTAGAAGTACTTCAGGGGTATATTAATGAAATGTGCGTATACGTTTATTCAACCGTAGATAATTCAAATAATTTTGAATTAGTACGCCAAATCAAACAAATAGTTCCTGAGTATAAATCTCAGAATTCAAGCTACGAAACACTAGACCAATTAGAGTCTAAGTAATTTATTTTTTATGACAACTGGATTTAAAATTATAGGTATTCAAATTCGTACAACTAATCAAAATAGCCAAGCACAACAAGATTTAACACATCTCTGGTCACGTTTTATTTCTGATAATTTAATTGAAACAATACCCAATAAATGTTCTAATGATATCTTTGCTATATACACAGATTATGAAAGTGATTTTACTGGAAGATACACAGCAATTATAGGTGTTACCGTTTCTTCTCTGGATAAAATACCTTCTGATCTAATTGGTCGCGAATTCCCTAATGCGAAATTTCAAAAATTAACAGCTAAAGGTCTTATACCGGCTGCTGTTGCAGATACTTGGAATAAAATATGGAATAATGAAATTTCACTAGAACGCTCATATACATATGACTACGAAGTTTATGGATCCGATTCTCAAAAGGGAAACAATTCTGAAGTAGACATCTACATATCCATCGAATAATTTTTTTTTGTTTATTAAATACTAAAAGATTACTTGATTTTAAAAACATTATATTTTAATAAATAAGCTGTATCAGTTATTTTTTTTGGATAATTATACAGTTCTAAAATTTCAATTGCATTTTGCTTAGTCATTTTCCCTTTTTTAATTTTAAAATCAAAATTTAATTCCTTTGACATTATTTGTTCCTGAAAATGATATACAGCATAATTCCTACATTCAAGCAAGTTAACTAATTCCAAATCATGAGTTGCTACCAAAACGATATGCTTACTTTGATTCAAATAATCTAATATCGCATAACCAGCTGATACTCTCTCTTGTGAATTAGTTCCTTTAAAAATCTCATCTAAAATAAATAGACAAGGTACGGACTCATTAACAGATTCCACAAACTCCTTTAAAACCAAAACCTCCTTTAAGTAATAACTAGTATCCTCCAATAAGTCATCAGCAATTCGAATTGAAGAATGTATTCTTAAAAAGGGAGCTATGTAAGAAGAAGCATAACATATCCCAAGTGTCTGAGCTAAAATACTATTAACCCCTATAGTACGTATAAATGTAGTTTTCCCAGACATATTAGTTCCAGTTAAGAGCAAACTTTCATTCAAGAGATTAATTGAATTCGACACACATTTCTTTAACAAAGGATGATACATATTCTCTACGACTAAAGTTTTTTCATCATAAAACTTAGGAATGCAATTTTCCCTACCTTCAGATCTAAGAGATGCAATAGTTAAAGAGACTTCTATTTCACCTATAAAAACATAAAGTTTTTGTACATCATTTCTACAATTAAAAAAAGACCGAATTAAACTATAGAAAGCTATATATTCTAGATTAAAGCTGATTTTCAAATATTCTATAGGTATCCAAATTAACAATAACCATTCATTCTCGAATCTTTTATTAATTTTAAAAAAACTTGCCTTTCTCTCTATTTTAGCTAAATGCTTCATAAATTCTGGTTCACCATATAGTTCTCTTATTTTATTATTTTTTAATATTTTCTTAGCCACATTGTAAGTTTTACTGAACTCTACAATCGCTTTAAAGTGCTCATAAATAAAAACCTTGTTTCTGTAATGAAAAAATAAATTTGTGAGTAGAATAGGAATCAATAACACTAGAGCTATTGGATATATAAATATTACTATAGTAATGACTAAAGAAAGAATTGAAAGAGCATAAACCCATTTGATCGAATTAGGTTTTTGAATATTTTTATCATTGAAAAGTGTTTCAAAATAATACCCCTCCACATTACTTAACCTATTTAAAAGCAACTGTATTTGCTCTCTAAAAACATTATCACTTTGAAAATGTTTTGCAAGGTTTTCTTGAGAAATAGCCTTCTCTTTTTTAATGGTTCTTAACCTGTAATAAAGATATTGTTGCCCAATTTTAGAATGAGTTCTATCTATATATTTAAACAACTCTTCAAAATCCAAATCTTTACAAATTTGATCTGATAGTATCTGAAAAACATTCTCTTCAGGTAATATATTTTTGTGATATCTACCTATCTTTCCAAAATCAAATCTTTCAAACTCTTTGACTTTTCCCCAACTCATGCGTATCACCTTTTTATATTCTAAAAGTTTCTTCAAATACTTTCTTCTTTCTAGAAGATAGAAAATACAAAATCCCAATACTACAAATAGCACCCAATTCATTACCTAATTTTAAACTTCAATATACAAAACAATTGATATTTAACAAAAAATTATGTTTTTAAATAAAAAACAAAAAAAGGTATGCCTTTCTTGAGCATACCTTTTTTAAAAATATTATGGTGTTTTTATAATGAAAATGCTTTTCTTACATCTTCTACTCTATCTAATTTCTCCCAAGTAAACAATTCAACTTCCATTGTTTTTTCTTCTCCATTAGGACTTGTAAATACTTTAGTTACTGTTTGAGGGATTCTTCCCATATGTCCATATGCAGCAGTTTCACTATAAATCGGGTTTCTTAATTTCAAATTACGCTCAATAAAATAAGGACGTAAATCAAACAATTCACTTACCTTCTGTGCAATTACTCCATCGGACAAGTTAACCTTAGAAGTCCCATAGGTATTCACATATACTCCAGTAGGTTTAGCGACACCAATAGCATAAGAAACTTGCACAAGAACTTCATCAGCAACACCTGCTGCCACCAAATTTTTAGCAATGTGCCTTGTAGCATAAGCTGCACTTCGATCTACCTTACTTGGGTCTTTACCTGAGAAAGCGCCTCCTCCATGTGCTCCTTTTCCTCCATAGGTATCTACAATAATCTTTCTTCCTGTTAAACCTGTATCTCCATGTGGACCTCCTATAACAAATACCCCTGTTGGATTGATCAAATATTCAATCTCTCCCTTTTCAAATAAGTGTGTGTATTGAGGGTATTTTTTAAGTAAACGTGGAATTAATATCGATTTAATATCATCTTCTATAATTGACTGCATCTCTTTATTTGCGAGATTTTGCGATTCGAAACCTTTTTCTGATGGTTTGATAAAATCATCGTGCTGAGTAGATAACACTATAGTTACAATTCGAGTTGGCACATTTTCATCACTATACTCTAAAGTAACTTGACTCTTCGCATCTGGTCTTAAATAAGCAATTTCACTACCATCTTTACGGATTTCAGCTAACTCAATCAATAATTTATGAGCCAAATCTAAAGCCAATGGCATATAGTCTTCGGTTTCACGAGTTGCATAACCAAACATCATTCCTTGGTCTCCTGCACCTTGATTTTCTTTATCTGCGCGATCTACTCCTTGATTAATATCTGGAGATTGTTCATGAATAGCTGAAAGTATCCCACATGAATTAGCATCAAACATATACTCACTTTTAGTATAACCAATTTTTTTGATTACTTCACGAGCAATTTGTTGTACATCTAAATAAGTTTTAGATTTTACTTCTCCTGCTAAAATAACCTGTCCTGTGGTTACTAATGTTTCACAAGCTACTTTAGATTCACTATCAAAAGCAAGAAAATTATCTATTAATGCATCTGAAATTTGATCCGCTATTTTGTCAGGATGTCCTTCACTAACAGATTCTGATGTAAAGTAATAAGCCATAATATTGTATTTTTTTTATAAAAAAGGAAAAATGGCTAAAGGAGGGAATTCTGCTTTAGCATTTTTTTACCGAGGTTGTGCAATCAGTACAAATTTTTCCTCCTTATGTTGATATTGAATGCAAATGTAAAAACTTATTTCAATCAAGACAAGTTTTAAGCTACTTTATAGCAATCTTAACGATTCTAAATTTTATAGAAAACTTTCTAAAGTTTGTCACCTATATCTTTTCCATTTCAAAGCATATAATCAATAAATCCTCATACAACAGCAAATTAATTGAGTAATTGATAAAAAAATTGTATAAAAACAAAGAAACTGTATTTTATACTAGTTTTTATTTAAATTTGCCATGTATTATATGATACAAAATAAAACATTAACAGTATGCGATTACACAGTATAGAAGATCAAGCCTCCCTAACTCCAGAATTGGCACTATCGTTTTTAAAAGAAGGTAATAAACGTTTTGTAGAAAACCTAAAAGCGCATAGCAATCTATTAGAACAAGTTAACAATACTAAAGAAAATCAATTTCCATTTGCTATTATTTTAAGTTGCATAGACAGTAGAACATCCGCAGAATTAATATTCGACCAAGGTTTAGGTGATGTTTTCAGCACTCGAATCGCAGGAAATGTTTTGAATGATGATATTATTGGATCTATGGAATTTGCTTGTAAATTAGCGGGTTCTAAACTAATAGTAGTATTAGGACATTCTAATTGCGGGGCTATTACAGGCGCATGTAAAGGAACTGAACTTGGACATTTGACACATTTATTATCTAAAGTTGATTCGGCAGTACAACAAGTTAAAAAAAATAACATAGATATCGACATTACCTCAAAAGAGGCTGTTGATAAAGTTTCTCTTCAAAATGTTATGTACACACTAAACAACGTACTTGACAGGAGTGAAGTTTTACAAAATATGTTTAAAAATGGAGAAATAGGGTTAGTTGGAGCCTACTATAAAGTAGAAACTGGTGAAGTCGATTTCGTAAAAGAGCTATTTACATCTAAAGAGTAATCATTTTGAGTAAGAACGATTTTTATAAACAAATATTAGAAAACAACAAGGCTTGGGTTGAGCAAAAACTTACCATCAATCCTAACTACTTCAAAAGACTCTGTGAAAAACAGACCCCTCCCTTATTATGGATTGGTTGTTCAGATAGTAGAGTACCGGCAAACGAGGTAATTGGTGCTGAGCCTGGTGACGTATTTGTTCATAGAAATATTGCCAATATGGTAATCCATACAGACATGAGTATGTTAAGTGTTTTGGATTATGCCGTGAATGTTCTTAAAATTAAAAACATAATAGTCTGTGGTCATTATGGATGTGGAGGAGTACAAGCTGCTATGCGAAATGACTCTGTAGGCTTAATTGACAACTGGATTCGACATATAAAAACAGTATATCGTTTACATCAAGATGAATTAAATGAAATTGAAGATGAAGGACAACGGTTCAATCGTTTTGTGGAAATAAATGTCAAAGAACAAGTGTATGATTTAGCCAAAACATCTATTGTTCAACAAGCATGGGAACGCAATCAAGAATTAAGTATTCATGGATGGGTTTACGGCTTAAATTCTGGCTATGTTACCGATCTTGAAGTGAACGTAACTAGTAACCAAGAACTAGACGAAGTTTACCAATTACGCTTTAAAAAGCATTTCTGATAAACAACATCCCACATGAAATAAAAAATGCCCCTTTTAAACTTCAGTCGAAAGGGGCATTTTTATTCTTTTTTTAAAACTCTAACTCCATTTGAATTGCTTCTCAATTGCTTTAATCATTTCACTTGCAATATCTTTATTTGTAGCTCCTTCAATCCCCTCTAAACCAGGTGAAGAATTCACCTCCAACAACAAAGGTCCTTTATCCGAACGAATAATATCAACACCTGCTACTTTTAAATTCATCGCTTTAGCTGCCTTGATAGCTATACGTTTTTCTTCTGCGGTAACTTTTATTACAGAAGCAGTACCTCCTAAATGAATATTAGCTCGGAATTCTCCAGGCAAAGCTTCTCTCTGTATAGCAGCAACAACCTTTCCATCAATTACAAAGCAACGAATATCCTTACCATTAGCTTCTTTTATAAATTCTTGCACTAAAATATTAGCGTTCAAACTCTTAAAAGCATTAATTACACTTTCAGCAGCTTTTTTAGTTTCTGCTAACACTACCCCCTTCCCTTGGGTCCCCTCCAATAATTTAATTATCAAAGGGCTTCCTCCAACCATTTTAATTAAATCATTTGTATCAAGTGGAGAATTTGCAAATCCAGTTGTAGGAATATCAACTCCGTTATTTAGTAATAATTGCAGAGAAAATAACTTATCCCTTGACTGAGTGATGGCAGCAGCAGTATTTAAACTAAAAACCTTTAAAGACTCAAAATGACGAGTTAATGCACAACCATAATAAGTCATACTTGGTCTAATTCGTGGAATAACAGCATCAAAATCATTCAATACACGTCCACCTCTATAATGTATTTCAGGTTGATTTGCATCCAACTTCATGTAGCAATACTTCAAATTCAGGAAATGCATCTCATGTCCTCTCAGCTCCCCTGCTTCAATAATTCTTTTATTACTATATAATTCAGGATTACTTGCTAAAACTCCAATTCGTAAACCCTTTTTTTCGACAGAAGAAGAATTGTAATATTCTTTAAGTTTTTCTGTAGTAGGTTGACCTAGTAAAAAATGTTGCTCTGGATCTACCAACACCCTACCACTCATTGCTTCTCTTCCTAACAACATACGGTATCCCATAGAGTCCCTATTAGTAAGAGTAACCTCTACTTCCCATTGATTACCTCCTAAATCAAGAACGGTTTGAATAACATAACGTGATTCACGCGATCCACTTGAGCTTTTAACGATGCGCTTATCAACCATTTTAGCCTCACAGTGCTTAATCGTCTTTCCATTATTTTGCAATGGATTCACATCAAATTTCAACCACTTTTCCCCATCTTTCTCAAAAGGAACTATATTAACTGCATGTAAAGCAGAAGTTTTCGCACCCGAATCAACACGAGCCTTCATGGTAGGAATACCTAGTGAAGGGAAAGAGCACCACTCTTCACTTCCAACAATAACCTTTTCTAACATTTCAATTGTTTTACGAAACTAAAATAGTACTTAAAACAATATGAAAAATAAAAATTATAATTAATTTACAAATTCTTAAAACACATAAAAAAACCTACTAATTAGTAGGTTTTTTTGCAGTTGTAACTCTTATTATTAAAGATTCCTTATCATCACTCAAAGACATTTCAATCTCGTCTCCTGCTTGAATCTTAGCATTTACAATCTCCTCTGCTAAAGGGTCTTCTATATACTTTTGAATAGCCCTTTTTAAAGGTCTTGCTCCATATTGCTTGTCAAATCCTTTATCTGCTATAAAGTCTTTTGCCTCATCTTTCAAGATAAGATGATATTCTAGTTCTTCTAAACGTTTATAAAGTTTTTCTAACTCAATATCAATAATCTTATGGATATCATCTTTTTCCAAAGCATTAAACACAACAATATCATCAATTCTATTTAAGAATTCTGGTGCAAATGCCTTCTTAAGCGCGTTTTCAATTACTGACTTAGAATACTCATTTGATTGATCTTTCTTCGTCTGTGTTCCAAATCCAACACCTTGCCCAAAATCTTTTAATTGTCTCGAACCAATGTTTGAAGTCATAATAATAATAGTATTCCTAAAATCAACTTTTCGACCTAAACTATCTGTTAAATGACCATCGTCTAACACCTGTAACATCATATTAAAGACATCTGGATGAGCCTTTTCTATCTCATCTAAAAGAATAACACTATAAGGTTTCCTACGGATTTTCTCTGTCAATTGCCCTCCTTCTTCATAACCTACATACCCTGGAGGAGCCCCTACTAATCTAGATACCGCAAATTTCTCCATAAACTCACTCATATCAATACGCACCAACGCATCCTCTGAGTCAAACATCTCCTTAGCTATTACTTTTGCTAATTGTGTTTTCCCAACTCCTGTTTGTCCAAGAAAAATAAACGAACCTATCGGTTTATTTGGATCCTTCAAACCAGTACGATTACGCTGAATAGCTTTAGCAATTTTGTTTACAGCATCACTTTGCCCTATCACTTTACCTTTAATTTGTTCAGGTAGTTTCGACAATTTAGTGATTTCTTTTTGTGCAATTTTATTCAACGGTATACCAGTCATCATAGAAACAACATCAGCAACATCTTCCTCCGTAACAACTATTCTATTATTCTTAGAATCTTCTTCCCATTTCTCTTGAGCTATCGCTAAATCGTTTTCAACCTTTTTCTCAGTATCCCTTAAATGTGCTGCCTCCTCATACTTTTGCTTCTTGACCATCTCATTCTTATCTTCACGCACTTGCTCCAGTTTTGCTTCAAGTTCTAAAACTTCTTTAGGAACGTTTATATTAGTAATATGCACACGAGAACCCACTTCATCTAAAGCATCAATAGCCTTATCTGGTAAGAATCGATCACTCATATATCTATTAGTTAACTTAACACATGCCTCAATAGCTTCATCTGTATAGGTAACACTATGATGGTCTTCATATTTATTTTTAATATTATTTAGAATAATAATTGTTTCGTCAACTGATGTTGGTTCTACAATTACTTTCTGAAAACGTCTTTCTAATGCACCGTCTTTTTCAATATGTTGTCTAAACTCATCAAGTGTAGTTGCTCCAATACATTGAATCTCTCCTCTTGCTAATGCAGGTTTAAACATATTAGAAGCATCTAATGAACCGGTAGCTCCTCCTGCCCCAACAATGGTATGGATCTCATCAATGAACAAAATGATATCATCATTTTTCTCCAATTCATTCATAACGGCTTTCATCCTTTCTTCAAATTGTCCTCTATATTTTGTTCCTGCAACTAAACTAGCTAAATCTAGAGTTACAACTCGCTTATTGAACAAAATCCTAGAAACTTTCTTCTGAATGATTCGTAGAGCCAAACCTTCGGCAATAGCAGATTTACCAACACCTGGCTCACCTATTAAAAGTGGATTATTTTTCTTTCTTCTACTTAGGATTTGTGAAACACGTTCAATTTCCTTTTCTCTTCCTACCACAGGATCTAACTTACCGTTTTCGGCCATTTCTGTTAAATCTCTTCCAAAATTATCTAAAACCGGAGTCTTAGATTTTTTAGTTGTTTTAGAAGCAGAACCACCGTCTAAACTGTCACGATTACTGTCATTTTGTCGTGACTCTTCAAAAGTTTCAGCTTTAGGAGTCTCAAAAAACTCATCTAATTCTTCTTGTGAATCATCACCAATTAGACTCATAAATTCTTCTTTTACGACATCGTAGTCAACTTTCAATTTATTTAAAACCTGAGCAGTTGGATCATCGTCATTTTTTAATATACACAACAATAAGTGCCCTGTGTTTATAGCAGTGTTTTTAAAAACTTTCGCTTCTAAAAAGGTCATTCTCAACGCTCTTTCAGCTTGCTTTGTTAAGTGTAATGTACTTTTATTGTTAAGTAAATCCTTTCCATGTTGAGAAGGATTAAGATTTTCAATTTTACTTCTAAGAAAATCAATATCGATATCTAAATTATTTAAGATGGTGAATGCTTCACCTTGATCTACTCGTATTAAGCCTAATAAAAGGTGTTCCGTTCCTATAAAGTCATGACCCAAGCGCAAGGCTTCATCTTTACTGAAATTGATCACGTCTTTTACATTTTGTGAAAAGTTATCGTCCATTTCTAAATCTTTTAATAGGTGAATATTATTATATGTGGTGTAAATTGCAAAAAGCATACCTAACTTCAAAAAAGTAGTATATAGCTAATTGACAAAAAATAAATGAGAAACAAAAATATTCCCAATACTTTTTCAAGACTGTTTTAATTTAAATTGTTAATAAAAACGGGAAATATAAACGAATTAATAGTTCAAAAAAGTAGTATAATACGTATATTAGCACGTTTTATATTTTGACAATTTAAATTTATATACTTATGTCTGAAGGAGAAAAGTTAATTCCCATTAACATAGAGGAGCAGATGAAATCGGCTTATATCGACTACTCCATGTCGGTAATTGTTTCTAGAGCGCTTCCCGATGTTAGAGATGGCTTAAAACCTGTTCATCGAAGAGTATTATTTGGTATGCACGAGTTAGGACTACTGTCCAATAGAGCTCATAAAAAATCAGCGAGAATTGTTGGAGAAGTACTTGGTAAATATCACCCTCACGGTGACACCTCAGTATATGACGCAATGGTTCGTATGGCTCAAGATTGGAGCTTACGTTATTTACTTGTTGATGGACAAGGTAACTTTGGTTCTGTAGATGGTGATAGTCCAGCTGCTATGCGTTATACTGAAGCAAGAATGAAAAAGATTTCTGAAGAAATTCTTGCTGACCTTGAAAAAGAAACCGTAGATTTTCAATTGAACTTTGATGACTCTTTAGAGGAACCGAAAGTTATGCCTACAAAAATACCGAATCTATTAATTAATGGAGCTTCAGGTATTGCAGTTGGTATGGCTACTAACATGGCACCTCACAACCTAACCGAAGTTATTGACGGTACACTTGCATATATCGACAACAATGACATTGAAATCGATGAATTAATTAATTATATTAAAGCACCCGACTTCCCTACAGGAGGAATCATTTATGGCTATGAAGGAGTGCGCGAGGCATTCAAAACTGGTAGAGGTCGTGTAGTAATGAGAGCTAAAACAGCTTTCGAAGAAGTTGATGGTCGTGAATGCATTATTGTTACTGAGATTCCATATCAAGTAAACAAAGCAGAAATGATTAAAAAAACTGCTGAAGCTGTTAACGATAAAAAAATAGAAGGTATTGCAACTATTCGTGACGAGTCGGATAGAAAAGGAATGAGAATTGTTTATATTCTTAAACGTGACGCAGTACCTAACGTAGTTTTAAACACCCTTTTCAAATACACGCAACTTCAAACTTCTTTCAGCGTTAACAATATCGCTTTAGTAAACGGAAGACCTGAAATGCTTAATTTAAAAGATTTGATCCTTCACTTTGTAAACCACCGACATGAAGTGGTTACTAGACGTGCTGAATTCGAATTAAGAAAAGCAGAAGAACGCGCACATATCTTAGAAGGTTTAATTATTGCATCTGATAATATAGATGAAGTAATTGCATTAATCAGAGGTTCTAAAAATGCGGATGAAGCTAGAGCCAAATTAATAGAACGATTTGGTTTATCTGAGATTCAAGCTAGAGCAATTGTTGAGATGCGTTTGCGTCAATTAACAGGACTAGAGCAAGACAAACTTCGTAATGAGTATGAAGAAATAATGAAATTAATTACTCACTTAAAAGAGTTGTTAGCAAGCAAGGAATTGCGTATGAACTTAATTAAGGAAGAGTTAGTTGAAATTAGAGATAAATACGGAGATGAACGTCGTTCAGTTATTGAATACGCTGGTGGAGATGTAAGTATTGAGGATTTAATTGCAGATGAACAAGTTGTAATTACAATTTCTCATGCAGGTTACATTAAAAGAACTCCACTTTCAGAATACAAAACACAAAACCGTGGTGGTGTAGGGCAAAAGTCTGCAGGAACAAGAGACCTAGACTTCCTAGAGCACATGTATGTTGCTACTAATCATCAATATATGTTATTCTTCACTCAAAAAGGTAAGTGTTATTGGATGCGCGTTTACGAGATTCCAGAAGGATCAAAAACAAGTAAAGGTAGAGCTATTCAAAACTTAATCAACATTGAAAATGATGATAAAGTTAAAGCCTTTATATGTACCCAAGACTTAAAAGATGAAGAATACATCAATAGTCAATACGTTATTATGGCTACCAAAAAGGGACAAGTTAAGAAAACTCCTCTAGAGCAATATTCACGTCCAAGATTAAACGGTATTAACGCCATTACTATTAGAGAAGAAGATGAGTTACTAGAAGCGAAATTAACAGATGGTAATTCTAAAGTTTTAATTGCTCTTAAATCTGGTAAACTAGTTCGTTTCGATGAAGGTAAAACACGTCCTATGGGTAGAACTGCATCAGGTGTAAGAGGTATTACACTTGCTGACGAACAAGATGAAGTAATAGGCATGGTTTCTGTTAATGATATGAGTAGTGAAATCTTAGTTGTATCTGAAAAAGGTTACGGAAAAAGATCTTCACTTGATGAGTATAGAGAGACTAACCGTGGTGGAAAAGGTGTAAAAACCATGAACATTACTGAGAAAACAGGTCTTTTAGTATCAATCAATGCAGTAACAGATGCTGACGATTTAATGATTATCAATAAATCTGGCTTAACAATTCGTATGAAAATATCAGACCTACGTGTAATGGGCCGTGCTACACAAGGTGTGAAATTAATCAATATTAAGGGGAATGATTCTATTGCTGCAGTAGCAAAAGTAATGAAAGATGATGAAGAAGAAGTAGAATATGAAGAAGTAGATATCAATAATCTTGATGAAGATTTAGAAACAACTGACAACGATATTGAAGATACTGAAACAACTGAAGATACTGAAACACAAGAATAGAACTATAATAACTAATTAAATTTTGAAAAATGAATAAGAGATATGTCTTATTGCTTTCAGCTTTATTTACTACAAGCTTTTCGATTGCTCAAAAAGCAGAACTAAAAGATGCTGAAAAAGCAATTAAAAAAGGAAGTATTTCAGAAGCTAAAGCAGCTCTTAACAAAGTAGAAGCTTTACTTCCTAATGCTAGCAACGAACAGAAAATTCAATACTATTTTCTGAACGGTAATTTAGCAGTAGAAGAAATTAGAAAAAACCAAAACTTTGATGCCAACGTTGAAAACGTTATGAAATCATACAATAAACTATTTGAGCTTGATAAAAATGCAAATAGTAAGTATGTTAAACAAGCAACTGAGGAATTAAAAGAAGTTTCGCAACAAGTAATCAATAAAGGGGTTGAAGATAACAATGCTTCAAACTATAAAGGAGCAACCAAACGCTTTACACAAGCTTTTGAATTGAATCCACAAGACACCCTTTATTTATATTATGCAGCATCTACCGCTATCAATTCTAAAGAGTATGATACTGCTATTAAACACTATAAAACACTCCTAGATTTAAACTTTAAAGGAAACGATTCGTATTATACCGCTACGGAAAAGGCTTCTGGACAAGTACAAAGTTTTGGTAAAGATTCAAAAATGCGTGACCTAATGGTTAAACAAGGTACACATACTGATCCTAAACTTGTAAAAGAAGAATCTAAACGTCCTGAAATCATTAAAAATTTAGCTTTAATATATTACCAAGAAGGTAAAATGGATCAAGCAGAATCTTTAATTGGTGATGCTCGTAAAGCAAATCCAGACGATATGAACTTGCTATTAACTCAGATGGATATCTATTTGAAATCAAATAACATGGGAAAATATGAAGAGTTAGCAAAAGAGGCTTTAACAAAAAATCCTAATGATGATGTGTTATTGTATAATTTAGGTGTTACTAGTTACCAAGCAGGTAAATACGATGCAGCTAAAGAATATTACACCAAAGCAATTGCAATTAACCCTAAGTCAGAAAATGCTTATTTAAATCTTGCTATTTTAAAATTACAACCAGACGAAGCAATCACAAACAAAATGAACAGTTTAGGTATGTCTTCTGCGGATAACAAGAAATATGATGAGCTTAAAAAGCAAAAGAATGTTATCTATAGAGATGCAATGACAGATCTTGAAAAAGTTCTTTCAATTAATCCTAATAATCAAGAAGCAAAAAGCACTTTATTAGGCATTTATAGAGCACTTGAAATGACTGCTAAAGCGAATGAATTAGAATCTAAATAATTGAATAATTATTGATAAACCTTTTAATAAAGGCTAATCAATAAATAAGATTGAAATGGTAAAATTGTAAGTGTATACACTTTCGATTTTGCCATTTTTTGTTTTCCTAAAATTCATGATATTCCATATGCTTTTTAAATACTTGAAATATTTTGCAGCCATCATAATAGATAATTCTAGTAATATGTCAGTATAACCACCCTTCCCTATCCAAACTCCTATATTGAATAGCTTCACCGATGTGATGAGACTGTATCGTCTCTGAAGCCTCTAAATCCGCAATAGTCCTAGCGACCTTTAGTATCCTATCATATGCTCTTCCAGATAAATTTAATTTAGTCATAGCCATCTTCAATAACTCCAAAGACTCTGAATCTAATACACAATACTTTCTTAATAGAGATGTATTTAATTGCGCATTATAATGTATACCCTTATAGTTTTCAAAACGAAGAGATTGAATTAACCTAGCAGCAACTACTCTTTTCTTTATAGAATCACTGTTCTCAGCCAAAGCGGCCTTTGACAATGATTCAAAAGGTAATGGACTTACTTCCACATGCATATCAATTCGATCTAATAAAGGTCCAGATATTTTCCCTAAATATCGGTCCATATCTGCTTTACTGGTTGTTCTAGATGAATCTGCATCATTAAAGTATCCATTAGGACTTGGATTCATACTAGCTACAAGCATAAAAGAAGAAGGATAAGTAATTGTAAAACGAGCTCGAGCAATGGTAACTTCTCTATCTTCTAAAGGTTGTCTCATCACTTCTAAAACCTCCCTTTTAAATTCAGGTAATTCATCGAGAAATAAAACACCATTATGCGCTAAAGATATCTCACCTGGTTGAGGATAACTCCCCCCTCCTACTAATGAAACACTTGAAGCTGTATGATGTGGACTTCTAAATGGGCGATTCTTCATTAAAGACAAATCCTTCACTTTACCTACAACACTATGTATTTTCGTTGTTTCTAATGCCTCTTCTACACTCATTGGAGGTAAAATACTAGGTAGTCGCTTTGCGATCATTGTTTTACCTGAACCAGGTGGGCCAATTAATAAAATATTATGCCCACCAGCCGCTGCAACCTCCATACATCTCTTCACAATATTTTGCCCTTTTACATCCTTATAATCAAGTTCCATAGAATCTTTAGCAAGCACTCCAAGACTTAAAGCTACGTCAATAGTAGTTGGTTCAATTTCAATAATTCCTTCAAAAAACTCTATAACTTCTTTAATATTTCTAACTCCATATACATTTATTCCTTCAACCAAAGCAGCTTCCATTGAGTTTTGAATTGGAAGAATAACTCCTTTAAATCCATCTTCCTTAGCTTTCATTGTAATAGGTAAAGCACCTTTTATAGGCTGTAGACTACCATCTAGAGATAATTCCCCCATAATCACATAAGAACCAATAGTGGGAGCCTTTATCTGTTCAGAAGCCTGTAAAACACCCATAGCAATGGTTAAATCGTATGCAGAACCCTCTTTTCTCAAATCAGCTGGTGCCATATTCACAGTAATTTTTCTATTAGGAAAACGATATCCCACATTTTTAAGCGCAGCTGCAATTCTATAACTACTTTCCTTAACAGCATTATCGGGTAATCCTACCAAATAGAAGTTTACACCTTGATCTATATATACTTCAACCGTAATTGTAACAGCTTCTATTCCCAAAACTGCACTACCATAAATCTTTGATAACATATACTATTAATTTATATTAAAAATAACGAATATTGTTCAATAAATCATTTTTTTGATTCTTTAAATCAATGAACTTAAGTTAAACGTTTGAGTATAGACGTATTTTAACAATATATTATGTGGAACACATCCCCGATTCGGGAAACTTTATTAGTTAATAACTACAGCAACCACAAAAACATAATTAATTAATAATCAGCGCATTAATGTCGTTGTCGTTGTTTTTTATACGATTGGCATTATGATTGGAATAATCTATCATAGAAGATAATTCTCCTTTACTAATTACAAAAACAAGAATAATGATAACAAGAAAGAAAAACCTGCTGGTTGCATTTGCCTCCTTACTGATGATTGGAACACTTGTATTGGCAAACAGCTGTAACATCAGTACTAAAAAACCTGTAGACCCAAAAGAAAATGCACTTGCTTTACCTGTTATAAAAATCGATACTGCTACTGCAATAACCGTAAAAGATTATATTGGAACCATCGAAGGTAAAGTCAACGTAGAGATTAGACCACAAGTGGAGGGAATATTAGATGAAATTTATGTAGATGAGGGTGCTTTTGTAAAAGAAGGACAACCTCTATTTAAAATAAACCCACAACCTTACCAAGAAAAATTAAACAACGAGATAGCTACAGAAAACGTTGAAAAGGCTAAATTAAAAAATGCTCAGCTAGAAATAGATAGACTTAAACCCCTAATTGACAATGAGGTGATAGCCGAAGTACAATTAGAAACTGCTAAATCTAATTATGAAATTGCCAAAGCTTCCCTAGCTAAGGCTTCTGCTTCAGTAGCAAGTGCGAAAATTAGCTTAGAATACACCATAATCAAAGCGCCTGTTAGCGGTTATATTGGTAGAATTCCCAAACGTATTGGAAACCTCGTAGCTAAGAACGATAGTCAGCCAATGACTGTTTTATCTGATGTTAGTGATGTGTATGTTTATTTTGGTATGAGTGAGTCTGATTTTCTATACTTCACAAAATCAAATCAAAAATTAGACACTTCTAAAACTAATGATTCAAATCAAAATTTACCAAAAGTCACCCTTATACTTGCAGATGGACACGAATACACCGAAAGAGGTGTAGTAGATGCAATTAATGGCCAAGTAAACAGAAATACAGGAGCAATTTCTTTACGTGCAACTTTTCCTAACTCACAAGATGTCATGCGCTCAGGAAATTCAGGAACTGTAAAATTACAAGAAACAAAACACAACGTGATATTAGTTCCACAAGTTGCAACAACATCTATTCAAGACAAAACCTTCGTATACTTATTAGACAATGAAAGCAAAGTAAAACTACAGTCTATTTCTATTGAGGGTGTTTCTGGCACTAACTATATAGTTACAGAAGGATTAAAACGAGGTGATATAATAATTAAAACAGGTTTTGACAAATTAACTGAAGGAATGTATGTTAAGCCAATGAACTAAGTTCAATCCTATACATTAAACTATGATAAAATCAATTATACAGCGTCCCATATTAGCAACGGTAATCTCTATTATGTTTTTGCTTTTAGGATTAGTGGGTTTAACCCTATTACCGATTACACGTTTTCCCGAGATAGCCCCACCAAGTGTAACAGTTTCTACCTCCTATCCTGGAGCTAGTGCTGAAACAGTAGCACAAAGCGTTTTACTACCAATTGAAGAAGCAATTAATGGGGTCGACAATATGACCTATATAACCTCAAAAGCGAGTAATAGTGGTTCAGGAACAATAAGCATTTTCTTTGAAGCAGGAACCGATCCTGACCAAGCTGCTGTAAACGTACAAAACAGAGTAACAAAAGCTGCAAGTCAAATACCTTCTGAAGTCAATGAATCAGGTATTTCTGTAAGTCCTAGACAGAGTGGTAATATTATGACCATTAATTTTTACAGCGATCATCCTGAAGAAATTTACGACGAAACGTTTTTACAAGCATATACTCAGATTAATATCAACCGTGAATTACTCCGTGTTCCAGGAGTAGCGGCAGTAAGCCGAGTTGGAGCTCGTGATTACTCAATGCGTACGTGGTTAAACCCGGAGAAACTAGCTTTGTATGACCTAGTCCCTCAAGACGTGATTAGTGCAATTAAAGACCAAAACTTTGAAATTGCACCTGGAAAATTTGGGGAAACATCAGATGAAGTATTCGAAACTGCATTAAAACATAGAGGTAGATTTAATCTACCTGAAGAATTCGAAAGCATAGTAATTAAAACCAATAAAGATGGTTCAGTACTATATCTTAAAGACATAGCAAGGGTTGAGTTTGGAGCATCTAATTTAGGAAGTGACAACAGCGTAAACGGCTTTCCTGGTTTGACAATGAACATAACTCAAACGAGTGGTTCAAATGCTAGAGATATTGATATTGCAATAAGAGAAGTCTTAGAACGTGTATCTAAATCCTTTCCTGACGGAATTAAATATGATATTAGCTACTCAGTAAAAGATCAAATAGACGAATCAATTAATCAAGTTAGAAGTACTTTGTTTGAGGCCTTTTTCTTGGTTTTCATCATCGTTTACATCTTTTTACAAGATTTCAGATCAACAATTATTCCGGTTGTAGCAATTCCTGTATCGTTATTGGGTACCTTATTCTTTATTTACCTTTTAGGTTTTTCAATTAATGTATTAACCATGTTTGCCTTGGTACTAGCCATTGGAATTGTTGTTGATGATGCTATAGTCGTCGTCGAAGCAATACATGAGAAGATGCATCAAACTGGAATGAAAGCTAAAGAAGCTACAGTTTCTGCTATGAGTGAAATCACAAGGGCTATTTTATCAATAACTCTTGTTATGGCAGCTGTATTTTTACCAGTAGGTTTTATGCAAGGGCCAGCAGGTTTATTTTATAAACAATTTGCTTATACATTAGCAATTGCCATTCTAATTTCAGCTATTAATGCATTGACTCTAAGTCCTGCTTTGTGTGCTCTATTTTTAAAGCATGAACATCATGAAGAAGATTTTGTTAAGGCTCCGATGGGAAAATTAGAAAGTTTAAAAGCTCGCTTTTTCTTTTCCTTCAACACAGCCTTTGATAGCTTTACAACAAGATATGTAACCTCTATAACAAAACTCATCAAAAACAGTAAATATTCCTTATTAGGATTAATTGCTATTATAGGATTAGGAGTGTTGTTAATTTACAAAACACCTTCTAGTTTTATTCCTACAGAAGATGATAGCTTTATTACTTATTCTTTGGCCATGCCTCCAGGCGCTTCTTTAGCTAGAACTAAAGTTGTATTAGCACAAGCTGACAGTATCCTGAAGTTAAGAACTGATATTGAAGGCATGACCGCAATATCTGGATATAATGCAATTGACGCCAATGCAAGTCCTTCTTTTGCTGTTGGATATATCAATTTAAAACCATACAAAGAAAGAGGAGAAGAAAAAAATATTAACAAAATCATCACTGAAATTCACAAAGACCTTTCTGTATTAAACGATGCATCCTTTAATGTGTTTCCAAGACCAACAGTTCAAGGTTTTGGAGATTTTAGTGGACTAGAATTTGTTTTGCAAGACAGAATGGGAAGTGGTTTTGAAGAATTTA
Source organism: Myroides guanonis (assembly GCF_900114085.1). Taxonomy (GTDB): domain Bacteria; phylum Bacteroidota; class Bacteroidia; order Flavobacteriales; family Flavobacteriaceae; genus Flavobacterium; species Flavobacterium guanonis. The sequence goes on along the minus strand of NZ_FORU01000001.1, from coordinate 244,805 downwards.
GTGCAACCGCAGATACGCTTATCAGAAAATTGAATCAGCGTGAAGAGATTGAACATGCTTTTACATCTTTCAAAGCAAATTTTCCACAGTATTTGTTAGAGATCGATTATATCAAAGCGAAATCTTTAGGTGTAAGTGTAAAAGATCTAATGACCACTATTAAAAATTATTACGGTAGAGTTCAAGCTGGTGATTTCACTCGATTTGGAAGAACCTATAGAGTATATATGCAAGCAGATGTAGATTATAGAAACGACCCACAATCCTTCAACTCAATTTTTGTTAAGAATAAAAATGGTGAAATGTTACCTGCAAACACTTTAGTGAAATTAAGGAAAGTATTAGGTCCAGAAACGGTTACTCGATACAATTTATACAATGCTATTTCGATAAAGGCAACACCCGCAGAAGGATATAGTACAGGAGATGCTCTAAAGGTAGTTGAAGAAGTAGCTTCTACCCTACCAGGTAACTATTCTTATGAGTTTACGGGAATGTCATTAGAAGAAAAAACATCAGGAAATCAAGCAATATTAATTTTCGGACTTAGTATACTTTTTGTTTACTTCTTGTTATCTGCTCAATACGAAAGTTATTTATTACCATTAGCTATTCTACTTTCGGTACCTACTGGGTTATTAGGAGTTTTTGTTTTTATTAATATTGTCGGTTTACAAAACAACATTTATGTTCAAGTTGGACTAATTATGTTAATTGGACTTTTAGCCAAAAATGCTATATTAATTGTAGAATTTGGTCTACAACAAAGAAAATTGGGACGCTCTATATTTGACGCTGCCATAGAAGGAGCTAAGATGAGATTAAGACCAATTCTTATGACTTCTTTTGCATTTGTTGCAGGATTGATCCCCTTGATGTGGACCGTTGGTCCTTCTGCTCAAGGAAACCATTCCATTAGTTTTAGCGCAGCGGGAGGTATGTTATTTGGTGTAACTATAGGTATATTTATTATCCCTGTACTATTTTTTGTATTCCAATCCATTGACGAAAAATTGAAAGCAAAGTTTACTAACGATTAAACATTGATTATGAATAAATTAAAAACAATCTCTATATCATCAATTAGTGCTACCACACTAACATTATTGTTACTTAACTCTTGTGCTCCACAATCTAATTACAAAGCAGTGGAATTTGAAATCCCCACTTCTTATAGATTTCAAACTGAAGCTAGTTTACAAGATTCTGTAGGTATTTCTGACATAAGTTGGAAAGCTTTTTTTTCCGATGAAGGTTTAACAGCACTCATTCAAAAAGGACTCGACCATAATTTTGATATGCAAAATGCAATAAAAAATATTGAAATTGCTAATCAAAAACTAAAACAAGCAAAAGTAGCCTGGCTACCGTCAATTTCTTTAGATGCTGCTAATGTAGCTTATCAATGGCGTTCAGATAATTATTACGGTACACCCTCTTCAAACTATTATAAGGATAAAGGCAGCGATGCACCAAGTAGTATGTATGTTAACTCAGCACAGTATATATCAGGTCTAGACTTAAGTTGGGAAGTCGATATTTGGGGAAAAATTAAAAGTCAAAGTGCTCAAACCTTAGCTATTTACCTCCAAACACATGAAGCTAAAAAAGCTATACAAACCGAATTAATAGCCAAAATAGCAGAAGGATACTATAACTTATTGCTTTTAGATGCTCAAATGGAAGTAGCAAGAACGAATTACGAACTAACAGAAAATACTTTAAAAATAGTTCAGTTACAACGAGATGCAGGACAAATTACTTCTTTAGCGATACAACAAACACGTTCTCAAATGCTCGTAGCTAAAGCATTAATCCCCTCTTTAAAACAACAAATAGCAGTTCAAGAAAATGCACTATCATTATTAACAGGTCAATTACCCACGCAAATAGAAAGAGATACTAAACTAGCAGATGTAAAATATGAAGAATCACTTAGCACAGGTGTACCTTTATATATGGTGGGATCACGCCCTGATGTTCGTGAAGCTGAGTTAGAGTTAAAAATAAAAAATGCAAACGTTGGAGTAACTCAAGTCAGTAGATATCCTTCCCTCACAATAGATTTATCAGGAGGAGTTAACAGTATGTTATCAGGAAACTGGTTTTCAATTCCAGGTTCATTATTCGGAAGCTTAGTAGGAGGATTAACTCAACCTATATTTAAAAACAGAAAACTTAAAACAGCCTATGAAATCGCCAAGTTAGAACGAACACAGGCAGAAATTGATTTTCAAAAAACGGTCTATACTGCTATAAATGATGTAACAGATGCTTTGATAGTATTGGAATCATTGAATGAACAACTTGATATAGCGGAAGAACAAGTAAGTACATCAAGATTAGGAATAAAACAATCTAACTTACTTTTCAATAGTGGCTATGCTACCTATTTGGAAATTATAAACACACAAAGAGTGGCTTTAGAAAGTGAACTAAACCTAAACAAATTGAAACAAAACAAATTACTTGCCAGAATTAAGCTATACAAGTCTCTTGGAGGTGGTTGGCAATAGATATAACTAAACAAATAATTTATTTTACGCAATTACTAACACTAACTTATTGTTTAAATAAGAATTCTATATATTATAAATCATAATGTTTTTTTTGTTCCTAATAATAATCGAGAATACAACACTAAAACACAAGTATTAAATAAATCATTATTTAGAAATAAATCTACACTATGAAAAACAATAAAATCGAAATAATAAGAATCTATTATACTTTTAGTAACAGCTCTAGAGAGCTAAGAAATAGATTTCTCAGACTTTAAAGGAAAAAAACATAGTTTATTGAATTTAGTAAAAATATTATTCAAAAAGAAGTAACATATTATCGACTTAGTGTAAGTTTGCAGTTCAAATTAAATTGAGATGCTATATCAGAACGTTTTTATTGAATTTTATGAGCAAGTAATATCGAGTATTAACGATGGTACTTTTGCAAAACTTACATTAGCCAAAACAATTGGGGATACTGAACTTAAAAACATTTATGTTCGTCTTCATATTTTAGAAAATGGAGGATACAACTTTGCTCTTACTTCTCGATACAAAACAGAAGAAGTCGAAAACTTCTATTCTAGTGATGAGCTTTTTAATGTTTTGAGTTCTTATATTAAGAATCCATTTTTAACTTTTTTATTATTCACGACCGAGAGGGATTTGACCTTTAAAGTAAATAAGAAAAATGCAGGAAGTATAATCCAACAGGAACCAACATTTAAAAATGCCTCCCCAGTAATGTTAGAAATGATTCAAAAGGGAATTATAAAACTATAAGTTGTTTTTTTTAAAGTCTTCTAATACAATATTTTAAGGGCACAACTTAAATAAGATTAAACTATCTAAATATTGAAAAAATATTTCTGTGAGACTTCTCAAAAACCATAGACTAGACGAAGAGAACAATTGCCATTTATAAAATTGATTGATAAATATTTAGTTGACGAGATGTGAGACTTATTGTTTTAGACTTCCGAATATTTTGTACATTTGGGTTATGAATCAAGTAAGATTGGTTGACAATATAGTACATGAATTAGTTTAATTTAACACTCAGAGACATTGAGTAAAGTAAAGACATTATTTTTCGTTGTTAATTTCTGTTTTCTGTCATTAAGTTGCTTTGCACAATCGGAAAGTATTAATACAGACCGTCCTGACCAAAGTGATGGAGTTAACACAATATCTAAGAATAAGTTTCAGATTGAAAACGGAATAACCATATCAAAAGAAACGATATTAAATAACTTTATGTTGCGATTTGGAGTAAGCAATTCAACTGAATTACGCTTATTAGCTGATTTTGGAAAAGAAAACAACATAAGAGGTCTTAAGCCACTAACTCTAAGCATTAAACAAAAACTAATTGAGCAAAATAGAATAATTCCTGCCATTTCGCTAGTTGGGTATGCCTCAGTTAATAGATTAGCTAGTAAAAGCTTTCAAGAAGATGGTATGTCCACATTGCTAAAAATAGCTTTTGAAAACGAACTGTCTGAAAAATTCTCACTTGGATACAATATTGGTTTCTTGGATGACTTTGACGATTTAAGTTTATCATCAGGATTGTCCTATGCTCCAAACGAAACTATTTCAACGTTTATCGAATATTTTTCAACCTTAGACGAATTTGAACAAGAACATAACATTGATGCAGGTATTTTAATTATACTAATCCCTACACTACAAATAGATTTTGCTTTGGGACATGCTCTATTTACAGAAGAAGATCGCTTTTTTACTACTTTAGGAATATCCTATATGTTATAACTCCGTAGTAATAAAATTGCATATAAAGAATTAGTACTTTCAAAAACCACAAAACTCGTGATGTTTTTTGTTTAGAATAAATTCGCCGTCTTTACAACATTTCTAGATATCATCTTTAAATTTACTGAAACTCCCTCTTGGTTTATCACCTTTAAAAAGGATAATTTTAGAATGTAAAAACTTTGCAGCACTAGCAGAATCTTTAACTTTAATAGCACTCCGAGAAAGCATTTCTTCTTCATAATTAGATAATACACTTTTTCGAATTCCAACATCTCTCCAATTGGAGGAATTACATCCTTTTGAAATACCCCGAGCCAATGATAAAGCGTCTAATAGTGCTTGGTTGGCACCTTGACCTTTAAATGGGCTCATAGGATGAGCAGCATCACCGAGAAGGGTAACTTGTTTACTACACTTTAATAGTGCTGGATTTAATAGTGTTCTATCATAAACAGGATATCCAGAAATCTGATTTTCGGTAGTAGCTTCTAGTATTTGAGGGATAGGACTATGCCATTGAGTTCTACGACAAGCTTCTTCTTTTAGAACTTTAGGCCCTTGTAAACTCAAATTCTTAGCCTTTTCTTCTGATATTGGAAAACTAAGTTGCCACATCACAGAGTCAACTGAATAAGGCATTATATAAATTCGTTCTTGTCCATTGGTAGTTTGAAACACAGTAGCAGAATCAAGCAAAGAACTTTTTATATCTTCTAAAGCACTCAACGAACATATTCCCAATATAACCATGCAGTCTAAATACCGTAATGAATCAACACTATCTCCAAACAACAACCTTCTTACTGAGCTACGGATTCCATCCGCACCAACTAAAAGATTCGTTTTATTATACTTGATTTCTCCGTTAACTATAAACTTTAAAATAATATTATCATTCTCCGCTTCTTCAAAATCTACTAATTGATGCCCCCATTTAACAGATTCATTTCCTTCAAGTTGCTGTAAAAGAACAGAGCGCAATGATTGTCTTGCAATATGTACATTAGATCTTTTTGAAGTCAAATTTGAATCTGATGATACCCATCTTCTCATACCCCACTCTCCAATGACTTCGCCTTCTGAATTATGAACAATATGTTTTGTTGAGACAACTCCATCTTTCAGTGAAAAAATTCCAAAGCCTTCAATGGCTCTACTAGCTTGTTGCAAAGTGAGTCCATAGCCCTGAGACCTAGCATTGAAGTTTTTATCGCGTTCATAAAGAGTGAAAGGAATACCGCGATGAAAACAAGCAACAGCAAGAGCCACTCCACCTATACCTCCACCAATAATTGAAACATGAGGGAATTTTTCTTTTTCAACTTTGGGAGGAGTGTCGGATTTAATTAAACCGGACCCATTACATATATTACATGAATACACCTCACCTACTGGTCGATTAGGGATTTCACTTTCGCCTTTTGTTTTTTCAAATTCACAATATGCTAATTGATAACTTAGACGGACTTTCTTACTTATTCTTCGTCTTTTTATTCCTTGTCCTTGACATTCCTTACAAATACACCAGTACTTTTTCTCATGACTTCCTTCTTTCACTCCTTTTCCTTATTTAACTTCGAAATACTATGTGCAAAATTAATCATTCTCTTGTTATATTAAATAAATAACCTCATTGTATTCTAAATGGTTATATAGTATAGCAATGACAACCTGCATTTTATTATTTTATAATAAATAATACTGTTTCAAATTATCTTCAAAACTAACAAAATTCACTCAAAGTGATAATTCTTATCTTTTAACCAATTCGGAGCCATACTTACTTTCTTCAATCATTTTTTAATCCCTATGTAAAGAAACATTTGTTTTATATAATAACATAGAACTCATACTGGCAGAACTACTATTAACTTTCTTTCGTTTATCATTGTGAATAGTATTAAACTCTTTCCTCCTACTATACCATACTAACATTCCAACATATCACCGATGTGTTTCCCATTGTTATCCTAGTAAAAATCGCTCACACACCGCTAGCATTACGGCCACAACTGGCTAACATTACCCTTACACCTAGAGGGAGACTAGGGGTTGACTAGAGGGAGCTATGAACTAAGACGACCTAATTGGTATAGAATAGCTTAAAAAGCAGTAATCTTTTTTGAAAACTTATTAAAAAGCTATTTAAAGTACTTAAAGATATTCATCAAAAAAACTTATAAAAAAAGGTTGTTAATTTCTTAACAACCCTCTTCGCTATAAAAACTGACTAACCTAATATATAGCACCTTTACAAAATTCAATTTTCAAATTATCTACCTATTAATTTGTACCCAACCAGTACGAGTAGAATTACGCGAAATAATCATATAATAATAAGTTCCATCTGGAAGTTTACTTCCATTTTTATCTTGACCATGCCATTCATTCGTATAACCATTTCCAAAGCTAAATACCTCGGCTCCCCAACGATTGAAAATCTTGATACTTTCTACTCCATGAACACTCAAATCAAATACATCATTAACACCATCACCGTTCGGAGATAATCCTTTCTGAATTGGACATTCTGTATAAGTTATAGTAAAACTACTTTCATCTACACATATTGAATCCTCTGAGCTCGCATAAACATAAATTGTTTGACCTTTAATCAATTCCATTCCAGGATATAATTCAACTCCTCCTCCATTGGGTTGTGTGAAATATTTATTAAAAGGCGGCAATACATCTAAAACATATAATTCACAATCATATTCCGCATCTTCAAAAACAGCAGCTACAACCGGAGCAACAATAGACACCGTATATGAAACTTCTTCAAAACACCCAGCTTCATTATTTAGTTGTAATACATAAATCGTGTAATCTCCCGGAACATCTAATGTCTCACCCGATTCATATTCGAGGCCTTTCCCTTCTGATGCAGAATAATATGACTGATTGTCTTTTAAATCTGGAAACACATAAGTTGCACAAACCTTTATATCTGCTACTTTTTCTGGTAACTCTCCTGCTTCAACCACAATAGATAAATCAAAAATTTCGAAACATCCCGTTTCCACACTCTCAACTCTAACAAATAAGTTTTGATTCATAGGTTCTTTACCTAAGTCAAAAGCATCTGGTGTTAACAAGGCTTCTTCATTTAAACGAGCATTCTCTTCCTTACCGAAATAAGATACATTAAACAATTCTCTGTCTAATCCTTTGAATATGTCCTCTTCAATTTGAGTTAATGCAATTTTCAACGACTTTAGAGATTTATGACAAACCACAATATCTCCAGGTTCACCCAAAATATCCTTTAGAGATGGAAAAAACTCAACTTTTATAGATCCTGAAGACTCGCAATTCATATCAGAAAACATAACCTTAACCATATATTCCCCCGCCTCTTTTACCTCTAGATCAGGTGTGTTTTCACCAGGTATTATTTTTCCGTCTTTATACCACTCTATAACCATTTTAAGTTCATCTGATTCAACAATTCCAGATTTTATAATCGTTGACCCTCCATGACATACAGCATTATTATCTTCAACCAATAAATCACTTCCCAAATCAATTGCACCTAAATCAAAACTACCTGCTTTGAAAAATACAGCTGAATTTGATTGTGTAAAAATTGAGAACTCAACTAAAGCCATTTTTATATTGTATTTACGACCTGGCTTCACATATGTTTTTTGAGATTTCATTGGAACTGTAAATCCAACAAAATCAATAGGTGCTTCAGTAGCATCATCTAGTGCCTTTCTGAGAATAAAATCATAATGCTTCCAATAATATTCCGGATTAACACTTTCACAAGGAACCTTAGACTTTTCAGAATCTCTAATAGTATTTATCCCAATTGGTACATTGGTATCAGGTATCATCGCAATATTTTGTTGTTCACCCGTAACTTGATCTGTCAACAATACAACAAACATCGATCCCGCTTCACAAGCTAATGAACTACCTGGATAATAATTATTTGAAGCAAACAAATATTCAAATTCAATAGAATCTTTTACTGGTGTAAAATCAAACTGTAATTGAGTAACCAATTTATCTTGAAATGGTCCACCACCTATATTATCAATCGCATCATTAATTTCTTTATCTCCTTGCCATCTTTTTGAAGTGTTTCCTCTATAAACAAAATATCCGTTATAAGGTCCTGGAATATATTCAACTTCAGAAGAAGAAAGAACAATTCCTTCTTCAAAAGGAAAAATAGACTTTGCTTTGTTAAAATAGCCAATTGTATTCACTGCTTGACTTAATGGTTTTCCATCGCCATTTTTATAATTAATATTGGAAACTAAATCACAATTAGACTTTACAAACACATCTTTCACCAATTCCTCCAAAGTATATTTTTCACCAATAGGACTCACTTCAATCGGTGCAGGAACAGTTATACACAATTTATAATAAAAATCTTCTTGCAAATTAGGATCATCCCATATACCGAGACGAATATAATATTTTTTCCCTGGGATAAGATTTTCAAAAACTATAAAATTCTTTATAGCTCCTGCGTTATAATATGTCGGTTCAAAACATTCCAAGGCTGTAGACGTAAGAGAACTACAATCTCCATCGTATAAAGCACCATATATTTGTCCATTATAATTTCGATCCAAAAACTTCAACATATGCTTAGCTGATGCTGTAGCTGTAAATTCAAACCACACATCTTTGGCTAAATACCCTCCTTGATTACAATTTGGTTCGGGAACAGTTGACACCGTGGCACCCGTTAAAGTAAATGGTACAGTTTCTATACACTCGATACCATCATTTATAGGAATCTTAATAGCACTACTACAATCATCATTCGAAACTTTTGTACCTCCATTAGATGGAGTTGAGTAATCACTCCATTCCAGATTATCTTCACACTTAGCTCTCACGTAAACACTATACATATGTCCCGATTTAAGGCCAGTAACGATTGTATTTGGGCTTCCTTTGACCGATATTGTTTTTACGGGTGCTGCAGTTTCATCTTCTCCAAAATAAACAACCAACACCTCCCATTCATCACTTCCGCCTATTTCTTGCTGCCATGAGACATCCAATGTAGTTAATGTTGGATTACTAATATCAACATTATAGGGTTCAGGACAGGTTTCTATTTTCTTTAAAATAACATTATCTAATCCAACTCCAAATTCTTTTGCGTGCCAAGCTATATTAATTTCATCGTTAATTCCATTTAAAAACAACACCTCTTCCTTATATCCATCATTTGTATACTTTTTCATAGGTGATAAACTAGTAGTAAAATCAGATACAGCTCCCCCTTTGCTCGATAATAACACCTCAAATTCTCCTCCTGAATTGGAAGTTCTATAATGATATTTTAAAATATATTTACTACCATCAAGTTTAAAAGTTGGAGAAATCAACCATGTATTTGTCGTACCACTAAGCATACTTTGATCCCCTTCAAATATAGCTCCATAGCTTAAATCTTTTATATCCCAAAGTCTTCCATCCTCACCTGTCCAGCAATTGATAGTCTCTGAATTAGTATTAAAACCCTCCCAAAAAGGCGGTGTATAAATATCACATGAAGTTCTAAATAAATGTGGACCATCCCAAATACTATATTCCCCGTTTTTACAAACTGTTCGAACGTAAACCTCATATTCAAAATTGGGTAGTAAAACCGACCCGTTATTATCTTTGGTCACCGTATTGATTTTTGAACTTGTTAAAAATCCAGCAGTTAGAGGTTTAGTCCCAGAAACTTTCTGAATATAATATTCCCATTTTGTTGCTCCAAAATCATCTGTCCAAGAAATTGTTGCTTCATTGGATTCGATATCATCAATAAGAATATTCAAGGGATCTGGACATCCTGTTACCTCTTCCACAAAAACATTATCTATAAAAACGCCAATACTTCCTTGACCTTTCAAGTGCCATGCTAAATTTACATTTCCAGACAAATTTTCAATAAACACTTTCTTCTCTTTATATGAGACCGAAGCTAAAGATTCATCTTTAACTATCTTATGTGTAAAATCACTTGATTTTACACCACTGTTAGACCCCAAAACTTCTAAGGTATTTTCAGGATTGTTTAATGCACCCCTATAATGATATTTTAATCTATAAATTTTGTTATTTTCAAAAAGTATTTCAGGGCTAATTAACCAGTCATCATTTACTTTAACTGGATCATAAGATGTAAATGTCATTGCCTCATCACCTTCATACTGATTCTTTTGTAATGAAAATGTTTTTCCCCAAGCTTGATTTCCTGGATAGGATGTTCCATCTCCATTAGAATCTACAATATTCCAACATCTCATCGTTTTGGAATTTGAATTAAATCCTTCCCAAAAAGGTGTTTTAAAAGTTCCACAAGCTGTCCAAAAGCGGAACTGAACCCAATCACTTTCATCTCCATTAGAGCAATTGCTTTTAATATAAAAAACATATTCTGTGTTGGATTCTAATGAGTCTCCATTCTTGTCTTGTTTTAAAACAACTTCTTTTTGATTTGTAGTAGTTCCTGATTTTGGAACACCATATGTTCCAGCTTTTTGCACTGCATATTCCCATTTTGTACCTATATTATCAGTCCAATAAACAGTAGCACTAGTACCCTCTTCATCCTTTACTCCTAAATTAAAAGGTTCTGGACAACTAACTTCTTCAAAAAACACATTATCAAGTATTAGATTATTTCCACCTTTATCTGACTCTATCTTCCACGCCAAATTCACTTCTCCACCTACTCCTGAAATAATAGTTGCTTCTTCAACCCATACGTCGGAATTTAAAGTACGAGTATGAAGAGTCGTTTTAAAATCTGATTTAGATATTCCTTCATTAGATAACATTACCTTGTACTTTATACCCGTACCTTCAAACATAAAGACCTTAGTGTGATATTTTAATCTATAATATTTAGTGGCATCTAGGTTAAAAGTTGGTGAGATTAGCCAATCATCATGTTCTCCTTCTTCAGGCGCAAAACAAATAGCTTGATCTCCTTCATATTCAATTGGATTAATAGGAAATAATACTGGAGGTGGTGTTTGTATCAATTTCCAAATATTGGTAAAAAATACACCTCTGTAAACATTCGGTCTTTGATCGAAGTCTCGTATTGTCCAACATTCGAAAGTCGTTGAATCCGTATTGAATCCCTCCCAAAAGGGTAATCCTATTGGATTACACTGTGTTCTGAAAATAACTGGACCTATCCAAGGACTATACTTATTCGTACCGCAGTTACCCCTAACATAAAATTCATATTCTGTATTAGGTTGCAAATTAACTCCACCTGTACCAGAAGTTTTAGAAAATGTCACATTCTTACTGTTAGAAAGAGTTCCCGAACCAGTTGGCACTCCTCCTCCCGAATTATTTACGTAATACTCCCAACTTGTATTTCCATTATCCTCCCAGCTAAAATCGGCACTAGATGTTGTTACATCTACTAAAAAAGCATCACTTGGAGGGATACAATTAATTTCTTCTATACTAACCTTATCTATATAAAGTTGAGTTAACATATTTGATTTTATATGCCATCCTATATTCACATTACCTCCAATATTTTTTATAAATACCATCTTTTTTATATAAGATGTATTTGTATATTTTTCCATTGGAAGTAAAATATTAGTGAATTTTTCTACATCAACTCCTTCCGTAGATAAAGCTATCTCAAATTGATTTTCATGATAGGAAGCGAAAGAAGGATCCAAAAGTTGAGTTTTAAAATAAAAGGTCAAGGCATATATTTTGGTATTACCAAAGGTTACTGTAGGAGAAATTAACCAATCATCGTGTCCTAGGTTAAAACCACAATCAAAAAACATAACCCTATCTCCTTCATAAGTACTCTTATCATGGTTCTTCCATATCATTTCGCCATTCAATGATGTAGCATCATTTGCAACATCGATTATTGTCCAACAATTAATAGTAGGTGAGTTACTATTAAATCCTTCGGTAAACGGTAAACTTTTAGGTAAACAAGTTGTTTTAAAACTTACAGGTCCGCTCCACGAACTAAACTTTTTGCTAGAACAAACTGTTCTTACATAAAATTCATATTCAGTGTCAGGTAATAATATATTCCCATTACTATCTTTCGTAATGATTACTTCATTAGTATTACTAACTGTACCAGATCCAGTAGGTGTAACACTTGCATAATTAACAACATAGTACTCCCAAGATGAATCTGTATTTGCATCCCAATAAATGGTAGCTTGAGTAGTTTGAATACTCTTTGTATTCAAATTTATAGGTGTAGAGCAATCATCTAAAAATGTATTTGTCCGGACAGAGTATTCTTCCAATATATTTTGGAAATGAAAATCTTTGATTGATTCATTTAAATTAAATACTCTTGTTGAACCATAAATTCCTACACATAACAAGGCTAATAGGTACACAATTTTTTTTCTCATCACATTTGTCTGTTAATTAATATCGTAGCTTTAAAGTGATTTTCACTGTAATTGCTAAAAACAAAACTAATGATGAAATGTTAATTTATGTAATTATTAACAATAGACAAATCATAGTCACTCAATAGTCTAAACACTTCTAATATTCAAAACAACAGACTAATAATCAATCTTATATAACAAAAACAAGAATCACATAAATATTATTGAAATAATGATAATTCAGAATAAAAAGCAGATTTCAACTATTACGTTTAATTTATGATTTATAAAAACATCAAATACGACGAATAAATTCATCGAGATCTTCTTCTCTTTTTAACTGAATTTTCTTTCTTATACGATATCTACTAGTTATAACACTTTGATGACTTACATTTAACAAATCAGCGATTTGGTCAATCCCCATTTTGATTCTAATATATGCACAAACTCTAATTTCAGTTTTGGTAAGATTAGGATACTCTTCAATAAGAATTTCAAAAAAATCAGGGTGTATCTTCTCAAAAACCTTTTTAAACTGTTCCCAATCTTCGTCTTGATTTCTATTCATACGAATAGTATTTTTTAATTCGTTAAAAGAACTCTCCATATTGTCAGACTTTTTCTTAACGATTTCTTCTATTTCATCAACCATTTTATTTTTGGAGAGCAATTGCAGATTAATACCAACTAGTTCTCTGTTCTTCGCATCCATTTCCATTTCAAACTGTTTTGACTTTAGAATCTCTAATTCTCTTTTTGATTGTAACTCAAATTCGAATTGTTGAGACTCGAGCTTTTGTAACTGTGCTTTAGCTTCAATTTCCTTTTTATATTGATTGTTTTGAAGTTTTAATAACTCTTTCTCTGTCTTGACTTTTTCTTCAAGTCTATTGTTCTTCATTCTAGAAATACGTAACGATTTCACTTTATTTCTATACAGTAGCCACATAGAAAGAATTAAAAAAAGAGAAAACAGAATAACAATACTGTAGACCAAAACAATATTTTGATAACGTTGTTTTTCAAAGTCTTGCTCTGCCTTTTGTTCTTTTATTTTTGTATCATGTTGCAACGCACTTATTTTATTGCGAATCCCCTCCCCACTAATACTATCTTTTAGTGTATAATATCTATTCATATAAGGATAAGCTTGAGTAAACTGACCATTCTTTGCATAAATATCTGCAATGTTTTTTAAGACATATAAATCAATTTGTTCAACATATTTACTTTTTGCAAGTTCCAACCCCCTTAAGTAATTATTTAAGGCTTTTTTTAAATTCCTTTCCTCCCTATCTATATTTCCAATATGCAGTAATATATGGCCTTGTGAAACAGAATCTTCAGTTAATAAAGCTAATTCGAAAGCTTTTTCTATATATTTTCTAGATTCTTCATATTTCTTGAGCCCTAAACTTGTGTTTGATAAATCTACCAAACAATTTGTCCAACCAATTGTATCCAACTTCTTTTCAAAGAGTAAACTTGCTAGTTCTAAAGATTCAATAGCTTTATCAAAATCACCTGAAGATTGGTAAGCTTTACTTATGTTAGCATAATGAGCCGCCAAAGCCAAAGAATCGTTACTTCCTTTGAAAAGTTTAAAAGCCTTATGATGATATGCAATACCACTATCAAGTTCTCCTGTAAGGGTATAAAAGCTTCCTAACATATTAAAGACATTTCCAAGCATAGTATCATCAGTTCTAGAATTTTTATAAAATTCTTCTGCCTCTAAAAAATTATTTAAGCTCATTGGATAATTGTGCTTATCTAAATAAAATACCCCCAACTTATATTTGGTCTTTGCTATTAATTTTGGATTCCTAAAATTGTTTGTAAACCTAAATACATTATTAAAATAGATTTCAGTACTATCTTCTTGTTTTCCCCATTGCTTTTGTGAAACAGCTTTATAAAAATACAAATTAGCAATTTGTAGGCTATCCTTAGAACGAATTGCTGCTTTTAAATACATGTTAATTCTATCAAAGGCTTGATTGTCTTTAAATTTAAGCAGTGAATCTAGCTCCTTTTTATATATAAAAGTATCACTCCCGATATCCATTTTTTCTTTTGTAAAACGCTTTAAGTAGCCTTTCTCATAAGCAAAAACAAATAAAAAACATAAAATCAGTAAACTCAGAATAATAGTAGAAACCTTATAGATAGAAGTTGTCTTCATACATTTTATAGAAAGTAAATAGTTAATAAGCAATAGTCTCTTAAAATCATAGAGTTGAACTAAAAACATATTCAGAAACTCTAACCTTCTTTTTATATAGCTTATGCTAATATAAAAAGAATTATGTTTTTATTAACAATTATAAAAATATGAATTAAATGCTATTAAGCTTATCACCATTAAACTAGTTATAAAAATAGTAAAATTGTAATTTTCAAAATCAATGCTTTAAACACAACTCATAAACCTGAAGGAAAAAATGAAATACTTTCTAATTTAAAAACCGCATGTGGAAATATTACTATACTATATACATTAATTTCAAAAGTATTAAGATGAAAGAAATTAATTGTTTGATTTTACTACTTAAAGAGTTTTTCTATTAAACATTAAGTGTAATAAGATGTTAAACAACACTATATAAATTAAAAACATATATAAAAAACGAACATAAAGCAAACATTATCAGTATTTTATATATTAAAACAAAAAATATTATGAAATAAGTTGTTTTATAGTTCAATTAAGTTCTATATTTGCACCACGATAGCGCGGGATAGAGCAGTAGGCAGCTCGTCGGGCTCATAACCCGAAGGTCACAGGTTCGAGTCCTGTTCCCGCTACAAAGTAGGAGATTCTTAAAAAAGAATCTCCTTTTTTTTTTACTTTGTTCTGAGAATAAATCATCTTCTTTTTCGAAAGTACTACTTCAACAATCGAAACCTATTCTAATTTCTTAATCATTATCTTTTATTCTATTGGAAACTATCTGTCACTCTGCAAGAATCATATTACCTAAATACGCGTAAATTTGGATATTTGATCTATTAATTCAACTCTAATTTAAAATACCCAACCTCTCTTCACAATATAGTTCACTACTAAACAGATACTTATACATTAAAATTAAAATACCTTAGAATAAGTTGTTTTATGGTACAATTAAGTTCTATATTTGCACCACGATAGCGCGGGATAGAGCAGTAGGCAGCTCGTCGGGCTCATAACCCGAAGGTCACAGGTTCGAGTCCTGTTCCCGCTACAAAGTAGGAGATTCTTAAAAAAGAATCTCCTTTTTTTTTACCTTTTCCTTAATTACAGACAATACATTTATATCTAAAAAAAGAGTTTCCTTCTCAATTAAGAAAACAAAATCTATCATCCTACTTTAAATCCTATATCACAGATTGTTTAACTTGGTAAAAAAATAAAATAATCAAGATTATAGATTTTTATCGCAATTATCCAACTACTATAATAAATGGCAATTACCTATAAATCAAAGGAAAAGATAATTGAATAACTAAACACCTCATAAACTCTTAATGTAAAAATTTAAAAAGACTATATAATTTGACACGATGCCTTGTTTTATAATCTTTTTGTTTTATATTTGCACCCGCATTGGACAAGCAATGTAGACTATAAATGGCGAGGTAGCTCAGTTGGTTAGAGCGCAGGATTCATAACCCTGAGGTCACGGGTTCAACTCCCGTCTTCGCTACAAAAAAAAGGACATAATTTTATATTATGTCCTTTTTTGTTTTACTACACTTCGATATCCTGATAATATATTTGATTACATTTTTTTTGATCCTTCAAAATGAATCATCCAATAAATACCAAACTTATCTTGTAAAGAAGCAAACCTTTCAGCAAAGAAAGTTTCTCCTAATTTCATTTCTAAAACTCTGGCTTCTTTAGACAAAGCATCGTAATAAGTATTAGCTTCTTCAATAGAATTGACATCCAACATAATGTAGGTACTATTACCTTGGATTAGCTTCCCCCCATACCCTTCAACTACATCAGACCCCATCAACATAGTATTATCCTTCAATCCTATAGAAGTATGAAGAATCTTTTTTTTATTCTCTTCAGAAAGTGAAGGCATATTAGGTTCTATTGGCATATCCCCATATCGATATGTTCCATTAACGGAGGTTTTAAATACATCCGCATAAAATAAAAAAGCTTCTTCACAGTTTCCGTTAAAATTTAAGTACAAATTAATTTTAGCCATAATTATATTATTTTATTGATTAGTTACTCTCAATTCCAATCTTAGCTTCAATTTCGAAAATCTCAACACTAGATTAGGTGGAAACAATAATTCATTCACTAACATTTACATCCATCACACTAATAATCAATACAATGTATACATTTTTCCCAACCTTTACTATTAAAAACTATGGAGAAAAATCATTCATATCTCAAAAGATTAATACATATACACAATAACAAAATAAACTCTTATTTAATATCTAAATTTAATAATCCATTTATCATTAATATTCCTCAAACCAATACTACTAAAAATCAAAATCTCTTACAATTGAAGTTTATTATAATTACTCATCATTAAAAATAACATTATTTAACACTCAAAAAAATATACATCCACTATTAACCTCTTATAACTAAGCATATCGTGTTTTTTAACTAAAATGAAACAAAAATAATACACAGAATATAAAAAAAATCAGATAAACGAACCAAAAAACAACAAACATACGTTTCTTTAACAAAAAATGACAATTAAAAGCAAATTTAAACACTAACTTAGAGCCAAGCTAACAAATTATATTACTAAATTATGAGGAACTTTACATTATTTCTCACTAAACAAGTCATAGTAGTTGCTCTATTTATCACTAATAGTAGTCACGCTATAACAAATTTAGTTGAGCACATTCACAATTACCCCATGTGGCAGCGGCAAACGTATGCACCTGATTTAACACTTCAACCCTATTATACCTTTACTACGGTTGTAAGTACGTCAACTTCTACAGAAAATTTTCAGGTCGCAGGAACTTGTCTTAGAGACATAGCAACAACCAATTATGGACCAATGAACAGCACTGCTAACGCTAATGCAACTAGTCGAACTGCTGTAATTTATCCAGCAACTCAATTAGTTGGTCTGACTGGTCAAGAATTGAAATCTATTAATTTTAAAAGGTTAGGTTCCCTACCCGACCCTAGTGCCGGATCCCCTAACTTCAAACTATACCTTAAAGAAGTTACCGATACAGATTTTGGAACAGGTGCATTAAGTTGGGCTACTGCAATTACAGGAGCTACTTTATTATATGACTCTGATCCGACAAGTTCGATTTCGGGTGGTCTAGGTATGAAAAAAATACTTTTTAATGCTGGCTAAATCAAAAAGCAATAAATTTCAACAGTTATAGAATTTGAATCTAAGGAGAACACTACCTTTTATATACGTGTAGAAGATAAGCGTACAGGATGTCACGAAGTATTTTATTTCGATATAGAAATACAAAATGGTGAATTTCCAACAGCTCGTGAAGATATTTCTATTTGCGCTACTTATACTTTCCCCCCATTGGAAGGGAATCAATTTTATTATTCTGAAGAGGGAGCAAAAGGAAAACAATATAAAGCAGGAGATATCCTGAACGAATCAGGTAACCACACTATTTATGTTTTACAACGCAATGGTGAAGAGGGATGTTACGAAGAAATAAAGTATATAGTTTCTATAACAGAATCAGTAAAAGCGGATGTCTTTGAAGATGAAGTCAGAGATTGTCATTTATACATTCTTGCGCCATTATCACCGAACAATAGATATTTCACTAAATCTGGAGGTCCATCTGGTGGAGGTTTTGAACTACAAGTAGGAACAATACTTCGATTTGAACAAACTGTTTATGTTTATGCGAACTCAGAAGACGAACTGTGTATAGATGAAAGTAGTTTTACTGTTAAGTATGAAGAATGTCCTATTCAAAAAGGAATTTCTCCAAACGGAGATGGAGTTAATGACAAATTTGATCTAAGTAATCATGGTGTTTTAGACCTGAAAATTTATAATCGTTATGGTTCTGAAGTCTATTCATATGGTGTAGGATATACCAACGAATGGATGGGTCAAGATAAAAACGGTAAAGGACTACCTGATGGAACGTACTACTATGTAGTCATTTCTCGAGGAGCAACTAGAACCGGTTGGGTACAAATTAATAGATAAATATAGTTAGGAAGTTATGGGGTGATAGAATGACAAAGTCTTCTAGATCCCAATAACGATAACATAAAAAGTCCTATTCAATGAATAGGACTTTGTGTTTTATGGAACCTGTAAAAATGACAACCAATTCTTAGATACTAGATTACAAGACAACTGGGAAAATGCACAACTGGGAAATTACATGAATTTGCAATAAAGCAGAGTTCGTTTGCTTTTTTATGTAAAGAGAGAGCTAATTCAATCATATTTGAATCTGAAACCGTAACAATTGGATTTAATATAACTTTCACTATTCGACCACTCCCATCATCATTAACCTCTAAAAAAGCTTCCGCATCATCCTTATAATTAGCTATTGATATCCCATTTTGAGAACAACAATACAAATAAGACATCATGTGACAAGAGGCTAAACTACTTAATATTAGATCTTCAGGATTATATAAAGACGCATCCCCCTTAAAAGCCTTAGCCGCAGAAATATTTATATCTGGTTTCCCATCTATAGAAATAGAATGATTTTTAACGAAACGCTTGTTAGATATACCTTCAATTTCCCTTTCGGAAGACCATCTCAAAGCAACTTTAAAAAGATGTTTTAAAATCATTTTTATTCAAAAATAAGCATTATTATGTTTGTACAGAGTAGCTAATAAAATTAAAAAACAAACACCTTTATTTCCAAACCTTAAAAATCAAATTATTTTTTCTCCTTTTTTCTCCTTCCCCACCAAACTAAAAAACCAGTAACTGGTAAAGAAGCACAAATAATACTAATAATAAAAGCTAATATTTTAGTCCATATTCCAAAAATAGCTCCAACATGAATATCATAGTTCGCGCTAACCATTTTTTCTCCTAAATCTTTATCTTCATGATCATGTTTATGCAATAACTCCCCTGAATTCTCATCAAAAATTAAGCTACTGCTTTTGTGATAAGAGTAAGAAAGATGCTTTACATAAATTTCAAAATTTGGATGTTCGTGGTCATCTAAATGTTCATATCCTAAATCTAAACTATAAGTATACGCATTTGGATAAAGTTCTTCAATAGTTTTTGATACTTTATCTAAAGTGCCCATATCTCTTAGCTCTACAGGTGCTTCGGTTTTATAATTTGAAAAATCGGGATATGTCGTTTCCCCACCTGAAAACACAAAATAAACTATCATTTGGATGAATGTGAAAGCATAAAACAATCCAGTTATAGCAATAACAATTACAATAAATGACGCATAAAAACCGAGGATACTATGTAAGTCATAATTTTTTCGTCTCCATTTAGTACTATTCTTCCAACGGAACCAAAAGCGTTGCTTTCTCGCAGATTTATTCTTAGGCCACCAAAGGACAATTCCTGTAATAAGCATCACGAAAAATATCAAAGTCGGTATTCCAACAACATAAGTTCCCCAATCTGCCTTCAATAAAAAACTCCAGTGAATGAATTTAACGATATTAAAAAAGCTGTTTTTCTCATCATAAACAGCTAGAACTTCTCCAGTAAAAGGATTTACATATGCTGTTTTATAAATTACTAGTTCTTGAAAATAATTCCAAACTTCTGGACTGGGATCACTCTCGTAATAATTAAAGCGGTAAGACATTTTTTTATCCAGTGGAACATCAACCCAATGTATTGGATATTTCTCTTGTACTTGATTTTGCACAAGTTTCTCCATTTCACGAATAGGTAAAACAGACTTATTTCCTATATTTTCTTCCTTATGATAGATAACTTCTCTGCGAATAAGTCTCTCAACTTCATCCTTAAAAACATAAATAGCTCCGGTTATAGAAATTACAAAAACCAATAATCCAACAGATAAACCCAACCACAAATGCAGTTTGGCTGACCATTTTTTAAACAAACTCTGTTTTTTTCTTTTTTTATCCGTCATGTCAATAGTAAAATATACATATTAAAAGCATACACTTTTATTAAAATTTATAAGTCAGTGACAGTCTCCAGTTTCTAGGTGCTTCTGCTTGATAATAATATCCTCCTTTATAAGATCCGTCAGGTTGTAAGAAACTATACCCGCTCCCACTATATAAATATTTATCAAACACATTAAACACATTCAGATTCACTCTAATATTTGAATTTTCCCAAGACAATCCTGCATCAAATTTTACATAATCATCCATTTCTAATGGAGATCCAGCACTCCCCCAATCCCACGTACTTCTATCTCCCAAATAAGACCCACCAAAACTCAAACCTAATCCTGCTAAATCTCCATCAGTAACCATATAATTCAACCAGCCATTAATAGTATGCTTCGCATAACCGGGAATGCGATCCCCAACAACATACTCAGGTGTATTTGACTTTGTTACTTTATTTTCAGTAAAGGCATAATTAAGTATAGCGTTAAACCCATTTGCTATTTCACCTTTCAGCTCAAATTCAACACCTTGAACTCTAGTAGCCCCCAGAACCACAGAAAACTGTTCATTGATTGTGTTAGTTGGATCTGCTGTAATCCCATTTTTCTTTTCAATATTATAAAGAGATAAAGTGGTATTCCATTTCCCTCCATACCAATCTCGTTTCAATCCAACTTCCATATTGTTCCCCGTCAGTGGTTTAACTTCTCCTCCGTTTCTAAAAAAACCAGCCTGTGGAACAAAAGCTTGATCAAACAAAGCATATATAGACGTATTGTTATCAATCGAATAACTTAAACCAATTCGAGGTGTAATTTTCTCAGCTTTCTCTTCTGTACCTCCATAAGCAGATTGACGCACGTTTGTATATCGAGCAGCTAAAGTCAATCTCAATGCATCTTCAAAAAAACCTAATTCGTCTTGTATATACAAACCAGTATAAACCTGTTCAATAGTACCATATGGTGTCGCTCTTTCTTTTAAAGGAGTACTACCATCAAACACTGGATAACCGTTATTTGGTTTTCCATATATCTCATTGTTATTAAGATCATACCAATAACTATAATCTGGAATTACATTATCCGTCGGATTAAAATTACCCTGAGCATTAAATTTATCAATTGCTCCACTTTGACTCCAATCTGCTAAATAAGTTTTAGAACCTAAATCAAGTCCAGTAAGTATAGTATGAGAAACTCCTTCCGTACGAAAAACTCCATTCAAAAATATCTGCCCAAACTTCATCACATTACTAGCTTCCCAAAAATTCAAATTCCTAATCATCTTTCCATCTGGTGTAAACATACTCGGCCATAAATCACTTCCCAAAGTATACTCATTCAAATAAGTAAGTTGACTCGTTAACTTCCAATCATCATTAAACTGATGTTGGAGATTTATGTTTATAGTGTGATTGTCTATTTGAGTCGGTGCAATTCCAGGATCGGTAAGTGTATAATCAATCGGTTTTGTTGCATAACCACCAAAACTAAAAACATAAGCAGAACCTACTTCTGACATTCTTGCTTTCTGATATATATATTCAGTTGTTAAGGTTGTTTTCTCTGTCAGTAAAAATCTTAAAGACGGATTAATAATATACCTATCGTTGAACTCATATTTTCTAAAACTATTTTTATTTTGAGCCATAAGATTTAGACGAAAAGCTACTTTATCTGTAATTTTAGAATCTAAATCAATCTCTCCACGAAACATATCAAAACTTCCCAAAGTAAGACGAGCATGTCCATTTGTGGAATTTCCCGTAGGTTTTTTTGTAACTATATTATAAATACCACTTGGTTCACCATTAGACATGAGAAAGCCAGAAGGTCCTTTAATAAATTCAATATGATCAACATAACTCATATCTTCACTCAAAGGCCCCCAATTAGAAGTAACATTTACTCCATTAAAAAAAGCGGCAGCTCTAGAACCTCTCATATTTACCCTTGTGTACATATCTCCCCAGTGTTCAAGTCTTTGAGCTCCCGCAACATTTCTTAACACACCATCACTCAGAGTAGTTACTTGTTGATCTTCTAATGCTCGACTCGTAATAACCGAAATATTTTGAGGGATTTTAATTAGTTCTTCATTAAGCCTCAAAGAAGAAGATCCTTCCCTTTCAACATACTTTTTATAGTATTTAGCGTTAATAATAAATTCATCAAATTTATATGCTTGTATGGAATCTTTTTCCTGTGCATTAGCAACACAAGCACACAATATTGAAATCAAAGTAATTGTTATTTTCATGTGATAAAATTTTCACAAATGTATTATTTTTAATTATTCTAAATTAAAACAAGTGAGTAAATTTTAAAAAATAAATAAAATACAAGATGTATTATAATCACAAAATCACCCACTTTGATAATAATAAGACATCATAAAACGTCAAAATAAAAATTAATACAACAAAACAGAAAAATTAATTATACTGAAAAACTAAAACATTGTTATTTTAACTTTATACTTAAACTACAAAAACAAAACTTATCAATAAAAATTAAGCTTTTTAACAACTACCTTTAATCGATAATTTCATAAAAATAATTTCAAGATTAAAAAAACCACCTCAAATTTAGAGATGGTTTTTAGATGTTTAAAAAATATATTCTATTTAAAAAATCAAGACATAATCATTTATCTATTGATTTGAACCCATCCACTTCTCGTATTCTCTCCACCATTGTCTCCCGTAATAACAACATAGAAATAAGTTCCATCTGGTAATTTATTTCCTTGTTTATCCTGTCCTACCCATTCATTTGTATATCCAGATACATATGAGTAAACCTCAGTTCCAAAACGATTGAATATTTTCAAGCTTCTCACTCTGTGTGCAGTAAGATCTAAAGCATCATTAATACCGTCTCCATTAGGAGAAATACCTTTAGGAATCGGACATTCTTGGTAAGAAATTGTAAAGCTACTTTCATCAATACAAACACCGTCCTCTGAAACAGCATAGACATAAATCTTTTGCGTTTCCAATACAAAACTTCCCTCTATTAACGGTTCCCCCTCTCCATTAGGTTTTAAATAATATCTACTATTTTTAGGTAAAGGTTGCAATTGATACAACTCACAGCTGAGCTCTCTATCTTTAAATCTACGTGCATCTACTGCTTCAGTAATTGTTACATAGTAAGAAATTTCCTCATAACATCCTTTTTCATCATTTCTTTGTAAGATGTAAATCTGATGCTCACCTTGCCCCTCTAAGATACTGCCTTGTCTATATTGTACCCCTTCGCCCTTTGAACTAGAATAATATGATTGATTGTCCTCTAAATCAGGAAATGTATAACTTTCACAAACTACCACATCCTCACGTTGAATTGGAACCTCACCATTAACTATAACAATAGGCAATTCAAATACCTCCATACAACCAGTTATTTTATCTTCAACACGTACATATATAACAGTATCTCCTTTAGACTGATCGAAATAATATAGCGTATTTATAGGATTGCTTTCTAAATCAGCTAATTCTTTCTCGTTATAATAACTAACATCATAATTATTTCCATCAACATCAGAAAACATATTAGACTCACTTTCAGTAAGTTCGATAATTATCTCACTTAATGATTTTTCACATACTTCGATTTTTAAAGGTTTATGGACAACCGTAGAAATCTTAGGAAAAATCTCTACTTTAATCTCGCCAATAACATCACAATTAATAGCATCATAATGGGCTATAACTTTATAATTCCCAGTTTCACTCACTTCTAAATCTGGTTGATTTTCTCCAACGATCTCTATCTCATCTTGATACCATTTAATTGTAACATCATCATCTCCAAGCCCAGTTTTTATAATTCTAGCTTCCCCACCACATAAAGCAGTTCCATTCTCTACTAACAAATCTGCCCCCAAATCCAAATTCCCTAAATCAAAACTACCTGCATTAAAGAAAACTGCAGATGAATGATTAACATTCGGACAAAAATCTATTACAGCAAGTTTGATATGATATTTTCTCCCTGGAACTACTTTAACCAACTCTGAACTCATTGGTTTAGTTAAACCTGCAAAATCTACTCCTGCATCAATAGCGGTTTCATTATCGTAATACTTATCAAACCATTTTGAATGTATACTCTCACAAAATATCGCTCCAGATTTTTGAACATCCCTTATAGTATTAATTGCAATTGGAATATTTGTCTCAGGAACTTTAGCAAGATTTTCTCCCTGACCGGTTGTAGTATCCACAAGCCATGCAGCAAACAATGCTCCTGTACTACAAACTTCTCCACATTCCTCATGATAGCTATTCGAGGCAAACAAATAGTCGAATTTTATCTCTTCTTTAATAGGTATGAAATCGAATTCTATCTGAGTAACTCTTTTGTCAGAATATGGACCACCTCCAGAATCATCAATAGCATTATTAATATCTATATCACCTGCCCATCTCTGATCATTATTTCCTCTCCATGCACCTGGACCTTTATAGGGTCCTTCTATATATTGAGCTTCATTAGTTGATAAAACAATCCCCTCTTCAAAAGGAAAATCAGAATTTTTCTTATTAAAGTACCCCAACGTATTATAACTCATAGCTTTAACTCCTCCGTCACCATTTTGATATCTTATGTTAGAAACTAAATCACAATTTGATTTTATCAATACCTCACTCACTAATTCTTCTACCGTATAAGTACCTCCACTTGGGGTAACCTCTGTTGGAGAATATTCAGAAGTAGTAATACAAATATTGAATACATAATCAAGATTAGGTTCAGCGACACCAAAACGCAGATAATACTTTTTACCAGGAGTAAGATCACTTAAAACGGTTCTAACTGATCCTTTAGAGAATTCATAACAAGCTAATGCACTAGATGTTATAGAACTACAAGGAACATCGTACAAAGCAGCAGACATAAAAATCGGAGTAATACCTGAAACACTTGCAAAATCTTTTAAACTCAACAAATGTGCTTCGGATAATGCTGTAAACTCAAACCAGACATCATTTTCAAAACTAGAGGGTTTACATGATGGTACAATAGTCGTGGATTTTGTAGAGCCAAAAATAGAACCTATAACCGTTTTCTCACATTCCACTCCCGTATTAACGGGAATGGTAATAGCACCATTACAATCATCATTAGGTCCTATTTCAATTGCAACGTCAACAGATGTAGACCAATCACTGTTTGACTTTCCATCTGTACATTTTGCTCTAACAAAAATAGTATAAGCGCCACCTTGTGAAAGTCCATTAACAGTAGTTTTTGGAGACCCTGTAACGGTAAATGATTGCAAAGGAATAGCTGTTGAATCCTCTCCATATTTCACGACAATGACTTCCCAACTTGTTATGCCTCCATCTTGTTCCCATTCTAAATCAATACTACTAGTTGTTTGATTACTTTTAACGATATGATATGGTTCTGGACAGTTCTCTACCTTTTTCAATGTAATTTTATCAATATTAATTTCTGATATACCTATAAAATTCATATGCCATGCAAGATTAATAATACCAGCAGTCCCTTTAAAAAACACTACTTCTTCTTTCCATGTATCATTTGTATAGTATTTTTCTTTTACGATTTCTTTGATGAATTTATCTATTGAAGTCCCATCTTTAGATAATAACACTTCAAAACCACCACCATCCCATGCATTTGTTTTATAATGATATTTCAAAACGTAATCACTATTATCCATTACAATACTAGGAGATATTAACCAATCGTCATTTTCTACTACCCCACCATAAATATCAATTCCCACAATAACCATAGATTGATCCCCTTCATAATAAAAGCCTTTATTAAGTGCCCATTTATTTATCCCCCAATCTGCATAAAAGTCATTATTATTGTCAATAATAGACCAACAATCTAAAGTTTTAGAATCTGTATTGAAATTCTCCATGAAAGGAATAGAATATATATCGCATTCAGTATGGAAATAGAAAGGTCCTGTCCAGATACTATAAGTACCATTACCACAATCAGTACGGACATAGAATTCGTATTCCGAATTAGGTTCAAGAGTTTTTCCTAATTGATCCTTTGTTATAATATTATCTTTAGTTTTAGTTTTTGTCCCATTACTAGGTGGAAGTGGAGAACCTTTTGTTTGCACATAATATTCCCACTCATCAGCATTAAAATCATCTGTCCAATTAACTGTAACTTCTTTTGCTTTAACTTCTTTAACATCTATATTTAAAGGTTCTGGACATCCTGTAACTTCCTGAATAAAAACATTATCCAAATAAATATTCTTAGCCCCTTCTCCTTTTACGTGCCAAGCTAAATTAACTTCACCATCTAGGTTTTTAATGAAAATTATATTCTCCTGAAATATATCTATTTGATAAGTTTGATTTTTAATGATTTCTATATTAAAATTTTCTGGTTTTATTCCAGTATTTGAAGCCAACAATTCAAAATCACTATTAGCATTTTTAGTAGTTGTTTTAAAGTGATACTTAAGCCTGTATAGTTTGTTTTTTTCAAGTTCAATGGTTGGACTAATTAACCAATCATCAGACTCTGTTTTTGTAGAGACATATTGCATCCCAAAATTCCCTTCATATTTATCGGTATTTGATCTTTTCCAAATATCTTCTCCAATAGGATCAGAGGCATCCATATTGTTATCCAATATCGTCCAACATTTAAATGATTTAGAACTAGTATTAAATCCTTCCCAAAAAGCAGTAGAATAAACACTACATGGGATCCTAAATTTGTAGGGACCAACCCATACACTAAATTCTCCATTATCGCACTTAGTTCTTACGTAGAATTCATATTCCACATTAGATTCCAACGGTTTTCCAAGATAATCATTACTAATAATATTTTTCTTAACTACAGTAGGAACTCCCTTAGTTGTTGGAGTTACTCCACCTGATTTTTGCACATAATACTCCCAATCTTTACCGAATTCATCAGACCAAAAGATAGTTGTATTATTTAGATATTCTACCCCTAAATTTACAGGCTCAGGACAGCCAACAATCTCTTCCAAGAAAACATTATCTATAAATAATTTAGTAACATAATTGTTAGTAAAATTATGCCATGCAATCTTTGCATTTCCATTGAACCCTTTGATAACTATAACTTCCTCTTGCCAATCATTAGAAACACCTTTTTCTTTTTTAATCAAAACCTTTTTGAAATTACTTAAATCAGTTCCATTATCAGATAAAAGCACTTCAAAATCACTATAATTTAATTCTGACTTATAATGGTATTTCAATCTATAAAATTTATTAGCTTCTAAAGTAAAACTCGGAGATATCAACCAGTCGTCATGTTTTGTACTTGAATTACTTCCAACAAAACTCATACACCTAGTACCTTCAAAGTTTTTAAAATTAACTAAACCAAATAGATTAGAACTAAGTCCCTCAAATGAATCTTTATTATTGTCTACTATAGTCCAACAATTTACAGAAGTAGAATCAAAATTAAACCCTTCCCAAAAAGGGATATTAAAAGAAACACAATCCGTCTTGAAAGAAATAGGTCCAATCCATAAACTAGATTCACCACCTCCACAATTACCTCTAATAAAAAAATCATACCATGAATCAGGTAAAAGGATAGGTGAACCTGTTTCAGACGTTTTTGTTACAGTAACCTCTTTATTGCTTGTAACTGTTCCACTTTTAGACGGTGGTAAACTAGACCCAGAGGGTCTAACAAAATACTCCCATTTTTCACTATTTGCATCAGTCCATTTTAAAGTTGCCCTATCTATTCCTATTTGACTAATTTCTATTTCATCTTCAGGTGATGCACATGGAACCTTTTCTAAGGTTACAAGGTCTATATAAATATCAGATTTCCCTTCACCATTAGCATGCCAAGCTATGTTTACATAAGAGTTTATTCCTTGAATGAAAAGAACTTTCTTTTTATAGAGATTGCCATTTTTTTTAGACTTAGGCTCTAATACAGTTGTAAAATCAACGGGGTCGTTGCCATTTTGAGAAAGAAGTACCTCAAACTCATTATCATTATATATGGACGTTTTATAGTAATAAGTTAGTGCATAAACACCTCCATCCAAACTAAACGTTGGAGAAATTAACCAATCATCATTGGTCTTATTAGGAAATGGACTTTTAAAAGAACTAACCCCATCACCTTCGTGAAAATTAGTATTTGAAAAACTCCAAATATTATTTTTTATTTCAAACTCATCTCTATTATTATCAATTAATCTCCAACAATTTAAAGATGTAGAATCGCTATTAAACCCCTCTTTAAAAGGAATAGATTGAGCATTACAAGAAATACTAAATAAAAATGGACCTATCCACTCCCCATTAACAGTAGATGAACACTTCGCTCTCACAAAAAATTCATACGCTTCACCAGACTTTAAATTATTACCATTAACATCTTGCGTTACTTTGACTTGATTTTTTGTGGTAACAATGCCAGTTGTTGAAAAGGAACTAGATCCAACAGGTTGAACTTGATATTCCCAAGAAGAATTCATAGAATCTTCCCAAAATAAGGTAGCACTATTAGTTGAAATATCTTTGGTATTCAAATTTACAGGTTCCATACAAGGAATTTCATTAATAAATACCTCATCCAAATAAATTTCAGTTTCTCCTTTTGTTGAGTTGTGCCAAGCTAGGTTAACATTACCACCATAATTAGAAATGTAAACTATTTCTTGTTGCCAGTTATCATGGTTAACAATTTTTCGAGGGACTAAAACTTTATTAAATTCAACAATATCGATACCTGAATTAGATGCTGACAACTCCATTTCATTCTTGTTAAAACTATCTGTCTTATAAGAATATCCTAATTTATATACTTTTTTAGCATCCAAATTCAATGTCGGAGAAATTAGCCAATCATCATTATTCGATATTCCTGAGAACTGCATTGTTTGATCACCTTCTTTAGGTGCAAGAGTAGTTACATACCATTTTCTCAAATCTTTATTCTCATTTTTAATTGTCCAGCAATCCAATGTTGAAGAACCAATATTAAATCCTTCGAAAAAGGGTGTTACTTGTATTGGACAATCAGATGCAAAAGAAGTATTAAGTTGAGAAAGGAAAAATAATCGAGGGTCGTAGGATTTCTGAATCCGAGTTTTGTGATTTGCTGTATTGGCTTGTTCAAACTTGTTAGCTAAAATATGATTAGTCATCAAAAAAAGCAGCACAATTAGTGTAATCTCAGAAAACAGATGTTTATTTTTCATTATTATCTATATTTATTACTTAATACTAACAAATATATTTATTTAAATTTTGTTATAAATATTTTATACTAATATTTATATAAAAATAATTTAATTAAGAAATTAAAGTACACATATTGTTAATATTTTAATTTAAAAACTTATAATTTTAAACAAAATATAAAAATCACACATATATTTTAACAAATATTCAAACTCAAAAAAAATTAACTCAAGCAATAAATACGAGTTAAAAGTGTTAAATAATATATTTTAAACTCTTTTATAACATCATTTTACAACTTGCCTATCTATCTGTTAATTTATTTTTCTTTAAATTTCGCCATGGAAAAACAAAGAATAACATTGCTTAAATATATACAAGAAGACTATAATACTTTTAAAAATCTAGTCCAAGATGATGAACTAATGTTCTATATTTCGGGGAAGGGATTGACTGAAGAAGAAACAGTAAATAAATTTAATACAATCATTGAAACCAACGAGAAAGAATCGGAATTAGGGTTCTTTAGAGTCTTAAATCAAGAAGGTAGATACCTTGGCCACTGCAAACTGGAACCTCACATAAATGACAATTCAGTACTTGAAATTGGTTATATTCTTAAAAAAGAGAATTGGAGAAAAGGTTTAGGAACCAATATATGCACTAAACTACTTTCGCTTGCAGCTAACTCCTTTCCAAATTTAGATATTATTGCTATTATAGACCCAGAAAATTTAGCATCTAGAAAGCTATTAGAAAAATTCGGATTCAAAAGCTATTTCATAGGTGTTGAGGACAATTTACCTACAGAAAAACTGATATTAAAAAGCATCGATAAAAATACCTAGTTACCAAGAACTGCTTAACGCAGTTCTTTTCTTAGTCACTTCACATATTAACTCTCTTTCCAATGAACTACACAGGTATTTAGTTGAACTGTTTATATATAATTTTCATTCAAATCATTCTAGTACATGACAATTAATCCCTTGGCATTACTATATAAGTAGGATCTTCCTCAATATTTACTTCTATAACACCACTTGCATTGTTCAAAAGAGTTCTACAATCATCACTAAGATGGCGTAAATGTATTTTTTTACCAAGTTTAGCATATCTTCCCGTAATCTTGTGTAAAGCATCAATCGCAGACATATCAACGATTCTACTTTCCTTAAAATCAACAACAATTCGATCTGGATCTTCATTGAGATCAAACTTTTCTAAAAACGCGGTAGTCGAACCAAAAAATAATGGACCACATATCTCGTAATACTTAACCCCTTCAGAATCAATGTACTTTCTAGCTCGTATCCGTTTCGCGTTGTCCCAAGCAAATACCAAAGCAGATAAAACTACTCCAACAAGAACCGCAACGGCTAGATTATGAAGAATAACCGTAATAAGAGCAACTAGGATACCTACAAAAATATCTGACTTAGGAAACTTATTTACAATCCTGAAACTAAACCACTGAAATGTCTTAATCGCAACTATCATCATGACTCCTACAAGAGCCGCCATAGGTATTTTCTCTATAAAAGGGCCCGCAAATAATATAATTACAAGAATAGCAATAGCACCAACAAATGCAGATAATCTAGACCTAGCTCCAGCATTGATGTTCACTAAAGTTTGAGCAACCATGGCACAGCCACCCATTCCACCAAAAAACCCGTTAACTATATTAGCTGTCCCCTGAGCTATAGACTCCCTATTAGAATTTCCTTTAGTAGCAGTTATTTCATCAACCATATTCAAAGTCAATAGAGATTCTATCAACCCTACAGTAGCCATGATTAAAGCATACGGAAAAATTATTTTTAGACTATCCAAAGTAAAAGGAATTTCTGGAATATTAAAACTAGGTAAACCCCCACTAATAGAAGCTATATCTATCACTTTTTTAGTTTCAATTCCAAAAAATGCCACTATTCCAAACACAACAAAAATAGCAACCAAAGAAGACGGAACAACCTTTGTAAGTCTAGGCAACCCAATGACAATTAAAATCGTTAGCATTGTGAGTCCTGCCATTAAATATAGTGACGAACCACTCATCCACATAGAACCATTCTCAGGGTCTTTAAATTGTTCCAACTGAGCCATAAAAATTACAATAGCTAAACCATTTAAAAAACCATACATAACCGGTTGAGGAATTAGCCGCACGAATTTACCAAGTTTGAGAGCTCCGACTAAAAACTGTATTAAACCAGCTAGAATTACAGCGGCAAATAGATATTGAACACCATGAGAACTAGCCAAAGCAATCAAAGTAATTACAGTAGCGCCTGCACCACCAGAAACCATTCCAGGTCTTCCTCCAAGAATTGAGGTAACCAATCCCATTAAAAATGCTGCATAAAGTCCTGTTAACGGAGATAAACCAGCTAGAATTGCAAAAGAAATTGATTCTGGAATCATGGTCATAGCAACCGTTAAACCAGCGAGAATTTCATTCTTATAATTAAGATTAGGTATACTGATAAAAGACAGCGCTTTTTCCATTAAGAAGTTAAATTGAGATAGTATAAAGTTAATATCCGACTACAAAATAAACATTGTATTTACAAAATGAGTCTTAATTGTAAAATACGGATTCAATCTAGGATATATAATAAATCAAGACAAATTGATCTTCAATTCTACACATATCACATGCGTTGCAAAAGTAAACTTAAAATTCAAATACAAGTATTAAAAAGACTCTGTAATTTTGTGTTTAGAAACCGACATTTAGCTTTAACTATAAAATTTAAGTATTATAAAAAACACTCAAAATAGGATATCCTTACAACGCTCCAATTGTGAAAACAATCGTAGCATTATAACTATCTACGGGTAAGGCAACAGAAACACCGCTTAGTTTCAATTGAACATTAACATTAGAATAAGTTACACTAGTAAGAAGTCCTAATACTCCATTAAATTTAATAGTAAATAAAGTATTATCTATTCCTTGTGGGATTTCAACATAATTAAGTCCATCATTTATCGTAGCACTACAACCAACACATATTCCACCAACACTTGCAGTTCCACCTATTCTTTTTGCATAAAGATGCAACCCATTATTCCAAGAATTCGGAACATAGTGTACACTAACTTTGGCAGAACGCCCACCTAACAAATTAAGAAAAGAATTAGGTAGACTACCTGAAATCGTAATTAAATTATTACTACTCTCATAAGTTCCAGCATAATCCGTCCCTGCTTGGGTAATTGAAGGAATAGTTAGATTCCAATTACTCCCAGCTAAGTTAATAGTTTGTGCATGCAAGGGAGATTTCACAAATAAGAAAAAACCTAAGAGAAGTGTTTTTACCACAAAAGCTATTGTTTTATTATTTCTCATAATCTTAATTACTTATGGTATACGTTATGGTAATTATTTTATCCGTCGTTTGAACTAATTTTTTATAATCATTAACCTCTAACGAAAAACTCAAAAGATGACCATTATTTATGCCAATCCCAGTATAAGCTCCGCCAATTCCAATAATAATTACGGCAGGTGATGTAGTCAATACAACATTACCCGCAGAAGTACCCAATAATCCACCACCGCTACCACTGGCAGTCCCAGTTTGTAGTTTCAATGTTACACCCTCTATTAACTGATCTACTTGAGCAGAGACAGACCTTTTTGGAGCTCCTGTTCGAATAGCAGAGGTGTAATTCAACCACTTTGTGACATTTACCTCAGGCATTGAAACAGCTTTCCCTGCCTCTGTAGGAATATTCATCGCAAGGTTAATATAACTTGCTGCGGGTTCAACATCTAACAAAGCGACTTCTGAAAGATTAAAACTCACACTACGACTACCTGTTTGTGCTATAAGAAAATAAGTGCCACACAAAAACAGCAATAAACTCAAACGAAACTGAAACGGGCGCAAAATCATTGTTTTACTATTGATTTATTAAAACCTACTTTAATAGGTTGTTGTAAATATTTTATATCTTTTTTTTTCTCACTAATCTTTATACTAACAACCTTTTCTTCATCAGGGCTTAGGCTAAAATTCAACTCATTTGTTTCAATTTTATATTTAGCATCTAATCCATTATTATAAACCTTTAGTTTCCAATCCCCTGGTTTTAAATAAGTAAAATCAAATGGTTTTGTCACATCGCATATCTTTCTAATAACCTCCGTATCAGAAGATAATTCAACAATAACACTTTGTTTATTTTCACCGACGAATGGTTTCTCAAATACAATAGTACCTATTACATTTGAAGCCTTCGTCAATCCAAAATTAATATAATTTTCACCTTCTAATATTGTTATCTTAATTGGAACAGCAATATCCGGAATATCTTTTATACCAAGAGTTTCCTGATCAATTTCAAGAAAATAAGTATCTGGTTTAACATTTTTAAAAACAAAATCACCTTTACTATCCACCAAAGCGGCATGACTACCCAAATAGATTTTCAACCCTTCTAGCCTCACATTATGTAAGTTAGTAATATTTCCGCGAAGAGTTCCATAATCCTTTATCTTTTTAATAGGTGCATTTATATCAATAGTATATCTTAGAGAGAATGAAAAATCCTTCTTTTCAATTTGGCGTTGTGGCAAAGTGTATCTCGATATCAAATCTATCTGCTGTCTTGGAGTTAATCTATAATTTAAAGACAGTTCGAAAAGATTACGGTCTGTATAGTAATCTTCCAAATAGTAAGTGTT
This sequence comes from Myroides guanonis, assembly GCF_900114085.1. Lineage (GTDB taxonomy): Bacteria > Bacteroidota > Bacteroidia > Flavobacteriales > Flavobacteriaceae > Flavobacterium > Flavobacterium guanonis. The sequence goes on along the minus strand of NZ_FORU01000001.1, from coordinate 210,145 downwards.
TTGATAGAAAACACGAGCATTTAACTTCTTAAAAAGAACCGTATTAATACTACCTCCAAATAAAAACTGTTCATCATCCATCATTTCATATCGATTTGCCTTAGAATAACTTCCGTAAAGATTAAAAGAGCTCTCTTTATAATTATAACTGACATTCGCAGTATATAAAGAAGACTTACCCATTGAATTTGTCAGAAAATTAGTCGTTTCGGCAAAAAATGCTTGGAGATTCAAAGTGAAGTTTGAAAAATCTTGTAATAACTCTAAGCGATTAAATACCTCTTTATAAAAAAATTGTTTTTGCTCCATTCGATCTTCATATTCTTGAACACCGTGAAAAGCAGAAATAGCACCTCTTTTTAAATAATTATATCGCACCCCTAGTTGGAGACGTTCTCTATAAGGTGCAGCACTATAAAGAGTATCCTTCTCAAAATTTCTAGCATCCTTTTGATAATTAGCAGTCAAGCTCAATTTTGGTAGAATGCGATAATTGACATTAGAAGTAAAGAAATCAGTATTTGTATAATAACCCGAAAAAGCAGGAGACGCATAAATATAACCTGCATTTATATTGAAGTTTTTAAAATAAGCTTGGCCTTGAAGCTGCCATGCTTGCCCTTGCGTATTCCCATGTTCGCTAATAGCATACTCCCCTTGCAAATCAATTTTATTAAAAAGATTCCCTTCCCCATAAACATAATGTAGATGATTATCTACAATGTCATCCTCCATGCGTTTAAGCAAATAGCCATAACGTATATTGTTTTTAGAATTAAAGTCAAACTTAGCATAAAGATTAAACTCATCCTTAATATCATTATAGAAACGAGGCTTATTATAAAAGCCACCGAGTTCTACTTTATTTATTTTCTTTCTCAACTCTACTCCCCTTCCATATCTGGCAAACTCCGTTAATGTAGAAGAAGAAAATGTCTTATCTCCCAGATGTACAAAGAAATATGGAGACTTATAATTAACAAAGTACTCCTCATATTGAGAGAAGCTAGTAAGATTAAATCTATCAGGGCCAATAGCTCTAAATTCAAGCTCTTTTGTATTCTCTTCATTCAGACTACCCTTTCCATAGATTTCGCCTTGGAAACCCGTTTTAAAATCATCGTAATAATGTCCACCCATATAAGAAGCAGACACTTTAATAGGAAAACGAAGCCAAATATCATCATTCACTTGAAACATCGGAATAACATCTGTTTGCTGAGAAGCAAAAACCGTTTGTATTGAATCTGTTTTCAAAGAAGCTGTCAATTTCAAAAGATTTTGGGAAGGTCGTACTTGTTTTGAGTCCGTAATTTGAAAAGCTTCGATCGTAATTGACTTTCCTGGCAACAATAAAATTGGATTATCCCCTTTAATAAATGTACCCGCAGATGGAGAAATAAAAACAGTTTCTTCCAAATTCCCTTCATTTTTAAGAATAAAAGAACTGTGAATAGTATCTCCTGCTTTAACATATTTTGTTTTTGAAATAACCTCTAATCCAATCTTCTGCACTTTCTTAACCGAAAGCGCAAACCTTTTCACCTGCACACGGTCATTCATCACATCGTTTAAAATAAAACCAATATTGTATTCTACTTCTGAAGCATAGATTGGCACATCAACGGAAACTATATAAATCTTAGATTCTTGAGCTTCTAGGGTAAGCTCATAAGGGATGGCAGCCAAAGTCCAACCCTTTGGCAATGTAATTTCTGGAGTAAAGTTTACTGTATTGGAATATGGGTTGGTAATTTTAAAAACCAACGATTGAACTTTTCCAGGCGTTAGTAATGTTTTTTCATTTACTAAATCAATAGAGAACTCTTGTGCCTGAAAAATGTAAGGAATAAAGCATAATAGTATAATTACTATTTTATTCATTAGATAAATTTAATTCAATATTCAATCCAAAAACATTATCCTCAGTGGTGTTAGCAAGAATAGAAGCTGTGTAAGAACCCGGAGGCATTGAACTTAAGTCTATAACGAACAATTTAGAATTAGTAGGTAAAAGACTCATTTTATCACTTTTAAAAACACCCATGTTTTTCCCATTTTCACTGTCGAATAATTCAATAGAAACTTCCACATAGTGAAACAGACTCCCCTGATTTGAAACTGCTACATCCAAAAGCGACTTTCCGTCGCGATTGTTTAAATTAACAGCATCAAATTTTAATAAAGATTCCCCTGCCTCCTCGTTTGTAGTTATAATCTGAATACTATAACGAATCACAGATTTTAATTGAACTCCTCGTTTGTCATTTGTAGGAACAATATCATCAACAGGTTCTACCATAATAACGCTCCAAGTACTTCCTATAATTATATTATCAGGAACTGTAATCTCATAGGATACATTGGTTTTACTCTTAGCATCAATTTTAACCAAATTACTGTTTAAGCGAATCCACTTTAAATTACTTCGTTCATTTTTTCCATAATCTTCATAAAAAGAAGCTCCAGAAGTATTATACTTATAATCCTGCTGGTATAGTTTCACATTTTGCGAAACATCAGCTGTATTTTGAATAGAAATAACGCCCTTTTGTACCGTCCCTCCTTTCACCTTATAACTATGTGTTAAACCGTTGGTAACAATAATACTTGCGAACAAATTAACAGATATAAAGAAAAGTCCAATGAAAAAAAGTAGTTTTTTAAAAGTCATTTTTAAGAAATATAAAGATTACACCATCAAATAGTAAAAACAAAAAAGTGTCTCTTAAAATTGTATAAGCGACACTTTTTAAATATTCAATTAATTAACTATTGTTCGCTAATCGTATAGGTAACTGTTACTTCTGGATTATCGATTGCAATCAATGTAGCATAAGAACCTGAAATAGTATTAAGCGAATAAGTTAAGTTGTGTCCGCTATTAGCTCCATCACCGGTATACGAAGCACCAATATCAGTAACAATATTTTGTCCGGTAGCGGAAAGTGTAATTATTCCAGATGCATTAGAACCAAGTTTACCACCACTACTAGAACCTGAAGCTGCTGCTGCTTGTACCTTTATTTCAAACTTAGGATTGACAGCATCAATTGCAACAGACACACTCGCTGTTTTTCCAATATCAGATGGAATGAAAGAATAATTTAACCATAAAGCAGTATTCTCATCTGGTGATTCAAGAGCTAAACCTGCCTCTGTAGGAGCTTTAAAATCCATTACAATGTTTTTAAATCCTACAGGTTCAATATCAACAAGAGCCACTGTTGGAATCGTAATACCTATAGTGTGAGAATCCGTTTCGGAATCGCCAGTCTGAGCTTGAGCTTGAGCTAAAGCTACCATTGAAAATACAGCAACTAAAAATGCGTTTTTTTTCATAATTAAATCAATAAAGTGTTTATACAAATGTAAAAACAAACTACGAATATCTTAATAATTGAACTCATAATTATTAAAATTTAATAGTTAAAAAACATTAATAAAATCACAAAAACAGTATCCATTCAAAATACATGAGAATTACTCATTAAAACTCGATTTTTAAAAAACATAAAATAACAGCTTTTAGGAGAGTAAAAATATAATTTCCATAATAAGTAAATTCGGATATTCAGGAATTTATTGATTTGAAAACGCAGAAATACAGAAATACAAAAAAGCCTTAGACTACTATATATTGTATAAAAAGATTAAGGAACAAGACCAATCGTTAAGTTTTTATCCAATAGACTAAAATAACAATTGACCCCAACAGATTTGATCGATCACAAACAAGAAGATAAATTTGTTGATGAAATGATTCTGATGCGTGAACACGTCAATGCGGATATTCGGGAATTTGTTAATTTTAAGGTGCAGAAATACAGAAATAAAAAAGCCTAAGACTATGTTTTGTCTTAGGCTCTATTATCTATAATTTAGAATAAATAGCTTTTTTGTCCTTATAAAAAGAATCGATGAGGTTCTTCAATTTTCTTTGTGTACTTGAATTTCTAACTGAGATAGGATAATCTTTAAGGGGTAACTGATCAATAGCTTCTAAAGATTGTTCTAGTGTTAAGTTTTGCATATAGCATTTTTTAATAAAAGTAGTAATTACTTCATTCCATTGAGGTTTGTTACCCCAATAATGCCCTACCCATTCATCTGCAGCTTTTAATGCTACATAATGATTGGTAGCAACGCCAAAAGAAAACTGTTCTATTAAACGTCTAGTAACACCAGCTGCACACATTTCATCAGTTAATTGTAGTGCAAGATTTATAGCCCCTAAATGCTCTTTTGAAATAGCAATTAATCCGGCATTCCACATACAAGTTTCCTCGTTTATCACAATGCCAGCAAAAGTCTTATGCTTCATTTGGCGCCACATAGTGCGCTCCGTTTTTGTTTTTAATTCACACAGCTTTCCTTCATTCAAATGCATGAAATTTTGTCCTTGATTCAAAGCCTGCTTTATACTTTCTAAATTTTTAAAGATAAACGTGTCACCATCTAAGTACATAATATGCTTATCAGGATATTTAGTAGCAATCAATTCAAGTGCTTTTACTTTAACCCTCCAAAAGAAATGATATTGCCCCGCCCATTCTTGAACTATTTGCTGATTTATATCAATTATTTCTATCTCATCCTTCAAATAATTAAAATAGCTACTATTTTCGGCAATAACAATTACCTTATCATCTGCAGCTTTATTTTTCAGAGCGGTGTAAATGGAAAAATATATTTGTTGATAATGTTCAATATTATTTCCAAATACAAAATATAAGATATTCATTTTAGGTGATTTAGTTTTTTACTAGAAAATTAGAAGGTAAAATTACTTTTTTTTATCAAACAACCTAGTACAAAGCATAATTGAACAGCAAAACAATCAAACATTTTCACAAAAGATATATATAGTAATATTAACAAACCACTAAGGAACCAATCGATTAATTTTAAAATAATATCTCTTAATACCTAACTACTTTAAATATTGGAGCAAAGAATATTTTTGTCCTTAGAAGAAAAAAAGCCTATAACTGTATGCATAAATTGTTTTTAATTCGTATTTTAGTGATAGATAACATTTTATAGATTATAAATGTGTTATTTTTAACTAGCCTAACACTTTAAATATCAATTATGACAACTACATCCTTCGAAGAAGAGTTTCAGGAATTTTTTAAAAAATTAGATACACCTTTAAAAAAATTTATTTACGAAAACTATAAAAAAAGTAGTAAAAAAAAGTACTCTACTTTTTTAGGAATTTTTCTATTGGATTTTGGAATATATGCTTTCGATTCATTTCCTTGTAATTTCAGCTCAAAATACACTCCATTTATAAATTGTCAGGAGAAAAATATTTTTAATATGAAAGCAGGTATTACAGACTTGACAAATAAACCGCTTACAATACGTGAATCAGAAAAAAAAGTTGCTGAATTTTTAATTGAACAATTCAATAAAATTCCATTAAGTAACTTTCAAAACTGGCACAAATAATAAAATTACACACGTGATGTGTTAGCTATTATGCACATCACGTTTTAAATCTTAGCTTTTTCAGAAACCAATTGTTGCCATCTCCAAGCGCTTGAAAGAGCCTCATCCAATGTTTTAGTAGCTTTCCATCCCAGAACGTCATTTGCTTTTTTAGTGTCAGCATACGCTACTGCAATATCACCCCTGCGTCTATTCACTATTTTATAAGGAAGTTTAATACTATTTACTCGTTCAAAAGATTCTATAATTTCAAGAACTGAAGTACCAGTTCCCATACCTATATTAAAATCTTCTATTTTGGATAAGTTTTCCTTGTTAATTAAGCGCTTTAATGCTGCAACGTGTGCTTTCGCTAGATCTACCACGTGAATATAATCACGGACACATGTTCCATCAACAGTATCATAGTCATCACCAAAAACAGCAAGTTCATCACGCAAACCAATAGCAGTCTGAGTAATAAAAGGAATAAGATTTTGAGGAACTCCTAGCGGAAGCTCACCAATCAAACAGGACTCATGGGCTCCAATAGGATTAAAATAGCGTAATAGCACAGCACTAATATTAGTAACCTGAGCTGTATCTGCAATAATCTCCTCACCAATTTGCTTTGTATTGCCATAAGGAGATAAAGCACTCTGAATAGGCGCTACTTCTGTAATAGGAATTTCTTTAGCTTGTCCATACACTGTACAAGAAGAACTAAAAATAAGTTGAGGATTCTTCTTATTTTCAAGCCCCTGTAAAATATGAATTAAGGTAGTTAAGTTATTCTCGTAGTAAAGTAACGGTCTTTCAAAACTTTCTCCAATTGCTTTAGAAGCAGCAAAGTGAATCACTCTTTCAATATCTTGGTATTTTTCAAACAACCCTTGAACCGACTTTTTACAACGTAAATCCATGTTTTCAAAAGTTGGTTTTATGGAAGTAATAGCAGTAATACCATCTAAAACATCCAAAGAAGAATTAGACAAGTCGTCTACAATAATTACCTCAAACCCCTCAGACTGCAATTCAACAACCGTATGAGAACCTATAAAACCTAAACCTCCTGTTACAAGTACTTTCATTTATTTGTATTTCCTATTTCTACTTTTCTGAGCTCAAATATAATTAATATAATTTTCAATTTAACACGACTTATATAAGTATAAAAAACCACCCTATAGTCTATATAGGATGGTTAATAAAAAATGATTCTGATTTAAAACATTAGAATCCATTGTTAATTTACAATAAGGGTTGATAGACCTTTAGTTTTAAGAGCAAGTTTTCTCAACTATCCAAAATTTTTTATTCTTGTATTATCTGTAGTTTTATTTTTTTAATTTGTTTTAAATGATTTTCTATGTTGGGTAAAGCTTCTTTAGCAAAACTTTTTAATTCCATGTCTTTTCCATCATGCGCCTGATGTGTGAATAAGTCAAAAATTCGCTCGTGGTCTTTTATCATTACAGTGACGAATTCCCTATCAAACCCAACTCCATTTAAGTTTTTAAGTTTGTCATATACAAAATTCGATTCTCCAGAAAGTTGTTCACTAAATTCTAGGTCTCTTTGCCTAGCAATATTTCTGAGCTTCTCATTTAAAACCAAATGGTCTTCTTCTATCATTTTACCAAAATCTATAATCTCAGGATTGGTACTGTTACTTCTAGCAGCGGCACCCATCTTAATTTCGGCTTTGCCTGATTCGATTGCTTTTCTGATGAAAACATGATCGCTTCCTTGGGATGGTGTTATTTTTTCCATTTTTGATATAATTACTTGTTGTGAATATGAAGTAGAAAATGTTAGTAAGGTGGTAATTATAAAAAGTGCATATTTCATAGTTTAACTTTTAAAATTAAAATATCTATCGCATTTGAGAGTTTCAAAGAAACAAATACCGTATGTATTAATCTCTTGGTCTCTTATCTGATACTACACGTAGAATAACCATAACTAATACAAGTAGTACAAGTATGTGTATTGCACCTCCAAACATCACACCATACACAAAATATCCAACTACCCAAGCTAGCAATAATGCTATAATAATTACCCAAAATAAATTTTTCATAAAAAAGGATTTTAATATTATTACTTAGACTTTCAAGAATGATTAAAGTATTAAAATAGCCAAACATGAATATATTATTAAACCTTTTTGACCAGTTTCTTCTTCTATTTATAGTATACTTTGTTCTTTATCTTCTATTGAAGATATGTAAGGTATCGAAGCAACTCTCCCTTCTATTAGAAATGCAACTGCTATTTATAATGCTATTAATGAGGTGAGATAAGACACTCAAATATAAGGATTTTATTTGACAAGCACTAATCAAAAATCATTATACAACCTTCATAGTGAAGAACATATGTTCTCTTAAACCTTTAAAACCAATCGTTAATTTTTTTAATTTCAGCATAATTATTGATACCTTTATAATTGCTGAATAGCTCAAAAAACTAAAACTAGTTGTCTTCTTTTTTAATAACTTATTAATTCAAGAACCATGAACAACCAATATTATAGAACTTATTAAAAGTGATTTAAAAAACATCAATAAATTATAAATCACTCAAATTCCTTACAAAGAAACCGCAATCCTCTAAACCACTTGTAAATTAACTTTAGCGGTCATTGCGCTGCAATTAAAATTTCGCTTCCACACTATTAACTTCTATCAAAACTTTAAATGTAATGGTAGCGACCATATATAGTGTTTTTTACACATTTTAAATATTATGATAGACACTAAAAACCTTGATTATAGAAATCTATAACGTGGAATACATTGCTATGAGAATAGATAGTTGGTTTTAATAGAAACTGAAAAGTTTGATTGCACTATTCTTATAGACTTTTATAGAATCAGAGAAACAACAGACATATAACTTAAATATTACTATTATGGACAACAAGAAAGATCTTATAAAATATGGCTTGAGTAGTATAGCAACAATTGCAGCAGTGTATATTGCAATGAAAGTAAAAAAGAAAATGACCGAGTCTAGTGATTATAGACGTCATTTTGATCTAGACAACGGCAAAAATAGTTTCGAAGACTACTCCAGTAAGTTCATTGCCGAAAATACAAAATTACAAGAATGTTATACATTTCTAATAACACTTGCAAAGTTGGGAGGAAATAAGGTTACAAAGTTAGAATTGAAAAACTATTCTAATGGTTTATCACAATCCATTAACGAAGCAATTGGTGAATTAAAAGAATTTTGTAATCTACACAGTATTGATTTTACCGAATTGTTTTCAAAAGAATTTGAAGCAAAAATTAAAGATTATGACACCCTAAAAGACAAAGACTTAAACGATTTTATTCTCAGTGATTATATAGCAATCAACAAAAGAATAAGAGATACACTTTGGAAATTAAATGATGAGTCTAGGTCTGATATTTTGAGAAAATTTTATCAAAAGCTAATTCGAAAAAATGACAATCAAATGGAGCATATAGTTGAACATATTACTTAAAAGAATCACTTTTAATATGTTGTAGTGTTATAAAAATTAATACTACATTTTATAAACAGTTAAAAGCAAACTTTCCTAAACTAAGTTTATCTCCGAATTATTATTAATAACATTAAATTTCAATATATGTCGAAATCCTCAAAACTAGCCAGTAAAAAGGTGGAAAAAGCGATGCATGAAATGAAAGAAGGTAAATTGCGCACAGGTACAGGAAAACTTGTCACTACTAGAGAACAAGCCATTGCAATTGGCCTTTCAGAAGCTCGTGAAGCAGGAGCCAAAATACCTAAAAAGAAAGTGGAACCAAAAAAAGATTCCTAAACAGACAAAAAAACTCTACTATGAAAAGCATTTTTAAACTTGGAATATTAGGTCTATTTACTTTGGGCTTAATAATTGGTTGTAATTCTGATGAAAAACCGTCAGGAGACACCACACGATTAACGATCAAAATAACAGATGCACCTGCGAACTTCGACGCTATCTTCCTCAATATCGATGAAATTGAAATAAAGACCAGCGGCGGTAAAGTAGAAATTGATATTGATGACAATCCATTCGATATTTTGCAATATCGTTTTGGGAAAGATACTATACTAGCAAATCACGACGTAGCGTCAGGAATGCTTCAAGAGATACGTCTCAAACTAGAAGATAATGGTAATACTGTAATTATTAATGGGCAATCACACCCTTTAACTACCCCCAGTGGTCAATCATCTGGTGTAAAAATAAAAATTCAAGAAGAACTTATCCCCAATGTTGCATATACCATATTGTTAGATTTTGATGCTTCTAAATCTATAGTACAAGCAGGAAATGGAAAGTATTTATTGAAACCAGTGATACGAGCAGTACCAGTAGCCACTTCAGGTGCTATTTTTGGAAAAGCTCTACCTTTAGATGCTTATCCAAGAATTTATGCTATAAATGGTATAGATACTATAGGTACTATCCCGAATGATTTAGGTGATTTCTATTTAGCTGGCGTCCCTGAAGGTACTTACAAAATATTATTTGAACCTAGTATAGCACCATACGTCCCTACTACCTTAGAAAACATTGTTGTTAAAAAGGGTTTTGAAAAAGATTTAGGTACAATAACTTTAAATACTCACTAAACAATTTACTTTTGATTAATATAATTATGAAGCTAGTAAATAAACAATATTAAAATCTATAAATTAAAAATGCCCCAAAGTCAAGTACTTTCTTGGGGCATTTATATGTTTTCATCCTTTCAAATGAATAGACATCTTCAATATCGATATAAGTTTATTTATTAAAATCACTTAGAAGTCTTTGAACCAGAAATTCTGAAAAATTCTGAGCGTACTTTAAAAAGGATTTACACCCCATGACTCCTCAGAACTCAATATCCCCAAGAAATTTACCTAAATCAATCTAATATCAAATTACATTAACCCTATGAGATCAATCCAATTATCTTTAAAAATTTTGGCTATATAATCTATCAATCAAAAGAATAAAAAAGGCCTTTACAAACCAAATTGGTTAGCAAAAGCCCTTTTACATAACAAACACATTACCTTATTAAAGTAAAATTCAATTCTTTAAAAAGCTAAAAGAACTTGAGTTTTAAATTATTATCTCCACTTTTTCATTAAAATCAGCACTATTAATCAAAAGGTCCCATTCTAAATATCTCTTGATAAAAAACAGTCAATACAGAACCGATTCTGTAGACAACTTCAATTGATTAATTAAACTCTTTACAAAATATCGATAATCAATATCTAGTCTTATAAATTACTCAAAATTTTATCCATCACAAAAACACCAACTATATTCTCTTTAGAAAAAGAAAATTTTTCAAAACTTTCATTATCATTTACGAAAATGAAGACATCTTTAATCCTCTCATAAAATCTGCTAATGAAAATCCCTTTTTTATCCACATGGATAACATAAACAGCACCAAATTTCAATTTATCTAAAGTTGTTTCTTTACCAAACACAATAGAACTCACAGTGATTGTAGGTTCCATATTCTGACTTATAACCTGGAAACCTATGTCATTTATTTTCGTCATAGGAGCATTTTTTTTTGATAACTGCGCAACCTTTTCCTTAGGATTCATGCAGTATTCAAACAAGTCTTCTGACATTAAAATAGTTGTAGAAGACTCCTTTCCTCCCTTGCCTAACAGAACTTTATTAAAGTCAAGGTTATTTTTAATTCCGTACCTAACCACTTCCTCAAGTAACTTTCCTTTACTTCTTTTCCAAGATGAAAAAACAAAAGGTGTGACATTAAACCTCTCTGCTATATCAAGATCTTTTGTAACCCCAAATTCTCTTTTAAGACGATCAACTAAAATCTTATTGAATGACATTTCTTTGATTTTATTATCTTGTTACTATTTCAAAATCGCATCTTCTGTTTTCTTGATGCTGTTCTTTAGAACATAAAATTCCATCCTTACAACTATTACTCAATTGAGTTTTTCCAAAATACAGTTCTTCAATTCGCTCTTTTTCAATCCCACCATTCTCAATCAACCATTTTTTTACACGTGCGGCCCTACGAGATGACAACCAATCGTTATAATCACTTGACCCTCTTGTATCAGTATGCGCATTCACTCGTACTTTAACTGTTGGATTGGTATTCATAAACGAAACTACTTGCTTCAATTCCTCTTTTGCTTTCTCGGTTAAAAAGGAACTATCAAAATCAAAATAGATTGTAGGTAAATGTGATTTCTCAATAGGTAATACTTGTCGATATAAGCCAAAATCTACTACCAAACCTTGCTTGCTTTTGTCAATCAAAACTTCTGCTTGATTGTAATCCTTTGCTTTTGCTTCTACCTTAAATCGTTTTTCCTCAGACTCTAATTCTAATTGATACTCTCCAATTGAATTTGTAATAACAGTTGTAAGCACACTTCCTTTATTGTCATACAACCGAATCTCTGCTTGTTCGATTCCTTCTTGACTTTCTTTGTCATACACTTTTCCTTTTAAGGTTACAGATGGTCCCTGTGCAGAGACCATTGTTGTAACCAAAACAAAAAGAGTAGCTATAACTTGTTGTAGTTGTTTCATTTTTGTTAGTATTATAAATCCAATACAATAAACTCGCTTCGACGGTTCTCTTGATGTTCGATTTCTGAACATTTTATTCCGTTGACACATCTATTTACCAGCTGTGTTTCTCCATATCCTTTTCCATCTACTCTATCCTTAGCAATACCTTGTGCTACAATCCAAGCAATAGTTGACTTCGCTCTGCGATCAGATAAGCTTAAATTATAAGCATCGTTTCCTCTACTATCAGTATGTGAACGCACATCAATTTTCATCTCCGGGTAATCGCGTAATACTTCTACTACTTTAGCTAACTCAGCAGCTGCATCGGGTCTAATGTTCGATTTGTCAAAATCAAAATAAATTGGGTTTAATTTCAAAACTTTGAATAAATCATCCCCTTTCTTAACCTCTACACGTATTTTCTCTAACCCGAAATCCACTTGTGTACTTCCTTTTTGCATTGGCAGGTCTACAGTAACTTCTGCCGTATTGTAATCCAATACACCTGTATTGATACGATAACGGCTTCCACATTTCAGATCTTTAAATTCGTATCTCCCATCTGCACTCGTTTGAACGTTTGCTATTTGTTTAAAATTTCCGTCATACAAAGTAAGATTAGCCAAAGCCAATGGTTCTTGCGTTTGTTTATCATACACTTTTCCAAAGATGCTTTGTAGACATTCTAAACTCAATCGTTTTGTTTCTAAAAAGCTGTAGATATCATCATTCCCAATACCCTCAGCACGGTTTGAACTCAAAAAACCTCTTCTGCTTTTCATGTCAATATAATATGCAAAATCATCTAATGAGCTATTAGCCGGTGCACCAATATTTTGAACATCAGTAAAACTTCCATCCACATTAATTTTGGTAGCATAGATATCCAAACCTCCTAAACCTGGACGACCGTCTGTTGAGAAATACAACTCGTTATCTTTCGTAATAAAAGGAAAACTCTCTCTTCCTTCAGTGTTGATAGCATCACCTAGGTTTATTGGTTGTCCAAAGCTACCGTCTGGGTTAACTGCAACTTTATAAAGATCTGATTGTCCTTTTCCGTTTTCGCGATCAGAAGCAAAGTACATCCACTTTCCATCCATTGTTAAAGCTGGATGCGCCGTACTGTAATCCTCAGAATTAAAAGGCAGTTCTTCTACATTTTTCCACTTTTGATTTTCTAACGTAGCCCTGTAAATTTTTAACAATGTAGTCTTATGAGCATCCTTACCTCTTTTTCCTTTATTAAAGTTATTTCTAGTAAAATACATTGTTTGTCCATCAGTAGAAAACACAGGAGTACTCTCATTGAACTTCGTTTTGATTTCTCTAGCAAAGCGCTTTGGTTTTCCAGGCGTCCCCTCTTCGTCTAGACTGGCAGCATACAAACTCGTAAAAGAATCCCCAGTCCAAGTATGTGTTTTCTTTGCTAGATTTCCAGTATCACGAGCAGAGGTAAAAATAAGTTGGTTGTTATACATCGTACTTCCATAATCGGAATACGCGCTATTGATATCCAATCCATTAATATTATAACGTCCAGAGTTTGCTTTAATCTCGGCTAAATAATCTTTCTCAGCTTGAACTAATCTCCCTCTTGAATCACCAAGTTCTTTCTCTTCAAAGGTTTTGAGTACAGCATCAGACTTTTGATAATTCCCAATCGCTTTAAGCGTTTGACCATATCGATAATAATACTCCGAAGGTAGATTCGCTTTTTCCACATCTGCTGTGATATAGTCTGGGTTATCAAAAAGTCCAAACATCTTTTCATACCATTGATTGGCCTCTACTAATTTTCCATTAAAGTAATAGGAGTCTCCAAGGTTTTTATACATCTCCACTGACTCATATCCTTTCTTAGCAACTCGTTCATAGATTTTAATAGCATCTATATAGGCATAGCGCTCCACTTTCGTCGCACCTTTTTTCTCTTGAAGTTCCTGTGCGTGTATTCCAAAACTGGAAAACAACAAGCTCAATAACCCTATTTTAAGTATATTTTTCTTCATAGCTACTGTTGTTAAAAGAATCGCGGTGTCGTGATTCGGTTATAGCGATTGAATAATTCAAAACGCAAAAACACTTCGTGAGATCCTGAGTTATAACGAGCCAGTTTTGTTGTCTCTGCATCGTACGCATATCCCACATATAAACCATCTTGCACTTGGAAACCAGCCATAACACTAAAAGCAGCATCAAAACGATACGCTCCTCCTAATACGAACTTATCGTTCAACATGAAGTTTGCACTTACGTCTGCTTGCAATGGTGAACCTTCAACCCCTTTCAACATAAATGCAGGCTTAAACTTCAAACTCGGGCTCAGATCAAATACATGTCCTCCTATCAAATAAAAGTGCATACTTTTCTTCATTGTTGAAACCGCATTGTCATCATAACGATCCGTCTCTAAAAAGTGAGGTACAGAGAAACCAAAGTATGTTTTCTCAGAGTGTAAATACACCCCTGCTCCAATATTTGGTGTAAACTGATTCTCAATATTCTCTTCTAGCAAACCATCATTTGGATTGTAGACATTTAGTCTGTCATATTCCACGCTTAACAAGTTTGCAGAAGCTTTCACTCCAAAAGATAGTTTCCAATTTTCGCTGGTTGGTACACTGTATGAAACATCAACTGCTAAGTTGTTTTCATCCATAACTCCCAAACGGTCATTATTAAACGAAACACCCAAACCTAAACGAGAGTTGTTTATCGGAGTGTGCATAGAAATATTTGCTGTTTTAGGTGCGCCATCTAATCCTACCCATTGGGTACGATACATACCAAAAATGCTCATTGCACCACGAGAACCTGCATAAGCAGGATTCACCTGAATGGTGTTATACATATACTGAGTATACTGAGGATCTTGTTGGGCAATCGCCTCTGGCATAGTACCTATTAGTACCATACCACAAGCTAATCCCTTGATTATATTTTTTAATTTCATAGTTTTTTTGTCCTTTGCTCGCTTTTCGATAATTGATAGTCGAGATTTTAATACGCTATATCGTCCTTATAGACCTGATACACAATCTCTTTTATTGGTCGAAAATCGAGTATTATTCAGTTTCTAAATGTAAAAAGCCAGCTTTTTTAATCATACGTGATCCACTAGCATCTTTGTATTCATACTCCACGATATAATAGTAAGTACCACTTGATAATTGTTCTCCTTTGTTGATTGTTATACGTCCGTCCGAATAACCTTTAAAGTTATTATCCGTATTGTTGTAACCAGTGGTTGAGTAAACCTTCACCCCCCATCGATTAAATACTTCAACTTTATTATTAGGAAAACGTTCAATATTATCAATAACAAAGTGGTCGTTGAAACCATCTCCATTTGGAGTAACCGCGTTATAGATAACAACATCTCCTTCTAAGATTAGTTGTTCTTTAACCGTTCCCAGCGTAAAGATTCCATACCCATCAACCGTAGTTGGAGAAGTGACTGTTTTAGCGTTCATATCTACAATACCTCCCTCGTCTACCCAAAGGTTTTGAGAACGATCCCAACGAATAATTCGCAACTCCTTCTCCGCATTTTTCAACAACTCATTTGGAGTTGTTCTAGGATCCCAACTCAAAGTTAAAATGATATCACTTTTAGTAGCATCATCTCTTTCAATGGTCCAATATTCTTTATTGTCGATAAGTTCAATAACACCAGCTCTACTAGCATGTGGTTGATCTCTGTCCGAATTTTTAAAGTAGTATTTACCAAAAAAAGAATCTTTCAGCGTTTTAGGAGCTGAAATCTTAGCAAATCGATACATTCCCTCATCACCAATTGGATAAGAAAAAGCTTCGTTCCCGACTTTTTCTACTTCTCCATCAGCATGACTTTTATCAGACATATTAATGCTTGTAGCTCCTTTTTGGAATACCATTGCTCCCTTTACAGAATCGATTTGAACGATACCCTTATTGAAATTAGCAGTACCACCAACACTCATATCATTTTTAAGTTCAAAAGCTCTAGTTACAGTTGAGTTATTAAACAACACATCATAGAACTCACTAGGAGCTGAACCCGTAATTTCTTGAGTACCTCCTATTCCTTCATATGGTTCAAAAATCGCATACGAATTCTTCTTTTTATCATCAAAAGTGTAAATCCCTTCGTTATTAAAGTGAGAATAGAAATAGAAACTTCCGTCATTTTTAACAGCTGCATCCTTTTCATTAGAAAAAGAAGATACTGTAGAAACATCTGTATTAGGAAGTACAGTTAAAATCCCTTCGTTAACTGTTTGCGCTACTCCCGCCATGGGAAGCAGTGTGGCAAACAATCCTTTATATATAGTTTTTTTCATAGGTTCCATATTTTAGTTTCAGGTACAACTCCTTGCTTTTCAGTTTTGGTGTTGCACCTCAAACTTATTACTTCATACGTTGATAAATCATCGGATTAGTGATTAATAGTCCATTAGTACACTTTTGAAATCCATCCTCACCTTTTACGAAATACGATACAACAACCTTTGTAGTAGGTTTATTCGGACAAGTATTATTTTTGTAAGCAGCATAATAAGTACCTGGACCAACAGCAGAGGGATCATCTACAGGGATTGTTCCAGCAACATTTGTAAACCACTCCAAATCATCGTCAAGAGCTACATCATCAAAAATTGCTTCTTTTAAGTCAATTGTAAATCCTTCACACATTTTTAATGTACCTTGTACAACAGGTGCCGTTGGAGCACCACATAAGTTAATTTCGGCGGTGGTGTCAAAGTTAAATTTGCTTTCAAACACAGAAGCATCTGTAGCATCTCCCATACTTCCGTTAACCCTGTGTCCAATATAACCATATCTCATACTGCATTCACGAACAATCATCGTAGTATGACCTCCTGTCTCAACAGCAATCAAGTTGTCGTTATTGCCAAGACCTCTACCCATAAAAATAGGATCTTTAGCACCCGTATTGCTACCTCCACCAATCATCTGACCGTCATTTGAACCCCAAGACCACAACTTTCCTGATTTAGTCAAAGCACTCACAGCAGCATGTCCTCCGTAATCGTGTTCATTAGGGCTAAACCAAATGATATCTGACATATAAGAATTTGAGTTATTTGATTTCACTCTAATCCAAGAATTTCTCGAATCAGCCGAATAATCACCTAATTGTTTCAACTTATTATTTCCAAGTGCATACAAATTTCCATTAGTACCTAAGACATAATAACTATTACCTTGTGTTGACACCGGTGTCCAACCTTCCCAAGAATCACCAGTAGTTCTATTATAGGTCATTCCTATCATTTTAGCAGTAACACCAGTTGGTAGAACCATTTTGGTAGCGTATCTATTATTAGAAGCAACTGTGTTATTACCTAAATAGGTTGCTGTACCCCAAGTATATAGTTCTCCTGTACTCGTCAAGGCCATCATAGCATTGTACGTTCCACGCATGGCTACAACATTCGTTAAATTAGTATTAGTAGATGTCTTAACACGTGTCCAAGTAGAGGCGCTATCATTATTATCACCTTTTCCATCTTTCCCTCCCATACCGGACAACATCCAAGCTTGTCCATCACAGGTAACTAACCCTAAAGTCTTATAACTTCCGAATAGCATTTTTACATCCGTAGGTTTAACTCCTGCTGGAAGTCCATTCGCATTACCCCCAACACTTACCTTTCCAAAAGCAGTAGTATTTTTCACAGTCGCACTCACCAACACACCTGTTCCACCCCACATATAAAGCCCATCCGTAGTTAAGATTGCAAACTGTTGACCGCTATTACTTGTTGAGGCTATACTCGCCAACGTAACTTTAAGAATTTCCCCTTTATAGTCGAATCCATTTGCAGGAGATACAACAAGAGGTACATTTATCTTTGTGTTATTAGCTTTTGCACCTTGTCCCCAAACCTTCACTGATCCATCCGCTTCTTTTAATATCGTAGAGTGAAAACCAGACACCATATTGTCATACTCCAAAGTATTTGGGTCATCAGACCAAATAAATGTATTCCCGTTACATCCACTAATACAATAGGAACCCTCTTGTGCGTGAAGCACCGAACCTACTCCTGTGATAGAAAGTAACCATACCGTTGTTAAAAGAATGCGTTCTATATAGTTTTTCATCATTATTCTATTTTTTGAGTTAAACCATACGACTGAACCTCTCCATTGACATCAACAAAATCAAACATAATATAATTACCCGCTGTGGCTTGTCCTTCCAACTCAAACTCAAGTGTGTTCATTCCTTGTTGAAGTGTTACTTGTCCGTTTTTCAGTTTTCCAACAACCGTTGTGTCCACTCCTGCTGTAACAAAGCCGTACGTATAAATCGCGGTATTATTTTCAAGCGAAGAATAATCAACATTAACACGAACCGTAATCCCATCAGTAGCTTGTCCACCAACAATCATTTTTGAAAAAGTAACACTCTCAAAATCAAATACCATTTTCATGGCGCTTGCTTTTATATTTATTTTCTTTGGAGATTGATTGGAATCACATAAATTGGGATTGAACACAGTTTGTATGTGTAGCACATAATCACCAGGAATACTGAACACATTATTCTCCAAACTACCCTTTCCCGAATGAATCTGCTGACCCTCAGCATTTTTAAGTTCCCAAGTTGCATTGCTTTCTAACTTAAAGTTAAAAGGCACGTTATAGGGTACTAAAATATCATACGTCGCTGCTTTTTCCGATTGTATAGTACTTTGAGAATAAACCACACTACTATTTATGAATACAACCGTAAACATTAAAATCCCTAAGGTTTTTTTAAACTCTATTTTATCTAAATATTTTCTCATTTTGTTCTTGTATTTAATGTCTTAATTTTTAGCTGTTAGTTTTTTAAACTCTAGCAACATTTTAAATATTGCTAGAGATTTCTAACTGTTATTATTTAATCACAAATACAATATTCATGTATGAGCTTGGTGTTGCACCTGCTTTAACGGTGTATTTTAATTTTCCATCAATATCAATTGAAAGATTTTCAAATACCGCTTCATCGAAGTAAGTTACATAGTAGTATAAATCTCCTTTAGCAAATACTGTAATATCAGATGGAGCTCCTGTACTTCCTACGATTCCTCCTGCATATTGAAGTGGCGTAGTACCAGCTGGTCCATGAGAGATATTATAAGGTGCATTTGTTGACCCTACTGCCCCACCTGTAAACTGATTTACATATTCTTGGTATAAATCACGTGTCGTTGTTCCTTGAACAGATGTATCAAAAATCACAGCTGGCATGTAGAAGAACTTTGGCGACACTTTACTTTGGTCTTTCCATACTGGTTTGTTATCAGATCCTGTTACCAATACTTGATTAGTTCCTGCTTCTGCAATATCTACTACACCAATTGTTCCGTTTTGGATATGTGCTGTTGTAATAGATTCCTCTTTCACACGCAAACTTGTCTCTACTAATAATGATTTAGTACCTCCTGATACAACTTCAATAGTAGCATCAAGTCCATCAGCACCTAGTAAGTCTTTAGCATTTAACACATCTCCTGCGTCTACATTCGGTGTACCAACAATCCACTTTCTACTAGTTGAGTCATAAACCAAAGTCTGTCCGTCTGTTGTTGGTGAAACACCACTCACAGGCGTACCTTGAATTCCCTCCACTTTTGTTGCTCCCGCATTCCCAGTTACATCACCAGCTAAAGCAATTGTACTTGGATCAGCACTTACGGTATATGTTATAGTATTGGCTGTATTATCAGGCACAGGCCCTACTACTTTAATTCCCGTACCTTCAGCTACCACCGTTCTTAACTGTTCAGCTTGAATAACTTCTGTTAAATCCAGTCCGTCACCTTTTACACCATTTACTGTAGTTACCAACTTACCATCTGTGTCAATTGAGTTACCAACCGAATTGATTATAGTAGTTGTATCTTTTTTACCATTAACCGTTGATGCTAACGCATTTTCTGAAGACTCTAATACATTTGTTGTTTCAGGTACTATAGCTGTTTGATCTACCCAATTTGTTGTAGTTCCGTCTGTACTTGTAACCAAAACTTGATTAGCAGTACCTTGTGTAATCTGACTAGTAAGTACTTTTCCTCCAATGTTTGATAAAGTTAGATTTCCTTCATTTACATCAATAGAAAAAGCTTTTAAAGCCGCTCCCACAGGAGTCCCTCCTAAAGCAACCTTATTACTTGCAGCTGAAACATCTTGTCCATTTCCAATCTGCGTTGTAGATATAGTTGTTGGTTCCCAAGCAGTACCGTTCCATGCAAGCACTTGATTAGAAGTAGGAGCTGTATTACTTACATCTCTACCTTGTATTTTTACTACAGAGTTGTTTCCAATTGAACCGGTAACATCTCCAACCAATGTTAATGCAGAAGTATCGTTATCTGCAACTAAACGATTCCATCGTTGATTTGCAGTTGTCCAATAATAATAACCAGGTATAACTTTATTTACATCTGCTATTCCTGCCTCACTTGTTCCAATATTGTAAACCAATAAAGAATTAGTTTCTGCAGAGACTCCAGTTATTGAACCACCAGTAATAGGACCAAATTCAATAGCACTAGTTAATGTAACTCGTGGTATTAGTAATCCTTTCGATTCTGATTTCATTTCAATCACCGAAGCTTTACTCGGTTGATTCGTTCCAAAACCCTGCTGAGCAGTGGCGTTTTGAGCACAAAACGCCAACACTGCAACAAGAGTACTTATATTTAAAATCCTTTTATTCATTGTTGAAATTATTGTATTAGTTACGACCAACGATTACCCACTCAACTCCATTTGATTTTACAATCCATCCTTGGAAAGGCATAGAACCATAAGTATCCAATACAGTTAAATAACCCGAGTGACTTTCGTTTTTATTAGCGATCTTAATGTTAATTACTTGTCCTTCTGCTGAAGCCGCTGATGGAAATACTATACTTTCATCAGTATTACCTAATGTAACGTTGATTACCACTTCTGGTGTGTGAAAACTATAACCAGCATTAGTTGAAACATCAACATTAGTTCCTGTAATCACTTTATCAACCGTACGCAATATCCCAGTTGTTGATTCAACAACAATTGCTTTATTCTTATTAGCTTCCGTTGGAAGTACATTCACTAAGCCTTTAATACCTAAAGTATGCTCCACATCTGTAACCCCTGTGTTAATAGTTGTTGCTTTGATTAAGTCCCCACCTAATTGAATAGCGTCAGCCGTTCCCTTTTCTAAACCATTATTTGCCAATACTAAACTGTTTGGTGTTCCCCAAGAAGTCGTTAAATCAGTACCTGTACCAGTTGTAGTTAGAACTTGTCCTGCAATAGTTCCTGGAGTAATTTCAAGTGCCAATGCTCCTAATAATGCTTTGTTTGTAGCATCCGAAACAGTAAGTGAAGTTGAAGTTAACGCTGCACCTTCAATATTCACATTAAAATCTTTACCTCCAGTTGAGTTATCAACACCAGCGTCTTTTGTCAAAGGAGCTGTAAAATTGTAATTATCTTTATTTGCTAAATCTGATTGTTCAATCCAAGAAACTGTACCGTCTGCCTTAGTTACCAATACTGTTGTGTTACCACCAGCTTTCATATCCTCTGTTTGAATAGTTCCATTTTGGATATCCTCAGAAGTAATACTTTCTTTTTTGATACTTAATTCAGTAGCAGTTAATACCGCATTAGCTAATGAGTTAATAATTGATGTATTATTTCCAATAACAATTTTACCATCAGTAGATAAAGTTGCTGCACTTGTTCCTGGAATCGTCGTCCATTCAACAGTACCGTCAGTTTTAACAACAGGAACTTTTCCTTCATCTGTTGTTTCTGCCTTAAATTTACTAGGAGCAATAGAGCCATCAGCAACACCTAATACAACATCCACTAATAAAGATTTTTCTGCAGTTTCTAAACCGTTTAGGGTAATAATCCCATCTGAACTAGTCATATTTTTAGCGTCGATAAGACTATCTTTAGATATTTGTTTTAAAATACCATCTTCTCCCATAACCAAAACAAATCCAGGTGCAGTTGTAACTTTTTCCAATCCTGTAATAGCTAAGTTATGTGTACCTGTTGCAATCGTGGTATTTTCAGATAGTGTACCATTAAATTTCACTTCAATATCTCCATTGGTATCTTTTGATATTCCAATAGCATTTCCTCCTACTAAAACATCCAAAATAAAATCATTTGGATTAACCCATTCAGTTGTTGTAACACCAGCATCAACTTTAGTAACTAATACCTGTCCAGCAGTAGCACCACCTTTTACACTAACTTCATAAGTTTTAACCCCATTGATATAGTCAGTAGCAGTTACATCAATATTTCCATTTGTTGCTCCCTCTACAACAACATCTCTTTCACTATTGTCAGAAACAAAACGCACCCATTTACCTTCCCATGCTGTATCTAAAGCTGTGTTAGTACGTTCCCAATAGTAGAAACCTGGTGTAACAGCAGTTGATCCTGAACCAGCAGTTGCAGTATTATATATAAATAATGAATTTGCAGGCGCAGTAATTTCTCCATTATTAAGAACATTCGTATTAGTAGCTGTTAATTCTATTCTTGGAATTAAAAGACCTCTTTTAGAAGATACGATTTCTACTGCTGCAGATTTATCTGGTTGATTTGTTCCAAAACCTTGTTGTGCAAAAGTATTTGATGTTGCTAATAATGTGAATGCAAATGTTGCTGATAGTATTAATTTTTTCATTTTGTCTGTTTTATGTTTTCGTTTTTTATAAACGTGTTATGTTTTACAATTAAAATTTGTTGATGATTTTCCATGTTGTACCGTCAGAAACCAGGTCCCAACCAGAATGAGGTAAAGCTGTATAAAGCTCAGTATGGCCATTGATACTTCCTGAAACATTTACATAGAAATCTTCATTTGCATCCTGCTTCTTAACAGTGAATTTCTTTCCTTTATTCCCTTGTGCTGTTGGCAATGTAATAGTGATGTTTGAAGAGCTTGCATCACCTAAAAGAATTGCATCAGTTATAAGAGCTGTGTAATCAGCACTCACTTCTTTAATAGCATTAAGATTACTTAAATCAACAGATAATTCACCAGTTTGACTTACTGCCACTGTTGGATTTAATGCAGCTTCTTTAACAAGTCCTAAAGAAGCAACGTCTTTATCTGTAGCCCCTTTTGCTGTTTCTACGTTTACTTTCCAGTTAGTTTGATTGGTATTAGTTAAATCTGAAGCAGATTCTACTGTTGTGTTTATACCATTTTGAAGAATAACTGTTTTCTGATTAGCTTGAACAGTAGTTTCAAGATTCTGATACGTAATATCTCCAGCAGCATTAGCAACACCAATTCGACCTTCAGTCCCAGATCCAGCAGTAAGTTTTTCAGCTGTTACATTGCTATTCGCTATTTTTTCAGAAGTAATTCCACTATCAGCAATACCGATTTTCACATCTGCTAATAATTTATCAGATCCAGTACTACCATCTAAAAACTCTAGAACATCCGCTTCTAATAATAAATCTCCCTTACTTCCTTCAACTTCAACTATCTTAGTCAATAATTTCTCAATCGCCTCTTGAACATTTGTAACACCTAAATTGGTTATGTTGTCATTATATACAATATCTCCAGCGTTATATTCTAATTCAGCAATGATATCTCCCTTGCTGTTTTTAAACACATATTTATTTTCAACCTTAGTAACATTTACTAAAGAAGGATCAATAATAGTTCCTACAGCACCAGGTTTTAATGAACCATCCGCAGCATAAGCCTCTTCGTTATAATATGTAAACGTACCATTTGCATTAGCAACTAGATTCGTTATCGTTTCGTTAGCTTTAACAAGTTCCTTAAAAGTAATTTCTTTAGTTTCACCTGTTTCTGTTACATACGTGAATTTAGCTCCATCATAATACACGTTTCCACCAACATAACTATTGTGAATAGTCTTAAACAACTCGTTTTTAACGTCCGT